>NZ_JBITEZ010000004.1:0-654956 GCF_044455665.1 Nonomuraea sp. NPDC051191 | reverse complement strand
TTGAGTTCTCAAGAAACGGACGCGTACTTCCTCACCAGAACCCGTTCCCGGATCCTCGTTCAGAGGCGTTCATTTCGTCTTGCGTTCTTTCGTTGTGTCTTAATTCTTTCAGCCGTTCAAGTCTCTGTCAAATTGACCGGACTTGCTCGACCTGCGGTAATTAAGTCGCGCCCCGCTTCCGGGACAACCCCTCTAACTTACCAGCTCATTCAGACCGCTCTGAACCGTCTTGAATGAACCAGAGGAAGTGGGATTTGCCGGGCTTCTCTTGAGGCTCTTGCGAGCCCCTCGGCCGCCCTGCGCGAAGCAACTCTAGCAGTCTCCCGCGCCTACTTCGCGCCACACAGGTAATCGTAGGGTCCTTCCCTGGCCACAAGATCGTCAAACCTAGGTCATCCGGGGGCATGTCCGCCCGTACGACACCCGGAGTCAAGCCGTCAGCAAGTCATCCGCAATCGCCCCTCGGTACGAAGGTATCCACGAGCAGACTGCGCTCTCGGAGGTGCCCGCCATGACCCGCTCGGAGTTCGACGACATCCGTGCCTTCCTCGCCGACCCGGCGACTCATGCGGGAGACCTCCTGCGAATCGCCCGAACCCTGATCGAAGACCTCGAACACGCACGTGTGCGCGAGGCCGTCCTGCGTACCCATTACCTGCGGCTGCTCACGGCGGCGCAGGCGACGGTGGCGGCCGACATGGTCGGCGCGCCCGACCCGCTCGCCTTCCTCACCCGCGAGCTGGCCGAACGCGGCCAGCTGCCCGCGGACGAGGAGGACGTTCAGCGCATCCTGGCCGACGCGCGTACGGCCGAGGCGCTGCTCGCCTGCCTGCACGAGGAGCAGCAGCCGCAACAGCCGCCGGTCGTGCGGGTGCGCGGGATGCGACTGCGGCGGTGCGTCGGGGCGCACCGGACGCTCCCCCGCTGAGCCGGCGGTCCCCCACAACCGATCGTTCTGGGCTGTTCCACCCGGTACGGCAGGCTTCGACCGGATGAGGACTGTGGCCATACCCGGCCTTGGCTACCCGGCTGTAACACTGCACTTATGTGGCAACGGGGGCTGAACTGGTCGGCAATCATCCTGGTCGGGATATTTGGTCTGATGTGGATCGGTGTTGTGATCTATGCAGATCAGACGTCTTCGGTGTGGGTGCGTGCCGCTCAGGTGCTGTTCGGAATCCTGTTGTTCGGGTGGGCTGTGCTCAAGGCGATCGTCATGGTCAGGGATCAGGAGGGCTGAAACCGGTACCCCATGCCGGGTTCGGTCAGCAGGTGCACCGGGTGGGCGGGGTCGCGTTCGAGCTTGCGGCGCAGTTGGGCCATGTACTGACGCAGGTAGTGCGTCTCTTTCAGGTAGTTGGCGCCCCACACCTCGGTCAGCAGCTGCCGCTGGCTGATCAGTTTGCCGGGATTGCGGAGCAGGATCTCCAGGAAGTGCCATTCCGTCGGAGTCAGCCGTACGCCGCCTGAGATCGTCTTGTCGGCGAGGTCGATCACGTGGTCGCCGAGCCGCACCGTCGCGGGTTCCTCTTCGTGCTGGTTCGTGCGGCGGGTCACCGCGCGGATGCGGGCCAGCAGCTCGTCGATGCCGAACGGTTTGGTGACGTAGTCGTCGGCGCCGGCGTCGAGTGCGTCCACCTTGTCCGTGCTGTCGGTACGTCCCGACAACACGATGATCGGGACCTTGGTCCAGCCCCGCAGCCCCTCGATGACCTCGACCCCGTCGAGGTCGGGCAGTCCGAGGTCGAGGACGACCAGGTCGGGATGCCAGTCGGCGGCCTGGCGCAGCGCCGACGCGCCGTCGGGGGCGACCGCGACCTCATAGTGCCTGGCCGCCAGGTTGATGCGCAGGGCACGCAGGATCTGGGGCTCATCATCGACGACGAGCACACGGGTCACGGGGCCCTCCTCAGTGAGACGGTCATGGTGAGCCCTCCTCCGGGGGTGTCCTCAAGGAGGAGCGTGCCGCCCATCGCCTCGGTGAGGCCGCGCGAGAGTGCGAGACCGAGGCCCACGCCGGTGTGGTTGTCGCGGTCGCCGAGTCGTTGGAAGGGCAGGAACACCCTTTCATGTGCTTCTGGGGGGATTCCTGGCCCCCTGTCGATGATGCGCATCTCGACGTGTTCGCCGTGCCAGCTCGCGGTGACGAGCACGGGCTCGCCTTCGGGGCTGTAGCGGACGGCGTTGGCCATCAGGTTGACCAGGACGCGTTCGAGCAGGGCCGGGTCGGCCTGGAACTCCGGCAGGTCGACCGGAAGGTCCCCTTTGACGCGGTCGCGCAGCGGGCCGAGGTCGTCGATGGCGCGGGGCAGCACGTCCTCGACGGCGACGGGTCGCAGGGTGACGCCCAGGACGCCGGCCTGGAGGCGGCTCATGTCGAGCAGGTTCGAGACGAGCCGGTTCAGTTTGATCAGGGACTCGTGGGCGGTGGCCAGCAGTTCGGCGCGGTCTCCGTCGGACCAGGCGATGTCGGTGTTGCGCAGGCTCTCCACGGAGGCCATGGCGGAGGCGAGCGGGGTGCGCAGGTCGTGGCCGACGGCGGCGAGCAGCGCGGTGCGCATGCGGTCGGCCTCGGCCAGCGGTTCGGCGCGCTCGGCCGCCTCGCGCAGCCGTTCCTGGCGCAGGGCGACGGCGGCCTCGGCGGCGAACGCCTCCAGGACGCGGCGGTCGCTGGCGTCGAGCAGCCGGCCGCGGGTCGCGAGCACCAGCCGGTCGTCAATGGTGACGACGCCGCGCCCGCCGTCCGCAGCAGTGGCGGGCGGGGCGGTGATCGGGGGGCCGCCGGACGTGGCGACGATGCGCCAGTCCCCCGGCGGGTCGTCCCGTTCGAGCAGGGTGACCGCGGTCAGTCCGAACGTCTCGCGCAACCGTCCGAGCAACGAAGCGAGCGCCGACTCCCCGCGCAGGACGTGTCCGGCCAGCGTGGAGAGCACCTCGGCGTCCGCTCTCGAACGGACCGCCTCCCTGCGGCGCCGGGCGGCCACGTCCACGACCGTGCTGACCATGGCGGCGACCAGGACGAAGATGGCCAAGGAGAGCACGTTCTCCGGCTCGGAGATGGTCAGGGTGTGCACCGGCGGCGTGAAGAACCAGTTGAGCAGGCCGAACGCGAGCACCGCCGCCGTGAGCGCCGGCCACATCCCGCCCACCAGCGCGACGCCGACGACCAGCAGCAGGAAGAGCAGGATCTCGCTGGGCAGGCTCAGGTCCAGCGGCGCGATCACGCCGGTGAGCGACGGCATCGCGACCAGGGTCAGCGCCCAGCCGGACAACCTTCGCGTACGCGTCAACGCGCCCCTGGACGGCGGCCGGCCGGAGCCCTTCCTGATGGCTTCGTGCGGGACCATGTGCACGTCGATCGAGCCGGACAGCGTGGTCGTCGTCATGCCCACGCCTCGGGTGAACAGCTGCGCGAGCCGTCCCCGCCGGGAGGCGCCGAGGACGAGCTGCGAGGCGTTCACGCCGTCGGCGAACTCGATCAGCGCACGCGGGATGTCGTCGCCGACCACCTGGTGGTAGGTGCCGCCGAGGTCCTCGACGAGTTTGCGCTGGCGTACCAGGTTGGCGGGATCGCTCCCGGTGGACAGGGTGTCGGCCCGGGTCACGTGCACGGCGAGGAGGTCGGCGCCCTTGGTCCTGGCCGTGATGCGGGCGGCGCGGCGGACGAGGGTGTCGCCCTCGGGGCCGCCGGTGAGGGCGACGACCACGCGTTCGCGGGCCTCCCAGGTACCCGCGATGTCGTGGTCGGCCCGGTACGCGGTGAGTTGCCGGTCTACCCGGTCCGCCACCCAGAGCAGGGCGAGCTCCCGCAGGGCGGACAGGTTGCCGACGCGGAAGTAGTTGGCGAGGGCGGCGTCGACGCGTTCGGGCGGGTAGACGTTGCCGTGCGCGAGCCGTCGGCGCAGGGCCTCGGGTGACATGTCGACGAGTTCGAGCCGTTCGGCCCGCCGTACGAGGTCGTCGGGGACCGTCTCGCGCTGCGGCAGGCCGGTGATCTGCTCGACCACGTCGCGCAGGGACTCCAGGTGCTGGATGTTGAGCGTGGAGACGACGTCGATGCCGGCGTCCAGGATGTCCTGGACGTCCTGCCAGCGTTTGGCGTGTCGGGAGCCGGGCGCGTTGGTGTGGGCCAGCTCGTCGACCAGCACGACCTTGGGGCGGCGGGCGATGACCGCGTCGGCGTCGAGCTCGGTGAACGTGGCGCCGCGATGGGGAAGGGTGCGTCCCGGCACGATCTCCAGGCCGTCGAGCAGGCGGGCGACCTGGTCGCGGCCGTAGGTCTCGACATGGCCCACGACCACGTCACGGCCACGCTCCTTGGCCCGTCGCGCCTCGCCGAGCATGGCGTACGTCTTGCCGACGCCGGGCGCCGCGCCCAGGTAGACCCGCAGTCGCCCGCGCGACGTGCTTCCCATTCCTCCAGGTTACGGCTGGTATGGCGGAGCGACTCCCCAACCCCAGTGCGGAACCGGGGCCTCCGGTGGCGGGGTCGCGCCGGGCTGGGAGTTGTGCACGGCCAGCCGGGTGCCCCACTCGATGTAGCCGGCGAACGCGGCCCTGAACTCGGGGTCGTCGGGCAGGCCGACCTCGTCGGCGGCGTCCATGAGGAGGTTCACCCAGCGGCGGCGCTGCGGCTCGGTGATCGCCCGGCCCAGGTGGTGGGCGAGCATGTGGGAGTATCCGCCGCGTTCGTGGGTGTACCGGTCGGGGCCGCCGAAGACCTCGCTGAGCCACATGGCAACGTATTTGGGATGGTCGGCGTCCATGTGGGCGAACAGCGGACCGATGAGGTCGTCCTTCAGGACGGTCCGGTAGAACGTCACGGTCAGCCGTTCGAACGCCTCGGTTCCGCCCGCCCACTCGTAGATGGTCGGAACGTCTTTTTCCGTCATGTAATCATGTAATCAGGACAGAGGTCGTACGACAAGCCTGAGCACGATCTAGGGTCGAAAACGACGAAGTCCCTGGTCGCCGTGTGGCGACCAGGGACTTCGGCTTGGTAGCGGGGACAGGATTTGAACCTGCGACCTCTGGGTTATGAGCCCAGCGAGCTACCGAACTGCTCCACCCCGCGTCGGTGTGTTGTTATCAACTATACCGCCCTTTCGGAGTCCCTCGACCCGGTCGGCCTTGTCCGGGCGCGTCGGCGGCGTGATCATGGGCCTCATGCTGCTGAAACCTCTCCCGGCACGCCGCTCTCTTCCGCGTCGCAGGATTCCCCTCGTGGCGGTGCCCGTGGCGGTGGCTCTGCTCGTCATGGTGCCGATGTGGGGCAACGACCTCCGCTTGGCGGACATGGAGAATCGGGTTCTCGCCCATCCGCTACCGCCTGGCACCTCCTTCAACGCCTCCGGGGCGCAGGGGTCGGTGGGGGTGCAGGTGACCACTGTGACTTCCTCGTCAGGTTCTCGTTGCTCACCAGCCTGCCCGAGGCCGAGCTCACGAGCTACTACGACAAGGCGGGCGGCCGGGTGTACTTCAGCGACGGCGATCCCGCGGCCGCCGTGGTCGAGTTCCTGGAGACGGACGACGCCGGATGGGATCTGCGGTGCCGGTGAAAAAGCAACGAGGTCCTGGCCGTCGGCCAGGACCTCGAATCTTGGTAGCGGGGGCAGGATTTGAACCTGCGACCTCTGGGTTATGAGCCCAGCGAGCTACCGAACTGCTCCACCCCGCGTCGTTGTCTTGCTTCTCAAGCCTATCGGTGACGCGGGGTGGGCGCAAACCGAATGGGCTAGGTCGCGCCTCCGGCCTGTGTGCCCGACGGTGTAGGCGTCGGCGTGGACGTTGCCGGCGGTGAGGCCGACGGTGACGCCGAGGGAGAGGCCGACGGGGAGGCCGAGGGCGACGGGGTCGCCGCCGGCTGGACGTTGGCGCTCTCGATCTGCTTCAGCGCCTCCTGCAGCCGCTTCTGCGCCTTGCCGTACTCGTCCCAGTTCGGGGGGTTGGCCTGGAGGGCCTTCTGGGCGTCCTCGTAGGCCTTCTGGGCGTTGGAGATGGCGGTGTTCATCGCCGACGTGTTCGTCTGGTTGGGCGTGTTCTGCTGCGGCTGGGTGTTCTGCTGTTGCTGCTCGCCGCCGAACACCTGCTCCAGCGCCTGGTCGAGAGTGTCACCCGAGCCGACCTTGTTGCCGAACGCCACCAGCACCCGCCGCAGGATCGGGTACGGCTCCTGGCCGGTGCCCGCCTTGGTCTGCACGTAGACGGGCTCGATGTAGATCAGCCCGTTCGCGTACGGCAGGGTCAGCAGGTTGCCGTACCTGACGTTGGCCTGGCCGAGGCCGAGGGGGCCCAGCTCGCCCGAGAACTTGTTCTGGAAGTTGTTCTGGGCCTGACCGGGGCCGGGGACCGTGGTGTTGGACGGCATGCGCAGGATGCGCAGCTTGCCGTAGTCCTTGCCGACCGTGGAGCCCGCCGCCATGAACGCCGCCAGGTTGGGGCCTTCTCTGGGGACGAAGGTCGTGGTCAGCGAGAACGACGGCTCGGACTCGTCAGGCATCGTCGCCGTCAGGTAATACGGCGGCTGCTTGACCGACTGGTTGCCCTGCGACGGGTCGCTGGGGATGTTCCAGAAGTCCTGGGCGCTGTAGAAGGCGGCCGCGTTGGTGACGTGGTAGCGCGACAGCATGTAGCGCTGGACCTTGAACAGGTCTTCCGGGTAGCGGACGTGCGCCTGGAGTTCGGGGCTCATCTGCGAGGCGGGCTTGATCGTGCCGGGGAAGGCGTTGGACCACGTCTTCAGCACCGGGTCGTTGCCGTCCCAGGCGTAGAGCGTGACCGTGCCGTCGTAGGCGTCGACCGTGGCCTTGACCGAGTTGCGGATGTAGTTGATCTCGTCCTGCGGCTGCTGGGCGACCACGCGACGGTCGGTGGCCAGGTCGCGGGTCATGTCGCCGAGGCTCTCGCTCTGCGAGTACGGGTACGCGTTGGACGTGGTGTACCCGTCGATGATCCAGGTGATCCGGCCGTCGACGATCGCCGGGTAGGCGTTCCCGTCGAGGGTCAGGAACGGCGCGACCTTCTCCACCCGCTCCCGCGGGTTGCGCACGTAGAGGATCTTGGAGTTCTCGTTGATGTCACCCGACAGCAGGATGTTCATCTCGCCGTACTTGGCGGCGTAGACCAGCCGGCTGAGTGCCGAGCCGATCGGCACGCCGCCCTTGCCGGTGTAGGTCGTGTTCTGCTGGCCCGTCTGGCCGCCGGAGACCGGGTAGTCGAGCTCCTGTGGCTTGCCGGGGTTGCCGCCGGCGATGACGTACTCGGTGGAGCCGGGATTCTCACCGAAGTAGACGCGCGACTCCTTGAGCCCGGTCGCGGCGGCGAGGTCGCCGGTGACCGGCATGTCCTTGCTGTCGTAGGCGGGCAGGCCGCCCGCGTCGACCTGGTTGCCCGGCGCGGAGACGAAGCCGTAGCCGTGGGTGTAGACCAGCGCGCGGTTGATCCAGTTGTTCTGGGGCGCGGGCGGGCCGAGCAGCTCGCGGACGCCGACCACGTGGTCGACCAGCTTGCCGTCCTTGCCCGGGTAGCGGTCGACGTCGAGCTGGTCGGGGAAGCCGTAGAAGCCGCGGATGCGCTGGGTCTGCTCGAACGTGGACGACACCAGCGCCGGGTCGAGCAGGCGTACGCCGGTCACCGACTCGTCGCCGCCGGCGCTGACCTTGGTCGGGTCGGCCTGGGCGTTGTAGTCGATCACTTCGGCGTTCTGCACGTCGTAGGCTGATCGGGTGGCTTGGATGTTCCGGTCGATGTAGAGGGCTTCCTTGCCCTGCTGGTTGGGCTTGACCTGGAACTGCTCGACCAGCGCCGGGTAGACGCCGCCGATCAGGATCGCCGAGAGCACGAGCAGGCCGAACGAGACGCCGGGCAGCATGCCGCCGGGGCGCACGACACCGGCGAAGAACAGCACGGCACAGATCAGCGCGATGATCGCGAGGATGTTCTTGGCCGGGAGCACGGCGTTGACGTCGGTGTAGGACGCGCCGTGCACGTAGCCCCGGTCGGAGAAGACCAGACCGAACCGGTCGATGTAGTAGGCGACGGCCTTGAGCAGGACGAACACGCCGAGCAGCACGGAAAGGTGGATCCGCGCGGCCTTGGAGGCGTGCACGCCCGGCGACTGCAGCCGGAAGCCGCCGTAGAGGTAGTGGGTGATCGTGGCCAGGACGATCGAGATGATCACGGCGGTGAACAGGAAGTTCAGCACCATCCTGATGAACGGGTAATCGAACATGAAGAAGGAGATGTCCATGCCGAACATCTCGTCCTTCTTGTCGAACGTGGCCCCGTTCACGAACTGCAGCCACGTCTTCCACTGCCCCGCGAACGAGGAGCCGGAGAAGAGCGCGAGCAGGCCCATGCCGACGATGAAGATCAGCTTGCGGTGGGGGTCGAGCGCCATGCGATAGCGGTCGGCTCCGCTGCCGCCGCCGAACACGGCGGGGCCGAACATCGGCCGGGTGCGGAAGGCCAGCAGCATGTTGCCGCCCACGATGCCGACCATGAGCACCGCTCCGACGAGGAACAGCACGATCTCGGTCAGCAGCACCCCGGAGAAGACCGACGTGTAGTTGGTCGCGTCAAACCACAGGTAGTCGGTATAAATCCCAGAAAAAAGAAAAAACAGGGCCACGATCGCGACCAGCGCGATGGCCACAGGCAGAAGCAGCCGCGGCCGGCGTGGCAAGCGCATCGCCCTGCCGGCCCCTGGGGTCCGGAAGCTCAAGGCCAACCCCTCGTCGTGATGAAGAAACGGTCCGTGTCTGGCAACTTACACCGCAGCGCCAGCCGTACGGCTAACGCACGGCGCTCGCCGGAAGTTTCATCCGGCCTCACAAGCGGGCACATTGCCCTTTCCGGTGCGCAGCGCGTCGAGCGCGAGCACCGCGTCGTGCAACGTGTCGGCCTTGACCAGGCGCAAGCCGTCGGGGACGGCCTTCATGGCCTCGGCGCAGTTGTCGGCGGGGGTGAGGAAGACGGTCGCGCCCGAGTCGCGGGCCCCCACCATCTTCTGGGCGATGCCGCCGATGGGCCCCACCTGGCCCTCGGTGTCGATGGTGCCGGTGCCGGCGATGCGCTTGCCCCCGGTGATCTCGCCCGGGGTCAGCTTGTCGAGTATGCCGAGCGAGAACATCAGCCCGGCGCTCGGCCCGCCGACGTCGCCCACGTTGATCTCGACGTCGAAGGGGAACTTGAACTTCTCCTGCATGAGCACGCCGACGAGGGGCTTGCCGTCCTTGCTGGCGATCGGCTGGAGGGAGACGTCGAGCTTCTGGCTACCCCGGGTCACGTTGAAGGTCACGGTCTCGCCCGGCTTGTGGGCCTTGACGGTGTCTCCGACGAGCTGGGAGTCGGTGGCCGGCTTGCCGTCGACCGAGTTGATCTGGTCGCCCTTCTGCAGCTTGCCGTCGGCGGGCTTGCCCTTCTCGGTGGACAGGACCGTGACGACCCGCTCGTAGGGGATCTTGAGCTCGTTGAGCGCGGCGGCCTTGGCCGAGTCTTGGGAGTTGGTCATCTCGACCGCGTTCTCCTCGTCGACCTTCTTCGCGTCGCGGCCGGGCGGGAAGATGGTCTCCTGCGGGACCACCGCGACGGTCGGGTCGATCCAGCCGCGCAACGCGGTCAGCAGGTCGATCTGGGCGGCCGGGCCACCCTGGTAGGCCACCGTGACCAGGCTCAGCGCGCCGCTGGTCGGATAGGTCTGCCGACCGCTGATCGAGATCACCGGCTTCTTGTCGATCTCGCCGATGGTGTTCTCTGTGGGGCCGGGACTCAGCACGACGTACGGCACCGGCCGGAACGCGCCCACGACGCCCAGCGCGAGCACGAAGAAGCCCGCGAGCAGCAGGGTGAGGACGCGTCGTGACATGGTGATGAGCTTATTCGCAGGCGCCGACCCACTCGGTCTCGCCATCGGCGAACACCTGATGTTTCCAGATGGGGACCTCTGACTTGAGGTCGTCGATGAGCCTGCGCGAGGCCTTGAACGCCTCGTCACGGTGTGGCGAGGCCACGGCGACGATCACCGCCGTGTCGCCGAGCCCCAGGTCGCCGACCCGGTGGACGGCGGCGATCGCGGTGACGGGGAAGTCGGCCGCGACCTTCTCGGCGACCCGGCGCAGCTCGTCGGGCGCCGAGGGGTGGGCCGAGTAGGAGAGCCGGGTCACGGGCTTGCCATGGTCCTGTTCGCGCACCGTGCCGATGAAGATCGCGGTGCCGCCGGCCGCGTGGTCTTCCACCGCGGCCAGCACCTCGTCCACGGACAACGGGGTGTCACGAATGCCGAGCAACCGGATGACGTCCACGGAAAGAGCCTAACCTCACGCTCCTACTGGCGACGCTTTTTGCGCACCTGTCGGACGATCGCCGCGGTGCCGATGACGGCGACCGTGGCGCCGGCCGCGGTGAGCGTGGCCTCCTTGACCGGCAGCCGCCTGCCGACCACGGTGGTCCTGTTCTCGCGGAGTTCGAGGAGCTGCCGGAAGGCGGCGTCGTTGGTCCACGTGGGTTTCCAGCCCGCCTCGCGCAGCGCCGAGCAGTCGACGACCCACGGATAGACGACGTAGTGCAGGTCGGTGGCGGGGGCCGGGGTGATGCCGAGCCGGTGCAGGCGCTGCGCGGTGCCGAACGTGAGCCCCGCCGGCAGCTCGAACCGCCGGATTCCGGACAGCTCCTCGACCTGCTCCTGCTCCAGCCAGCCGTCGGAGCCCACGGCCACCACGCCGGTGACGACCCCCTTGGCGGCCAGTTCCAGCGCCGAGATCAGGTCGTCGATGTGGCAGAACTGCCAATGCGGGTTGCAGCCCTTGACCGTGAGCAGCCTCGGCGACTCGAAGTGCCGGGTGATGACCGTGTCGACACCCGGGCCGACGACCGCCGCCGGGCGCAGCACCGTGACGTCCAGGCCCGGGTGGCTGCGCAGCGACCTGCGGACCAGCGACTCGATCTCCAGGTAGTCGCCCACGACGCCGGTGTCGGGCTCGGCGGCCACCGGGGAGTCCTCCGGCAGGGGGACCTCGTTGTCGGGCGCGGCGCCGTAGACCATGGCACTGGTGACCAGGATCACCCGCCGCACGCGGGCGGCGGCGCAGGCGGTGAGCACCGTTTGCGCCGCTCTGAGGTTGTACGCGCGCCGCGCCCCGGGCTCGGAGTCGACGGCGTAGTCACCGGCCAGATGGACCAGGACGTCGATGTCGGAGATCCGGTTCGCCAAGAGCGGATCCCGTACGTCGATCACTCTCCACGTGGCTTCCTGAACGTCGCCGCGCTCCTCGTCGATGGCCACCACTCTGCGGAAATCCGCGGAGGATACGAGCCTCACGAGCAACTCGCGGCCGATGCCGGAGGCCGCGCCGGTGACGGCGACGACGGGTTGGCGCGGGCGTTTCGAGGTAGGCACCAGGTCCTCACTTTGCACTGATCCGCCGTAGGACGACTAACGTGGCGGATGTGGACTCCTCCATCCTGCACGAGGTAGAGCGGTGACTGACCTGCCAGGTCGCGAAAACGACCCTAACGAGAACCCGTTCGCCATGTTCGGCAACCCTGAGCAAATGGCTCAGGCGATGCGCCAGTTCGCCGACATGTTGTCGGCGCCTCAGGGTTCAGGCCCTGTCAACTGGGACATGGCCAAGAACATCGCACGACACGCCGTGGTCGCCCAAGGCGATCCGAGCGTCATGGAAGGCGAGCGCCGCCAGATCGTCGAGGCGCTGAGCCTGGCCGACCTGTGGCTGAACGAGGCGACGACACTGCCGAGCGGCGTGTCCAACCCGCAGGCCTGGAGCCGGTCCGAGTGGATCGAGAACACGGTCCCGGTCTGGCGGAAGCTTTGCGAGCCCGTTGCCGAACGCATGGTCGAGACCATGGGCGGCGCGCTCGGCGGCTCCGGGCTGCCGCCCGAGGCCCAGCAGATGGCCGGGCCGCTGATGGGCATGCTCAAGCAGATGGGCGGCATGATGGTCGGTCAGCAGATCGGCCAGGCGCTCGGCTCGCTGGCGCGCGAGGTCATCGGCACGACCGACATCGGGCTGCCGCTGTCCGGCACGGCGGCGCTGCTGCCCGGCGGCATCGCCTCCTTCAGCGAGGGCCTTGAGATCCCCGCCGACGAGATCAGGCTCTATCTGGCGTTGCGCGAGGCCGCGCATCACCGGCTGTTCCAGCACGTCCCGTGGCTGCGCTCGCACCTGCTCGGGGCCGTCGAGGAATACGCCAAGGGCATCACCGTGGACACCTCCGCGCTGGAGGAGCAGATCCGCGGGCTCGACATCAACAATCCCGAGGCGATCCAGGAGGCGCTGAGCGGCGGCGGCCTGCTCAAGCCCGAGGAGACCGAGCGGCAGAAGGCCGCCCTGGCCCGTCTGGAGACGATGCTCGCCCTGGTCGAGGGGTGGGTGGCCACGGTGGTCGACCGCGCCGCCGACGGCAAGCTGCCCTCGGCCGTCGCGCTGGCCGAGACCGTACGCAGACGCCGGGCGACCGGCGGGCCCGCGGAGCTGACGTTCGGCACGCTGGTCGGGCTGGAGCTGCGGCCCCGGCGGCTGCGCGAGGCGGCGGCGCTGTGGCGCGCGCTGGAGACCGAGCGCGGCGTCGACGGCCGCGACGCCCTGTGGGGCCACCCCGACCTCATGCCGACGGCCGAGGACCTCGACGACCCCGACGCGTTCGTCCGCGGCGAGGCGGCCTGGGACATCTCCCAGCTGGAGGCCAAGCCCGACAACGAGAACGGCGGCGAGGACGGCGACCAGGACGGCGGCCGGTGACCCTGCACGACGACGCGGTGGCGGTGCTGTCCTCGTGGACCGCGCCGACCTCCGGGGAGGAGGCGCTGCGCGCCGAGTTCCTCGGCCATCTGCGGACGTACGACGACGCCATGTGGCGCGCGTGCGCGCCCGGCCACCTGACGGCCACGACCGCCGTGCTCAGTCACGACGGCGCCCAGGTGCTGCTCACGCTGCACCCGAAGGCCGGGCGCTGGCTGCCCATGGGCGGCCACTGCGAGGACTTCGACGCCACGCTTGAGGCGGTGGCGCTGCGCGAGGCCACCGAAGAGTCGGGAATCTCCGGACTTGAGCTGCTGCCCGGGCCGCTGGCCGTGGACAAGCACGAGGTCTGGTGCCACCCGCCGCGCAGCTGGCACCTCGACGTCGAGTACGCGGCCGTGGCCCCTCCCGGCGCCGAGGCCGTCATGAGCGACGAATCGCTCGACCTGCGCTGGTTCCCCGTCGACGAGATCCCCGAACCGACCGACGAGGCCACGCGCCGGCTGGCCGCACGCGGACGCGCCGCTCTCGGCTCGCGCTCCCGTTCGCTGGGCTAGAGTCCTTCGCATCGTTCCAAGGGGGACCGCGTGGAGACTTCCGCCGTTGGCGGCACGATCGTGACGCCTGGCCGCAAGCCGCGCAAGCTGCCCGGCAACGTCCTGACCTGGCTGGCCGTGACACCCTTCGCGGCCTGGGCCGTGGCCCGGGTGGCCGGGCTGGAACGAGGTTCGCTGCCCACGCAGCTCATGACCGCGACGCCGTACGCGGCGGCCGGGTCCCTGGTCCCCCTCCTGATCGCCGCGGTCGGGCGCAAGCGGGCCGCGACGGCCGTCGCGCTGCTCACCACGACCGCGCTCGGGTTCAGCGTCCTGCCCCGCGCGCTGGGCACGGCCGAGGCCACGACCGGCAGGCCGTTCAAGGTCATGACCATCAACATGCTGTTCGGCAGGGCCGACGCGCAGGTGATCGTGAATCTGGTCCGCGAGTTCCGGCCCGACGTGCTGAGCACGCAGGAGCTGACGCCGGCCGCCGTGGCCGACATGGACGCGGCGGGCCTTAAGGGGCTCATGCCTCACCGCGTACTTGAGGACGAATGGGACGCCGGCGGAAGCGGCCTCTACTCCAGGCATCCGCTCCAGCCGCTCCCGGACCTGGTCCCACCCGTGGGGCACAAGATGCCCGCCGCCATGGTGTCGCTGCCGGGCGGGAAGCCGATCGAGTTCGTGGACGTCCACCCCTACCCGCCGCTCGGCCCCAACGTGGTCAACTGGAACGAGGCGCTCTCCAAGCTGCCTTCCGCCAGCCGCGAAACCGTGCGGATCCTCGCCGGCGACTTCAACGCCTCGCTCGATCACGCCTCACTGCGCAGGCTGCTGGCCCGGGGGTACAAGGACGCGGCCGATCAGGTGGGCGCGGGGCTGATCCCCACGTGGCCGGCCAACAAGCGGGTGCCGCCGATCATCACCATCGACCACGTGCTGGTGGACGAGCGGGTGGGGGTCAGGGAGGTCAGCGTGCGCGACGTGCCGGGCACCGATCACCGGGCCGTGCTGGCCGAGCTCACCGTGCCCTGAGGCGTGGTCAGCGGCTCGTGATCAGGGCGCGGGTGTTGTCCCAGCCTTCGAGACCGGGGTCGAGGCGTTCGACGTCGTCGAGGGTGCGCAGCCGATGCCAGCCCGAGATGGTGGCGACCCTGCGCGGGCCCGGCGCCTGGGCGCGGAGGGTGGCGACGACGTCGGGATCGTCGAGGTCGGGGTCGGCCCAGCCGGGAAGCGGGAGCGAGCAGGCCAGCGCCACCGCGCCGCCGCCCGCCGCCGGGCAGACCGTGATCTCGGCCCGGCCCAGCTCCCTGAACAGCTTGCCGACCAGCAGCGAAGGCAGGTCGGGCGCGTCGGCGTTGATCACGGCGGCCTGGTCGCCGGACAGCCGGCCGAGAACCGCGCGCAGCGGCTCGTCCTCCGCGATCGTGACGATCTCCGTGCCGGGCCAGACGATGTCGTCGAGGCCGGGGACTGCGGTGATCAGGACCGGGGTCACGAACTCCAGGCCGGCGACCATCTCGTAGGTGTCCTCGGCCACGGCCTCCAGGAACTGCCGTGGATCGACGCCGGGGGGCGCCGCTTCGGCCATGTGGCCGCGTACCAGGACGGCGACGATGCGCGTCAACACTCCTCCGGTGCCGTGGGGGCCGCCGCGGAGAATCCTTCGAGGAAGCCGCGTGCCCGCTCCGCCTTCGGATACTGTTCTACCAGCGCCCAGAACCTGGGGCCATGGCTCGGCACGATCAGGTGCGCGAGCTCATGGATGATGACGTAGTTGATGACCCACTCGGGCAGGCCCTTGAGCCGGGTCGAGATCCTGATCGTCCCGTTCTCCGGGGTGCAGGAGCCCCAGCGGTGCTGCTGGTTGTCGACCCATCGGACGCTCACGGGGTCGGGCCGGCCGTCGAGGTACTTCACCGACAGTTCCCTCGCCCGTTCGAGCAGGGCCTCGTCGGTCGGCCTTCTTCGTTCTTCCTTGGCGGCCAGCCGGTCGAGCATCCGGCTCACCCATTCATCCGCGTCTTCGCCGCTCAGCCAGGCTGGCAGGAGCACGATCGTCTTGTCGCCGTCGCGGTAGGCGGAGACCGTACGCCGGCGACGAGAACTGCGACGGACCTCGACTGTCTCGGGGGGCACATAAGCACGTTAGCCGAGACTGACGAAATTCCACAGAGGGTGGACGTTGTTTCTGCTGGTCAGATGATTAAGAGCCGGTGAATTTGGGCATGCGCCTTTCCCGATGCGCCGACAGGCCCTCCAGCAGGTCCGATGATGCCATGGTCACGGGCTGGGCCAAGGATTCCCACCTCAGGGCGGCTTCCAGGTCTTGATGGTCTTGGTTCAGCGCGACCTTTGTGAGGCGGGTGGCAACTGGAGCCATCTCTGCGATCTTCTTGGCGATGACCGAAACCTCGTCGAGAAGGTCATTCTTCGGGAAAGATTGATTTACCAAGCCTTTATCTGCCGCTTCCGTACCCGTAAGCGCGCGGCCGGTCAGGAGCATCTCCCGGGCCAGTCCGGCGCCGCCTCTTCTGGGCAGCAGATAGGTGGCGGCCATGCCCGGATGCAGGCCGAGCCGGGTGAAGGGGGCCAGCAGTTTCGCGTCGTCGGCGGCGTAGACGAGGTCGCAGGCCAGGGCCACGCACAGGCCCGCGCCGACGGCCGGGCCGTTGACGGCGGCGACGGTCGGGACCTCCAGACCGGCGATCATGAGCCAGGTGCGGTAGAAGGCCAGCATGCGGTCGCGCAGCGGCGGCACGGCCTCGGCGCCCCGCTCGCCGATCCACGACAGATCGCCGCCGGAGGAGAACGCGCTGCCCGCGCCGGTGACGACGACACAGCGCAGGTCACGATCGGCGGCCAGGGTGGTCATGGTTTCGCGCCATTCGGCCGTCATCGTGTCGGTCATGGCGTTGCGCAGGTCTGGGCGGTTGAGGGTGAGGAAGACGACTCCGTCGTCTTGGCGGTCGACCAAGAGCTCGCTCATGCGGCGAAGCGTAACGCCCTGCGGCGGCCGGATGCGGTTCGCGGCCGCCGCAGGGCGTTGGATGCGGTCCCCCGGCCACCCCGGGGCGTTGGATGCGGAGCCCGGCCGCCGCAGGGCATTGGATCCGGTCCCCCGGCCACCGCAAGGCGCTGGATGCGGAGCCCGGCCGCCGCAGGGCATTGGATCCGGTCCCCCGGCCACCGCAAGGCGCTGGATGCGGAGCCTGGCCGTCGGCGGCCGGGTGCGGTTTCGGGCGGGCGCTGCGTTCTACGGGGTGGCGGGTTTTCCACAGGGCAGGCGGCGCGGTCGGAGGTTGTCCACAGGCCGCGCGGAAGCGGCTCGGGATCTTGGTCGGACGTGCGAACCTTCCGGCCATGAGGCCACGTGTGAAGCCGGCCCTCCGGCGCATCCTCCGCGACGAGCACACCTTGCAGTACGGCGTGCATCCCCTCCGGGCCATCACGCTGACCGGCCTGACGAGATCGGTGCGTCAATGGATCGAGGGGCTCGACGGCACCCGCGACCTGCGGCGGGTGCTGCGCGACGCGGCGGCGGCCGGTCTCGACGAGCCGTGTGCTCAGGCTTTGCTCGACTACCTTGCCACGCGGGGCGCCCTTCACGACGCCGGTCCGTTCCCTGAGCCGCTGCGGGAGCTCTCCCTCGCCGAGAGAGATCGGCTGAAACCGGACCTCGACGCGCTCGACCTCGCCTCCAACGGCCCCGAGGGCGGCGTCGAGCTGCTGCGACGCCGCCGGGAGGCCAAGGTCCGGGTCTACGGGGCCGGGCGCGTGGGGGCGCAGATCGTTGCCCTGCTGGCGGCGGGTGGGGTGGGCGACATCCGGGTGATCGATCCCGGGCCGGTCCGTCCGGGTGACATCACGCCGGGGGGCCTGACGTGGGCCGAGGTAGGGCTGTCACGGGAGGAGGGCGCGGCGGCGGTCGCCAGACGGCTCCTCGCTCCCCCGCCGAAGAACGCCGCTGCCACTGCCGCTCCCGGTCCCGGGGCCGGGTCTGGGGCCGGGGTCGGGGCCGGGGCCGGGGCCGGGGCCGGGGCCGGGGCCGGGGGCCGGGCACGAAGTCGCACCTCGTCCTCACAGCCAACGGTTCGGAGCGCGGCGCCGTCCGGTGGGGGCCGACCTGTGCGCAAGGTTCCTGCGCCGTCCGGGGATGTCGGCGGCCAGCCCAGGCGGCCGGGTATCGCGGCGGCCGGCACCGCCGCTGCTCGGCCGATGCGTTCGGACGGCGCGTCACCTCGTACCGGCGGCGCGCGTGTCTCTCCTGCTGGGCCGCCCTCGCCGGGGGTGGAGGAGCGCGGCGTGCCTGAGGTGGGTCAGGATGTCGTCCCGTCCTCGAACGTCCTGGCCGGCGCTCCTCATCTGGGGGACGGGACCGCGCGTCCCGATCTCGTCGTCCTGGCGCCCGTCGGGCCTCTTGACGGGGTGCTGGTCAACGAGCTGGCCGACTTCGGCATCCCGCATCTGCTGGCGTCGGCCTTCGAGGGGCACGGGTCCGTCGGCCCGCTGGTGCTTCCGGGGGAGACGACGTGCCTGCACTGTCTCGACCTGACGCGCCGGGATCACGACCCCGCCTGGCCGATCGTCACCGCCCGGCTGGGGGGCTATCCACCCGGGGAGATCGCCTGCGGCACGGCTCTCGCCACGCTCGTCGCGGCCGCGGCGACCGGCCATGCGCTTGCTCATCTCGAAGGCCGCGCGTCCTCTGTGACGAACGGCACAATGGACGTAATGCCTGATTGGTGCTGGAAAACGCGGTCGTGGAGCAGTCATCCGCAATGTCGTTGTATGCGAAACAATCCTTATTCGCTAACAATGGACATGTCACCTACCAGCGACTGACGTGCTCAGGGGACGACCACGAAGGGGGGAAGCGGCATCTCGGGAGAGGTTCCGCGCATGAGTGTGAGCGATCTTCCGCGCCGGGCAGTCACCCGCTCTGCCAAGTTGGCCACCCTTCCGCTCGGGTTCGCCGGGCGGGCCGCCCTAGGCCTGGGCAAGCGCATCGGCGGCAAATCAGCAGAAATCGTGGCCCAGGAGGTTCAGCAGCGTACTGCCGAACAGATCTTCAAGGTGCTCGGCGAGCTCAAGGGCGGGGCGATGAAGCTCGGGCAGGCATTGTCGATCTTCGAGGCGGCGCTTCCGCCGGAGATCGTCGGCCCCTACCGGGCGACCTTGACGAAACTCCAGGACGCCGCCCCTCCGCTTCCGGTCGCCACCGTCCACAAGGTGCTCACCGAGCAGCTGGGGGACGATTGGCGCAAGCACTTCCTCTCGTTCGACGACCGGCCCACGGCCGCCGCCTCGATCGGCCAGGTGCACAAGGCCGTCTGGAACGACGGGCGCGAGGTGGCCGTCAAGATCCAGTACCCGGGGGCGGGCAAGGCGCTGCTCGGCGACTTCACCCAGCTGGCCCGGCTGGGCAAGATGTTCGGGGCGCTGCTGCCGGGCCTTGACATGAAGGCGCTGCTGGCCGAGCTGCGCGAGCGGATCGCCGAGGAGCTCGACTACCTTCGCGAGGCCGAGGCCCAGCACGCCTTCGCGCTGGAGTTCAACGGCGATCCCGACTTCCACGTCCCTGACGTGGTGGCGGCCAACGAGATGGTGCTGGTCAGCGAGTGGATGGACGGCACTCCCCTGTCGCGGGTGATCTCCGAGGGCAGCAAGGAGGAGCGTGATCATGCGGGGCTGCTGTTCGTCCGGTTCCTGTTCTGCTCCCCCGCCCGGGTCGGCATGCTGCACGCCGATCCTCATCCGGGTAACTTCCGCGTCCTGGCCAACGGCAAGCTCGGCGTCCTCGACTTCGGCGCGGTCAACCGTCTGCCTGAGGGGTATCCGAAGGTCTTCGGGCAGCTCACGCGCATCTTCAACCAGGGCGACATGGGCACGGTGATGACGGGTCTGCGCGAGGAGGGCTTCATCCGCGAGGACATCGACATCGATGCCGACGCCCTGCGTGGTTTCCTGGCACCGTACGTGGAGCCGACGGCGGTGGAGGAGTTCACCTTCAGCCGGGAGTGGCTGCAGGCCCAGGCCGCCAGCGTCGCGGATCTCCGGCCGACGAACGTGGTCCGCCAGCTCAACCTGCCGCCGTCGTACGTGCTCATCCACCGGGTGCATGCGGCCGGCGTCGGCGTCCTCTGCCAGCTGGGCACGACGGCCCGCTTCCGTGACGAGGTGATCCGCTGGGTCCCGGGCTTCGCCGACGACCCGAACGACGAGGCTCTGGCGATCGGCTGACCTGGACGGCGCTCTCGGTCTGGGGAGAGTGGGGTGCTCTGTTGGGTGGAGTGTGCTTCGAAGGACTCCGACCGGCCGTCTTGCTGGGGCCTGTTGGGGATTCGTCAACGAACCGACGCACCGCCGGGCAGGAGTTCGTGGAGCACTTCGACGGTCGTCGGGGCGAGCCCGGCTCCTGCGGCATGCACGTGACCCTTGCCGACTTGCACATGTCTGCTTCTCCTGAGCGAGAGCCGGTCCGCCTGACGCCTCGGTACTGTGACTTCGCATGACCGACACCGAGATCGAGATCACCGCAGATCTGGTCCGCGACTTGCTGCAGGAGCAACATCCAGACCTTGCGGGGCTGGCCATCCGCGAGGTGGTGGGCGGTTGGGGCAACCAGATGTGGCGCCTCGGCGACGAGTTGGTCGTGCGCATGCAGCGCATGGACCCCACCCCGGAGCTCCAGCTCAACGAGCGGCGGTGGTTGCCCGTACTGGCCCCGCGCCTGCCGCTCCCGGTGCCGAACCCGGTACGGTTCGGCGAACCGTCCGAGCGCTTCCCCAAGCACTGGACCGTGATGACGTGGGTTCCCGGCGAGCCGCTGGACCACGGCTCGATCAGCCGCGGCGCCCACGCGGCCGACACACTGGCGGACTTCCTCAAGGCACTCCATGTGGAGGCGCCCGCCGAGGCGCCGATCAGTACGGACCTCGGCGCCCATCCCAGGGACTGCACGGACGGCTTCGAGAACTTCCTCCAGGCCGTTGCCCTCGACGACATCGCTGCCGACGTCCGGGCCGTCTGGGCCGACGCCGTTGCGGCCCACGCGTGGGAGGGGCCGCCGGTGTGGGTGCATGGCGACCTTCATCCCGCGAACGTCGTCGTCTCGGACGGAACGCTCTCGGGCGTCATCGACTTCGGTGCCATGTTCGCCGGTGATCCGGCGTGGGATCTCGCCGCCGCATGGGTGCTGCTGCCCGCGGGCACGGCCTCACGGTTCTTCGACAGGTACGGGCGTGCGGACGAGGCGGCGATCCGGCGCGCCCGCGGGCTGGCCGCCATGAAGAGCCTCTTCCTGGTGCTCATGGGACAGAACGGAGATCGGGGTCTTCCCGGCGGCAAGCCGCACTGGGGACCTGCGGGCCGGGCGGCACTTGATCGTGTTCTGAAGGGCGTTTGACACGCACACTTCTGGGACTTGTCCGAGATCTTGGTCGAGGGCCATGCGGCAGCCCATCTTCGTGGGGTTCGCCGGTCACCGCGCGTGGCGGCATGCCCAGGTCCACGGCAGACCGTCTGTGATCGGCCGTTCAGGTCTGTTCGTGCGGCCTCCGTCACCACCAGGCACCCAAATGCCGCTCTGCGCGGAAGCAGCAACCGCGCAGGAACTCGTCATGACGCTCAGGCGCCCGGGTGGTCGACGGGGGCCATCGCCTCCGGACGTCCTCGCTCCGGGACCAGTGGCGTCAAGGTGGCCGCCGGGCTTCGGAGCCTGAGCCCCTGGACGATGCATGGCGCGCACGACGCCTGGTGACCTACGCGGCATCGTCCCTTCGGATAAGGATCATGTCGCCATCGTGTCATGGGCAGGGAGAGGGTGGCCGTTCGTCTGGGCTCGGCTGGTCCTTGTGAGGTCCGTACGGGTTGGGGCGCGGAGGTGGCGGATCCCCTTGAGACGCCGTCTCTGGATGCTTGGTCTCAGGCGGAGCCTCGGAAGGGTGTTGCGCGCGGCGAGGCCATCGCTGGGGTGACGTTCCTGCACGTGGGTCAGGGGACGACCCCAAGGAAGCGACCGGGGCGACGGCGACGAGTGCGGGTCAGGGGTGGCGTTCCTGGATGCGGATCAGGTTGCCGGAAGGATCGCGTACGGCGCAGTCGCGAACGCCGTACGGCTGGTCCATCGGTTCCTGGACGATCTCGGCGCCGTTGGCCTTCAGTCGTTGGAACGTGGCGTCGAGGTCGGTGGTGGCGAGGTTCACGCCGGCGAAGGTGCCTTTGGCCATCATCTCGGTGATGGTGCGGCGTTCGTCGTCGGTGATGCCGTAGCCGTTCGCGACCGGTGGTTGCAGGACGATGGAGGTGTCCGGCTGCCCGGCCGGGCCGACCGTGAGCCAGCGCATCCCCTTGTAGCCGACGTCGTTGCGGACCTCGAAGCCGAGGACGTCGCGGTAGAAGGTCAGGGAGGCTTCCGGGTCGGTCTGTGGGAGGAAGCTGGAGTGGATGGTGATGTCCATGGAAGTCACGCTAATTGGGGTCAGGTAAGCGCGGTCTCTCGGTTCCTGATGGGTCTGGTCACCTGTTTGGCCACGCACGACGGCATGCCCGCGGTCGCGCTCGCCGCGCGGCGGCGGTAGACGCTGGGGGGTACGCCGACCAGTTCGGCGAAGCGGGTGCTGAAGCTGCCCAGCGAGGAACAGCCGACCGCGAAACAGACCTCGGTGACGCTCATGTCACCGCGGCGCAGGAGCGCCATCGCGCGTTCGATGCGGCGGGTCATCAGGTAGCCGTACGGGGCCTCGCCGTACGCGCGGCGGAACTCGCGGCTCAGGTGGCCGGCCGACATGTTCACGCCGCGGGCCAGGGCCTCGACGTCGAGCGGTTGGGCGTAGTCGCGGTCGATGCGGTCGCGGACGCGGCGCAGCAGGGCGAGGTCACGCAGGTGCTGCGCTTCGGCGGGTCTGCTGGTCACATGCGCCATCGTACGTCGCTCGGAGGGCGGGACGCGCCGCAGGACTCCCAGCTCACAGCGGGCCCGTGCCCCTTCAGCTCCGCACAAGGGCAATGGGGCCCCCAAAGCCGGAAGGCCCGGTTGCCGCCCCTCAAGAAGGCCGCCCAACGGGATCACAAACGCGCCAAGGCCCTGGGTTGCGGATCGGGGTGAAGCCCGGCGGCCAGACGGCGCGTGACGGAGGCCGGTACAGAGAGGCGCTCGGAAGAACCACCCCCGACCTCATGGCGCGTGACAGAGGCGGAGGTCTTGAAGGAATCGCCCTGCACCGGCGCGTGACGGAGGTCGGTGCAGAAGCAGTCACATGGAAAGAGCCGGGCGCTGGGTGCGCCCGGCTCTTCTGGTGCAGGTGAAGATCAGGAGATCCTGCGCCGGCGGCAGGACCTCCGCGATCACATCTGCTGACCCAGCGCCCTTCGCAAGCGGTCGTTGGCCCGCTTGACCTCGCGTCGCGCCCGCTGTACGCGGCTTACGCGCAGGATGAGACGCTGCTCCTCCGCCTCTCGGTGGAGAGTTTGTATTCGGTCGTTCACCAAGTCATGAAACAGATACGGCACGGCCAGGCTCCTGGTGGAAGAAGTGTTCATCGGTGTTCTGGTTCTTTCTTGTTCGTAGGGCCGGAAGGTGGTCAGGCAGCGACCGGGTGCTTGCGGGGACGCCCGCGCGGACGCTTGCGGGGAACAACCGTTCCCCTGAGGATCAGTTCGCCGCCCCAGACTCCCCAGGGCTCCTCGCGCTCCAGCGCGCGGGCCAGGCAGGCCTGCTGGATCGGGCAGCCGCCACAGAGAGCCTTGGCGAACTCGACGTCCTCGGGTGACTCTGCGAACCACAGGTCAGGGTCGGTACGACAGGGGATCTTGGCTTCGTCGATCAGGTCCATGATCGTCTTCGCCCCCATCTGCTTCTCCTTTTGATCGAGCTTTTTGATCTTGGTCGGGCACCTCGGAGGTGGTCGGGGATCGCGGAAAAACAAAGAGGCCGCGGATCCTGTGTGCGGATCCGCGGCCTGGGGGCTGCTATGTGCCGGTCAGGTTATGACCGGAGCATCCCTCCAGGGTTGCGGACCGCACAGTCCACCCTTGGTGAGCTGGTTGGTCGGGGCAGCGATACCTGCGCCATAGACAGGAACGCCTTGCGGAGCGGCGACACCCGCGTGAGCCCTCGCGCGGAAGGCGGGGGCCTGGATACGGGCAGACTTCTCCTGCCGCAGCTTGGCCGGCCCATCGGCGAGCCTCACCGAGTCACGGCGTGCGGAAGCGAGCCACTGCGTGGCCGACATCTTGATGCTCATCACCGGGGCTCACCTCCACTCATTTGATCGTCGGAAACAGGAGTGTCCGACTCGCTTGTCCATGACCCTAAACCGGGAAGCCGGGAAGGGGCAACATATTTTCTACCTGCGATTTTGTGACACAACCACGGTGTCACAACCCGCTGTGACGCGACTACTTCGCCACGCGGATCATCGCCTCCTGGACGACGGAGACCACCAGCTCGCCCGACGCGGTGAACATCTCGCCGCGCGCCAGGCCCCGGGCGCCCGCCGACCAGGGGGCCTCCTGGGCGTACAGGAGCCAGTCGTCGGCCCGGAACGGGCGGTGGAACCACATCGCGTGGTCGAGGGACGCGCCGATGACGTTCGAGGCTCCCCAGGCCATCCCGTGGGCCAGCAGGATCGTGTCCACGAGGGTGAAGTCGGAGGCGTAGGCGGCCAGGACGACGTGCAGCAGCGGGTCGTCCGGCAGATCGGCGTCGTAGCGGAACCACACGTTGGTCTGGGCGCTGCGCAGCTCAGGGTTCAGGTGCGCCTCCCACGTCAGCGGCGAGACGTAGCGGGCGTCCACGGGCCGCGGGCGCGAGAGCCATTCCCGCAGCTCGGGGTGGTCGCCCAGCACCTCCGACATCCTGTTCTGGAACGTCGGCAACGTCTCGGGGGCGGGCACGACCGGCGCCACCGAAGCCTGGTGCTCCACGCCCTCCTCGAAGATGTGGAACGAGGCCGACATCGTGAAGATCGCCTTGCCGTGCTGGACGGCGACGATCCGGCGGGTGGTGAACGACCGGCCGTCGCGCAGGCGCTCGACGTTGTAGACGATGGGGATGGACGGGTCGCCCGGCCTGATGAAGTAGGCGTGCAGCGAGTGGACGTGCCGGTCCTTGGGGACGGTGCGGCCGGCCGCCACGAGGGCCTGCGCGGCCACCTGACCGCCGAAGACGCGCTGGATGCGCTCCTCCGGGCTTCTGCCCCGGAAGATGTCCAGCTCGATCTGCTCAAGGTCGAGCAGGTCGAGCAGCTCCTTCAGCGCCTCGTTCACAGGGCCCCCTCACAGACGAACATTCCACGGACAAGTCTGACGTGCCCCGCCTGTTCCCCCAAACCCGCCCTGCCTTGCCGGAAAACCGCCTGGCCATCGTTTCGGCCGGTGGCGAAGGACGTCACACGCGTGAGGGGCCCGGCCGTACGTGAGGGATCTCACCCGCAACACAGGCCGAGGACGGCCTCGCCGTAGCGGTCGACCTTGACCCGGCCGATGCCGGCGATCGACAGCAGCTCCTGCTCGGTGGCCGGCGCGCGTTCGGCGATGGCCTGGAGGGTGACGTCGGTGAAGACGACGTACGGCGGGATCTTGGCCTCCTTGGCGGTGGCCGTGCGCCAGACCTTGAGGCGTTCGAGCAGGGCCTCGTCGTAGTCGGCCGGGCAGGTCGCGCAGCGGCCGAGCTTCTGCTCGGCGGCGGCCACCAGCGTCTTGGCGCAGACCCGGCAGCTCACCGGCGCGGCGACCTGGCGGCGTTCGCCGGCCGGGGTGCTCATGCGGGGCGGCGTCGAGGCGCGGCCGGTGAGCCCGTCGAGGAAGCGGGAAGGGCGGCGGCTCTTGCGCCCGCCGGGCGCGCGGGCCAGCGCCCAGGACAGCGACAGGTGCTCGCGGGCGCGGGTGACGCCGACGTAGAGCAGGCGGCGCTCCTCCTCGATCTGCTCGGGGGTCTCGGCGTAGATGATCGGCAGCATGCCGTCGGTGACGCCGACGAGGAAGACCGCGTCCCACTCCAGGCCCTTGGCGGCGTGCAGCGAGGCGAGCGTGACGCCCTCCACCGGCGGCGCGTGCTGCTCGGAGGCGCGGCGTTCCAGCTCGGCGACGAAAGCGGGCAGGTCGGCGCCGTCGGCGGCCATGTCCTCGGCCAGGTCGGCCAGCGCCTTCAGCGACTCCCACTTCTCCCTGGCCTTGCCGCCGCCGGGAGGGGAGGGGGTCAGTCCGACCCCGGCCAGGATGTGGTGCACCTCCGAGGCCAGCGGCTCGCCCGCGGCCGACCGGGCGGCGCCGCGCAGCAGCACGACCGCCTGCCGCACCTCCGGACGCTCGAAGAAACGCTCGGCGCCGCGCAGCACGTACGGGATCTCGGCCTTGGACAGGGCCTCCTCGTAGGACTCCGACTGGGAGTTGACCCGGAACAGCACGGCGATCTCGCGCGAGGGCACGCCCTTGTCCATCAGCTTCCTGATCGCCCGCGCGACGCCCGCGGCCTCGGCCGGCTCGTCGTCGTAGTCGGAGAAGACCGGTTTGGGGCCGTCGGGGCGCTGGGCGATGAGTTCGAGGCGGTTGGGGGTCTTCGACTTGGCGATCACCAGGTTGGCCAGGTTCACCACCTGCGGGGTGGAACGGTAGTCGCGGACCAGCCTGATGACGGCGGCCCCCGGGTGCTCGACGGCGAAGTTGGTGAGGTAGCGGGGGCTGGCGCCGGTGAACGAATAGATGGTCTGGTTGGGGTCGCCGACCACGCAGATGTCGTCGCGGCCGCCGAGCCAGGTGTCGAGCAGGAGCTTCTGGAGCGGGTTGACGTCCTGGAACTCGTCCACGACGAAGTAGCGGTACTGCTGGCGGATCTGGGCCGCGACCTCCTGGTGCTCGGTCATCACGGCCGCGGTCAGTTCGAGGATGGTCTCGAAGTCGACCAGGTGGCGTTCGCGGCGGATGCGTTCGTACGCCTCGTAGAGCCGGGCCACCTCCTCCGGGGAGCCGGGCGGCGTGCGGTGGTGCTTGGCGGCGGCGGCCACGTAGTCTTCCGGGCCGACCTGGGAGACCTTGGCCCATTCGACTTCGGCCGCGATGTCCCGCAGCTCGGACCGGTCGGGATTTTTCCGGATCTGGCGGCAGGCTTCGACCAGCACCGGCAACTTCGACTCGATGACCGAAGGGGCCTCGCCGCCGATCACCCGGGGCCAGAAGTAGGTGAGCTGGCGCAACGCGGCCGCGTGGAACGTCCGGGCCTGGACGCCCGGCGCCCCCAACGCCCGCAGCCGCTGCCGCAACTCCCCCGCCGCCCGGGTGGTGAACGTCACCGCGAGCACGCTCGGCGCGTCGACCACTCCGGTGCGCACCGCGTGGGCGATGCGATGGGTGATCGCCCTCGTCTTGCCCGTGCCGGCGCCGGCCAGCACGCACACGGGGCCGCGCACGGCCTCGGCGACCTCCCGCTGCTCCGGGTCGAGGCCGCTCAGGACGTCATCCACGCTGTTCACCCGATCTTCCTCCCCGCAAGTGGCGCCGAAGCACTTTATTCTGGCAACATGCGGCCCGACGTATGTTCATAGTCACCGAGATGCAAAGGAATGGTCTCTTCCCCCACAATGGGGCCGACCATGCTGCATGGGGGAAAGGAAGGCCGTGCGAACAGCGGTTACGGTGAGCGCGCTCGCGCTCGCTGCGGTGGCGCTCACACCTGCCGTCGCGTTCGCGACCGAGCCGCCCGTGCCCGTGGTGACCAACCCCACAGACCCCGACGGTCTCGGCGGGCTGGCCACGGAGACCCTTTCCTACGGCTCCCAGCGTCATCAGGACATGGACGTCTGGTGGACGCCCGACGGCCAGAAGCGCCCCGGCGTCTTCCTGATCCACGGCGGCTGGTGGTCGAGCGGCGACAAGAAGTACATGAAGGAGATCACCCGCAGCTACGCCGACCTCGGGTACACGGTCTTCAACCTCAACTACCGCCTCTCCGGCGAGGCCGCCTGGCCGGCGCAGCGCACCGACGCGCTGGCCGCCATCGCCCTGGCACGCAAGCAGGCCGACCGCTGGGCCTTCGACGCGAGCAAGTACGTCGTCGTCGGCTTCTCGGCGGGCGGGCACATCGCCGCCTCGGTCGGCACGTACGGCAACGGCATCGCCGGGCTGAAGGGCGTGGTCGGGCTGTCGCCGATCATCTCGCCGCTGCGCGCGTACGCCGACGGCGAGAAGACCGCCGACCACGACAAGCGCAAGCTGCGCGAGGCCGCGATCCGGCTGGCCGGCGGCTGCGAGCCCAAGGGCAAGTGCTCGCGCGTGTGGGCGAGCATGGAGGTGGCCTGGCACGCCAGCGCCAAGGACGCCCCGATCCTCACCGTGCACTCCGAGGACGAGTTCGTGCCGCCGACGCAGAGCCAGCTGCTCAAGCAGATGCTCGGTCAGGTGGGCGTGCCGATGACGATCATCACGGCGCCGGGCACCAATCACAGCGCTCCTCTCTACCGGGAACCGGGCGTGGCCGAGCGGGTGCAGGCGTGGATCGCCGAGCGCATCGGCTAGAGCGCCTCGGGTAGGGATTAAGCGGACGCCTCCACGTTGTTGCACGGAGCGCCTGATTTCCTGACCTTGGAGGGACAACCCGACATGGCGCTCACGGTCTACAGCACTACCTGGTGCGGCCCCTGCAAGCGGCTCAAATCGCAACTCGCCCGCGAGGGCATCGCGTTCGACGAGGTCGACATCGAGCGCGACCCGGCCGCCGCCGAATTCGTCATGAGCGTCAACAACGGCAACCAGACCGTTCCGACCGTGGTGATCGAGACCGCCCACGGCCGGGTCGTCCGGACCAACCCCTCCGCTCGGGAGGTCAAGGCCCTGCTCGGCGCGGCCTGATCACCAGTCGCCGATGAGCTCGCCGCCGTACCACGTCTCGATCAGGCGGCGGGCTATCGACACCGGGGGCGGCAGGCGCACCTCGCCCGACCGCAGGGCGGCCACCAGCTCCTCCCGGCTGAACCAGCGCGCCTCGGCGATCTCGTCGGCGTCGGGGATCAGCGCGGTCGTGGTGGCGTCGGCGAAGAAGCCGAGCATGAGGCTGCGTGGGAACGGCCACGGCTGGCTGCCCAGGTAGCGCGGGTTGACGACGTTGACGCCGACCTCTTCGGCGACCTCGCGGACCACCGCGTACTCCAGGGACTCGCCCGGCTCCACGAAGCCCGCCAGGATCGACAGCCGCCCCTCGGGCCACTGCGGGCCGCGGGCCAGCAGGCAGCGGTCGTCCTCGTCCCTGATCAGCATGATGACCGCCGGGTCGACGCGCGGGAAGTGCTGGCTGGCGTCTTCCGGGCACACCCGGACGTGGCCGCCGGCCTGCACCGCCGTGCGGGCGCCGCAGCGCGGGCAGAACTGGTGGGTGGCGTGCCAGGCCTCCAGCGCCACCGCGTGGACCAGCAGGCCCGCGTCGCGGTCGCCGAGCAGGCCGCCCACCTGGCGCAGCCCCGCCGGCACCGGACGGCCCTCGGGCGTGTCGGACAGGCTCATCGGCATCGTCACCCGGCCGTTGAGGTCGCCGGCCGGCGTGCCGGGCAGCGGCGCGGACACCGCGAAGTAGACCGTGCCGCCCTCGACGCCGAGCAGGTAACGCTCGCCCGGCGGCGCGTCGGCGGGGGTGTAGAGCACCGCGTGCACCTCGTCCCCGGACCGCCGCACCAGAGTGTGGCCGTTGTCGATCACCAGCACCCTGGTCCCGGGGTCAGCCCACGCCTTCTCCAGCCATCGATCGTCGGCGCGCAGCGCCGACGATCTGTCGATGGTCCCCCGTGCCAGGAGCAGTGGGCCGATGAGTTGCTCTTCCGCGGTCTTTTCCACTGGCCGCCCCTCCCCAAGTTCCTTGTCATCCTATGACCTCGCGGTTAGCCGCCGATTAGGCTGTGCGGGCCCCGGAACGATCATCGACAGGCTAGGATCGTCGAGTTAGGTTAGCCTTACCTGATTCTTCCTCGGGGGTGCCTTAGTTGCGGCTCTACCTGACCGCCCTCAAGCCGACGGACTCGGTGACGTACGGCTTCCTGCCCGCCGCGCGGGCCCTCGGGTGCGAGGTGATCGTGCTGACCGACCGGCCCGAGCGGCATCCCGGCTCCGTACGCTGCGACGTCCGCGACCCGCGGGCCCTGATCGACGCGGTCGAGCACCTGGGCAGACCCGACGCGATCTTCTCCAACTCCGATCACCTCCAGGCGGAGACCGCTCTCGCGGCGTCGTACTTCGGGCTTCCGGGCAAGGACTGGCGGGCCTGCCTGGCCGCCAAGAACAAGTTCCTGATGCGACGGGGGCTGCTGGAGGCCGGCGTCGAGGCCGTGCGTACCGTGCGGCTCGCGCCCGCCGACCCGGCGCCCGAGCGCCTGCCCTGTCCCGTGGTGCTGAAACCGCGCGAAGGGGTGGCCAGCGAGGACGTCGTACTGGTCGAGGACGACCTCCCCCGCGCCGTGGCCGAGGCCAGACGGCGGCGTCCGGGCGAGACGCTGGTCGTGGAGGAGTACCTCGAAGGTCCGCTGCGGACCCTGGAGACCCTCGGGGACGGCTCCGCGACGCGGGTGCTGGGCGGGTTCGCGACCACGCTGGGCGCGCTGCCGCACTTCGTGGAGGAGCGGCTCGACTGGGCGCCCGACGCCGACGCGCACGTGCTCGCCGCGCTGCGGGCCCTCGGCGTGGGCTTCGGCGCCTGCCACACCGAGTACGTCCTGACGGCCGCCGGGCCCCGGATCGTCGAGGTGAACTACCGGGCGATCGGCGACCACTGCGACTTCCTGCTGGCCGACGTGCTGGGCGTGCCGCTGTTCGAGTGGATCCTGCGCACCCATCTCGGGGAGCCGGTGCCCGGGCCGCCGCCTTCGTCCCGGCACGGCTGCGCGGTCAGCGTGGTCGCCGACCGGCCGGGCGTCGTCCGGGAGGCGCCGCCGCAGGAGGACGTCGAGGACGGCGGCGTACGGCTGTGGCACCGGCCGCTGCGGGCGATCGGGGACGTCGTTGAGCTGACCCACACGAACCGGGACTACCTGGGCGTCATCCGGGCCGTGGGACCGGACCGGGCCCGCGTGGACGCCGCCGTCGAGCGGTACCGGGCGGCCCGGCCGTGGGTGGTCGGGTGAGGTCGCGGGAGGCGTACCTGGCCGCCCGGGTGCTGGACGCGCTGGTCCGCGAGGACTACGGCGGGCTGGCCGCCCGTCTCGACCGGACCAGGGCCGGGGCCGGGCTGCTGCTGGCCGACGGGCGGTGGGTCCGGCTGGTCCCGGGATCGCCGTTCCAGGACTTCGTGGTGGCGCCGGACGAGCGGCTGGGGCTGGAGCAGGTGCTGGAGACGCTCGTGGAGGTGGCCGACCCGGCCGACGCCGAGGGGGTGGCGGCCTTCTTCGACGAGTGCCTGACCGCCCTGTCCGCGCTGGAGCTGCACGACGCGCACGCCGAGGAGGTGCTGCGGCGCGGGCCGTCGTACGAGTCGCTGGCGGCGTTCGCCGACCATCCCGTCTATCCCACCTCGCGGGCCAGGATCGGCGCCTCGGACCGGGACCTGCTGGCGTACGCGCCGGAGTTCGCGCCCTCGTTCGCGTTGCGGTGGGCGGTCGTCCCGCACGCGGCGACGGGCCTGCCGGCGGACGTGCCGCGGCCGACGGGCGAGGGCGTGCTGTTCCCGGTGCACCCGATGGCCGTCGAGGAGGTGGCGAAGATCGACGGGGTACGGGTGCTGGCCGAGGAGGCGGTCACCGTACGGCCCACCCTGTCCATGCGGACCGTCGAGGTGGGGCCGCGTACGCACCTCAAGCTGCCGCTGCCGGTGAGCACGCTCGGCGTGCGCAACCGGCGCTCGATCAGGCCGGGCACGCTGGAGGACGGCGCCAGGGCCGAGCTGCTGCTGCGCCGGCTGGCCGATCCCGGCGTGCTGCTGGCCGACGAGCAGACCCACGCGCACGCGGGCCACGAGTATCTGGCGTGGATGGTCAGGCGGCTGCCGGCGGGCACGATCGTGCCGGTCGCGGCGCTGTCGGTGCCCGGCGTGCTGGACGGGCTCGGGCCGGACGTGCTGCCCCGCTACCTGCGCCTGCTGCTGCGCTGGAACGTGCGGCTGTTCGTCCGGTACGGCGTCGCGCTGGAGGCCCACCAGCAGAACCTGGCCCTCGTCCTGCGGGACGGCGACCTGCGGCTGCTGGTCAAGGACAACGACGGCCTGCTGGCCTCGCCGGCCAGGCTGGCGGCGGCCGGGATCGAGGTGCCCGACTTCTCCGACGGTCGCATGCTCACCGACGACCCGCATGCGCTGGCCGACGTGTTCGTCACGATCACGCTGCACCTGGCCGCGGCGGCGGTGGCGTTCGCGGTGCTGCCGCCGGCGCGGGCGGCGGCCCTGGTGCGCGACACGCTCGCCGCGGCGCTGGACGAGCACGGCGACCACCCCATGGCCCGGCTCCTGCGCGCCAGGACGCTCGGCGCGGCCAGGCTCACCGGCAAGTCCATGGTCACCGCCGGGACGCTCGTGGCCAAGGAGCGGTCCGGGGCGCGGGACGTGAACAAGTTCTACGGCATCAGCGGGCCCAACTACCTGAGGAGAGCGTGAATGGACGTCCTGGCCATCGGGACGCCGGCCGAGGAGGCGACGCTGGCGGCCCTGCTGCGGTGCTGCGTGCGCGAGGTGGCCGGGCCCAGGGGGCTGGTCTGGCCGGCGCCGCCGTACGTGCTGCTGCGGGTGGCCGGGACGCTGCTGCGCGCCCGTACCCACGGCGGGGCCGCGCTGCGCCTGGACGGCCCGCCCGAACGCCTGGAGGGCGGCTCCTGGCGGCCGCTGACGGTCACCGAGCTCGTCCGGCTGGCCGAAGCCGACCTGGCCGACCGGCAGGACGAGCACGCGCGCCAAGGGCTGGGAGCCGGTCCGGCGCACCTCCCCGTCGAACCCAACGGCGAGTTCGCCGGCCAGGTGGCCGCCAGCCGGGACGCCATCGCGGCGATCCTGGCGGCCAGGCCGGCGGCCGAGCCGCCCGCGGATCCCTGGCTGGCCTCGGAGCAGGCGCTCGTGTACGGCCACCCCTTCCATCCCACCCCCAAGGCCCGCGACGGCGCCGACTGGCTGCGCTACGCGCCCGAGGCCCACGCCGCCTTCCCCCTCCGGCTCCTCGCGGTACGCCACGACGCGCTCGCTGAGGAAGGCGACCTGACGGCCCTCGACGCGCTGGGACCGGCGGCCGGGGGCTACCGGCTGCTGCCCGCCCATCCGTGGCAGCTCGCCCTGCTGCGTCCCGCGTACGGCCCCGAGCTGGTCGATCTGGGGCCGGGGCCGGTCGCGGTGCCGACCTCGTCGGTCCGGACGGTGTACGTCCCGGACGCGGAGGTGTGCCTGAAGTTCTCCCTGGACGTGCGGATCACGAACTGCGTACGCAAGAACGCCTGGTACGAGCTGGCCGGAGCCGTCGAGCTCACCTCCCGGCTGGCCCCGGTCCTGGCCGAGGTGGCCACGCGTCACCCGGCCGCCCGCTGGCTCCCCGAGCCCGGCTACCGCACGGCACTCGGGCAGCGCGAGGGCCTGGGCGTGATCGTCAGGGCGAGCCCGTGGACCGTCTGCGACCCCGGCGTCACCCCGGTGCTCGCCGCCGCCCTCGCCCTGGACGCCGCCCCCGCGGACCCCCTGGCCTGGTGGACGGCGTACGTGTCGGCGGTCGCGCTCCCGGTCCTGGACCTGTACTTCACCCACGGCGTCGTCCTGGAGCCTCACCTTCAGAACGTGCTCGTCGGCCTGGACGCCGCCGGGACGCCCGTCCAGGCGATCTTCCGCGACCTGGAGGGCGTCAAGCTCGTCGCGGGCCGCCACGACCTCGGCGGACTGCACCCGGCCGTGGCCTCCGCCCTCACCCACGACCCGGCGCGCGGCTGGGCCCGCGTCGTCTACTGCCTGTTCGTCAACCACCTCACCGAGATCGCCGCCACCCTGGCGGGCCACGACGACGGGCTGCTGCGGGCGTTGTGGCGGGCCGCCCGCGACCTGCTCGACCGGCAGGCCGCCGAGCTCGGTCGGCCGCTCCCGCTGCGCGACCTGCTGGCCGGGGCGCCGCTGCCCGCCAAGGCGAACCTGCGGGTGCGGTGGGCCAGGGCGGCCGACCGCGGTGCCGGTTACGTCCCGATCGCGAACCCGCTCGCGTGAACGGCGTCCTGGAGCGCGAGCCCGCTCGCCCGGACCGCGTCCTGGAGGCCGCGGCCCGGCTGCCCGCGCTGCCCGCCTACCTCTACGACCTGCCCGCGCTCGACGAACACGCCGCGTCGGTGCGCGCGGCGCTGGGCGAGGTCGAGCTGTTCTACGCGGTCAAGGCCAATCCCGACGCCGAGCTGCTGCGGGTGCTGTCAGCGCACGTGGACGGGTTCGAGGTGTCGTCGGCGGGCGAGCACGCGCATGTCTCGGCGCTGTTCCCGGGCGCGCGGCTGGCGCTCGGCGGGCCCGGCAAGACCGACGCCGAGCTGCGGCTGCCGCACCACCGGCTGCACGTGGAGTCGCCGTACGAGCTGCGCCGTCTGCTGGCGACCGGGCTGGAGGCGGACGTGCTGCTGCGGGCCAACCCGGACCTGCCGGTCGAGGGGGCCGCGCTGACGATGAGCGGGCCGTTCGGCATGGACGAGGCGGGCCTGGCCGAGTGCCTGCCGCTGTTCACCGACCGGGTACGGCTGCGCGGCCTGCACGCCCACCTGGCCAGCGGACTGGCCGCCGCCCAGCTCCTCCGGCTGGCCGAGGCCCTGCTGGAGACCGGGCATCCAGAGGTGAACCTGGGCGGGGGGATGGCGGTGTCGTACACGTCGGGCGAGCGGTTCGACTGGGCGGCGTACGGCGAGGGGCTGGCCGCGCTGCGGGCCGGGCGGCGGCTGCGCGTCGAGCCGGGCCGGTCGCTCACCGCCTACTGCGGCCACTACGTCACCGAGGTCGTGGACGTGAAGCGGGTGCGCGGGCGGGCGTACGCGATCGTCCTGGGCGGGACGCACCACCTGCGCACGCCGGTGACCAAGGGCCACGACCAGCCGTTCACGATCCTGCCCACGGGCGGCCGCGGGCCGGGGGTCGCCGACGAGCCCGTGACGTTCGTGGGCCAGCTCTGCACCCCCAAGGACGTCTTCGCCCGGGACGTCGTGACCTCGGTGCGGGTGGGGGACAGGGTGGTGTTCGGCATGGCCGGGGCCTACGCCTGGAACATCTCCCACCACGACTTCCTCATGCACCCCGAGCCCGCCTTCCACCACCTAGGACTCTGAGACCGGCTCCGCCGCCGGGACCGCCTCGATGAGCGCGACCAGCCCGGCGGCGTCGAGCAGGTTCACCGGCCGCACGGTCGTGTTGGCCCGGACGTAGTGGAAGGCCGCGCCCACCTTCTCCAGCGGCACCCCGGCCAGGTGCGACCACGCCAGCCGGTACGCGGCCAGCTGCACCGACGCCGTCCGGGCCGCCTTGCCCCTGGGCGGGACGCCGGTCTTCCAGTCGACCACCTCGTAACCGCCGTCGGGCAGCTCGAACACGGCGTCCATCCGCCCGCGCACCAGCCGGTCGGCGATCATGGTCTCGAACGGCACCTCCAGGTCGACCGGCCGCCGGTCGGCCCACTCGCTCTCCTCGAACCGCTCCTGCAGCTCGGCCAGCCGCACGTCGGCCTCCTCCAGCTCGTCCAGCGGGTCGAGGTCGAAGTCGTCGATCAGCCGCTGCTGGTCCCAGCGGCCCTCCAGCCACTTGTGGAACGACGTGCCCCGGCGGGCCAGCGGCGCCGGCTTGCGCGGCACCGGGCGGCGGATCCTGCGGGCCAGCTCGCGGGGGTCGGTGGCCAGCGTGACCAGCGACGACACCGTCAGCTTGGCCGGCAGCTCGACGGTGGTGGCCGGTCTGCGCCGGTTCAGCTCGCGCTCGCGCAGCAGCAGGTCGGTGTCGCGCTCCCAGGCGCGCAGGCGTTCCTCCTCGAACGGGCGCAGCGGCTCGTCGTCGTCCTCGCCCAGGTTGCCGGCCAGGGCGTCCTCGACCAGCCGGGCCCCGTCGAGCACCGACTCGTAGCGCAGGCCCTCGGGGGTGACCGGCCAGACGGCCTCGGCGGGCTCGGCGAGCAGCGGGTTCGTGGCGCCCTCGGCGAGGTCGCCCGCCCAGTAGGACACCCGGTCGGCCGTGTCGCGGATCTCCAGCAGGAACTCCGACGGCTCCAGCGGCTTGGTGGCGGTGCCCCAGCGGTAGCCGGAGGCGATGAGGTGGTAGTGGGCCCGGGTGACGGCCACGTACGCCAGCCGCCGCTCCTCCATCAGGTCGCGCTCGCGGCACTGCTCGTCGAACGCGGCCAGCTCCTCCTTGCTCAGCCCGCCCAGCCGGGGCAGGTCGGCGGCGTCGCCGCGCAGCGGGTAGGGCAGTTTGCGCGGGTTGTCGGTCCAGCGGCTGTTCATCACCGGCGTGGCCGGGAACACGCTGCCCGTCGCGATCGTGCCCTTCGAGCTGACGAGCTGCGACAGGCCGGGCACGACCACGATCGGCCACTCCAGCCCCTTGGACGCGTGGACGGTCATCAGCTTGACGCTGTTGCTCTCACCCACCCGGCCGGCCTCCAGCCCGAACTCCTCGCTCTCGGCCGCCTGGAGATAGGCCAGGAACGCGCCCAGCGTCGGGTCCTCGGCGTCGCCGGCGAACCTGGCGGCCGCGTCGATGAAGGCGTCGAGGTCGGCCCGCGCGGCGAACGCCGAGACCGTGCCGCTGCGGGCGGCCACCTCGATGTCCAGGCCGAGCCTGCGTTCGACCTCGGTGACCAGGTCGGGCAGCGGCTGGGCGGTGTGGCCGCGCAGCTGGCGCAACTCCTGGGCGAGCGCGACCAGCCGCGTACGGGCCAGCGGAGAGAACGACTCCAGCCACTCGGGCCGGTCGGGCAGCTCGTCGAGCGCGTCGACCAGGCTGCCGCGCTCCTCGGCCAGGTCGGCCACCACCTGGTCGAGCGGGTCGTCGGCGCGGTGGCTCTCGCTCAGCTCGCGGGCCAGCTCCCTGGCGTGCTCCCCCAGCACCCGCAGGTCGGCCGGGCCCACCCGCCAACGCGGCCCGGCCATCAGTCTGGCCAGCGCGTCGCCGGCGGTCGCGTCGTAGAGCACCCGCAGGGTCGCCACGATGTCGTTGACCTCGGGCACGGTCAGCAGGCCGCCGAGCCCGACCACCTCGACCGGGATGTCGCGGTCTTCGAGCGCCTTGCGCAGCGCGGGGAACTGCGAGCGCTTGCGGGCCAGGATCGCGACGTCCTGGGGCTGGACGGCGAGCGTCTTCTTGCGCTCCCGTTCGCCCCAGGGCAGGCCGTCGGGCGCGGTCTCCTGGCCGAGGATCCTGGCCACGCCGTCGGCGATCCACTTCGCCTCGTCCTCGGCGGTCTCGTGGAAGGCGCAGGTGACGCGGCCCCGATCGACCCGGTTGGGCCCCGGCACCAGCACGGGGACCTCGCGGGCCTCCATGCGCAGCGGGAGCTGGACGCGGGCGGCGACGTCGAGCACCCGGTCGCCATTGCGGAAGCTGACGCTGAGCTGGCGGACCGGCGCCTGCTCACCGGCGCCGGTGCGGAAGTCGCGGGGGAAGCGGCGCAGGTTGCCCGCCGAGGCGCCGCGCCAGCCGTAGATGGACTGGCAGGGGTCGCCGACGGCGGTGACCGGATGGCCGCCGCCGTAGAGCGAGCGCAGCAGGACGAGCTGGGCGTGGCTGGTGTCCTGGTACTCGTCGAGCAGGACCACGGAGTAGCGGGACCGTTCGATCTCGCCCACTTCCTTGTGGTTGGCGGCGATCCGGGCGGCCAGCGACATCTGGTCGCCGTAGTCGATGACCTCGCGGCGGCGCTTGAGCCGTTCGTACGCCTCCACCAGCGGCAGCAGCTGCTCCCTGGCCGCCTGCACGCCGACCGGCTTGCGCTGGGCCAGGGTCGTACGGCCCGGCAGCGCGCCCAGCCGGGCCTCCAGCCACTCCCCCATCCGCCGTACGTCGGCCGCGGTGCGCAGGTGCTCCGACAGCTCGCCGGCGAGTTCGAGCAGGGCGGCGGTGACCGAGGGCGGGCCCAGCTCGATCTTGTCCATCGGCCCGTCGTACAGGGCCACCACCCGCGAGGCGAGCTGCCACGACACCGCCGGGGTGACCAGGCGCATGGTGGGTTCGAGCGCCTCGCGCAGGGCGTGGTCGGTGACCAGCCGGGCGGCGTAGGCGTGGTAGGTGGAGACGGTCGGCTCGTTGTCGAGCGCGCCGGGCGCGACCAGGCCCGCCTCGGCGAGCCCGGTCAGGCGCTCCCTGACCCGGACGGCCAGCTCGGCCGCCGCCTTGCGGGTGAACGTCAGCCCCAGCACGTTCTCCGGTTTGACCAGGCCGTTGGCCACCAGCCAGACCACCCGCCCGGCCATCGTCTCGCTCTTGCCCGAGCCCGCGCCGGCCATGACGACCATCGGTTCGAGCGGCGCCTCGATGACCGCGGCCTGCTCGCTCGTCGGCGGCAGGATGCCGAGCTTGTCGGCCAGTTCGACCGGGTTCAGCACACCTGGCCCCCGTTGTCGTTGACCGGGCAGCTCGCCCGCGCCGCGCACGTGCGGCAGCCGTCGTTCACCTTGGCCTGGAAGAACGGGCCCGACATGCCCGTGGCGACCGTGTCGACCAGGTCGGCGGCCCAGCCGGGGTTCCTGTCGTCGGCCAGCGCGCCCTGCCGCTGCTCGGTGGCGGCGTTCTTGCCGGCCGCCTTGCCGAGCTGGACCAGCGCGGCACCGCCGGGCTCGGTCATGCCGTGCCGGGCGAACGCGCCGAGCAGCGCGGCGAGCTGGTAGACGCCGAGCTGCGGATGACGGTCGAGCTCGCCGGCCTTGGGCTTCGAGCCGCCCGTCTTCAGGTCGATGATCACCGCCCGGCCGTCGTCGTCGCGCTCGACCCGGTCGACCCGGCCCTTGATCTGCACGCCCTCGGAGACCATCGCGACGAACGACTCCTCGATGGCGACCAGCTCGCGCGGGTTGTCCTTCTGCCAGCGCAGGAACTTGCCGATCATCTGCTCGGCGACCTGGCGCTGCTTGCGGTTGTACCAGACGCCGCCGAAGTCGAGCTCGTTCCAGACCTGGTCGAGCCGCTCGCTCAGCACGTCCTCGCCGGGCAGGTCGGTGGCGGCCAGCATGGCCAGCGCGTGGATGACGTTGCCGAGGCCCTGGGCGGTGCTGGTGCCCGCGGCGCCGACCGCCGTCTCCAGCAGCCAGCGCAGGCCGCACTTGGTGAAGCTCTCGACCGCGGACGGGGAGATGTTGACGATGTCGTCCGGCCAGCTCAGCGGGCGGTCGTCGGTGATGGGGGTGAGGGCGTACCAGTCGTTGGGGTGGGCGCCCTGGACCCCGGCTGCGGCCAGGCGGGCGAGCTGCCGCGCGGCGCGCCGCCGGACCTTGGCCGGTCTGGTGGGGTCGGTCACCGCGCTGCGCAGGTCGGCCACCAGCGCCGACATGGTCAGCCAGCGCGCCCGGTCGTCGACCGTCGCCGACTCGACCTCGCCCGGCATCAGCTCCGACAGGAACCGGGAGGGCCGCTCGTCGGTGTCCTCGCCGCCGACCGCCGTGACCACCAGCCGCCGCCTGGCCCGCGTGGCGGCGACGTAGAACAGCCGGCGCTCCTCGGCCAGCAGCTTGGAGGCCAGCGACGCGGCGCTCGGCTCGGCCCCCTCGACCACCTCCACCAGGTCGTCGGCGCCCAGCAGCGACCCGCGCAGCCGCAGGTCGGGCCAGACCCCCTCCTGGACGCCCGCCACGACCACGATGTCCCATTCGAGGCCCTTGGACCGGTGGGCCGTCAGCACCCGTACGGCGTCGCCGTCGGGCGCGCGGTCGGCCAGCGTGTCGCCCGGGATCTCCTGGGCGGCCAGGTTGTCGAGGAACACCTCGGGGCCCGCCTTGGGCATGCGGTCGACGAACTTGGCGGCGTGGTCGAACAGCGCCACCACCGCGTCGAGGTCGCGGTCGGCCTGCGCGCCGCGGGAGCCGCCGGACAGGCTCTGCTCGGACCAGCGCCGGCCCAGGCCGCTGGCGTGCCACACGGCCCACAGGAGGTCTTCCGCGGTGCCCTCCTCCGCGGCGGCCTCGCGGGCGGCGGCGAGCAGCTTGGCGACGCGTTCGGCGGGGACGGCGACGTGCGGCTCGACCCGGGTGAGCTCCCGGACGTCCTGGAGGGCCGCCACCAGCAGCTCGCCGGACGATCGAGCCTCGGCAGGCTCCTCGCCGGTCTCCTCGGCGGCCACGGCCTCGTTCTCGGCTATCTTGAGCGCCCGGCGCAGGCGGCGTACGCCGATCATGTCCGTGCCGCCGAGCGGGCCCGTCAGCAGCTCCTCGGCCACCCCCTCGTCGAGCTGCGCCGGGTCGAGCGCCACCCGCAACATCGTGAGCAGCGGCCGCACCCCCGGCTCCTGGGCGATCGGCACCTCGTCACCGGCGATCATCGTCGGCACCCCGGCGTTGACCAGCGCCCGCCGCAGCAGCGGCACCTGGCGCTTGGCCGAACGCACCAGCACCGCCATGCGCTTCCAGGGCACCCCCTCGATCAGGTGCGCCCGCCGCAGCGTGTCGGCGACGATCGCGGCCTCCTGGCTGGTGCTGTCGGCCAGCAGGACGCGCACGTCGCCGAGGTCGGCGTCGGCAGTCGGGACCAGGTCACGGTGGCCGTGCCGCTGGTCGTGGTCGGGAGCCGGGGCGATCGGCAGGCGGGCGGCGACCCGGCGGGACGCCTCCAGCAGGTCGGCCCCGCTCCGGCGGCAGACGCGCAGCGCCAGCACCGGCGCCTCGCGCCCGTCGAGCGTCCTGAACCGCTCGGGGAACTTCATGATCCCGTGGACGTCGGCGCCCCGGAACCCGTAGATCGACTGGTCGGGGTCGCCCACCGCGACGAGGTCGCGCCCGTCGCCGGCGAGCTGGCCGAGCAGGTGCTCCTGTGCCGGGTCGGTGTCCTGGTACTCGTCCACGAACAGCACGTCGTGGGCGGCCCGCTCGCGCTCGCGCACCTCGGGCCTGGTCAGCAGCGCCGAGGCGGCCCCGATCAGCTCGGCGTAGTCGTAGGTCTCCTCGGGGTCGAGGTCGAAGCGGTCCTGGTAGCGCCCGTAGAAGCGGCCGGTGGCGATCCAGTCGCTCCTGCCGTGCCGCCGGCCGAGCGCGACCAGCCGCTCGGCGTCGAGGCCGCGCTCGGCGGCCCTGGACAGGAAGTCGCGCACCTCCTCGGCGAAGCCGCGCGTCTTGAGCGCCTCGCGCAGCGACGGCGGCCAGTCGAGCGCGCCGGTCTCCAGCTCGCCGTGGAGCAGCCGCCGGATCTCCAGAAGCTGCTCGGGGCCGGTCAGCAGGCGCGGCGGCGCCTTGCCCTCCAGCACGGACTCGCGGCGCAGGAGCGCGTAGGCGTAGGAGTGGAAGGTCAGCGCCAGGGGCGAGCGGGTGGTGCGCCGCAGCCGGCCGGTGACGCGCTGGCGCAGCTCCTCGGCGGCCTTGCGGCTGAAGGTCAGGATGAGCACCCGCTCGGGGTCGACCCCGCGCCGTTCGATACGCTCGACCACGCTCTCGACGATCGTCGTCGTCTTGCCCGTGCCGGGCCCCGCGAGGACGAGGAGCGGGCCGCTCCGGTGCTCGACCACGGCACGCTGGTGTTCATCCAGCGCAGGAGGCCCAACAGGGCTCCCGCTGCCACGCCGCACCAACCGCCAGGTCTGACCACTCACAGCACTAGATTCCACCAGACCACAGGGACAGATCGTGCCGTCTTGCCCGGCCTCCCCCGCGATCCGCCCACCGTATCGAGGCAAATATCCGAATATCGTGCGACACGCCGGGGCCGGGGTTTCGCCGTGAGCGTCCCGCCGCCTCGGACGATGCAACGATCAGCACGATTGCCCCACACACGCAGCGTTGTCTCTTGTAACGTTGGGTTGATACCCGTGCCTCTGCTGGGGGTTGGTCACATGCGCTGGCAGGTCCACTCCGAAACGTCGCTCTACGCCGACCAGTGGCTGGACATCCGGATCGCGGATGTGGAGCTGCCCGACGGGCGGCACCTCGATCACCGGCTCGTCCGCACCGCACCGGGCGCGGGCGCGGTCGTCACCGACGAGCAGGACCGGGTGCTGCTGATCTGGCGCCACCGCTTCATCACCGACAGCTGGGGCTGGGAGGTCCCGCTCGGCCAGGTCGACGAGGGCGAGATGCCGATGGTGGCCGCCGCCCGCGAGGTCGAGGAGGAGACCGGCTGGCGTCCGGGGCCGCTGCGCCCGCTGATGTCCGTCCAGCCCACCAACGGCTTCACCGACAGCCTCAACCACATCTACCGGGCCGACTCGGCCACCCACATCGGCCCGCCCAGCGACCCGTGGGAGGCCGAGCGGATCGAGTGGGTGCACCTGTCGGGCATCCGCCGCCTGGTCGAGGCCGGCGAGATCGTGTGCGCCACGACCCTGTCAGCGCTGCTCTACCTGCTCGTTGAGCACCTTCCCGCCCCGCCGCCCCCCTTCGGGTACGACGCCGGCAAGCCCTTCATGCTCTCGGACCTGCCGATCGACCTCTGAGCCGCCCTCAGGAGAACAGGTGGTCGACCACGCGGGCCGTCGCCTTGCCGTCGTCCTTGGGCGCGAACGTGGCCCGGAAGGCGTCGTAGCGGTCGGCGTGCGCGGCGGCCACCTCGTCGATGGAGCGCAGCGCGTCGATCACCTCGGCCGACGTCGGCAGCACCGGGCCGGGCGCCTGTTCGGGCAGGTCGAGGTAGAGCCCCCGCTTGGAGGAGTACTTCGCCAGGTCGTAGCCGTAGAAGACGATCGGCCGACCGGTGGCGGCGAAGTCGAACATGACCGAGGAGTAGTCGGTCACGAGGACGTCGGTCACCAGCAGCAGATCCGCCATGTCCGGATAAGTCGTGACGTCGTGAGCGATGTCGGGGACGGCGGGCATGGCCTGCATCGGGTGGGCGCGTACCAGGATCTCGTGGTCGGCGCCCAGGGCCTCGCGGGCCTTGGCCAGGTCGAGCTTGACCATGGCGTTCTTGCGGTCGTAGTCGCGCCAGGTCGGCGCGTAGAGCACCACCCGCTTGCCCTCGACCAGCCCGAGCCGCTCGCGGACGGCGGCGGCCCTGGCCTCGCGCTCGGGCGAGTTGAGCACGTCGTTCCTGGGCAGGCCGCTCTCCAGGATCTCGCCCTTGTAGCCGAAGGCCCTGCGCAGCACGGTGGTGGCCCACGGCGACTGCGACAGCAGCACGTCCCAGCCGCGCACCTCGGCCGCCTGCCGGTGCCAGATCGGCGGCCGGGGGTCGCGGGCCATGTGCGGCTGGTCGTTGCCGATGCGCTTGGCCGGGGTGCCGTGCCAGGTCTGCAGCACGACCTGGTCCTCGCGGGCGCGGAACCAGGCGGGCAGGAACGAGTTGGTGACGATGTGGCTGGAGCGGGCCAGCGCGGCGTGGTGCTCGCGGCTGCCCGCCCGCACGGCCCGCGCGCCGCCCGGCGGCACGAACGCGGCGTCCTTGACGATCCAGATGTGCTCGCGGTCGTCGCCCCTGCGCAGCCGCTCCTCGTAGATGGCGCGCACGCTGTCGGCGTAGAGCCGGCCGTCGTTGACGACGTAGACGGTCGCGTCGTGCAGCGGCTCGGTGCGCTGGGCCGGGTAGAAGACGCGGCGCAGCACGTGGGTGCCGGCCACGCCCCGCTCGTCGTTGGGACGCTCCTCCTCGACCGTGATCACCGGCACGTCGAACCGGGTGGAGATCATCCGGTACGCCCGGCCGTCGGCCGTACGCGGCTCCTCGTCGAGCCCCGGCAGGGCGGCGTGGTCCATCCGGAACGGCACGATCTCGCCCGACGGGTGCCGGAAGGACATGTTCCAGCTGCCCGCCGCCAGCGGCACGGACTCGCCGAAGCGGTCCATGGACGAGGGCGTCACGCGTACGGAGAAGTCGTCGCCCGACCGCTCCATGGGCAGCGAGTACATCAGCCCCGACCGGTGGCGCAGCGTCAGCACCCGGGGGCCGGGCGCGTCGGGGTAGTTGCCGCGCAGGACCAGCGTGGAGCCCTCCCAGACCGCGGAGGTGATCACGGGCCGGATGCGGTGGGCGGAGACCACGACACGGTCGCGCCGGTCGCCGAGCACGGTGATCTCCCGGTCGCCCACCGGGGTGCGCGTCTCGACCAGGTCGGCGAGCATGACGGAGGCCGCCGGATCGCCCTTGGGCTCGACCCAGAGACGCCGCCCGTCCTTCTCCTGGAGCAGGGCGGGCACGGCCAGCCCGATCAGCACCTCGGTGCCGCCGCCGGACGGCGTGAAGTCGGCCGCGATGCGGTGGCCGCCCAGCCTGGCGTGGCCCTTGGTCACGCTGCGGCCGGGCAGGAAGATCTTGAGTTCGAGGCGTTCGTCCTGGACGGACACGCCGGTGAGCTCGGCCCTGTTGGGCTGGAGCACGACCTGGAGCGCGCGGTCGGACGTCCAGACCGGACGGACCCACCAGCCGGGCCGCAGCTTGAGCCCGGCCGGGCGCTCGGGCCTGCCGATGGCCGAGCCGCGCAGCAGGCCGATCGCCCGCGCGCCACGGCTCCAGAAGACGATCTCGGCCCGCCAGGTCGTCGCGTCGGGCACCCCCGGACGGTGGCGCAACCGCCGCCGCACCGCGTGCACCATGCCGCGCACGGCCCCGCGCCAGCGCAGCGGCCAGGGGCTCAGCTCGGCGGTGAAGCCGGACCAGTCGTAGTTGCAGCCGGGCTCGCGGGCCCCGTGGGTGGCCTCGGGCGCGAGCACCCGCTTGGTGCGCATGCGGATCGGCGGCAGCCAGCGCGGCCCGCGCAGCACCACGGTCGCCCAGTTGAACCTGCGGCTCCGGACGGACAGCCCGGCCAGGTAGGCGAAACCGGTGACGCGCAGTTTGCCGTCGACCCACACGATGTCGTCGATGTGGGTCACCGGCACCATGTCGGCGCGGCGCAGCCGGTAGAGGTCGGGCGGCAGCTCGTCGCGGAGGGGCAGGTCGGCGTACCAGCTCAGGCCCTTGCGGATGCGCTTGGACGGCTCGGCGGCCGCGGTGACGACCTTGACCAGCGTCTCGCCGTCGATCAGCTCGTCGTCGGGACGGTGCTCGATCAGGTGGCAGATGACGCGGCGGGCGACGGGCAGGTCGCGCTTGACCTCCGCGGACACGCCGGCCAGGTAGGGGCGGATCAGGGTGAGCAGCTCGCGGCGCCGCGCCGGGCCGCGCTTGACCGCGAGGTCGATGCGCGACCCCAGGGGCCCGCTGAGCAGCTCGGTGTCGAACGCCGCGTCGCGGCCGCCGGGCCCGGCGGCACGCATGACCGCCTCAAGAGGCTCGCCACGATCGCAGAGATCCTGGACAGCCTTGAGGCGGTCGGCGAGCGTGTCGCCGCTGTGGCGCTGGGCTGTGACGCCGGTGGCCATCGTGGAGGCACCGCCTTTCGGGCCTGTCAGTGTTCAGCCCATGGTAATGGGAGTCACATGTCACAGAATCGCCTCAACAGCGAAACCGCAGGTCAGACCCCTTACTGAAAATCCGCTGAACGCCCGTCCCAGCGGGCCCGCCTCATGTCGACGCGTTCGCCGCGCAGCGGGGTGCCCTCCTCCTGCCAGTGGGCCAGGCATCGTCGCAGGTGGTCGGGGGCGGCGCCGCTGCCGTCGGCGTGCACGACCCGCCACCACGGGACGCCGCCGCCCAAGGTGGACATCACCTTGCCCACCTGGCGGGGGCCGCCCTCGCCCAGGTATTCGGCGATGTCGCCGTAGGCCATGACCTTGCCGGGCGGGATGCGCTCGACCAGGTCGAGCACCCGCTCGGCGAAGGGGTTCAGGGGGTCCATGCGGCCGGGCCCGCGTCGATGATCTCCTCGAACTTGCCGATCTCCATCACCGTCCCGCCGGACAGTACCTCGATCACGCCGTCGCGCAGCGCGTAGACCTCGCCGTCCTCGCCCACCAGGCGGGCGCCGAGTGCGGCCGACAGCCGCAGGAGCTGGGCCACCTGCCAGTCGGAGCCGGGCTCGCCCACGACCTGGCCCTGCCAGCGCGCCACCGCGTGCCGGCCGCCGTCGTGGCCGGCCACGATCTCCTCAGATCCGCGCAGCTCGAAACCGGCCGGCGCGATGGCCTTCGCGAGCTCCGCGAAGGCGAGTGGCGACTCGCGCACCACCCGCAGCTCGTATCCCATGACGCGCGACCATAGCGGATCTTTACCCTCCACGCGGACGAAGTACGAGCGGTTCATCACTCCTTGCGCTGATTGAGAACGATGATCGCCCCGCAGAACGTCACCAGCGCGACCAGGACACCGCCTCCGTACAGCCACAACCGCCACGGATCGGCCCCGGGACGGCTGGGCACCGGGGAGTCCTCGCCCCGGCCGAAATGGTCCTTGCCGGAGGCCGCGACGCTGCGCTGCTGCCCGGCCAGGCGCTCGGCGGCGTTGAGCGCGGCCCCCGCGTCCACCACGCCGAACCCGGTGTTGTCGTCGTAGCCCGCGGCCGGACGGCCCCGCGCGCTGGAGGCCAGCGCCTGGGCCACCTGCTCGGGCGGCAGGGCGGGGTAGCGCGACTTGATCAGCGCGGCCACGCCGGCCACGAGCGCGGCGGCCGAGCTGGTGCCGTCGGACAGCTCGTAGCCGCTGGGCCGCTTGACCACGGGCACCTGCACGCCCGGCGCGCCGACGAGGACCGACAGGTTGTCGCTGCTGAACGTGGCCTTCCTGCCCTGCCTGTCGGTCGCGGCGACGCCGATCACGCCCGAGTAGCCGGCCGGGAAGCTCCAGAACGAGGTGCCCTTCTCCTTGGCGTACGGCGTCTGGCCGTCGTTGCCCACGGCGGCCACCAGCACGACGCCCTTGCTCAGCGCGTACGACACCGCCTCCCGCTCGGACCTGACCGGGCCGTAGGAGCCGATCGACATGCTGACCACCTGGACGCCGTGGTTGGCCGCGTACCGCAGGGCGCGGGCCAGCGAGCTCTCGGGCGACAGGGCGTCCGTGGGCGGGAGCAGGTCGAAGTCCGGCTCGTCGTCGGTGACCAGGGGCAGCGACAGGATGCGCGACTCGGGCGCGACGCCGATCAGCCCGTCGTCGGCGCCGGAACCGGCGATCAGCGCGGCCATGGCGGTGCCGTGCCGCCCCGGGCGCACCTCGCGGGCCACCGCGCCCGAGCTCATGTCGGGCCCGGTCGTCACCCGGTCCTTCAGCTCCTTGATCCCGGTGTCCACCGCGCTGTCCACGACGGCGACCGTGACGCCCTTGCCCTTGGTCACGTTCCACGCCTGCTCGACGTTGAGCGCGTCCAGCACCCATTGCTGCTGGTCCCTGACCGGGGCGGCCGTGGGCCCGAGGAGGACGAGCAGCGTGGCCGTGAGCGCCCGTACGGCGGTCAGCACACGTTCCCCTGGGTGCACGGCGGGACCTTGGGGGGATCCGCCAGGAAGTAGGCGATCTGGTTGCCGACGGACTTGGCCGCCGGCCAGAGCTCACTGTGCAGGATCTCCTCCGGGGGGATGGCGGCCCTGGTGCGCCCGTCGGCGTACCCGGCGGTGGAGAAGACGATGTACGGCCCGGCGCCCACCCAGCCGGTGCGCTGGCGCTGCTCGGTGCCGAAACGTTCGGTCACGGTGCCGGGGAAGGCCACGGGCAGCACGCCCACCCGGTCGTCCTGGCCCAGTTGCTCGCTCGCCGACACCCTGGACTCCTCGTCCTTCAGCACGGCCACGCCGACGGTGATGACGAAGGTGGAGGTCTGGTCGACGTACGTGGCGCGCAGCATCGTGACGCACCCGTGGCTGTCGAGGACCCCGGCGACGGAAGCGTCCACGCCCTTGCCGCACTCGGTCTCGGGGGCGATGCCGACCCGTCTGGCGTACTGCTGGGCGCGGTCGAGCCCGAGGTACTTGACCTCCTCGGGGAAGACGCCCGTGGCCGGCCACGCCTGCCAGCGCCTGGCGATCTCCTCCTGCTTGTACTGGTTCTGCTCGGCCGGGGTCAGCGGGCGCGAGCGCGTCTCGTTGAGCAGGCCGATCGTGCCCAGCAGCACCACGACGGCAGACACGGCCACGATGGCGCCGACCAGCACGACGAAGATGCGCCGAAAGCGCATGCCCTGCTGGAGGGCCGCCAGCTCGGCGCGTTCCTTGGCCGCGGTGCGCGTACGGGAGTTCGCCGCCGGCCAGGCACGCACACGTGACCGGCGGCCGGTCGACGCCCCGAGCGGGTTGCTCCCTCCCGGTGTGGCCTCGCCGGCGCGCGGTAGCCCTGAGGTCGACCTACGTGCCTTCACCACCCTGGCCTCGCTCCCGCGTTCGGTCGGTGTCTATTTCGTCCCCGTTAGGCGGCGGATCATGCGTCGTGTGCGTCGTGGTCGCGTCGTACGCGTCTGACCAGGAAGAATATGACTCCCAGCGACGCGAGCGCCCCGGCCGCGGCCCCGGCGGAGACGGCCGCGTAGATCGTCACGCGGCGGCGGTCCCTGGTGGTGACCTTGATGGGCCCGGCGGGGCCGCCCGCCAGAGGCTTGGCCGGGTCCTGGGCCTGCGGGCCGGTCGCGGTCTCGGTGTGCGTGGCCAGGCGGGCGGCCTCGGCCAGGGCTCTGCGGGCGTTGACGACGCCGAAGCCGGTGCCGGTGTCGTAACCGCCGGGCGGCCGGTCGTCGGCGCTGTCGGCGAGCGCTTGGACGACCAGCGGCGACGACATCTGCGGAAACTTCGCCTTGATGAGGGCGGCCACCCCCGAGACGAGCGCGGTCGCCTGCGAGGTGCCCCGGCCCACCCAGTACTCGTCGCCGGGCCCCGCGCCCATGATGTCCACGCCCGGCGCGGCCACCAGCACCGAGGAGTTCCAGTTGGAGAACGTCGCCCGGCGCAGCCGCCGGTCGGTGGCCCCCACCGACACCACGCCGGGGAAGGACGCCGGGTAGGAGTAGGGCGCGAAGTCCCCGCCGGTCTTCCTGTCGCCGTCGTTGCCGGCCGCGGCCACCAGCACGACGCCCCGGGAGATGGCGTACCGGATGGCGGACCGTTCCTCCTTGGTCGCGAGCTCCTTGGAGATCGACATGTTGATGACGTCCGCGCCCTCGTCGACCGCGTAGCGGATGCCCCTGGCCACGACGTCCTCGAAGCGCTCGGCCGAGTTGAACTCCCTGAACCCCGGCTCCTCGTCCTCCAGGATGACGCGTACCGACAGGATTCCGGCCTCCGGCGCGACGCCGATGACGCCCTGCCTTCCGCCGGGCCCGTGGCCGTGCCCGGCGATCAGGGAGGCCATGTACGTGCCGTGCAGCCGCCGTGGCGCGACCCCCGGCGGGTTCGCGCCCTCGGTGAGGTCGCGGCCCACGGTCACCGAGCCGGCCAGGTCGCGGTGGGCCGGATCGACCCCGGAGTCGAGCACGGCCACGGTGACCCCCGCGCCCTTGCTGGTCCGCCAGGCCGCGGGCAGGTCGAGCGTCTCGATGACCGCCCGCTGGCCCCCGCGCACGTCGTCGTCGGCGAAGGCGGGCAGGACGGCGGGGGTTGCGGAGACCACCACCCCGGCCAGCGCCGTCGCCGCGCCGCGCCTCAGCACCGCCACTCCTCGGCCGCGCAGTCGGGCATCCTGGGGGTGCTCAGGTCGAGCAGCACGCGTTCGGACAGCTCGGTGGCGAAGGCGAAGATGGCCGGTCGTGACTCGCCGGCCGTGCTCGCGGGCCGGCCGTCCACCTGGCCCGCCGTGGTCAGCACCACGTACGGCCCCGCCTGCCGCACCGACCCGGCCTGCCGCATGGACGACGTGAACCGTTCGGCGACCGTGCCCCTGAAGGCCAGCGGCCGCACCCCTGGCACGGGCTTGCCGTTGTCGGCGAACACGCTCCTGGCCCGGACGGCGCGCGACTCGTCGGGCAGCGCGACCACGCCGACGGTGACGAGCACCCCGCGCAGCGCGTCGATGTAGGTGGCCCGCAGCACGCCTCTGCATCCCGCCTCGCGCAACGTCCTGACCGCCTTCACGTCGAGGGACTCCGCGCCGCAGCCGGTGTGCGGCGAGATGCCGATGCGCTCGGCCCGTTCCTGCCCGCCCTGCTCGGCCGCGTACGGCAGGGCCGCAGGGAAGACGCGCCCGGCGGGCCAGGCGCGCCAGCGTTCGGCGACCTCCCGCGTGGCGGCGGCCCGCAGCTCGGACGCGCTCGGCCCGCGGGTCAGCTCGGTGCCCGCCGCGCTCCCGGCCACCCCGGCGGCCACCGCGCAGACCAGGGTCAGCGCGGAGGACACCACCAGAGTGGGCCAGGGGCGGGCGTGGTTCACGACACCGACCTTAAGCGCCTCGGCGGACGGTTCCCCGGAAAACGCCTCAGTAGCTGGGCAGGCTGGGGTCGACGGTCTTGACCCAGCTCAGCACCCCGCCGCCGACGTGCACCGCGTCGGAGAAGCCCGCGTTCTTGACGATCGCGAGCGCCTCGGCCGAGCGGGCGCCCGACTTGCAGTGGAGCACGATGCGCTTGTCCTGGGGCAGCTTCTCCAGGGCAGAGCCGTTGAGGAACTCGCCCTTGGGGATCAGCGTGGCGCCCGGGATGGAGACGATCTCGTACTCGTTGATCTCGCGGACGTCGACCACGTAGATGTTGTCGCCCTTGTCCATCATGGACTTGAGCTCCTGCGCGGTGATCGTGGAGCCGCTGGCGGCCTGCGCGGCCTCGTCGGAGATCGCGCCGCAGAACGCCTCGTAGTCCTCGAGCAGCTCGGTGACCGTCGGGTTCTTGCCGCACAGCACGCACTCGGGGTCCTTGCGGACCTTGACGTCCCGGTACTTCATCTCCAGGGCGTCGTAGATCATCAGCCGGCCGACCAGCGAGTCGCCGATGCCCGTCAGCAGCTTGATGGCCTCGTTGACCTGGATCGAGCCGATCGACGCGCACAGCACGCCGAGCACGCCGCCCTCGGCGCACGACGGCACCATGCCGGGAGGCGGGGGCTCGGGGTAGAGGCAGCGGTAGCAGGGCCCGTGCTCGGCCCAGAACACGCTGGCCTGACCGTCGAAGCGGTAGATCGAACCCCACACGTACGGCTTGCCGAGCAGCACGGCGGCGTCGTTCACCATGTAGCGGGTGGCGAAGTTGTCCGTGCCGTCGACGATGAGGTCGTAGGCGGAGAAGATCTCCATGACGTTCTCGGTGGTCAGGGCCGCGTTGTGGACGACGACCTCGACCAGCGGGTTGATCTCGCGGACCGACGCCGCGGCGCTCTCGGCCTTCGGCCTGCCCACGTCGGACTGGCCGTGGATGATCTGGCGCTGCAGGTTGGACTCATCGACGACGTCGAAGTCGATGATGCCGAGGGTGCCGACACCCGCCGCCGCCAGGTACATCAGGGCGGGCGAGCCCAGGCCGCCGGCGCCCACGCACAGCACCTTGGCGTTCTTCAGCCGCTTCTGCCCGGCCATCCCGACATCGGGGATGATCAGGTGGCGCGAGTAGCGGCGCACTTCGTCTACGGTCAGCTCTGTGGCCGGCTCGACCAGCGGTGGCAACGACACGTTCTACGCTCCCGTTTCAGGGGGTCACATCTCTAGCTGAAACCTACTCGGCGAGTGGGGCATTCCCCAATCTCGTCTCACCGATCAGACGGCGTGCCTCCGCGGCCACCACTCGCGGCATCTCCATCATCGCCACGTGGCCCGCCGTCGGCAACAGCACGAGCCTGACCTGCCGGAACGTACGGGCCGCCTTCGCCGCCATGGCCGGGCGCACCAGACGGTCGTGCCGGCCGTGGACGATGAGGGTCGGCGCCTCGACCTTGGCCGCCTGACGCCACAGGGTGTCCTCGCCCCGCCGGAAGTACTCGGCCACGATGCCCCTCGCCGAACCGATCATGGCCTCGCCCGCGTACGGGACGTCGTCGCGCCGGCGCAGCTCCTCGACGGCGTCGGCCAGGCGGACGGGGTGCACGGCGTTCATGTTCGCCCAGACCATGGCGAAGGAGGCGTTGATGCGCTGCTCGGCGGGGAGCAGGCGCAGCTTGCCCGCGACCCACTCGCCCACCCTGGGCACGGCGGCGGCGGCCACGCGGACCGGGCCGTACCTGGGGAGCAGGTCGGGCAGGGCGGGCGAGACCAGCGTGAGCGAGCGGACCAGGTCGGGCCGGGACGCGGCGACCCGTACCGCGACCGCGCCGCCCAGCGAGTTGCCGAACAGGTGGGCCGGGCCGGTGTGCTCCAGCAGTCCGATCACCGCGGCGGCATGGCCGGCCACGGTGTAGTCGCCGTCCTCCGGCGCCGGTGAGAAGCCCGCGCCGGGCAGGTCGAGGGCGTGGCCGGTGACGGTGTCCTTGAGCTCGTCCATGAGGTCGGTCCAGTTGGTGGCCGAGCCCGCCAGCCCGTGGACGAACACCGCCTGCTCGGCGGGGCCGTCTTCGGGGGTGGATCGCACGTACACCGAGCCGATCATGCGTCCCGGCCAGTGAGGGATCGGCTCCGCCGCTGTCATTACGTCCTCCTCGTCGCTCTTCCACGATAACCAGCGCGCTCAGGCGGGCTCTGCATTCCGTGACTATCAGAGCATCGATGGACATACAGGACGCAAGGGGGTGTCATGCCCCTCCAGCCGCATCGGTGGGCACGTCCGCGCGGGCGGACATGTGGGACCAGCCCCGAAATTTCCGCTCATAGAGATCTAATGGATCTCTTGGCAGCTTAAGTGTGCGGCAAAAGCTGTCTGTCACCGTTTACCGGGGTCAGTACGGGTAAGCATCAGAAGCGGATACAGTGCGCGACTCACCGGACACTCTCCGTCAGCTATCGGAAGGTCGCGGCCACTGGAATTCCATCGGGGAAGCGTCACAGCGTTCCCCGAACGATCCCGACGACAGCATCGTCCCGCTTTTCTCATGTCCGGCGCATCGGTGTGCCGCGGCGAGCATTTTCAGCGAGCCGTCAATACACGCATGGCCGCCGCCTTCCGGCGCGCATGGCCATGCCGTCATTCCATGAGAAAAGCGCGGGCGGTGCTGCCGGAACCCGATGTGATGGGCACTCCGTCATATGTACATAATCGGACATATCATGGCATTTCATTCGATAGAGCTGTAATGCAAGCAATAAGATTGCTAATGCATAGCAAAATAGGGCCACTCCTGTTTGTTGTAGCTCTGTCCCGGAAATGACATTTCACGGATGGCTCATCAGCTAGTCGTTCAAGACCTGTTTCCGGGTCTCTCGGGAACGTCGAGAACGGGGCAACCAATCCTTTAGGGGGAAAACGCAATGCCCAAGCTCAAAAGTGTTATCGCAGGTCTCGCCGTCAGCACCGCGCTGACCGGCGGCGTGGTCAGCCTGGGCGCGACGACCACCGCCAACGCGAGCACCGCCAACAACGTCACCAGCCCGACGACCCTCAGCTGGGGCGATGGGGACGGCCACGGCTGGTGGCACCGTCGCCACCACCGCTGCAACAGGAACCGCCACGGCTGGGGCGGCGGCTGGGGCGGCGGCGGCTGGGGCTGGGGCGGCGGCGGCTGGGGTGGCGGCTGGCGCCGGCACCGCGGCGGCGGCGTCTGCGTCAAGATCTTCAACGAGAACACGAACGACAACGTCGAGACGAGAACCAACAACGAGCTGCGTGAGAACCGCGAGAACCGCGAGAACCGCTGGAACCGCGAGAACTGATCGCTCGGAGATGGCGCCCGTGATCCATGGATGGTCGCTCTTCACGGCGAAGTGAATTCGACCGGCGAGTACTGGGCTCCCAGGAAGTGACCGCACCCGGACATTGCGGGGCCGCCTGAGATCCCTTTCTCTTCTGTCACCGCGGCAATTCCCGGTGAGGGCTCCACTGGCATTCTGCCGGTGGAGCCCTCACTGCGTTTTCCCTCAAATGCGCGCTCCGCCCACCCCCTCGCCCTACCGGGTCCGAAATGTCCGATTATGCACCATGATGCGCCATAGTGTCGGACAAGAGAGGGCAATGTCCGTTTGTGGGGTATTCGGTGGGATATATCCCTAACATGGATGTTCGCTAGCGGGCATCCACGCCGCTCCAACAGAAATCCAGAAGGCTCGGATTTCGCGGAGCGACGAGTACGGGGCAATCAATCCTTTTAGGGGGAAACACAATGCCCAAGCTCAAAAGTGTTATCGCAGGGCTCGCCATGGGCACCGCGCTGACCGGCGGTGTGGTCAGCGTAGGCGCGGCGACCACCGCCACCGGGGCCAACGCCGCCAGCGTCACCGGCTCGGCCACCGCGGCCACCCTCGCCGGCTGCTTCCGGGAGACCCGGTGCGGCTGGGGCGGCTGGGGCCGCAGCTGGGGCAACCGCTGGGGTGGCGGCTGCCACCGCCGCTGCGGCGGCGGCTGGGGCTGGGGACGCGGCGGCGGCTGGGGCTGGGGACGCGGCGCCGGCTGGGGCTGGCGTCGTAACAACACCCCCCGGGTCCGCGTCGTCATCCACAACACGAACCACAACAGCAACCACAACAACAACAACGTGCAGCGGCACGACGACCGCGAGCACAACGACAACTAGGCGGGAGGTCTCACCCGGTGAGAGCCCGCTCAGCGAGAGCCTCGCCTGAGAAGTGAGACCACGCCGACACGGAGGAGTGCCCGCATCCGGCCGATCCCGCTCTCGACGGAGAGCGGGGATCACCCCCCGGATGCGGGCACTCACCTTGTCTCCCGCCCTCCCCCGCCCTCCAGACGCCCCCAAGGGCCTGCCCTACAGGATGCGTCACCCGGTCCCGAGACCGTACGGACAAGAAGGTGAGACGAGTGAGTGCCCGCACTCCCTGCCGAGAGCTCGTTCTCAAGAGGAACGAGGGTTCGGCGGAATGCGGGCACTCAGTTGCGCGATCGTGGTTCGCGCCCCGGATTCAGAGCCTCTGGTCAGCGCCAGTCACGCTCGACGTCGTCGTCAGCGCGAACCTGCTGACGAGCGTCACGCGCGAGCACGTCGTGGTTCCGGTTCCGGTTGACGATGATGATGCGGATCCGAGGGAGCCGGTGGCGACGCCAGTTGTTGCGCCAGCCCCAGCCGCCGCCGCACCAGGAGCGACGGAAGCAGCCGGACAGAGTGGTGGTGGTCGCCGCGGCGGTGACGTTGGTGGCGGCTTCGGCGCTGGTGGCCGTGGTCGCCGCACCGAGGGCGATCATTCCGCCGCTCAGCGCCGTGCTCATGGCGAGGCCTGCGATAACACTTTTGAACTTGGGCATTGCGTTTCCCCCTAATGGTTTGGATGCCCCGTTGATCGACGCTTCCGGATTCCCAGGAAACGACGTGGACGGTATGGCTTGCCTTGCCTGCCATCCATGACCTTGATATATCCCCATGTATGGCCAGCAAACCGCAATTGTCCACTTTTGCCGGTAGGCACAGATTTGCATGGTAAGTCGCGCTGGAAATGCAGGTGAGGGCTTCCCGGCCGATGCCGATGAAGCCCTCACCAGAATTTCCGAAGGGACGGAGAGAACGATTCCTCCAGCGCGCCGGCCGCGATTCAGACCGTTGTCCGAGCCCGGTACCCGGTGGTCGAATTCAGCGCGGCGCCGCCTTCATGAGGACGACGGTTCCCTCCCCGTTCGTCAGCCCCAGTCGTCGCGGTCGTGGTCGTGGTCGTGGTCGCGGTGGCGGACGAGAGGCCTCACGTCCTCCCGCTCCGTCACCCGGTTACGGTTGAAGTTGCGGTTGTGGATGCTGACCTTCACCTTGCCGACGCGGTTGCCGTTGCGGCGCCAGCCCCAGCCGCCACCGCCCCAGTTACCCCAGCCACCGCCGCCGCCCCAGCCCCAGCCGCCGCACCGCGACCTGCGGAAGCAGCCGGCCTGGAAGCTGGTGGACGTGACGACACCGGCGCTGGTGGCGGCGTCGGCACTGGTCATGGTGGTCGCCGCACCCAGCGCGACGACACCGCCGCTCATGGCCGTGCTGACGGCGAGGCCTGCGAGAATACTCTTGAGCTTGGGCATTGCGTTTCCCCCTAAAGGATTGGTTGCCCCGTTCTCAACGCTCCCCGGTTGTCAGGGAACTGCCCTTGGACGACCTGTGATGAGCCATCCGTGAAATGTCATTTCCTGGACGCGGGCATGGCAACACAGAACCGCCGCCTTTTTGCTATGCATTAACAGCCTTATTGCTTGCATTAAACAATTATTGACTGATATGCCATGATATGTCCGAATCTATCATGATCACTGGAGACGGGTCGGCCGAGCGGAGTCTGAGGGGATCCGGAAAACCGACACCCCTCTCCAGCGGCGAGGCCCGGCCGATTCGCGGCGGGCAATTGGTGCCACTTATTGCGATATGAAGATAATGTCCGCTTTATGGCTAATGAGCGTTATGTGAGCCCGAGACGCTGTGCCCACCTCCCCACCAACACGCCCGCAAGCCGTAGAACCCCAAGACCGTAGAACCCGCAGGGCCGTAGATGCGGGAGCCCAGAACCCGCAGGGGCGTAGAACCCGCAAGGCCGCAGAACCCGCAGGGGCGTAGAACCCGCTGGGTCGTAGAAGCTTCAAGGCCGCAGAACCCGCTGGGTCGTAGAAGCTTCAAGGCCGCAGAACCCGCTGGGTCGTAGAAGCTTCAAGGCCGTAGAACCCGCTGGGTTGTAGAAGCTACAGAGGCGTAGAAGCTGGGAAGCCGTAGAGCCCGCAGGCCGTAGATGCCAGGGGGCGGTGGGGGCAGCCGAGGTCAGGAACTCGTCAGCACGTCAGCCCTGGAGCACTCGGCCCCCTTCCAGCGGCGCAGGTCGTCGCCGCGCCGGTGGTGGCCGCTTCCTTCGCTGTCGCGATCTCCGTCGCCCTCCGCAACCCCACGGACAGGCGGGCGTCCACCACAGCGCGAGCTGACGCTGCACACGAAGGTGGGAATCGCGCGCGAGGGCGGGATCGCACACGAGGGCGGGGATCGCCATCGGTCCGCCCTACTCCCCGCCTCCTCTCCCAACCAGGCCGACAGGCCCCCTCGTCGGCCGGCACCTCAACTGGCGGGTGACCCTCGCCGCCGTCGCCGTGCTCACCGCCACCACCGCCCGGGTTCTATATGCCGCTTCTGACGCCGCACACGGCCTCCGGCCGGCTCGCCTCGGCCGTTGCCGGCTCCCCCAGCGGGCAAGCGCCATGTGTTCGCCGGATGGGCCCCCTGCTTGCCAGCCGCTCTGCCGCTCATTGAGGGTGATCTCCGTCTTCGGCTCCCGAGGCCACCGAGCAGACGACGTCGGCGGGTTCACCCATGAGACGGTGCCGCCCGTACCCATGAGACGGTGCCGCCCTTACGGAATTGGGCAGCCGGTCACCCGACGCGGCCCCACGCCCTCGCCGACGGGTCTGCCGACCGCGCCGATCCTCACGGTGGTCGGGCGGATGTGCCCATGGTGAGTCGGGGGCGTACTGGCAAGGGGCCTGCAGGCGTACTCGCGGTGGGCCGACGGCTGGTCAGGCGGACTTGCGGGCCTTGCGCTTGGGTGGGGCCTTCTCCTCTTCCTTGGCCTCCTTGGACTCCTTGGACTCTTTGGCCTCTTTGGTCTCTTTGGCCTCCTTGGAGGACTTGCCGCCCGCCGCCTTCTTCGGTTTGGCCGGTTCCCCGGTCCGCTCCCGCTTCGCCGCCTCGACGCTGGCGCGCAGGGCCGCCATGAGGTCCACCGCCGGCCCCGCCTCTTCCTCCTCAGGCGCCGCCACGACCTCCTTGCCCGCCACCTTCGCCTCGATCACCTGCTGCAACGCCTCGCGGTACGTGTCGTGGTACTCGCTCGGGTCGAAGTCCGACTCCATCGTGGTGATCAGCGACTCGGCCATCTTGAGCTCCTGCGCCCGGACCTCGATGTCCTCCTCCAGGAACTCGAAGTCGGGGGCGCGGATCTCGTCCGGCCACAACATGGTCTCCAGGACGAACACCCCGTCCCGTACGCGCAGGGTGGCCAGCGACTCCCGCTGCCGCAGCGCCACCTTGACCACGGCCACCTGCCCCGAGCTCTCCAGGGCGTTCCGCAACAGCACGTACGGCTTCGCGCCCTGGGCGTCGGGCTCCAGGTAGTACGACTTGGCGAAGTAGATGGGGTCGATCTGCTCGGCCGGGGTGAACTGGAGGACGTCGATCCTGCGCGACGTGCTCAGCGGCAGGTCCTCGAAGTCCTCGTCGGTGAGCACCACCATCTCGCCCGAGGCCAGCTCGTACCCTTTGGCGATGTCCGCGTACGGGACCTCCTCGCCGTCGACGGTGCACACGCGCTTGTAGCGGATCCTGCCGCCGTCCTCCCGGTGGACCTGGTGGAAGCTGACGTCTTTCTGCTCGGTCGCCGAGTACAGCTTCACCGGGATGGTGACCAGCCCGAAGGAGATCGCGCCCTTCCAGATGCTGCGCATGGGCACTCCTCAGCAGTAGCGGGCTCACCATATGGGCACATACCCGTCATGGGGCAAGGAATGCCATACCCGGTTGAACCAATGCTGGCCGTACCTGGGGAACTACCCTCCGATCGTGACCGGTACGGCCTGGAGGTCAAGTGGGACGGCATCCGCGCGCTCGTACACCTCACCGACGGACTGAGGGTGACCGGACGGCACGGCGTGGAGTACACCCGGCGATACCCCGAAATTTCGGGGTTCGGGGTTAAGAACGCCGTCATCGACGGCGAAGTCGTGGCCCTGGACCAGCGAGGCAGGCCCAGTTTCGTCCGGCTCCAGCATCGTATGCACCTGACCGATCCCGAATCGGCCGTGCTGGAGCTCTACCCCGTCACGTACATGCCCTTCGACCTGCTCTGCCTGGACGGCAGGCCGCTGTTCGACCTGCCGTACCGCGACCGGCGCGCGCTCCTCGACGAGCTGGACATCGGGGCGCCGCCATATTTCCCGGGGGACTCCGACCTGCTCACCGCCACGCGGGAGCAGGGCCTTGAGGGCGTGGTGGCCAAGCGTCTCGACTCGCCGTACCGGCCGGGCGTGCGCTCGCCGTGGTGGATCAAGGTCAAGCACCTCAGCACGAGGGACGTCGTGATCGGCGGCTGGAAACCCGGCAAAGGCCGCAGGGCGAACGGGATCGGCTCGCTCGTCATGGGCGTCTTCACCGGTGAAGGGCTGACGTACGTCGGCCACGTGGGAACCGGGTTCACCGACGCCATCCTGGACGACCTCCACCAGGCGCTCCAACCTCTGGAGATCCCGCGCAGCCCCTTCACGAACGCGGTCCCGTGGAGAAATCGGTGGGTTAGGCCCGATCTCGTCGGGGAGGTGGGCTACACGATGTGGACCGACGAGCTGCGGCTGAGACATCCGGTCTGGCGCGGACTGCGTGCCGACAAGGTCCCCGCGGAGGTGACGTTGTGAAGAAGGTGCCGGTCAGGGTCGACGGGCGCGAGCTGACGCTGAGCAACCTGGACAAGGTGCTCTACCCGGAGATCGGCTTCACCAAGGCCGAGGTCATCGACTACTACAGCCGCGTGGCCCCCGTCCTGCTGCCGCACCTCGCGGGCCGGCCCCTGACCGTCAAGCGTTACCCGAACGGCGTCACCGGACAGTTCTTCTTCGAGAAGAACGCGCCCGAGCACACCCCCGACTGGGTCAGGAAGGTCAACCTGCCCGCCCCCGGCAGCACCAAGAACCGCGGGACCATCGACTTCGCCGTGGTCGAGGACCTGCCGACGCTCGCCTACTACGCCAACCTGGCCGCGCTGGAGCTGCACGTGCCGCAGTGGCGCGTGGACGATGACGGCACGGCGCTGCCGCCCGACACGCTCGTGTTCGACCTGGACCCGGGCGCGCCGGCGACCATCGTGGAGTGCTGCCGCGTGGCGCTCATGCTGCGCGAGCTGCTGAAGGACGAAGGGCTCACCGCCAGGCCCAAGACCAGCGGCAACAAGGGCATGCAGCTCTACGCCGACTGGGACTGCCGCGAGGAGCCCTCCGCGTACGCCAAGAGGCTGGCCCAGACCCTGGAGAAGGAGCACCCGAAGGAGATCGTCAGCGTCATGGCCAAGAAGGCCAGGCCGGGCAAGGTGTTCATCGACTGGAGCCAGAACAATCCGTCCAAGACCACCGTGGCGCCGTACTCGCTGCGGGCCAGGGAGCGGCCGACGGTCTCGACGCCGCTGCTGTGGAAGGAGGTCGAGGGCTGTGAACACCCCGATGACCTGGTGTTCACCGCGCCTGACGTACTCGCCAGAGTGGAGAAGCACGGCGACCTTTTCGGCCGGGCGTAGTCTGGACCCGTCCACACCAAGAGGGGGACCGAGATGTCGGAAATGGACACCCGCGGGGACGAGAATGTCTACGACGAGGAGGAAGAAGAAGAGGAATTGTCGCCGGAGACGCCCGAGGCCGACGCCGCCGAGCAGCATCGCGAGGTCCGGCAGGAGGCCGGCGGGGCGCGCCGCGAGGTCCCGCTCGACGCCGACCCCGCCGACGCCGCCGACCAGGACCGCGTCGTCGACTATGACGACGACGACTACCGCTGAGCCACGGGCCACCCGCCAGACCGAGCGTGTATGACGATGACCACCGAGGTGTCGACCGGCCGCACGTAGGATGTCGGCACAGTTCGCTGAGAGACCAATGGAGACCCGCGTGACCGCAACCCCGGACGCGAAGCCCCGGGGCACCCGGCTGCCCCGACTGGCCCGACGCCGGCAACTGCTGAGCGCCGCGCAGGAAGTTTTCGTGGAGAACGGCTACCACGCGGCCGCCATGGACGAGATCGCCGATCGGGCCGGTGTCAGCAAGCCGGTGCTCTACCAGCACTTCCCCGGCAAGCTGGAGCTCTACCTCGCGCTGCTCGACCTGCACGTCGACGACATGGTCAACCGGTGCCGCGAGGCCCTGGCCTCCACCCACGAGAACAAGCTGCGGGTGCAGGCCACGTTCAGCGCGTTCTTCGACTTCGTCTCCACGCAGGGGGAGGCGTTCCGGCTCGTCTTCGAGTCCGACCTGCGCAACGTCGCGCCCGTGCGCCAGCGGGTGGAGCGGTCCCTCCAGGAGTGCGCCGAGATGGTCAGCGCGGTCATCCAGGAGGACACCGGCTGCACCAGCGACGAGGCCCACCTGCTCGGCGTCGGCCTGGTCGGCATGGCCGAGGTGAGCGCCCGCTACTGGGTCACCGCGCAGGGCTCGATCCCCAAGGACGCGGCCGAGCAGCTCATGGCGCGGCTTGCCTGGCGGGGGATCAGCGGTTTTCCGCGTACGGCATAACCCGTTCGCTGGGCGCGATCATTCACCGTCTCCGGGCTTCGGAGCGGCGACGATGGGACTGAGCGCTAGCCCAGTCGACTAGGGAGCCACGATGGAAGTCAAGATCGGCGTACGCTCCGTACACCGCGAACTCGTTGTCGAGACCGACCTCTCCGCCGAGCAGGTCGAAGAAGAGATCAGGAACGCGCTGTCGGTCGATCGCGGCGTGTTCGCCATCACCGACGTCAAGGGCCGGCGCGTGGTCGTGCCGGTGGCCTCGTTGGGGTTCATCGAGATCGGTGAGGACGAGTCCAGGCCGGTCGGCTTCGGCGGCACCCTCTAACCCACCCACCAGGGGTACGGCCAACCGCCGTACCCCTCACGAGGCCCACGGCACACCTCACCACGCCCCACCAGGCCCAGGGCTCCCGCGCACCACAGCGCAGGGGGCCCATCCCCTCACGAAGGCCCAGGGCTCCCGCATCCCAGGGAACCCAGCGACCTCACGAGCCACACCCCCTGCCCTGCGTATGGGCACCACTCCGGCGCCACGGTCAGGCGTGCCGGGCTCCGACGGGCCGGAGGTCTGACGTGGCGGCGGTCTGATGTGACGGGTCAGGGGCGCCGAGGCCAGGTGAGCCGAGGTCAGGGGTGGCCGGGGTGGTCGCGTGGGTCCGTGAGCCGGCAGCCTCGGGCGGGACGGCGCCGGTCGGCGTCATCCCGTTTCGGCTCGCCCGTCGGACACTCAGCGCTCCCCCTCCGCAACACAGCGCGCGAGGTCCAGCGATTCGGCCCACATCTCGTCAAGGAACTGCCGTAGCGGCGCGAGGCCCTCATGTCTGGCACGTTACATCCCTTTTGTACCCTCGCCCCCCTCCACGACCAGACCGGCATCTTCAACATCTGCAAGCCGTACCGAAATGCTCGACGCCCCGGCCCGCGAGCAGCTCCCGCCGGGTGACCAGCTTGAGCATCGCCCGCCCCCTCGATCCCGTACGGCGGGCGGTCCGGCCCCCGAACTCCTCGCCCCCGCGCCAAGCACGTCATCGACCTCCACCATCGCGGCGGCTCCCTCCCCGGACGCCACAAGCTCTCGTGAGCGTCGATGGGGAGCTAGATGCCGAGTGCGGCCATCCGCTTGTTGTGCGCCTCCGTCAGGGTCGCGAAGAGGCGTGAGATGTCGGCCGCCTCCCCGCCGGCCGCCTTGGCCGACTCCACCAGCAGCATCGCCAGCTCCGGCCGCGCCGCCGCCACCTGCTGCCCCTGGCTGAGCGCCTCGCCGACGAGCCGCCGGGCCCACAGCGCCAGCCGTCCGCCCGCCGTGGGATCGGCCTCGATCCCCGCCCTGACCCGCTCGACGGCGAACTGCGACCGCGCCTCGTCGACCAGCACCTCGTCCACCAGCTTGCCGATCGACGGTTCCAGGTGCCGGGCGGCCTCGCGGTAGAAGTCGAGCGCGATCCCGTCCCCCACGTACGTCTTGACCAGGGCCTGCAGCCAATCGGCCGGCCGGGTCTGGGCGTGCCAGGCGTCCAGGGCCGTCACGAAGGGCGTCATCGCCTGCTCCGGACCGGCCCCCAGCTCGGCCAGGCGGTCGCGCAGCAGGCGGAAGTGGGCGTACTCGGCCGCGGCCAGCTCGCTGAGCGCGGCACGGTCGGCGAGCGAGGGCGCCAGGGTGGTGGCGTCCTCGGTCATCCGGGCGTACGCGCTGAGTTCCGCGTAAGCTAGAACACCGAGCAGGTCGACGACTCCAGGAGACTCCTTCATGGGGGCAGCGTACTTCGCTGAATCTTCGGGAACATAAGCGAGCTCGGCCAGCGTTGTGGTATCGAGTACACTGCTCTGTGAAAGTGCGACCGCACTGTGTTAGTTCGGGGGATTCCCCCGATAACCCCCGATTCCCCGGGTGCGCGGTCGCGATGACGCGAGAGGGCTGGCTCTACCGCGAGGACCCACGTAACGGGGGCTGTTTTTCCGCCCGTCGGTCCCGGCAGGCCCGCCTTCATTTGAGACTGAGGCAGGCCACGCTGACGACTTTCCGAGACCTCGGAGTCACACCAGAAATCGCCGATGCCCTCGAGACCGAGGGTATCGTCACACCGTTCCCCATCCAGGAGATGGCGCTACCGCTCGCCCTGAGCGGCCAGGACCTCATCGGCCAGGCGCGCACGGGTACGGGCAAGACCTACGCGTTCGGCATCGCGATGCTCCAGAGCATCGGCAAGCCGCGCAAGAACCGCAAGAAGCCCCGCGGGCTGGTCGTCGTGCCGACCCGTGAGCTGGCCGTCCAGGTCAGCGAAGACCTGGTCACCGCGGCCGGCAAGCTCGGCTCGCGGGTCCTGACCGTCTACGGCGGCCGGGCGTACGAGCCGCAGATCGAGGCGCTCAAGGCCGGGGTCGACGTCATCGTCGGCACCCCGGGCCGTCTGCTCGACCTGGTCAAGCAGAAGCACCTCGACCTCAGCCAGGTCACGTCCCTCGTGCTCGACGAGGCCGACCGGATGATGGACCTGGGCTTCATGCCCGACATCGAGCGGATCTTCAAGCTGATCCCCGCGGAGCGGCAGACGATGTTGTTCTCGGCCACCATGCCGGGCGAGATCGTCTCGCTGTCCCGCAAATACCTCAACCGTCCCACCCACGTACGCGCGGAGATGGAGAGCGGCGAGGGCGAGGCCACCCCGCAGGTGCGTCAGATCGTCTGGCGCGCCCACCGGATGGACAAGATCGAGATCGTCGCCCGGCTGCTCCAGGCCGAGGGCCGCGGGCTCACCATGGTCTTCTGCGAGACCAAGCGGGCCTGCGACATGGTCGCCGAGCAGCTCGACACGCGTGGTTTCGCGGTCGCGGCCGTCCACGGCGACCTCGGTCAGGGCCAGCGCGAGCAGGCGCTGCGGGCCTTCCGGGCGGGCAAGATCGACGTGCTGGTGGCCACCGACGTGGCGGCCCGCGGCATCGACATCGACGACGTCACCCACGTGGTCAACTACGACTGCCCCTCCGACGACAAGACCTACGTGCACCGCATCGGCCGTACCGGCCGGGCCGGGCGCACGGGCATCTCGGTCACCTTCGTGGAGTGGGAGGAGCTGACCCGCTGGAAGATGATCAACCAGATGCTCGGCCTCGACTTCGCCGAGCCGGAGGAGACCTACTCCACCTCACCGCACGTCTACACCGAGCTGAACATCCCCGCGGGCACCAAGGGCGTCCTGCCGCACGCCAGCCGTTCGCGCGCGGGGCTGTCGGCCGAGCGCATCGAGGACCTCGGTGAGACCGGCCGGGCCCGGACCCGCGGCGGCAACCGCCGTCGCGAGGAGCGGGAAGAGCGCGAGGAGCGCCCGGCCCGCGCCACGCGCCAGCGTCGCCGCACCCGCGGCGGCAGAGAGCTGGCCGAAACCGCACCCGAGACGCCGGAGGTCGAGATCGTGGCCGCCAAGACGGAGGAGACTCCCGCCATCTTCACGCCCGACGAGGTCCAGGCCGCAGAGCCGAAGCGCACGCGCGTCCGCAGCAGGGGGGCCGCGTCGTCGGCCATCGAGCAGGCGCTGACCGAGACGCCGGAGACCCCGGCGAAGCGGACCCGCTCCCGCAGGGCCGACCAGGCCGAGGCCCCCGACACGCGTTCCCGCGAGAAGGCCGCCGAGGCGCCCTCCAGGCGCCGTGCGGCCGAGGCCGCGCCCGAGCCGGTCGCCGAGCCGGTCGTGGAGCCGGTCGTGGAGCCGGTGAGGGCGCCGGTCGTGGAGTCCGTGCCGGAGCCCAGCTTCCTGGCCACGCCTCCGCCGCCGGTCCGCCAGGAGCCGGAGCGGATCATCCCGCCGAGCCCGTTCGCGGTGATCTTCCAGTCGCCCGACCTGGCCACGGACGACGACGACATCGCGCCGTCCGCGGCGACCGAGCGCAAGCAGCAGCGCCGCCAGTCCCGTGGCGGTGGCGGCGGCGGCAACCGCCGCCGCGCCGGCTAGCGACAACATCGAGAAGGCGCGCGTCCCGTTCGCGGGGCGCGCGCCTTCTCGTCTGTACGGATGGTTGTACGGGCCTATGCCAGGCCCAGCCGCATGACCGGACGCGTCGGCGACCGGCGTCCGGTCTCCTTGAAGCCGGCGTCCTCGAAGAGCGAGAGCCAGCCGTGGTAGAGCTCACTGGCCTGGAGGCTCCTGCCGGAGTCCGTGGGGTATCCCTCGACCGCCCGCGCCCCCTGCTCGGCCGCGTACGAGACCGCGCCGGCCAGCAGGGCGGCGGTGACCCCCTGGCCGCGTCCGGCGCGGGTCACGTAGAAGCAGGTCACCGACCACACACCGGTCTCCTCCGGGTCGGCGGGCTTGGTGACGGGCGAGCGGACGAGCCGTACGTGCTCCTCACGCGGCCCCACGGCGCACCAGCCGACAGGTGTGCCCTCCAGGTAGGCCAGGACCCCTGGAGCCGCCCCAGGGCCCTCCACGAGCCCCTGGAGGCGGTCACGGCGCTCAGCGGCCTCCATGGCCCGGAATTGCGCCCCGCCCACCCTGAACCACATGCACCAGCAGTCGGCGCAGGCACCACGCGGCCCGAAGACGGTGAGCACGTCCGCCCACGAGGTCGCCGGGCGGACATCGAGATCACGCATAGCTCACAACTCCCCAGAACTCGCATCAGCGTAGTCCGTTTGCCGGTGTCGAGGCGCTGACCTCTGGGTATTGTTGCCCCACGTGAGTACGCCGCGATTCCTCGACCTGCCGCCCGGTGTGACGCCGCAGAAGCTCGAAACGCCCCAGGGTGCGTTCGCGGCTCTGGAGGCGCTTCCGGTCAGCGGAGTGGTCGAGCGCTGGCCCGCCCTCCTGGTCCCCGGCCTGACCGGCAGCAAGGAGGACTTCATCGCGGTCCTGATGACCCTGGCGCAGTCCGGCCGCCGGGTGGTGGCCGTCGACCTGCGCGGCCAGTACGAGACCCCGGGCCCCGACGACCCCGCCGCCTACACCTGCGCCGCCCTGGGGGCCGACGTCGACCTGCTCGCCCAGGCCATCGGCGGCGGCGACCCCGTCCACCTGGTGGGCCACTCCTTCGGCGGACTGGTCGCGCGCGAGGCCGTGATCGACGGGCGCACCCGGTTCGCCTCGTTCACGCTGATGAGCTCCGGCCCCGCGGCCATCGAGGGCAGGCGGGCGCGCAACGGCCGGGAGATCATGGAGGAGATCCCGTCCCAGGGGCTCGAACACCTCTGGCACCACCGGATGGAGCCCGAGGCGCTGGCCGCCGACGTCTCCGACGAGATCATGGCGTTCCTGCGCAAGCGGCTGCTGACCAACTCCCCCACGGGCCTGGCCCAGATGGCCGAGCAGGTCCTGCACATGCACGACCGCACCGACGAGCTGCGTCAGATCGAGATCCCCACCCTGGTCCTCTACGGCGAGCACGACGACGGCTGGTCGCCCGAGACCCAGTCGGAGACGGCCGCCCGGCTCGGCGCCGAGTGCGTGGTCGTACCCGGCGCGGTCCACTCCCCCGCCGTCGAGGCGCCGGAGACGACGGCCGCGGCGCTGGTCAGGTTCTGGAACGCGGCCGAGAAGCACTATTTGGACACAAGGTCCAATGTGATGTAATCATGCACCTGCTATGACGGACGAACTCGTCGTCCAGGCGCCTCGGAGCGCGACCTGGCAGGTGCATCTCGACCGCTCGATGTGGGTGGGCGGCGTACGCGGCCTCATGTTGCAGGCGTTGCATCCCCTGGCCATGCTCGGCGTCTGGCAGAACTCCAACTTCCAGGACGACCCGTTCGGCCGCCTGCGACGCACCGCCGACTTCGTGGGCCGGGTGACGTTCGGCAGCCCGGCGGAGGCCGACGAGATCGGCCGGCGGGTGCGCGGCATCCACAGGGCGCTGCGCATCACCGATCCGCTCACCGGGCGCACGCACCGGGTCGACGATCCCGAGCTGCTGCTGTGGGTCCACTGCGCGGAGGTGTCGTCGTACCTGGAGGTGGCCAGGCGCGGCGGGCTCGGGCTGAACGAGCGGCAGGCCGACCGCTACCTGCGCGAGCAGCGCAGGAGCGCCTCCTACGTCGGGCTGCACCCGGAGGACGTCCCCGGCTCGTGCGCCGAGATGGACGCCTACTTCAAGCAGGTCCGGCCCGCCCTGCGGGTCACCGAGGAGGCGGCGGCGACCGTGCGGTTCCTGCTGTGGCCCCGGCTGCCGAAGGAGCTGCGCAGGTTGTCGCCGGGCAAACCGGCCTACTTCCCCTTCGGCGCGCTCTGCTACTACACGCTCCCCGAATGGGCCCGCCGCATGTACGGCGTCCTGCCCGAGGTGCCCCCGGCGGCGGTCAGCGCGGCGCTGAGGGCCTTCCGGCTGGGCATGAACGCGCTGCCCGAGCCGGTGCACGACCGGGCGTTCATGCCGTCCACGCGGGCGATGCTGGCCGGCGCGCGGGCCCGGCTCGGCGCGGCCGGCTACGACGTGAGCAAGGGGCTCAAGGGCCTGACCGACCCCCGCCGCTGGCCGGCGACGGGGACGGACGTTCCCGGGGGTCAGTCGGCGAGGCCGTCCCAGGGATTGCGGTCGGATCCGGCGGTCTGACCCTCGGGGCAGTGGCGGCGGAAGTCGCACCACGAGCAGATCGGGCCAGGGCTGGGCGCGAACACCGTGTCGAGCTCGGCGGGAACCCGGGCCGGGCCGACGACGGGACGCTCTCCAGCCCCCCGCCCGGCCGCCGAGGCGGGCCGCTTGGCCGAGGTGGGGGCGCCCATGACGGCGCGGTAGCGGTCGTCGGCGGCGGCGGCCTCGACCCCGATCTCCTCGGCGCGGCGCAGGTGCCGGCCCAGCGACTCGTCGGTGTGGCGCCACTCGACGACCTCGCCGGTGGGCAGGTGGTGCAGCTCGACCGCCCGGCACGGCGTGCGCATCATCGTGGAGGCCGCGATCGCGTACGTGGCCAGGGCGAGGGACGAGCGGGCGTCGTCCTGGGTCAGCGGGCGGCGGCCGGTCTTGTAGTCGACCACGACCAGCTCGTCGCCGCGCCGGTCGAGCCGGTCGATGCGCCCGGACAGCGCGATCACCTTGGTACGGGTGGCGACCGTGCGCTCGACGCCGACCGGGTCGTCGGCCGGATCTAAGGTCGTGACATATCCGGACACGAGGTCGCGGGCCCGGCTCAGCCACTCCCCCGACTGCTCGGCGTCCCTGAAGCCCTCGGTGATCCACCCGTTCGTGAGCAGGACGGCGGCCGTCAGCGGCGTGCGCCGCTCGTACGGCTCACGCCACCACGCCGCCAGCGCGTTGTGCACGCTGGCGCCGACGCTGTTGTGCGCCCAGGCGGGCCCCTTGGAGGGCTGCGGCCGGTCCAGGTAGGTGAACCGGTAGCGGCGGCGGCAGTCGAGCCAGGTGTTCAACCGCGACGGCGTGCACGCGTAGAGCCGCCGCGGCATCCCGTCCAGCGGAAGCTGGTCGTACACCTATTCGTCGCCGGGGCCGAGCTTGATGCCGGAGATCCTGGTGCCGTCGGTCAGCGGGCCCTCGTCGTCGCGGGCGGCGGCCGGGTCGCGGGTCAGCGAGCCCGACACCCAGTCGTCGAAGTGCGGCTCAAGGTCGCCGACGGTGACCTCGTCGCCGTGGTTGGCCAGCACCCGCGTGTCGGCCGGGAGCGTGAACAGCCGGCCGCCGATCGAGGTGAGCTGGTCGGCCAGCGCCGGGTATTCTCCGCCGAGCTTGCCCGGCCCGTCGGCCTGCAGGGCCTTGCCGGTGAAGACGGCCCCGAGCGCCTCGCAGTAGAGCGAGATGCCGCCGGGCGAGACCCCGGGCGTCTCCATGACGTCGAGCTGGACGTCGGCGACGCCGAAGACGCCGTCGTCCTCCATGTCGATGTCGGGCCAGGTCTCCCGCCAGGTCTCCCGCCACAGCGGCTTGTCCTTGGGGTGCAGGGCGACGACCGCCTCGTCTCTGCTGGCCACCTCGATGGCCGCGCCGACGTGGTCGGGCAGGCCCGCGGTGCAGATGACGGCCAGCACCTCACGCTCGCCCACCTGCTCGAGGATCTTCTCGGCGTCACGCGCCGCGTCGATGACGATGACTTCGTCGTCGTCACCGATGATCCAGGTGTTGTTCTCGACCTTGTGCTCGGTGCCGTCGATGTCGACGACGCCCTCGGTCACCACTCGCTCGATACGCGCTGTCACGCTTCCGAACTTTAGCCCGTCTGCATGAGAGCGCGAATCGCGTTGATGATGAGTTGCACCGCGAGCGCCGAGAGCAGCAGGCCGGCGATCCTGGTGACCAGCTCCACGCCGTTCTCCTTGATGACCCGGATGATGCTGACCGAGAAGCGCATGAACAGCCACAGCAGGATGTGCACGGCCGCGATGGCCAGCATCAGCGCGGCCAGCCCGTCGGCGCGTCCCTCGGCCTGCTGGGCGAAGACGATGGTCGCCACGATCGCGCCTGGCCCGGCCAGCAGCGGCGTGCCGAGCGGGACCAGGGCCACGTTCACGTTCGAGCGCACGGTGTCGGTACGCGGCTCGGCCGCGCCGCGCAGCAGTTCCAGGGCCACCAGCAGGAGCAGCAGCCCGCCCGCGATCTGCATGGCGGGCACCTCGACGTGCAGGTACGACAGGATGGCCCGTCCGAACACCGCGAACACCACCACCAGGCAGAACGCCGTCACCGCGGCCTGCCAGGCGATGCGCCTGCGCTCGGCGGGGGTGCGGCCGAAGGTATAGGCGAGGAAGAGCGGGATCACGCCCGGCGGGTCCATGATCACGAACATCGTCACGAACGCCTCGACGAAGAACCTGACCCCGGACACCGCTCCCCCAACCGGCCGCCCGGGGGAGGCGATCCTTGTGCTCAGCCCTGCACTCAGCCCTGCGCTCGACTCTGTGCTCCAGACCGTGCTCAGCCCTGCACTGCGCCCGCTCAGTCTTCCAGCCGCGGCGAGAAGCCGCCGAACGGCACCTCGAAGTCGCGGTCGCGGGCGTCCTGGAGGGACAGCTCGGCCATCGCGATCATGCAGCCGGCCTCGGCGGGCCAGGCGATGGTCCACAACCAGTTGCCGAGCGCCTCACCGGCGTAGACGGCGCGGTCGTCGATGCCGCCCAGGCACCACATCGCCGTGGGATGCCCCATCACCTCGATCTTGGCGTTGGGCGGCCCGGAGTCGAACCCCTCACCGGGATCGGGCCCGTCGAGCCCCGCGAACGTCGCGCCGAGCCCCACGCCCGGCTCCTCGGCGATGACCAGCAGGTCGGCCGGCCCCTCGATCGGCGAGGGCCCGCTGAGCGCGACGACGCTGGCCCGCGAGCCGGTACGTTCGTCGCCGGCCTCACCGAACCCGGTCACCGTCCAGCCGGGCGGCAATGGCCAGGGCAGCCACACGGGCACCACCGAGCGTTTCCGCATGGCCTCCAGCGATTCGCCCGTAGGCGCTCTCGGAGGCTGGTACGGCAGGACATCGCCGTGTGTGTCGCAATGGAACACACCGGACAGGCCGCTCGACCCGTGAAGCGGGCCGAAGCACCTTGGACAGGTAGGAGCCGCTCTCACAGCTACCCACGGTGCTTCCTCCGGCACGGCCGCGTCAAGACCGGCATCTGTTATCCCGTCGTAATCTTGGCCATGTGCGCGTAAATTGTGTCGGCGCGATCATTTTCGACGCCTCTGACCGGCTTCTTCTCGTCCGGCGCGGCCGTCCGCCGGGCAAGGGCCTGTGGTCGCTGCCCGGCGGGCGGCTGGAGCCCGGCGAGACCGACGCGGAGGGCGTGCGCCGCGAGGTCATGGAGGAGACCGGGCTGCGCGTCGCGGTGGGCCGCCTGGCGGGCGCGGTGGAGCGTCCCGGGCCGGGCGGCGTCACGTACGTGATCCGCGACTACCTGGCCACCTCGGACGGCGGCGTGCCCGTCGCCGGTGACGACGCCGCCGACGTGCGGTGGTGCGCCCCCGGTGAGCTGGCGCTGCTCCCGCTCACCGAAGGGCTGCTCGGCTGCCTGACCGACTGGGACGTGCTCACCGGTCCACGGTGAGGCTGGAGGTCCACAGGATCAGGTGGTCGGTGTCGTACGTCGTGGACCTGCCGAGCGCCACCACCTCCGTGCCGCTGACCGCCACCGCCGTCAGGGCCTGCATGCCGGGGCCGGCGAGCCGGTCCCTGGTCAGGGACATGCGGTTCCACGACAGGCCGTCCTGGGACACCCAGGCCGCGCTGTCGCCCTCACCAGGCGTGCCGTGCCAGCCGACCGCCACCAGGCCCTGGTCGGCCGCGGCCAGGTCGTGCACCGCCGCCGCCTGGTCGGCGGGCAGCCACGCCGTCGTCCAGCTCTCGCCGTCGTCGTCGGACACGGCGGAGAAGGCGCGGCGTGAGCCGTTCGTCACGGCCGTACCGATGGCGACGAGCTTGTCGTGGTACGTCGTGACCTGCCGCAGCCCGGCCGACGTGGCGTCCGGCGGGGTGAGGCGCTTGCGGGCGGTCCAGTTCACGCCGTCGTCGGAGAACCAGACCACGCTGCTCTCCCGGTCGCCGGATCCGGACCCGCCGACCGCGACGTACCCGCCCTGGGTCGCGATCACGTCGTGGACGCGTACGCCCGAGCCGCCCTGGGGCAGCTTCTTGGACCGGGTGAACTTGCGCAGGTCGGGCGTGAACCACATGGCGGCGGCCGCCGAGCCCGCCTGGTCGTGGGACTCGCCGGCCAGCACGTAGCCCTTCTTGCCCGCCGCGACGGCGTGGGTGTCCAGGTAGGGCTGGTCGCGGTCGCGGGCCAGGTCGCCGGAGACCGGCACGCGCCGCCAGGTCTCGCCGTCCTCGGAGGTGACGAGCAGGGGATCGGTGACGGCCAGGTTCGTCTGGGTGCTGCCGGCCGCCAGCCAGCCGCGCCCGCCGTGGGCGACGTCCTCCAGGATCTGCCTGCCGGGGCCGCCGAGGCTCATCGACTTCCAGCGCTGCCAGTTCCTGATCGTCCACAGGCCGGCGTCGCCCGAGGCGGAGCCGACCGCGACGTACCGGCCGCCGGCGGCGGCCAGCCTGGTGGTCTCGCGCGAGACCCTGGTCAGCCCCTCCACCTGGCCGAGCTGGACGCGGGAGGCGGCGCCGCGCGGCGGCGCGGTCATCAGCACGAGCTGGTTGTCGACATCGGAGGCGGCCTGGTCGCCGCCGGCGAACAGGGTTCCGCCGTCGGAGATCGTGAACCCGCGCAGCGTGGCGCCCGACAGGTCGCCGAGGTCGGCCCGCTTGGCCCAACCGCGCCCGTCGGCGCTGGTCAGGACCGAGTACTTGCCCAAGGTGGCCTGGTAGATCGCGGCCACGCCGGACCGGTAGGAGACCAGCGACTCCACCCCCGGGCTCTCGCCGCTCAGGCCGCCGATGGAACCGCATTGCGACCACTGGGCGCCGGTGGGCGAGCAGTAGACGCGGACGTCGCCGTCGACCGTACGCTGCCTGGTCGGCACCAGGACGAACCGTTCGGGCAGCACGGCCACCGTGCCCGTACGCGGCTCGGCCTCGGGGAGCTGGAAGCCGGTCGCCTGCCACCGGCCGCCGCCGTCGGAGGAGCGCAGCACCCGCGAGCCGCCCCCGTCGGCCGGGCGGCCGACGGCCACGACCGTGTCGCCCTTGGCGACGACCGCCCTGAGCTCCTGGACGTCCAGCCCCCTGGTCTCCACACGCTCCCAGGACCGGCCGTCGGACGAGCGCCAGGCCGCCGGGCCGGGGCCGCCCTCGCCCGCCGTGGCGCCGACGGCGACGAAGCCCGAGGCCGTCCTGGCGATGTCGTGGACCTGGTCGCCGGGCCGGAACGCGGCCATGCCGGCCGGGTCGACGGTCGTCCAGCTGAAGCCGTCGGTGCTGGTCCACAGGCCGCGCTCGCCGGACGGGCCGTCGCCGCCGCTGGCCAGCCACCGTCCGTCGCCGCCGACCACGCGCTGGACGGTGGGCGTGGAGGCGCCGCTCACCTGGCCGAGCTGCCAGTGCCGGCCCGCGTCGGGCGAGAACAGGAAGAGCGGGCGCGGGGTCGGGCTGGTGGTGTCGCTGCCGACCGCGACCACCGCGCGGCCGACGGAGACCAGGTCGTTGAGCTTCTGGTCGGTGCCGACGCCGGCGGCGGGGACGGTGAAGAGGTCGTCCCCCGAACGGCCGGTGCCGGCCTCCAGGCGCAGCCCTGTGGGGTCGGTGTCGCTCCAGCGCCATACGAGCACCCCGGCGGCCACCAGGAGCGCCAGGGCCATGGTGAGGGCGATCGGGGCCGCTCTGCTGCCCCGGTGCACGGGGCTGGACCTGCGTACGGCGGCGGGGGCAGGGCCTCTGTGGTGCCTGCCGCCGGCCCCGCCGGGACGCGGCGGGCCGGTGGCGACCAGGAGGTCGGGTCTGGTGGGACGCCCGCCGGGAGGGCGGCCGACCCGCCTGACCTCGGGATCGTCCTGCCCGGCCACGTCGGATGCGGGTTCGGGGACCTCGGACTGCGGAGCTGGCTCTTCCGCAGCGGGTTCGGGGGCCTCGTCGGCGGGGAGCGGCAGGTGGTACGGCGGCTCGCGGTGGGGTCTGACGGGGGCGGTGCTCTCCCCCGGCTCCTCGGCGGGCGGCTCCTCGGCGGGCGGCTCCTCGGCGGGCGGGGACGGCGGCTCGGCGGGCGGCTCCTGGCGCGGCGGACCGCCGGCGACGAGCTTGTCCGGGCGGTTGACCACGCGCCGAGGACGGCGGCGCGGCTCGACCTCGGGCTCGGCCGTCGGCGAGCTGTAGGGCCTGCGCCCCTTGGGCGGCTCCTGCGGGGATTCCTCCGGGATCGGGGACGCGAACGGCGGCATGCCCCAAGGGGAGGTCAGGGGTAAGCCCCGGGCCCGATCGTCGGTGGGACCGGGCGGGGAGTGGCGGATCCTGGGCTCCTCGGCAGAGGGGGGCTCCGAGGCGTCCTCAGGACGCGGGTCGTCGTCGTCCGGCGGTCGCCGTGGCGGATCGCTGGGGCCGGAGGCCACGCGCCGCACCTCCTAGTCGAACTCGTCGTACAGGTGGAACCCGTCTAATCGGACCTGGTCAACCGGGTTGCGCGGGAGAAACGGTGAGTGGACGGGCCGTTTGTGGCGGACCGTTCCACAAATCCTGTCCCACCTTATGCGCCTATTTTCTACCCAGTCCCACCAAAACGATCACCTCCGTGACACCCTCGCCTGGCCCACAGGAACCAGACCAGCATGCCTGAGCCGGATTGGCGAGACCTCTCTAGCGAGATTTCCCGCACCTCTCGCCTGATTTATCCAGAAATAGCACTGACTGACCGCTTTTTGGATATATACAACACACCAATCGCATACACCCCGAGCTGCACCACCGTTCCCGACAACGCCTGCCACGGGATCGCCGTCTTGCCCTGGTCCAGCGCGTCCTGGAGGCTGCCCGAGGCGGCGCTGAGCCCGAAGGCCAGCATGTTGTTGATCACGTGCAGGGCGATCGGCGCCTCCAGCCCCCCGGTCCGTACGGCCAGCCAGCCCATCACCGCCCCGAAGGCGAACACGTCGAGCAGCCCCACCCACGAATAACCGTGCAGGGACGCGAACAACAACGACCCGAGAACGATCGCCCACACCGGATTCCGCACGTGCACCCCGACCGCCTGGACGAACCAGCCGCGGAAGATGTACTCCTCGGTCGCCGCCTGGAACGGCACCAGCAGCACGATCACCACGAGGGCAGGCAGGAACCGCCCCCAGCCGACCCAGCCGAACAGGTCGGAGTACTCCTCGCCGGACAACGACAGGGCCGTGACCTGCGCGATCTGCCCCAGCACCAGGGCGAGCACGGCCAGGCCGAGACAGCGCAGCAGCCACGACCAGCGCAGCCGTCCCGCGACCGACGACAACGTGCCCGGCCGGCGGCGCTGGACGAGCGCGGCCGTACCGAAGACGAGGGGCAGCACGGCCGCGATCGACAGCAGCACCATGACCAGCCCGAACACCGGATCGCCGAAGATCTGCCCGGGGTCGGTCGGCACGGGCAGGCCGAGGATCCACTCGATCGCCTTGCCCACGAGCAGCACGCCGGTGCCGATGACGAAGAACCCGAGGCCGACGACGATCGTGCCGACGACGGCCCGCCACGGCTCGTTCGCCGGAGTGCGGGCGAGATGGTCGTAACGCGCACCCTGCGGCGTCGGCAGGAACCAGGACCGCTGGTGCGGCACGGGCGGCGGCGCATAAGGATAGACGGGCGGCCCAGGCGGCTGACTGCCATATGGCGAATTCGGTCCAGGGTTCTCCTGCATCCATACATTCTGTCTGCCGGGTGAGCATTAGTTCACAGACGGCTCACCTCTTTGGGCGGATGCTCGGATTCATACGGCATTCCGACCCTGGGAGCAGTCCATGTCAAGGCTGGGACCTTTCATCACCCTGGCGGCGGGCGCAGTCCTCGCCGCGGGGCTGGGTGTCGCCAGCATCACCGCGACACCGGCGCCCGACACCGCAGCCGCCGCCGCGCCGACCCCGCCCCCGCCCCCGCCCCTCAGCTCGTCCCCGACTTCGTCGCCGTCGCCCTCGCGGACGGAGGCCGAGAAGATCCCCAAGGCCGACTACGGCGGGTACGTCAAGGGCAACGGCGGCCTGATAGCGATCTCCGTCCGCGACGGCACGGCCGTCGGCTACTTCTGCGACGGCAAGGCCGAAGCCTGGTTCAAGGGCGGCGAGGCCGGCGGCAGGGTCGTGCTGAAGGGCCCGGGCACGGCCCGCGTGACGGCCACGCTCGGCGGCGGACGGGCCAGGGGCAGCCTGACCGTCGGCGGCGCCAGGTGGAGCTTCAGCGCGCCCGCGGTGGTCCGGCCGTCCGGGCTGTACCGGGCGACCGCGCAGGTCAGAGGTGCCAGGCTGCGGGCCGGCTGGATCCGCGTCCCGCGTCCGGGCGGCGGCTACGACCAGGTCGGCGCCGCGTTCGTGGGCCAGGACCAGGTGCGGATCCCCCCGCTGGACGCCGGGCGGCCGACCACCCCCGTGACCGTCGCCGGCGCCACGGTCCGTCCGCAGGACGTCGACGACTTCATCGAGGAGATGCAATGACCGCCATCCAGCAGCCGTCGCACCGCACGGCCGCCGTGCTCCTGGTCCCGCTGCTGGCCGGCGGCCTGGTGGCGGTGGCGCTCGGCGTCTACGGCCGGGCGCACACGCCCACCGGGTTCGCGGTCGGCCCGGCCGGGTTCTCCGGCGCGCTGCCGATGAAGGCGTGGCTGACGACGGGGGCGTTCGCGCTGGCGGTCGTCCAGGTGGTCTCGGCGCTGTCGATGTGGGGCAGGCTCGGCGTCGAGATCCCGGCCGGCGTCCACCGCTGGTCGGGGCGGCTCGCGTTCCTCCTGACGATCCCCGTCGCCTTCCACTGCCTGTACGCCCTGGGCCTCCAGTACGACGTGCCGCGCGTGCTGGCCCACTCGCTGCTCGGCTGCTTCTTCTACGGCCTGTTCACGGCGAAGATGCTGGCGCTGCCCAGGCGCGGCGCACCGGGCTGGACGCTGCCCGTGCTCGGCGGCCTGGCGTTCACGGCGCTGATCGGGCTCTGGCTGACCTCGTCGTTCTGGTTCTTCACGGCGGTCGGCGTCAAGGTGTGAACGACTTCGTCCTGCTCAGACCGGCCGCCCGGCCCTTGGCGGCCACGACGAGCGCCATCTTGCGGGACGCCTCGTCGATCATCTCGTCGCCCAGCATGACCGCGCCGCGCCGCTCCACGGTGGTGTAGTGCTCGTACGCCTCCAGGATCAGCTCGGCGTGGTCGTAGTCCTCCTGGCTGGGCGAGAACACCTCGTTGGCCGCCTCCACCTGCAAGGGGTGCAGCACCCACTTGCCGTCGAACCCGAGGGCGGCGGCCCGGCGGGCGACCCTCCGGTAGCCCTCGACGTCCTTGATCTGGAGGTAGGGGCCGTCGATCACCTGGAGGTCGTGCATCCTGGCGGCCATCAGCAGGCGCATGAGGATGTAGTGGTAGGCGTCGCCCTCGTCGTAGCCGGGCGGCTGCTCGCCGACCACGAGGGTGCGCATGTTGATCGAGGCCATGAAGTCGGCCGGCCCGAACACCAGAGCCTCCAGCCTTCTGGACGACCCGGCGATGGCGTCGACGTTGACCAGGCCGCGGGCGTTCTCGATCTGGGCCTCGATGCCGATGCGGCCGACCTCGTAGCCCATCGACCGCTCGATCTGGGTCAGCAGGGTGTCGAGCCAGACGACCTCGGTCGGGTCCTGGACCTTGGGCAGGATCAGGCAGTCGAGGAACTCCCCCGCGCCCTCCACGACCTCGATGACGTCCCGGTACGTCCACATCGTGGTGAGGTCGTTGACCCTGACCACGCGGGTCTTGCCGGTCCAGTCGCCCTCGCGCAGCGCGGTCACGACGTTCTTGCGGGCCTCGTCCTTGGCCAGGGGCGCGACGGAGTCCTCAAGGTCGAGGAAGACCTCGTCGGCGGGCAGGGTCTGGGCCTTCTCCAGGAAGCGGGGGTTGCTGCCCGGCACGGAGAGCACGGAACGACGTGAGCGCATGCGCCCACGCTAACGGCTGCGGGGGCGCCTCCGGCAGGCGTCCCCCGTCTATGGGGACGATCAGCTGTTCCAGTAGCGCTGCTCGCGCCACGGGTCGCCGTAGTTGTGGTAGCCGGCCCGTTCCCAGAAGCCGGGCCGGTCGCGGTCGAGCAGGCGCAGGCCCTTCACCCACTTGGCGGACTTCCAGAAGTACAGGTGCGGGACCAGCAGGCGGGCCGGGCCGCCGTGCTCGGCGGGCAGCGGGTCGCCGTCGAAGGTGTGGGCGATCCACGCCTTTCCGTCGCGCAGGTCCGCCAGCGGCAGGTTGGTGGTGTAGCCGCCGTGGCAGTACGCCTCCGCGAATTCCGCCCCGGTGTCCACGTCGTCGAGCAGGACGTCGAGCGACACGCCCTGCCAGTCGGTGTCGAACTTCGACCAGCCGGTGACGCAGTGGATGTCGGTGTGCGGGGCGCTCTGGGGCAGGTCCAGCAGCTCGTCCCAGGTCCAGGTGCGTTCCCGGCCGGCCTCGGTGACCAGGGTGAACGTCCAGTCCGCGGTGTCGAGGCGGGGCGTCGGGCCCGCCGACAGGACGGGGAAGCCGGTCGTGAGGTACTGGCCGGGCGGCAGCCGGTCGTCGTGCCCGCCACGCCCCTTGAAGCCCTTGGAGACGACGGCCACGGTCACCGCCCTCCCTGCACGGACGTCTCCAGCATGCTCAGGCCCGGCATCGCGGCCATCATCCGGCCCGGCGCCTCCACCAGGGTCATGAGCACGTTGTCGCAGTTCGGGCAGCGCAGCACGGTGCCGGGGGCGGGGCCGTACACGGTGGCCTCCCCCAGCGGGCCGTTCATGCCGCACTGCGCGCAGACGCCCTGGGCCGCCGTCATGTCCCGGCCGAAGAACTGGGCCAGCGGGCCTGCCGCCGCGTTGCCGTCCACGGGTTGTTGCATGGTGTCTCTCCTAGCCGTACCGCTCGGTGCGGACGTCGGTGGGCGGGTAGCCCAGGGCGGTGAGGATCTCGGCGACGTGCTCGACGAACGCGGTCGGGCCGCAGACGTAGGCCAGCGGCTCGTGCGCGGGCGGCCAGGCCAGCCGGGCCAGTTGCGAGCGGTCCACGCGGCCCACGGGCTCGGGCCAGTCCGTCGGGGCCGAGCGGGTGTAGACGAAGCTCACCTCGCCGTCGGCGGACTCCAGCTCGTCGCGGTAGATCACCTGGCCGGGGTCGCGCACGGAGTAGATCAGCCGTACCGGGGTGCCGTCGCCCAGCCGGGCGCGGTGACGCAGCATCGAGCGCAGCGGCACCACGCCGGACCCGCCCGCGACCAGCAGCAGCGGCCGCCGGTCCGGCGCCGGCTCCCACACGAAGTAGCCGCCGATCGGGCCGCGCACCTCCACCTGGTCACCGGCCTCGGCCACGTCCACCAGGTACGGCGACACCTCGCCGCCCGCCACCCTGGCCACGGTGAGCGCGGGCCGCTCGCCAGGCGCGCCGGCCAGCGAGTACGCCCGGGTCGCCTGGTAGCCGTCGTCGGCCGTCAGCCGCACGTCCACGTGCTGACCGGCGCGGTGTCCCGGCCAGCCGGGCACGTCGAGCAGCAGCGTACGCGTCTGGTCGGTCTCCGGGACGACCTCGGCGATCGTGGCCGGCTGCCAGGTCAGTCGTCGTAGTACCGCTGTTCCCGCCATGGATCCCCGAAGTTGTGATAGCCGGACCGCTCCCAGAAGCCGGGGCGGTCCTCGTCCATGAGCCACAGCTCGTGGATCCACTTGGCGCTCTTCCACAGGTAGTGGGCGGGCACCAGCATCCGTACCGGGCCGCCGTGCTCGGGCGGGATCGGCGCGCCCTCGTAGGCGTAGACCAGCCACGCCCTGCCGTCCACGATCTCCTCGACCGGCAGGTTGGTCGCGTAGCCGCCGTAGCTGACGGCCAGCGCGTACCCCGCCGCCCGGTCGGCCCCGGTCAGCAGCCGGTCGAGGGACACGCCCGTCCAGGTGGTGTCGAGCTTGCTCCAGTGGGTGACGCAGTGGATGTCCACGGTGAACTGCTCGGCGGGCAGCGACAGCAGGTCCGTCCACGTCCAGGTGGGCTCGCCCGCGCCGCCCCTGACGGTGAACGACCACCGCTCGGTCCGGATGTGCTGCGTCGCCCCCGCCGTGAGCACCGGGAACCCCTCCGCCAGATACTGCCCCGGCGGCACCCGCCCGGCCAGCTCCGGCCGCGGCCGCCGGAAGTGCTTTCCGGCGAAGCCGCGCGAGACGATCCCCATGAATATGGTTCTCCCCGTCCCGGCGTCCACCGGAGACCATGAAAAGGCAGCGAGTATGCCAAGGGTCGACTACGGAAGGCGCCGATCGCACTGTCAGCACAGAAGGGCGGACTCGTGAAGAATGCCGCGTCCGCAACTCTGTTCAGGCTAAGGTTGCGCCATGGCCCTGCTGCGCATGGCGGTCGAGAACTATCGTTGCTTCAAGGAGCGGCAGGAAATCGACCTCGCTCCCATCACGGTGGTACTTGGCAAAAACAATTCCGGCAAAAGCGCGATAACACGTCTCCCACTCCTGCTTCAGACCGGAATTCACACCACCTCGTCTCTCCCTCTTGACCTTGACGCCCTCGGCGACGATCCGCCCGACTATCTGGACCTGGTCCATGGCCGTAACGTGCACCGCGCTCTACGTCTGGAGTTCGTGGCCGGTCGGGCGAAGAGGTCGGTCGAGGTGAAGGCGAAGATCCAGAACATTGCGGAGCGGCAGATCCAGTTCGTCAGCGAACTGGACGTCGTCGACGGACGCCATCACCTGCGGTTGGAGTGGCTCGCCAGCGACCCTGGCCAGTCCTACGTGATGACCCTGGACAACGAGCCGTCGGTGGAGGTGGCGGTGGAATGGCGTGGCCTCGTCCCGGTCCTGACAAGTGCCCCCGACCCGAACCGTCCCTCAGGACACTGGTTCAACGACCTCAGGTACGACGTTCCTCGGTGTTTCGACGGCATCCGGTATCTGAGCGCCTACAGGCAGCGTCCCTCCCGGTTGACGCGCCTGCCGTCACGACACGCCGACGATGTCGGCTCAGCGGGTGAGCACGCGGCCGGCATGCTGGTGAACGACCACGTTCGCGGCGACCGCGTACTCCTTGATCAGGTCAATCGTCTGATCGGGGACAACCTGGAGGGCTGGCGGCTGGAGATCGAGCCACAGGGGCGCCTCTACTCGATCAATCTCCGCTCCCTGGCCACTCCGGATCTCAGTGTCAATCTTCTCGACTCAGGCACCGGGGTCGCACAGGTCTTGCCGCTGCTCGTACAGCGGGCGTACGAGATGGTCCACAAGGAAGCAGGCCAGCGGCGGACTCTTCATGTGATCGAGGAGCCCGAACTCCACCTGCACCCAGCCTTCCACGCACTCCTGGCGGACCTTTTCATCGCGGGCGCCCGGCAGGGCACGGGCGGTCTTCTCATCGAGACCCACAGCGAGACCATGTTGCTCAGGCTGCGTCGCCGCATCGCGGAAGGACAGATATCGCCACGCGACGTGGCGGTGTACTTCGTGCACCACGGGGCGGGGTCCTCTAGGGTGCGGCGCATTGAGATCGATGACTTCGGCAATCTGGACTATTGGCCTGCGGGAGTCTTCTCCGAGGATTTCGAGGAGACGAAGAAGCTGGCCGAGGCGCAGTTCACCCGCGGGAACAATGAAGATTGAGCTGACCAGCGAGGCGTTCACGGACGAGGCCTTCGAGCTGATCATCGAGCTGATGCGGCATTTCATCGAGAGCCGCCATGACTGGGTGGTCGCGCCGGAGCAGCTCGGCCACGTCAATGCCTATTTCCGGCAGTACGCGCCGAAGAAGGCCCAGGCATACGCGCTCATGGCAGAGAAGGGCATGGTCAGCCAGGCCTGGGCCGGCAGTACGGCCAGCCCCTCCCGAACCGTGCGCATCAGCGGTGAGAGTCTTTCCGATCACGTTTCGGACCTCGGTAGACCGGCACGGTTCGTCGTGGAGAACCAAGAGGGTGACAGGGCGTTCATTCTGGCCCTCGCCTACGTCTTCGGCACCGATGAGATCGTCAAGGCTTGGACGAAGAACTGGTTGGAGTTCGTCCAAGGGGGCGGCAGCGGCGAGGTGCCCAAGGTCGTCAAGACCGAAGGCGAAGCCTTTCGCCGCGTCAAGCGCGTGGCTTTCCTGCTGGACAGCGACCGGTTGACGCCCGAAGAGCCTTCCAGGCATCAGGGCGCGCTGGCGAGGCTGGCCGAGTTAGGGGTGACGGGGCACATTCTGCGCTTCCGCGAGGCCGAGAACTACCTGCCCAACGGAGTCTTAGCCGCTGTTCGCGCCTCCCAGCCGGAACTCACAGCCAAGATCGACTGTTTGAAGGCCCTGTCCGTCGAGCAGCGAGGATACTTCGACTTCAAGAACGGCTTCTGGGACCGGAGGCTGGAATGTGCGCGCGTGCCCGAGGTTCAGGCGGAACTCTTCCACTCACTGCCCGACCGCGTGCGGGTGGGCCTGCGACACGGCTTCGGCGAAGGACTTACGCTGATCCTCGAGCAGGAGGCCAAGGCGGGCAAGCTCAAGAGGTCTGATTTCGACGCCCTCGGCCCCGACGTGTGCGAGGAACTGCAATCGCTGCTCGCACTGGTACGGGACATCATCTAGGAACGAGACATGGTTGGCAGGCAAGACGAACACGGACTGGACGGCCCCCCGGAGTACCCGGCGGCCACCGACGAGATCGGCGTACGCCCCGACGTCAATCTGCTGGAGACCCTCCTCGACCACGTCCGCAAGGGCGAACTACGCATTCCCAAATTCCAGCGCCCCTTCGTCTGGCGGCCCGACCAGATGCTCGACCTGTTCGACAGCATCGAACGTGGCTATCCCATCGGCAGCATGTTGCTCTGGGAAACGTCGGCGGAACTGGAGAGCCTCAGCATAGTCGGCGACTTGATGATTCCTGATGTGTCACCGGGCAGGAGCGTCACGTACATCCTCGACGGCCACCAGCGCCTGTCCACGCTGTACGCGACTCTTTACAGGCATGACACGGCGTACTCGAGCGATTCGGGCGACTGGATCTGGCACGTCTATCGGGTGCTCGGTCAGGGCGACAGCCGGATCAACCGGTACGTGCATTGGAAGAAGCCGGGGCCGCCGCCGGCGAACTACCTCCCTGTTCGTTCGGTGCTCAGAACCCTTGACTTTCTCGCCTACGCTCGCGACCTGGCCAAGAGCATCGGCGACGGCGCCTATTTCGACGAGTTGATCGAGGAAGCCGAGCAGGTCGCCCAGCGCATCAAGTCGTACAAGGTGTCGGTGGTGACGCTTCTGGGTGGAAGCCTCGCTCAGGCAGTCGAGGTCTTCTCACGGGTCAACAGCAAGGGCCAGTCCATGAGCCCTGACCAAATGGTGTCGGCTCTGACCTACAAGGGGCAAGGCGAGGAGAGTCTGGCCAACAGCATCGCAGCCATCCTCGACGGCGTCGCGGCCGAAGGTTTCGGCGAGATCAACTCGACCATCGGCTTCCGTGCGCTGCTGGCCGTCGCCGGCGAGGAAGAGGTGACCGGCGCGCATTGGGATGTCCTGGCGAGGCGCATGGAAGGAAAGGTCTCGCAGGCGGTCCAGGACACCGACGTGGCGTTGTCCCGGGCGGTGGAATTTCTTCGCGGCGACATCGGGGTTCCGCTCGCTCGGCTGATTCCGTACAACAACCAGCTGATGTTGCTCACTCTCTTTTTCCATCTGCGCCCCGATCCGTCCGACGAACAGATCGAGGTGCTCATCAGGTGGTTCTGGATCACCTCGTGGGCGGGGCACTTCGCGAGCGTGAACTCGACGACCAGCAGACAGTCCATCCAGGACATGCGCGCGTTCGCCACCGGACGAAAAAGGCTCCGTGACTTCGAGGGCGGGCAGGGCATGTTCGACTTCGCCGATCAAAGGGCCCGGCCGTATCCGGAGAGATTCGACCTACGCAGTGCGCGAGTGCGCGCCTATCTCCTCTGGGAGCTGAAGGAGTTCCCTCTGCGGAAGTCCACGGACGGGCAGTCCTATCAAGTTGTGGACACGATCCGTCGCCTCGACACGGCGGCATTTCGCAGGGTCTCCGGCAAGACCGGATTGGCCAACGGCTCGAATCCGGCGAACCGTGTGATCCTCGAGGTCGACTCCGGTGTCACGGCACGGGCCTATCTTCTGAGCATGCTCGATGTGTCATCGTCCGAGCACGGCGACCTCGGCGTGTCGCAGGAGGCGTACGCACGGCTGTCGGCCGGCGACGACGACGCCTTCATCGACCTTCGTGCGGCCGAGCTGGCCCGTCGCGAACGGTCGTTCATCGATTCCATCGGCGCCGTGCCACCGCCCGCGTTCGCGGCCGACGCCGAGATCGACACCGAATGACGGGCGTGTCGGCCCGACGGTTCCAGCCGTGAATGCCTGAACGTTTCGGGTCCGGCCCAGCAGGCTCGCGAAACCCCAAGGTCGCGGGCTGACGATGGGCCGGTCCCGACCGTCAACGCATGCACTTCCGCCACGTACGCCTGCGAGGGTTACAGTCTGAGCGTGAGCGACGACATCGCGGCCATTGAGGAGGGCGCCAAGAAGTCCGGCATCCTCTGGCTCACCCTCGACCGCCCGCGCCTGGCCTGGCACGCCTGGCACGACGGCGCCATCTACCTCGTGACCGGCGGCGGCGAGCAGGACCTGCCGGGGCTCGGCGCGCTGGACCGGGTGCGCGTGACGCTGCGCAGCAAGGACAACGGCGCGCGGCTGGTGGAGTTCGACGCGGCGGTCTCGGTGGTCGATCAGGCCGCGGCGGCCGACGCCGTGGCGGTGCTGGCCAAGGAGCGGCTCAACGCCCCCGACAGCGAGCACCTGCCCGAGCGCTGGGCCCGCGACTCCACCGTCCTGCGCCTCACCCCGGAACGCTGACCCGGGAACGCCGGGTTCAGACCTGGGCGGTGACCTCGACGGGCCGGTCCGGGACGGGGTCGGGCTGGGCGCCCGCGGTGGCCGTCTGGGCCAGCAGCGCGCCACTGAGCACGATCAGCCCGCCGACGATCTGGAACACCCCCAGCGTCTCGCCGACCAGCGCCCACGCGACCACCGCGCCGCCGATGACCTCCAGCGAGGCGACCGTCGCGCCCACCGCCGCCGACAGCCGCTTCACCATGTTCATGCTCAGGATGTACGCCAGCGCCGTCGCCACCAGCACCAGCCACAGGTACGCCCCCAGCACCGGCAGCGTCGTGCCGCCCTGCGGGGCGACGGAGAGGGTGAAGGCCTCCCAGGGGATGTTCCAGGGCTGCGCGAACGGGACCAGCACGACGGCCGAGCCGATCATGCCCCAGGTGACCAGGCCGAGCAGGTCGATGTCGGGGCCCATGCTGTCGCCCATCAGGAAGTACCCGGCGCAGCACGCCCCGGCCAGCAGCCCGAGGAGCAGGCCGAACGCGTCCAGCCGCATGCCCTGCCACGCCTCGACGACGATCGCCAGGCCGGCGAACGCGATCACCGCGCCCACGTACGCGGCCTTGGCCAGGCGGACCTTGCGGACGAGCCTGACCCAGGCCACCACCATCACCGGGGCCATGAACTCCAGCAGCAGCGCGATCCCCACCGGCAGCCGGGTGATCGCGACGAAGTAGAGCGACTGCACGCCCGCCACGGCCATCACGATGTACAGCCCGAGGAACGGCAGCCGGGCGCGCGGGATGCGCAGCGCCCGCGGCTTGACCACCACGAGCACCGCGACCAGCAGCAGCCCGGCGCCCGCCATCCGCGTCCAGACGGCCTCGACCGGCGCCAGCCCGGCGGTGATGAGGTACTTGGCCATCGGCCCGGAGAACGCGAAACAACACGACGACACGAATGCCAGTGCGAGCCCCGTCAGCCTCATGGTTCACCTCTACGTGCAGTAATCAGCGTTAAATGCGTTTGATACTGACATGCCAGGCAACCGGGGCGCAACGGCGTCTCACTGTTAGCCTGGCCCACGTGAAGATCTTCGTGGCCCGGCTGGCGGGGACCCCCGTCTTCGACCCCACGGGCGATCAGATCGGCCGGGTGCGCGACGTCGTGGTGGGCCTGCGCCTCACCGGGAATCCCCAGGTCCACGGGATGGTCGTCGAGGTGCAGCCGCGCCGCCGGGTGTTCCTGCCGATCACCCGCGTGCGCCGCATCGAGGCGGGCGCGGTCGTCTTCACCGGACGGCTGAACATGCGCAGGTTCGAGCAGCGCGCCACCGAGACCCTGGTCATCGGCGAGATGCTCGACCTGTCCGTGAGCGTCGGCGACGAGCCCATGACCGTCTACGACGTCGCCATGGAGGAGCCTCTGCCCTCCCGCTGGGAGATCACCAAGGTCGCGCTCTTCAAGGGCCGCCGGCGCGAGCCCAGGACGGTCGACTGGAACGAGGTGTCCGGCTTCGACACCCTGCAGAAGGACCAGGGCGCGGCCGGCCTGATCGCCGCGTTCGAGTCGCTGCGCGCCGCCGACATGGCCAGCGCCCTGCACGAGCTGCCCAGCAAGCGGCGCATCGAGATCGCCCGCGAGCTCGCCGACGACCGCCTGGCCGACGTGCTGGAGGAGCTGCCGCCCGACGACCAGATCGGCATCCTCGGCACCCTCGAACCCGAGCGGGCCGCCGACATCCTGGAGGAGATGAGCCCCGACGACGCCGCCGACCTGCTGCACGACCTGCCCGAGGACCAGGCGGCCAGGCTGCTGGCGCTCATGGAGCCCGGCGAGGCGGCCCCGGTGCGGCGGCTGCTGACCTACGCCGACGACACCGCGGGCGGCGTGATGACCAGCGAACCGGTCATCCTGCCGCCCAACGCGACGGTGGCCGAGGCGCTGGCCCACATCCGCCAGCAGGACCTGCCGCCCGCCGTCGCCGCCCAGGTCTACGTGACCAGGCCGCCCACCGAGACGCCGACCGGCACGTACCTGGGGGTCTCGCACTTCCAGCGGCTGCTGCGCGAGCCGCCCTCGACGCTGCTCGGCCGCGTGCTCGACCCCTCGCTCGACCCGATCAGGCCCGACTTCACCCTGCGCCAGGTCCACGCCTTCCTCGCCAACTACAACCTGGTCGCCGCGCCGGTCGTGGACGAGCTGGGCAGGCTGGTCGGCGCGGTGACCGTCGACGACGTCCTCGACCACCTGCTTCCCGACGACTGGCGCGAGGGGGACCACCGTGACCATTGACCGGCTCGACCAGCCTCGGGCGCTGCGCCGATCGCTGCGCCCGCACTACGACCCCGAGGCGTTCGGCCGCCTGTCCGAGCGCATCGCCCGCTTCCTCGGCACGGCCCGGTTCATCGTCTACATGACGGTGTTCGTGGCGATCTGGGTGATCTGGAACGTCGCCGCCCCTCCGGCGCTCAAGTGGGACCCGTACCCGTTCATCTTCCTCACGCTGATGTTGTCGCTCCAGGCCAGCTACGCCGCGCCGCTCATCCTGCTCGCCCAGAACCGCCAGGACGACCGCGACCGCATCCAGTACGAGCAGGACCGCGAGTCCGCCGACCGCAACCAGGCCGAGATCGAGTACCTCACCCGCGAGATCGCCGGCCTGCGCCTGGCCCTGAACGAGGTCGCCACCCGCGACTACCTGCGCGCCGAGCTCGGCCGGCTGCTGGAGGAGCTCAACAAGCGTCACTGACGTCGAGCCGGGCCAGCAGCGCCCGCACCTCGCCGACGTCGCCCCCGCCCAGCAGGTCGAGGAACTGGCTCTTGACCCCGCGCAGGTAGGTGGGCGTGGCCTCGGCCAGCCGCGCGGCCCCCGGCTCGGTCAGCACCGCGAACAGCCCGCGGGCGTCGTCGGAGCACGCCTCCCGGCCGACCAGCCCGTGCCGCTGCAACCGGTCGATCAGCCGGGTCAGCCCGCTGCGCGTGAGCAGGACGCGGTCGGCCAGGTCGTTCATCCGCAGCCGCCGCCCCGGCGCCTCGGCGAGCTGCGCCAGCACCTCGTACGACGCCAGCGGCAACCCGTGGGCCACGAGCAGCTCGGACTCCAGGCGGCGGGCGATGCGCACCTGGGCCCGCTGCAACATCCGCCAGACCGCCAGTTCCTCGGCGGTGAGCCCCTCGTCGCGCAGAAGAGTCACGCAGTAACCTTAGACGTTGTTGCACAGACATCTAACAGCCACCCAAACAGCGCGGATTAACTCAGCGGCTCCCCGGGTTCATACCATGGAGGGGCATTTCCGCTGGCTCCCAGCGCCTGTCACACATAGACCGACTAAGGAGGGACGGCACTCCCTCGTGCCGAGACTTCGATGGCACCAACCCAGGAACAGGTGACGGCCGCCCTCGCCACCGTCATCGACCCCGAGATCCGTCGCCCGATCACGGACCTAGACATGGTCAAGAACATCGAGATCGCCCCCGACGGCGCGGTCCGGGTGGGCGTCTACCTCACCGTGTCAGGCTGTCCGATGAAGGACACCATCACCCGCGACGTGAAGACGGCGGTCGGCAAGGTCGGCGGCGTGACGGACGTCCAGATCGAGCTCGACGTCATGAGCACCGAGCAGCGCAAGACCCTCCAGACCAAGCTGAGGGGCGACCGGGGGCCGGAGAAGGAGATCCCCTTCAACCAGCCCGGCTCGCTGACCCGCGTCTTCGCCGTCGCGAGCGGCAAGGGCGGCGTGGGCAAGTCGTCGGTCACCGTCAACCTGGCCGCCGCGATGGCCTCCAGCGGCCTCAAGGTCGGCATCGTCGACGCCGACATCTACGGTCACAGCATCCCTCGCATGCTGGGCGCCGCCGAGCGGCCCACCAAGGTCGAGGACATGATCATGCCGCCGTCGGCGCATGACATCAAGGTCATCTCGGTCGGCATGTTCAAGCCCGAGGGCAACACGCCGGTCGTGTGGCGCGGGCCGATGCTCGACCGGGCGCTCCACCAGTTCCTGGCCGACGTCTACTGGGGCGACCTCGACGTCCTGCTGCTCGACCTGCCGCCGGGCACCGGCGACATCGCCATCTCGGTGGCGCAGCGGCTGCCGTCGGCGGAGATCCTGGTGGTGACCACGCCGCAGCAGGCCGCCGCCGAGGTGGCCGAGCGGGCCGGTTCGATCGCCGCCCAGACCCACCAGCAGATCGCCGGCGTCATCGAGAACATGTCGTGGCTGCCCTGCCCCCACTGCGACGAGCGGGTGGCCGTGTTCGGCGAGGGCGGCGGCCAGACCGTCGCCGACGCCCTGACCCGTACGCTGGGCGCCCGCGTCCCGCTGCTCGGCCAGGTGCCGATCGACCTGCGCCTGCGCGAGGGCGGCGACGAGGGCAAGCCGCTGGTGCTGACCGACCCCGACTCGCCCGCCGCCGCGGAGCTGCGGAAGATCGCCGCCGGTCTGAGCAAGCGCTCCTCCAGCATCAAGGGCATGCAGCTCGGCCTCTCGCCCAACCGCTCCTGACCCAGAACGCCGGCGGGCCCGCTCAGCGAAAGCTGAACGGGCCCGTCCCGCGTCTGCAGGGTGTGTCAGGTGGCCTCGGAGTCGTAGGGGGGCAACTCGCCAACGGCGAGCTCCGACGGCGGCTCAGGCGCGTCGTAGGCCCCCACACCGGCCGGCTCCAGGTCTTTGGACCGGCCGTTCCAGTCGTCCTCAAGGTCGTCGAGAAGGTGCTTGCGGACGAAGTTCTTCGGGTTGAGGTCGGCGGGGTCGAAGTTCTGGAACTCCGGCCCGAGACCCGCCCTCAGGTCGTCGCGCGCGTTGTTGGCCATGCGCCGCAGGTTGCGCAGTGTCTTGCCCGCCTGCGAGGCGGCCTGCGGCAACTTGTCAGGACCGAAGACCAGGAGCGCGATGACGATCAGCGCTCCGACCTCCATCCACCCGAGTCCGAACACCGTACGCTCCTACCCGCAGTCCACAATCCTCTCCACAGACTAAGGGCTCCAGCCCGTGGCCGGACCGTCCCCCCTGGGTCATATCACTCAGGACGGGGTGGGGGCCGGCAGGTCGTCGGCGACGATGGTGAGGGTGGCGGTGCGCTCCTGGCCGGCACGCTGGTACTTGACGGTGAGCTTGGCGCCCGGCGCCTTGCTGCGGATCAGGGCGATCAGCTCGTTGCCGTCCTGCAACGCCAGCCCGTCGACCTCCAGGATGACGTCGCCCGCCTTCAGCCCGGCCTTGTCGGCGGGACCGTTGGCGTCGACCGGCTGGCGGCCCTCGGCGGGCTCGGAGGCGATGCGCACGCCCTGGCCCTTGTAGTCCTTGTCCAGCACGATCCCGATCTTCGGACGCTTGGCCTTGCCCGTGGTGATCAGTTCCTCGGCCACGCGCCGCGTCTGGTTCACCGGGATCGCGAAGCCCAGGCCGATGCTGCCGCTCTGGCTGTTCACCGAACGGCTGAGGGTGGCGATGGCGGAGTTCACCCCGACCACCTCGCCCCGGCCGTTCACCAGCGGGCCGCCGGAGTTGCCGGGGTTGATGGCGGCGTCGGTCTGGATGGCGCTGATGTAGGCGGGCTCCTCGGTGGCGGCGCCCGTCTCGTCGCCGGCGATGACCGGACGGTTGAGCGAGCTGACGATGCCCGTGGTGACCGTGCCGCTGAGGCCGAGCGGCGAGCCGATGGCGATCACCGGGTCGCCCACCACGACCTGGTCGGAGTTGCCGAGGGTGATCTCCGGCGTGCCAAAGGTCTCCTCGGGCTTGACCACGGCCAGGTCGGAGCCGGGGTCGCGGCCGACGATGCGGCCCGCGGTGGTCTTGCGGTTATTGAACATGATCTTGATCTCGCCGCCCTTGGCGGCCATGGCGACCACGTGGTTGTTGGTCACCACGTAGCCGTTCTTGATCAGGAACCCGGAGCCGGAGGCGCCCTCGGTGTTGGCACCGTTGCCCACCTCCAGCGAGACGACGCTCGGCAGCACCCGCGCGGCCACGCCGGCCACCGAGTCGGGCGCCCTGTTGGTCGCGCCCGTCGGGGCGGGGCCGAGGCTGTAGGAGGGGTCGGTGCCGCTGCTGCCCGACCTGGTCAGCAGGTACGTTCCAAGGCTGCCGAGCACGGAGGCGACCAGGGCGATGGCCACGGCGATCGCGATCAGCGCGCCGGGGTTGAGCCCGCGCCTGGGCAGCGCGCCCGCGCCGGGCCCGGCCGGCGGCGGCGCCCATCCCGGGCCCATGCCCAGGGCCTGACGAGGCGGCGGCGGCTGGTGACCGCCGTACGCGCCCATGAAGGGTGGCGGTTGCATCGGCCGCGGCCCGGTTTCGGCCGGCCCGAAGGACGGGTTCTCGTAGACCCGCGTGCCGCCGGGGCTCTCGAACCCGCGCGGCCCGCCGGGACTCTCGAAGGACGGCCCCTCGTAGGCCCGCGTGCCCCCCTCATAGGGCGGCACACCCTCGGAGCGACCCGACGGCTCGTACGGCGGCACGCCCTCGGAGCGGCCCGACGGCTCGTACGGCGGCACGCCCGCGCTCTCGGAGCGGCCCGACGGGTCGCCCCAGGACGCGCCGAACGAGGCGGGCGGGTCCGACCGCGGCTCGGTCGGCTCGGCCTGCTCGGCCCGCTCGCCCGGCTCGTCGGCGGGCAGGAACTCCGGCCGCCCCTGTGGTTCGGGGAAGTCCGACGTCGTGCGTCCTTCGCCCGAACGCGTCTCGTCGGTCATCTACGTCTCACCACTCCTTGCTCGGCCGCCGCAATCTTCGCTCTTGCGGCATACGAGGGTCATAAAAGGCTTTGTTTGCGACAAATCCCGAACCCAGATCGTATGCCCCAAGCATCGTCGACTACGCCACCCGAGTATTCCAGGCGAGCCCCCGGTTCAGGGCGTGGCGGTGGGCGGCGCGCTGGTGGCCGGCGACTGCTGGACCCGCCAGAGCTCGACCGGCGGCGACGGGGTGTGGCTCCCCGTGCCCGAGACCGCGAAGAACGTGCCGAGCGCCACGGCGGCGGACACCATGCCCACCGCGACGTAGGCCCCGCGCCGCCTACCGCCCCGACCAGGGCCCGAGGCCCCACCGGTGGCGTCCCTGCGCGGGCGGTTGTCCAGGGGCGCGATGCTGTGGGGCCCAGGAATGGGCACTCCCCCGAACGTACGGGTAGGGAAAGGGCGCTCCCTCGGCGGCAGCGGCCCACCGGGCTCCGCCATGCGCAGCAGCGACATGGTCAGATCGGCCGGCATCGCCGGGCCGTCGAGCGACCGCAGGCGCGACTTCAGCGCCCGCATCGACTCGACCTCGCGCCGGCAGTCAGCACAGAAGGTCAGGTGGGCGAGCGCGCGATCGCGCTCGGTGTGGTTCAGCTCTCCGTCCACGAGCGCGGAAACGCGCTCTCCAAGATGAGCCATATCAGACTTCCTCCCCACTGATCACGGTCGGGGGGAGTTGGGTAGTACGGGGGGCCCGATGGTCGAGCGCCTCCCGCAACTGCGCCCGGCCACGGTGAATACGGCTTCGGACCGTCCCCAGCTTGACGCCGAGCGTGGCCGCGATCTCCTCGTAGGACAGACCCTCGATGTCACACAGCACGATCGCGGCCCGGAACTCGGGGGCGAGCGCGTCGAGGGCGGCTTGGATATCGGGCTCCAGGTGGGCGTCGTCGAACGCCTGCGCCGGCGACGGCTCACGGCCGCGCAGCCGCTCGGCGGCGTCGTCGGCCAGCCCCTCGAACCGGATGCGCTGCTTGCGCCGCGCCATGTCGAGGAACAGGTTCGTCGTGATCCGGTGCAGCCATCCCTCGAACGTGCCGGGGGTGTAGCTCGACAGCGACCTGAAGACCCTGACGAAGACCTCCTGCGTGAGGTCCTCGGCATCGTGGACATTGCCGGTAAGCCGGTACGCCAGCCGGTACACACGTGCGGAGTGAGTCCGCACCACTTCCTCCCATGTGGGAGGCGTCCAATCAGACGACACGGGAGTATCCGCCTGGTGGTCGCTTTCGTCCACCAGCACTCCTCTCTCTGGGACCACCGCTACCGTCATAGTGCCTGGTTTCGTCCCTTCGTGCGCACTGCCTGCCTTCCGGACCGGCAAAGCCCGTTTAAACCTGCAACGCCTTCGGACCGTCCTGAGTTCCCGTCCCGGCGTGACTCCCCTAGGCTGCGATCGGTGACCAATCGCACGAAAGCGGGGGGAGGAGGCCGATGACCAGTCCAGCGGAGGCCACTCTGGCCTATGCGGAGCAGTTCCATCACGAGGACGAGCTCCTGCACGCGGCGCGTCAGCGCGGGCTGGAGATGGGTGCGGTGCCCATCCTTCCCGGGGGCGGGGCCGCGCTCTGCTTCCTCGCCACCGTCGTCAACGCCAAGTCGGTCGTCGAGATCGGCACCGGCTGCGGCGTCTCGGGGCTGTGGCTGCTGCGCGGCATGCGTGGCGACGGCACGCTGACCAGCGTCGACGTCGAGCCCGAGCACCAGCGGCTGGCCCGGCAGGCGTTCGCGGAGGCGGGCTTCTCCGGCGGGCGGGTGCGGCTGATCTCGGGCCGGGCGCTCGACGTGCTGCCCCGGCTGTCCGACGGCGGCTACGACATGGTCTTCGCCGACGGCGCCAAGCAGGAGTACGTCGACTACCTCGCCGAGGCGGTCCGCCTGCTGCGCGTGGGCGGCGTGGTGGCCTTCGACAACGCGCTGTGGCACGACCGGGTCGCCGACCCCACGCGGCGCGACCCCGACACGGTCTCGCTGCGCGAGCTCGGCAAACTGGTGCAGGGCGACGACCGGCTGCGCTCGGTGCTGATGCCTCTGGGCGACGGCCTGCTGGCCGCCGTCAAGATCGCTCAGTAGCCCCGGGTCAGCCACTCCAGCAACACGCGCACGCCGAACCCGGTCGCGCCCTTGGTCAGGACGCCCTCGTCGACCGTGCTGCGGCCGACCCCGGCGATGTCGAGGTGCGCCCACGGACGCTTGCCCGCGAACTCCCGCAGGAACAGCGCCGCCGTGATCGAACCCGCGCCGTAGCGGGACCCGCTCTCGACGTTGGCCAGGTCGGCGATCGACGAGTCGAGGGCCGGGGCGTAGTCGTCGATCAGCGGCATGCGCCAGAGCCGGTCGTCGCTGGCCTGCCCGGCCGCCACGAGCTGGGCGGCCAGGTCTTCGTCGGAGGCGTAGACGGCGCCGACGTTCCGGCCGAGGGCCACCGAGATGGCCCCGGTCAGGGTGGCGATGTCCACGACCGCGTCGGGGTCGAGCTCGGCGTCGGCGTAGGCCAGGGCGTCGGCCAGCACGAGCCGGCCCTCGGCGTCGGTGTTCAGCACCTCGACCGTGCGGCCGCCGTAGTGCCTGATGACGTCGCTGGGACGCTGGGCGGTGCCGGACGGCATGTTCTCGGCGGCGGCGATCAGGCCCGTCACGCGTACGGGGGCGCCCAGCCTGGCCAGCGCGGCGAGCACGGCGATCACCACCGCGCCGCCCGCCATGTCGGTCTTCTGGGTCTTCATGTTCTCGGTCGGCTTGAGCGACAGGCCGCCCGAGTCGAACGTGATGCCCTTGCCCACCAGCACGACGTGCCGCTCGGCCGGCTGCTCGGGGACGTAGGAGAGCTGGATGAGCCGGGGCGGCCGGACCGAGCCGCGCCCGACGGCCAGGATGCCGCCGAACCCCTCGGCCTGGAGCTGCTCCTCGTCCCACACCCGCACCGGCAGGCCCTGCTCGGCGGCGCGCTCGGCGAGCCAGGCGGGATGCTTGACCGAGGAGGGCATGTTGGCCAGGTCGCGGGCCAGCGCGACGGCCTCCGCCACGACCCCGGCCCGCCGGACCTGCTCCTCGTCGGCGCCGGCGAGCTCGATCGCCCGCACGCCCTTCCTGCCCTCTTTGCCGATCTTGAAGGTGTACCCGGCCAGCAGCGCGGCCTCGGCGAACGCCGCGACATCGCCCTCGGGCGGCACCACGGTCAGCGTGTCGCGGCCCTTGACCTTGCGCGCCAGCGCGGCACCCGCCCTGCGCAGTGCCCGTGGCGAGCCGTCGCCCACGCCGTAGAGCAGGACGCGCCCGACCCCGCCGGCCCGTGCCACCGGCACCTCGACGATCTCGCCCGCCTCTCCCTTGGCCTCGTAGTGGGCCAGCAGGCCGGCGACCGGCAGGTGCAGCTCGGCGTGGGGCTCGACCGCGGGGCGCAGGTCGGAGGCGTAGGGCACGGCCAGCAGCTCGGCACCCTCAGGGACCTCGGCGACCGCGGCGGCGGTGGTCTCGATGGGCACGGAACCCTCCAAACGTCGGCGACCCTGGCGCCGGACTTACGCCAGGGTCGGAGGATCAGGTTGTCTCGGGAGCTCTCAGCCGACGACGTTCTTCAACGCCTCGCCGAGCGCCTTTGCCTCGTCGGCGGAGATCTCCACGACGAGCCGGCCGCCACCTTCGAGAGGGACCCGCATGACTATGCCGCGCCCTTCCTTGGTGACCTCGAGCGGACCATCGCCGGTCCGCGGCTTCATCGCCGCCATGCGTGCATCCCTTCCTGCCTTGGGCTCCCGCGGCCCGCGATTTCCGACCGCCCGAGGGGGTGGTCGGCGCATTCACGTCTTCTGTGATGTCCTATTCTCCCGCATCGAGAGCCCTCATGGGTAACGATCTCCTCCCAGAATGCGTTGTCGAGGCTGGCGATGGCGTCCAAACTGGACTTCGTGCACGCTCGCGCCGCTCTCTTCGACCTGTACGGAGACCACCTGCGCTCGCGCGGCGGACAGGCGACCGTGGCCGCGCTCGTACGGCTCATGAAGCCCCTGGAAATAGCGGCTCCGGCCGTCCGGACGGCGGTCTCGCGGATGGTCCGGCAGGGCTGGCTGCGGCCTCTGCGGCTGCCTCAGGGAGCCGGGTACGGCCTCACCCCGAAGTGTGTCAGGCGCCTGGACGAGGCAGCGCTGAGAATTTACCGATCAGGGACACTCGTCTGGCACGGCCGCTGGCACGTGATCGTCTTGGAGCCGGTCAGGGAGCGCCAGCGCCGCGAGCGGATCAGGGCCGACCTCACCTTCCTCGGCTACGCCTGCCTGTCGGAGACGACGTGGATCGGGCCGCGCTCCTCCATCGAGCTGGACAACCTGCTGGAGGGCGAGGGCGTGCGGGCCGACCGGTTCGACGCGGCGCTGGAGGGCGACCCGCGCGAGCTGGTGGCGCGGGCCTGGGATCTGCGGGCCATCGGCGAGGCGTACGAGCACTGGCATGCCGAAGCTGTCACGCTGATCAGCGCGCTGCCCGGGGACGCCCCTCCCGACCGGGTGTTCGCCACCAGGAGCAGACTCGTGCACGGTTGGCGTAACTTCCTGTTCCAGGACCCCGGGCTGCCGGCCGAGCTGTTGCCTCCGGGCTGGCCGGGCGAGAAGGCCCGCACGTTCTTCGAGCAGGAGGCCACCAGGCTGCTGCCCGCAGCCGCCGCGTTCGTCGACAGGGAGCTCATGTGATCCGTTACGACATGGCCGACGCCGTCGCCACCGTCACCCTCGACCGGCCGGAGTCGATGAACTCACTCACGGCCGAGACCAAGGCCGCGCTGCTGGAGGCGGTGCGCAGGGCGGCGGCCGACCCCGAGGTCAGGGCGGTGCTGCTCACCGGCTCGGGCCGGGCCTTCTGCGCCGGCCAGGACCTGCGCGAGCACGCCGACAACCTGGCCGCCGGCCGCGGCCTGGCCGACACCGTGCGCGAGCACTACAACCCGATCGTCGAGCTGATCGCGACCATGCCCAAACCGGTCGTGGCGGCGGTCAACGGCGTCGCGGCAGGCGCGGGCGCGGCCCTGGCCTTCGCCTGCGACCTGCGGATCGCCTCCGACAAGGCCAAGTTCGCGCTGGCGTTCGCGGGCATCGGGCTGGCCCCCGACTCCGGCGCGTCCTGGACGTTGCAGCGCCTGGTCGGCCGGGGCCGCGCGGCCGAGCTGCTGCTGCTCGGCGAGCCGATCGACGCGGCCACCGCGCTCGGCCTGGGCCTGGTCACCCGCGTGGTCCCCGCCGACGACCTGCCGAAGACCGCCCACGAGCTGGCCGTACGCCTGGCCGCCGGGCCGACCGCGGCCTACGCCGCCACGAAGCGCGCGCTGGCCCACTCCGCCACGCACGCGCTGGCCGACTCCCTGGCGCTGGAGGCCGATCTCCAGGACGCGTGCGTGGCCACCCAGGACCACCAGGACGCCACCCGCGCCTTCCTGGCCAAGGAGCGGCCGGTGTTCAGGGGCCGCTGAGACTCCCTGAGAGGCGCGCGGGCAGGCGGCCGGTCAGCCGGGGCGTCATGGGACGGTCTGGTGCTGCTCAGCGGGCCAGGCAGCCCTCGATGTGGTCGTTGACCAACCCGATCGCCTGCATCAGCGCGTACGCGGTGGTCGGGCCGACGAACTTGAACCCGTGCCTGCGCAGTTCCTTGGCCAGGGCCTTGGAGCCAGGGGTGATCGCGGGCACGTCGGCCATCGTCCGGGGCACCGGCGAGTCGGGGTCGGCGAAGCGCCACACCAGCTCCGACAGGCCCTCGGGCAGGTCGAGCGCGGCCCTGGCGTTGCCGATCACGGCCTCGATCTTGGCCCGGTTGCGGACGATGCCGGGGTCGCCGAGCAGCCGTTCGACGTCGTGCTCGGTGTAGGCGGCCACCTTCACGGTGGAGAAGCCGTCGAAGGCGGCGCGGAAGTTCTCCCGTTTGCGCAGGATCGTCAGCCACGACAGGCCCGACTGGAACGCCTCCAGCGCCACACGTTCGAAGACCTCGTCGTCGCCCTTGACCGGGCGGCCCCACTCCTCGTCGTGGTAGGTGATGTACAGCGGGTCGGCCATGCCCGGCCAGGTGCAGCGGATGAGCTCGGTCACGGGCGCTCGTCCTTGTCTTCGTCCTTGCTCAGCGTGGCGGGCACGGACTTGTCGTCGTCCTGCTCGGACTCGTCCTTCTCGGACTCGTCCTTCTCGGACTCGTCCTTCTCGGGCTCGTCGTGCTCGGGCTCGTCCTTCTTCTCCGGGACGCGCCACTCCGGCTCCTCGGACGGGTCGCGCAGCTCCGGCTCGCCCTCCCACTCCACCGACGCGCCGCTCGACGTGACCGGGTCGCCGGACTCCGGCAGCTCCCTGGGCATGGTCGGCGCCTCCGGCTCGTGGTCGGTGCGCAGCCCGGCCCCCGGCGCGGCGTAGATCTCCTGGCGCGCGTGCAGCCGACTGGACAGCAGCTCCGACACCCGCTGCTCCAGCACGGCGATCCTGGTGTCGCGGGCGCTGATGGCCTGGGCGGCCCGGCGCAGGGTCTCGTCGACGCTCTGCGTGTGGTAGCCGACCAGGTTGACCGGCAGTTGGAGCGCCATGAAGTCGACCGCCGTGAGCTGTCCGGCCTCGGGCAGGTCGAGCGGCGGGACGTCCGGCGGGAACTCGGTCAGCTCCCCGCCTCTGCCGAGGGAGACCAGGACCACGCAGGCCAGGATGGCGATCGCGGCGATGGCGAGTATGACCAGCACATTGGCATCGTACTCATATGGTGGAGCGCGTTCAGCGATCTACCACAAGTGTGGGTAATCGGGGCACGCTGGTCAGCCGGTGGCCTCCCCCAGCTCGGCGATGCTCGGACGGACCGGCTGGGGACGCGCTTCGAGGTGCGCGAACGCCTCCTCGACCGTGGTGGTCCAGGAGATCGCGTCGAAGACGTCGGCCCGGGTGAAGCCCTCGGCGTGCATGCCGGAGACGAGCTGCCGCAGCGGCTCGTACAGGCCCCAGGGGTCGAGGATGACCAGGGGACGGTCGTGGATGCCGAGCACCCGCGCCGTCCAGATCTCGAACAGCTCCTCCAGGGTGCCGATGCCGCCGGGCAGCACGAGGAAGGCGTCGGAGCGGGCGTCCATGACGCCCTTGCGCTCGCGCATCCCGGCGGTGACGATCAGCTCGTCGGAGTCGGTGTCGGCCACCTCGACGTCCACCAGCACCTGCGGGATCACGCCGACCGTGACCCCGCCTGCGGCACGGGCGGCGGAGGTGACCGCGCCCATGCACGAGACCGTGGCGCCGCCGCTCACCAGCGTGTGGCCACGCCTGGCGAGCTCGGCGCCCACCTCCGCGGCCAGGTCGACGTACTTCCTGTCGATGCGGAGGCTGGAGGCGCAGAAGACGCAGATGTTCACGGGCCGACAGCCTATTGCGGCTCCGCGGTCTGGGCGGCGGCGGCCTCCAGCTCCTCCTCCCGGTGGCGGGAGCGGGCCCTGTCGGAGTCGGCGATGATCCGCACGGCCTCGTCGGGGTCGTCGGTGACGGAGATCAGGTCGAGGTCCTGGGCGGCGATCTTGCCGGTGCCGAGCAGGGTGCTCTTGATCCAGTCGAGCAGGCCGCCCCAGAACTCCGAGCCCATCAGCACGACCGGGAACGAGGTGACCTTGTGGGTCTGGACCAGCGTCAGCGCCTCGAAGAGCTCGTCGAGCGTGCCGAAGCCGCCGGGCAGGGCGATGAAGCCGCGCGAGTACTTGACGAACATCGTCTTGCGCACGAAGAAGTAGCGGAACTCGATGCCGAGGTCGACGTAGTCGTTCATGCTCTGCTCGAACGGCAGCTCGATGCCGAGCCCGACCGAGACCGCGCCCTCGACCTCGGAGGCGCCCCGGTTGGCCGCCTCCATGACGCCCGGCCCGCCGCCCGTGATCACCGCGTAGCCGGACTCGGCCAGCGCCCGGCCGAGCCGCCGGCCCATCTGGTATTCGGGGGTGCCCTCGGGGGTGCGGGCCGAGCCGAAGACCGTGATCGCCGCGGGCAGCTCGGCGAGCTGGCCGAACCCCTCCACGAACTCGGCCTGGATGCGCAGCACCCGCCACGGGTCCATGTGCACCCAGTCGGACGGGCCCTGCCGGTCGAGCAGCCGCTGGTCGTGGGTGGAGCTGGGGACGAGACTCCCGCGCACGACCGCCTGCCCCTGACGGCGTTCGGCTCGTTGCTTGTGTTCCATGCTGGTCACGCTAGTCCTCTCCGTACCGGCCCGCGGCGTCGTTCTCGCCTCCGGCCGCGCCCCCCGAAGAGCGCACTTCGAGGATGAACGCCCAGGTCGAAGGCCAGATGAAGGCGCCGAAAAAAACTTGGGAAAAGCAGGGAACCGAATTTCGACCCCCCTGCGTCTAACTGCCGAGGGTGCTGCTCGGGACTGAAAGTGGCTTTCCCCGCCAAATGGCCGGCGAGGAAAGCCACTTTCATTTGGTCAGCCAGTTCAGCAGGGCCCGCTCGCTCTCGACGATCTTCGGCAGCGACACGTACTCGCCCTGCTGGTGTGCCAGGTTGGGGTCGCCGGGACCGTAGTTCACGGCCGGGACGCCGAGCGCGGAGAAGCGGGAGACGTCCGTCCAGCCCAGTTTGGCGCGCGGCGTGCCGCCGACGGCGGCGGTGAAGGCGGCGGCCACGGGATGCGTCAGGCCCGGCCTGGCCCCGGGCGCCGCGTCGAGGAAGCTGACCCGGTAGCCCTCGAACACCTCGCGCACGTGCTGCTCGGCCTGCTCGATCGTCAGGTCGGGGGCGAAGCGGTAGTTGACCGTGACCACGCACTCGTCGGGGATGACGTTGCCCGCCACGCCGCCGCGCACCGCGACCGCGTTGAGCCCCTCGTGGTATTCCAGCCCGTCGACCGTCGGCAGCCGCGCCTCGTAGGCGTTGAGCCTGGCCAGCACCGGCTCGATGCCGTGGACGGCGTTGACGCCGAACCACGACCGCGCGCTGTGGGCGCGCTTGCCGGTGACGGTGACGTCGGCGCGCAGGGTGCCCTGGCAGCCGCCCTCGATCACGCCGTCGGTCGGCTCCATCAGCACCGCGAAGTCGGCCGCCAGCCACTCGGGGTGATCCCTGGCGACCCTGGTCAGGCCGTTGCGCTCGGCCTCGATCTCCTCGCAGTCGTAGAAGACGTACGTCACGTCGCGGTTGGGGGCCGGGACGGTGGCCGCCAGCCGCAGCGCGACCGCCACGCCCGCCTTCATGTCGGAGGTGCCGCAGCCGTAGAGCAGGTCGCCCTCCACCCGGCTGGGCAGGTTGGCCGCGACCGGGACCGTGTCGAGGTGGCCCGCGATCAGCACCCGCTCGGCCCGGCCCAGGTTCGTGCGGGCGACGACGGTCTCGCCGGAGCGGTCGACCGTCAGGTGCGGCAGCGCGGTGAGCGCCTGCTCGACCGCGTCGGCCAGGGCCTTCTCGCCGCCGCTCACCGACTCGATGTCCACGATCGCGGCGGTCAGCGCGCGTACGTCCTGTGTCAGGTCCAGCATCAGGTGTTCACTCCATGTTCGCGCAGCACCTCGTTGAGTGCCGCCTTGTCGTGCCGCTGCTCGGGCTCCAGACGCTTGATCACCAGCACGCACGGCAGCCCGAACGTGCCGCCGGGGAACTCCTTCTGCCGGGTGCCGCCGACCGCCACGCACCAGTCGGGCACCCTGCCCCGGGCCAGCTCCTCGCCCGTCTGCACGTCGATCACGGGGATCGTGCCGGACAGGATCGTGCCCGCGCCGATCACCGCGCCGCGGCCCACCCGCGCGCCTTCGACGATCATCGAGCGGCTGCCGATGAACGCGTCGTCCTCCACGACGACCGGCACCGCGCCGGGCGGCTCCAGGACGCCGCCGATGCCCACTCCGCCCGACAGGTGCACGTTCTTGCCGATCTGGGCGCATGAGCCCACCGTGGCCCACGTGTCGACCATGGTCCCCGAGTCCACGTACGCGCCGATGTTCGTGAACGACGGCATCAGCACCACCCCCGGCGCCAGGTACGAGCCCCAGCGCGCGATGGCTCCCGGCACCACCCGCACACCCTCGAAGGACGTCTTGAGCGGCACCCTGTCGTGGTGCTGGAAGTCGCCCACCTGGGAACGTGCCATGCCCAGCAGCCGGAAGCTGAGCAGGATGGCGCGCTTGGCCCGCTCGTCGACCACCACCTCGCCGCCCACCAGGCGCGCGACCCTCGCCTCGCCCTTGTCCAGCAGGTCGACGGCGCCGACCACCTCGATGCGCGCCTCCACGTCGGCCGGGGACAGCTCCGCGCGTCGTTCCCACAGCTCGTCCACCACCGGGGACATCACGTGACTCATGGCCACGGAGCTTATCCGGCCAGGTAGGTTCTTCAGGGTGCGCCTGCGCTTCTCCCGTGGAGTCCTGACCATAGCGATCATCGTCGTGATCCTCGCCGTCGGCGTCTCCGTGGGGCTCTACCTCCTGCTCAGGCGGGCCACGCCGCTGGTCCTCCCGGAGGCGTACTGCATGGTGCGCACCCCCGAGGGCGTTCTGACCCTCGATCCGGAGCAGGCGCAGGTCTCGGCCACCATCGCCGCCGTCGCGGCCCGCCGCCGCCTGCCCGAGCGGGCCGTCGTGATCGCGTACGGCACCGCGCTGCAGGAGTCGAAGCTGCGCAACCTCAACTGGGGCGACCGCGACTCGGTGGGCGTGTTCCAGCAGCGCGAGTCGCAGGGCTGGGGGCGCAAGAAGCAGCTCATGGACCCCGTCTACGCCAGCAACAAGTTCTTCGCCGCGCTGGTCAAGGTCAAGAACTACCGCAAGCTGCCGCTGGCCGAGGCGGCCCAGGAGGTGCAGCGCTCGGCGGGCGGCTACGCGTACGCGCAGCACGAGCAGGACGCCAAGCTCCTGGCCGCCGCCTTCACCGGCCGGGTGCCCAAGGCCGTCCACTGCTGGTACCCGCCGGCCAAGAAGACGCCCGCGCCGCAGGCCAGGACGGCCGAGGCGCGCAAGCAGCTCGCCAGGGCGCTCGGCGACACGGCGATCACGACGAAGAAGCGGGGCTGGCTGGTGGCGTCCTGGTCGGTGGCCTACGCGGAGAAGTACCAGTTGCGGCGCGTCGGCTACAGCGGCGCGACCTGGGTCAACGACGTCGACGCGGACGGCTGGAAGCAGGGCGGCAAGGCCGGCGACGGGGAGGTCGAGCTGTCGTGACCTCCCGTCACGGGGACGTCAGGTGGCGCGGGTGACGATGGTGATCGAGCCCGGCGGCAGGGGCTGGGCGTAGCTGGCGCTCCAGGGGTGGCCCTGGATGCGCTCGAAGGAGAGCAGGCGGCCGTCGGAGGCGTGGTAGTCGGCGAAGTCGAGCAGGCCGCGTTCGGGGTTGCCGGTCTCGCCCTCGCCCCTGAAGGCCGCGGTGCCGCGCTGCACCGGGAAGAACTCGACGCCCTCCATGATCAGCATGCTCTTCGCCGGGACCATGCCCTGCGTGGGCACCTCGGTCCAGAGCAGCACCTCAAGGTGGGACGCCTCGCCCGCGGTCTTGCCCTCGCGCACCTCGACCGAGAGCCACAGGCGGCGGCGGGCGACGTCGCGCAGCAGGTACTCGATCCACTGGTGGCCCTGCCAGGAGACGTACATCGCGCCGAGCACGCGGTAGGGGGTGCCGTGCACCTCGATCCGGTCGGCGACCTGAATGGTGCGAGGGTCGGCGTAGTCGGTGCCGGCATGCCCGGGGGCCTCGACCGGCGCCGGCAGCGGGGTCTCGACCGGGGCGACCTCGACCGGCGGCGGCGCGCTCGCCCGGCCCCTCCTGTCCTGCCGCATGGTGGCCAGGAACGCCCCCAGCAGCAACAGGACGGTGGCGATGCTCAGCCCGAGTACGACCATGGAGGTCATGCTCATCGAATAGCTCGCTCCACTCGCGGTCTGTCTCGGCAGACGCCTTTTTCAATTTGTCCGTGCGCTACGACGGGCGATCCTACTGGAGGCGGCGCACGGCCGCACTGATGCGTTCGTCGGTCGCGGTGACCGCGACGCGGATGTGCCGTTCACCAGCCGATCCGTAGAAGTCTCCCGGCGCGACCAAAATCCCGATTTCGGAAAGCTTACTCACTTGATCCCAGGCGTTCTGCCCATTCGACGCCCATAGGTACAGACCGGCGGTCGAATGGTCGATCGTCCACCCCGCCCGCTCCAGCGCGGGACGCAACGCGGCGCGCCGGGCCGCGTACAGCTCGCGCTGGCGTTCGGCGTGCGTGTCGTCGCCGAGCGCGACCGTCATCGCGTCCTGGACGGGCTTCGGCATGAGCATGCCGGCGTGCTTGCGGGTCTCCAGCAGCCGCTTGACCAGGACGGGGTCGCCCGTCACGAACCCCGCCCGGTAGCCGGCCAGGTTGGAGCGCTTGGAGAGCGAGTGGACGGCGAGCAGCCCCTCGTGGGAGCCCCCGCAGACGTCGGGATGGAGGATGGAGACCGGCCGCTCTTCCCAGCCGAGCTCGATGTAGCACTCGTCGGAGGCCACGACCGTGCCGCGCTCGCGCGCCCAGGAGACCACCTTGCGCAGGTGCTCGGCGGGCAGCACGCGCCCGGTCGGGTTGCCCGGGGAGTTGATCCACAGCAGGTCGACGTGTTCGGGGCCGACCGACAGGGTGCTGTCGGAGGCGGTGGCGGTCGCGCCGGCGAGCCGGGCGCCCACGTCGTAGGTGGGGTAGGCCAGCTCGGGGAAGACCACCCGCCGGGCGCCCAGATAGGTGGGCAGCCAGGCGACGAACTCCTTGGAGCCGATCAGCGGGAGCACGTCCTGCTGGTCGACGGTGACGCCGTGGCGGCGACGCAGCCAGCCCGCGGCGGCCTCGCGCAGGGCCGGCGTGCCGTGGGTCAGCGGGTAGCCGGGGCTGTTCGCCGACTCGCGCAGAGCCTGCTGGACGGCCTCGGGCACCGGGTCGACGGGCGTGCCGACCGAGAGGTCGACGATGCCGTCGGAGTGCGCGAGGGCGCGTTCCTTGTACGGTTCGAGCCGGTCCCAGGGGAAGTCGGGCAGCTTGTTCACGGTTCTCCAGGGTCGCTCGTGGCCGTACACGCCTGTCGCGCACGCGGGCGCACGGGGCCCGCCCGATGTGGACGGCCCCGGCGCACGCGACTCGCTAGTGGTCCTCGCCCTGCGGCGGCAGCGCGGCCACCACCGGGTGGTCCTTCTCGATCTTGCCGACCTTCGAGGCGCCTCCGGGCGAGCCGAGGTCCTCGAAGAAGTCCACGTTCGCCTTGTAGAAGTCCTTCCACTGCTCGGGAAGGTCGTCCTCGTAGAAGATGGCCTCGACGGGGCACACAGGCTCGCACGCGCCGCAGTCCACGCACTCGTCGGGGTGGATGTAAAGCATGCGCTCGCCCTCGTAGATGCAATCGACGGGGCACTCCTCGATGCACGCCTTGTCCAGGACGTCCACGCAAGGCTGCGCGATGACGTAGGTCACCTCGAGCTCCTTTTTCTCCGCACCATGGCACCGACTCTGACCGCGGTTTGCTACGCCCTAGTATTGCCGTGCTTGCCAGCTGGCCGAAACGGAGGGTGGCAAACTCATGGCCGCACGCCTCGTCGTCGCGATCACAACTCAGGACATAGGCGCACGGATCACCACGCGCAGACGGGTTCCCGGAGGCTTCCGGGACGCTGTGGGCGTACTCGAATCGTGGACCGGCGGCGTGTTGCGCGTTCGCAAGCGGGACGGCACTTTGGTGGACATCGACGAGGAATCGCTGGTCGCGGCCAAGGTCGTTCCGGTCGCGCCTCCTCGACCTCAGGCGAAGTAACGGTAAGTATTCATTGTGTGACCGTTCGTATCTGCGCCGCCGTAGCAGCCATTCTCGCCAGCGCCGGATGCGGCGCGTCAACGTCCCAGTCCACGTCCGCGGGGGCCAAGGACCTGCCGCCGCTCAACGTCCGGGCCGTCTCGCTGAAGCAGGGCTTCGGCACGATGGAACGCCTGGCCGAGGCCGCCAAGCACGAGGGCCAGCTCACCGTGATCGCCCTGCCGCACGACTGGGTGAACTACGGCGAGATCCTCGACACCTTCTCCGACAAGTACGGCATCAAGGTCAACGAGCTGGAGCCGGGCGCGAGCAGCAAGCGTGAGCTCGACGCCGCCGCCCAGCTCAAGCCGGACGTGTTCGATCTCACCCTGGACATGGCCGTCTACGGGGCCGACCAGTTCGCGCCGTACAAGGTGACGGGCTGGCAGGACCTGCCCGACCACGTCAAGGACCCCAAGGGCGCCTGGTACGGCGCCTACGGCAGCTACATGTCCATCGGCTACGACCCGCGCGAGGTCAAGGCCCCGGCCTCCTTCGCCGACCTGCTCAAGCCCGGCTACCGCGTCGCGCTCGACGGCGACCCGCTGCGTTCGGCGGCGGCGTTCGGCGGCGTGATGGCCGCGTCCATGAAGGCCGGGTCCGCGCCGGACGCCCGGCAGGGGGTGGACCTGTTCGCCAAGCTCAAGCAGGCCGGGCAGCTCGTCGAACCGGCCAAGGCGAACGTGATCATCGACTGGGACCACCTCAACGCGACCCGCAGCGCCGACCACGCCGACTCCTGGGAGGTGACGATCCCGCGGGACGCGCCGTTCGGCGGGTACCACGTCCAGGCGATCAGCAAGACCGCTCCGCATCCGGCCGCCGCGCGGCTTTGGCAGGAGTTCCTGTTCTCCGACGAGGGCCAGAACCTGCTCCAGAAGGGCTACGCCCGTCCGGCGCGCGGCGAGGCCATGCTCATGAAGGGCAAGCTCGACGCCGAGCAGGCCGCCCGGCTGCCCAAGGCCGCCGGGCCTCCCGTGCTCATGACGATCCCGCAGACGGACGCGGCAAAGGCGTACCTCAAGCGGGAATGGAGCAAGAGCGTGGGATGAGTCCGTTGTGACTTGATATGTCGTAGAGGCGATCAGGCTCTAAAGTGAACGGACAGCACGGCCACGGGGGCCCGATGTCTGACGAATGTGAGCTGATCGTCTTGCGATACGACGCACCGAGCTTGGAGCGGTGGAACAGTCGCGCCTACGACAGCAGCTTCGGGTACGTCTCCACCCAGGGCGCGCCGCTGGTCGACCTGCTCGACCCGCAGCCCGGGGAGCGCGTGCTCGACCTCGGGTGCGGCACCGGGGTGCTGACCGCGCAGATCGCCTTCAGGGGCGCGGACGTCCTGGGCATCGACGGTTCCGCCGCGATGATCGAGAAGGCGCTGGCCCAGTACCCGGGGATCGACTTCATCATCGGCGACGGCCACGACTTCACCGTGGTCGACCCGTACGACGCCGTCTTCTCCAACGCGGCGCTCCACTGGATGAGCCGCGACCCCGCCACCGTGATCGCCAACGTCCGCGAGGCGCTGAAGCCGGGCGGCCGGTTCGTCGCGGAGATGGGCGGCGCGGGCAACTGCGCGGAGCTGACCGCCGCGATGCTGACCGCCTGGCGCGAGTACGGCCTACGCGAGCCCGATTTGCCCTGGTATTTCCCCACGCCCGCCGAGTACGCGCGACGGCTGGAGCAGGAGGGCTTCGTGGTCCGGCTGCTGGAGTACTTCGACCGGCCGACCCCGCTCGACGAGTGCCCCGGCGGGGCCGCCGACTGGGTGCGCATGTTCGCCTCGTCCGTGCTCGAAGGGCTGCCGCCGGAGATCGTGGAGCCCCTGCTGGGGCGGGTCAACGAGCTGGCCGCGCCCGCGCTGCGCAGGGAGACGGGCTGGATGGCCGACTACGTGCGTCTACGCTTTGCCGCTGTTCGGCGCTGATGCGTAGTGCATGATGCGTAGGGCTGTTTTGCCGGACTATGGTCTGTTCCGTGGGCGGCGAGATGTTGGCTGCGCCGCTCCGGCGGCGTGAGGGGCTGGTGAACGGAACGGGATGAACTTCTGCCTGAGCGACCTCGTTCCACCTTTGAGGTGGAGCGACGCGTCGACGATCACGCTACTGACCGGGCAACCGGATCTGCCGGACGCGTGGTGGCGAAGCCTGCCCATGCCGCTGGTGCTCACGGCCATCGGCCCGGAGTCGCTGGGCGAGCTGCTGACGGAGATCGCGCTGGAGCACTGGCCGGCCGCCGCCGTCGGTGACGTCCTGCCGGCTCTGCACGTCCTGGACCCGGACGAGGCCGACGAACCCGCCGTCGCCATCGCGCTCGACCGCGCCGGGTCGTGGGTGGGGCTGCTCTCGCTGACCGGGCGGGAGCTGGTGGACCAGCCGTTCATCCAGGCTCGGCCGGTGCTCAACACGCTGTTCGGGGCGGTGCTCGTACGGCTCGCGCATCCGTACGCGGGTGGGCGACAGGTGGAGGCGCACGTACCGGCGGGGCTGGTGGCTCCGGCCTCCGCGGAGGCGGACCTTCCCCGGACGCCCGCGCCGCACGGCGCCGAGCACCCCGCCCCGGAGCCTGCGATTGCCGAGGCCGCGCTTCATGAGGGCCCGTTCGGCGAGGACGCGCCCGAGGAGGGCGTGGCTGCCGCGGGCCTGGCTGACGAGGGGGCCGCTGACGAGGGTGCGGGGCGCGACGGTGAGCCGGTGCTCGACGCCGACTCCGAGCCGGTCGTCGAGGAGGGGCTTCGGCCCGTACCAGAGCCCGTGCTCGACGCCGCCGATGAGCCCGCGCCCGAGCCCGCCGCCGAGGAGGCGTCCGCGCTGGAGGCGGCGCTGGAGGCCGAGGGCGTCGGCGGCGAGCCGGAGTCCGCGCCCGAGCCGGTGGAGGTGACCGCGCCGGACGATCACGACGAACGGCCCGAGCCCGCCGACCGCCCTGAGGTCCTTGAGGCTTCGGTGGGAGAGGAGCCGGCCCAGGCCGCGGCGCCCGCCGACCACCTGGAGGTCCCTGAGGCTTCGGTGGAGGAGGGGCCCGCCGAGGCCGCGGAGCCCGAGGTCCCCGCCGACCACCCGGAGGTCCCTGAAGCCCTGGTGGAGGAGGAGCCGGCCCAGGCCGCGACGCCCGCCGACCACCTGGAGGTCCCTGAGGCCCTGGTGGAAGTGGAGCCCGCCGAGGTCGCGGAGCCTGAGGCTCACGGCGAGGACGCCGTGGCGGACTCCCAGGGTGAGGCCGATGGGTCGGATGGGCAGGAGCTGCCCGAGCTGATCGAGGCCGCGTTCGCCGGGCTCGATGACAAGAGCTGGGCCGTGGCGCAGAACCGGGTCTTCACCGACGAGCCCTCGGCGGTCGACCAGCTCGCCAAGCTGTTCGCCGTCCCCCCGGCCGACATCTCCGCCACCGAGCAGGAACTGCGCGTCCGCCTCGACCACTGGCTGGCCAGCGAGGAGGCCGCGCCGTACCGCGCCCACCTGGACGAGCTGCGCAGGACGCTGGGCCCGGCCGCCCCCAAGGAGCAGCTGATCGGCGCGGCCGACTGGCACGCCAGGGAGATCCGCGCGCTGGAGGTCCCGGCCTGGCAGTTCGTGCTGGCGACGCTGCCCGCGCAGACCGCCCAGCCCCGCCCGCCGGCGGAGTTCCAGCAACCGCACTCGGCGTTCGGCTCGATGCAGCCGCCACCTCCCCTGCCGCCGCCCCCGCCCCCGCCCGGCCCGCCGCAGTTCCAGGCGTTCACGCCGGCCCCGCCGCCGCCCGTGGAGGCCAACGGCGGGGAGCAGAACAAGCCGTACCAGCCGCTCAAGGACGTCTCCCAGACCAGGCGCTGCTTCCGCCAGCCGGACGGACGCTGGTGGCTGCGGATCGACGTGACCGCCGAGCAGCTCGCCGGCGGCGAGTGTGCCCTCCCGACGGGCTTCGCGGCCTACCTGGGCCTGTCCCCCGGCGAGAGCAGGGCGGTCAGGAGCGCGGCAGGCGAGCTGACCATGACCTGGCACGGCAGGCCGGTGCTGGAGTCCATCGAGCGCCTGCTCGTGGACGTCGGCGCCAAGGAGGGCGGGCACCTGTTCCTCACGCTGTCGGACGAGGGCGTGCTGCGGGCCCGTCACCTGCCGGTCGCCGCCCAGAACGCCGAGAACATCACCAAGGCGCTGCGCCTGGTCGGCTACACGGCGCCGGGCGGCACCCGGGACCAGGCGGCCAGGGTGATCGCGACGAGGATCGGCCTGACCGGCCCCGTCGGGCTGCCGGACCTGCTCACCAGGCTCCGCGAACGCGGCGACCGCGACCTGCTCGCCCTCTTGGACTGACCGCCCGTGCCGCGGCTCGCGATCGGCCCTGACTTCCCAGGGGAGCTCGGCGCACTGGCTCAGCCGGTGCGCAGGGACGCCGTGGTCGCGCTGCGCCGTTTCCTGCTGAACGTGTCCGGAGCCCCGCATCCCGAGCGGGTGCGGGGCTGCCGGGACGCGAAGGTCGCGACGCTGCGCCTGGCCGACGGGCATCGCGGCGTGGTGGTCCGGCAGCGTGACGTCTACTGGCTGCTGTCCGTACGTCCCGACCCCGAGGCCTGGTCGTACGCCCAGCGGCACCGGTACGGCGTCAACCCGGTGATCGGCGTCGTCGAGGAGTGGGACGCCGAGACCCTGGAACGGGTCGAGCCCGCCTTACGCAGGTCGGCCCGCCCGTCGCGGCTGTTCGAGCAGATATGCGACGGCGACCTGCTCGCGCTCGGCATCGACGTGCACGCGCTGCCCCTGGTCAGGCTGATCTCCACCGAGGCCGACGTGGCCGCGCTCGAACCGCTGCTGCCGCCCACGCAGCACGCGCCGCTGGCCGTGCTGGCCCGGGGCGGCACGCTGTCGGAGGCGTGGCGGGAGCTGGACAACTGGCGCGCCCGGGACGAGGAGCCCGGCGCGATCGACCCCGACGACCTGCACGCGGCGCTGCTGCGCAGCCCGGACCGCGCGGTGTTCGCGGCCGACAAGGTGGAGCTCGACCGGGTGCTCGGGGCCCCGGACTGGTGCACGTTCCTGCATCCGACGCAGCACCGGCTGGCCAGGACCGGACGGTACGAGCAGCCGGTGCTGGTCGTGGGCGGCGCGGGCACCGGCAAGACGATCATCGCCCTGCACCGGGCGGCCTATCTGGCGGCGCGCGGCAGCGGGCCGGTGCTGCTGGTGACGTTCTCGCAGGGGCTGGCCGAGGAGCTGTCCGGCCGGCTGGACGTGCTGATCGACGACGAGAGCGTGCGCAAGCGCGTCGAGGTGGACAACGCCGAGCGCCTGGCCATGCGGATCGTCACCGACGCGGAGGGACGCCGTCCTCCCCTGGTCGGCCCGGGGGCCCGGTCGCTGGCCCAGCTCACCGACGAGGCGATCAGGCTGCTGTCGATCACGACCGGCGACCTGCTGGACGACGTGGAACCGGGGCGCAAGCCGTACCGGCACATCGTGGTGGACGAGGCGCAGGACATCAGCCCGGCGCAGTGGCGGCTGCTGCGGGCGGCGGCGCCGCACGCGCACGACGACCTCTTCGTGGTGGGCGACCCGCACCAGCGGGTGACCGACACGCGGGTGGCGCTCGGCGCGGTGGGCATCCCGGCCGTCCAGCACGACCTGCGCATCTCCTACCGGCTGCCGCAGGAGATCCTGTCCTACGTGGTCCGGCTGCGCGGCGGCGGCCCGGCGAACGGCCTGGTCAAGGGCGTGGCCGAGCTGTACGGCTACCGCGCCACGCACAACGGCCGGCGGCCGGTGATCCGGTCCTACGACACGCCCGAGTCCGAACTGGCCGGGCTGCGCACCACGGTCGGCGGCTGGCTGGCGGACGGCGTGCCGGAGGGCGAGATCGCCGTCGGCGCGCGCACCCCCACGCTGGCCCGCGCCGCCCGCGAGGCCCTGGACGGGCTGGACGTGCGTGTGGCGACCTTCCAGCATCTCAAGGGGCTGGAGTTCGACCGGGTGGCACTCGTCGGCGTGGCGGAGGGCGTGGTGCCCGGGTCGCTGCCCGAGGAGCCCGCCGCGCGGGCCCGAGCGCTGCAACGCGAGCGGAGCATACTGTTCGTCGCCTGCACACGGGCCCGAACGATGCTCTATATCTCGCATTCCGGAAGGGGGAGCCCATTTCTGTCCCCCTGATCACATAGTCTGAACTGCGGATATCTTCCCTTTGCCGGTTGGACCTCAATGAACCTCAGCCTGAGCGACCTCGCGCCACCCCTGCGCTGGACCTCCCCTGGTCAGATCGCGCCGATCGTGGAGGAGCCCCAGCTGCCCGAGGCCTGGTGGCAGGCGATCCCCCTCGACCGCGCGTGCGCGATCGTCGGGACGCAGGCCGTGGCGGGTCACCTGGCCGATCTGGCCGTGGCCTGCTGGGGGCACCTGCTGCTCGGCGACATCCTGCCGCTGCTGCGTTTCAGCGACCCCGCCGAGGCCGAGCGCACGCCGGAGTCGCTGGGCAAGGACGTGGTGCAGAAGCTGTTCAGCGGTGTGTTCGAGCGGCTGCTCGAACCCGCGCCCGCCGCCGTGCCCGCCCCGTCCGGGCCCGACAAGCCCCTGCCCGAGCTGATCGACGCGGTGTTCGCGGCCCTCGACGAGCGGCAGCGCGCCATCGCCCGCGACCGGCTCTACGCGGCGCAGCGCGCCACGCTCGACGAGCTGGCGCAGCGCTTCTCGGTCACGCGCGAGCGGATCAGGCAGATCGAGCGTGACCTGCGCGACCATGTGGAGGCGTGGCTGGGCTCGCCGGAGGCGGCGGCGCTGGTGGCGCACGTGGCGTGGCTGAGGGGCAGGCTGGGGTCCGCGGTCCCGGCCGACGACCTCGCGGCCGCCGTCCCGTGGCACCGCGGCGACCTGCGCACGCTGGGCATCCCCGCGTGGCGGTTCGTCCGTACGCTGCTGACCGGCTACGAGCAGGCCGACGGATGGCTGGTCTCCGGCGGGGCCGACGAGCTGCGGGAGAAGACGCGGCAGCTCTTCGCCGACGGGCCGCGTCCGCTCGGCGAGGCGGTGTCCATGGTGGCCCAGCTCGGCGTCCGTGAAGACGTCGCCGAGCGGTGGATCCTGGCCGTGCCGCAGCTTCGCGTGCTGGGCCGGCACGTGGTGCCCTGGCCGCGCAGCATCAACGAGAAGGCCGAGGCGGTGCTGGCGGTGGCGGGCACGCCGCTGGCGCCCGAGGAGATCCAGGAACGCATCGGCGAGGACTACAGCCTGGTCGGCATCCGCAACCAGCTCACCGCCGACGAGCGCTTCCGCCGGGTGGACCGGAACAAGTACGGGCTGACCAGGTGGGGCGGCGACGAGTACCTGGGCATCAGGGAGATGATCGCCAGGGAGATCGAGCGGGCCGGCGGCGAGGCCTCGGTGAGCACGATCGTGACGAACCTGACCTCCCGCTACGACGTGAGCGAGAGCTCGGTGCGCGCCTACTCGGGCGGCCCGGGGTTCGAGCGCACGCAGCGGGGCTGGATCAGGGTGGCCGGCACGTCGCCCACCGGGGAGTCGGAGCCGTACCAGCCGCGCAAGGACGTCTCCGAGACGCGGCGCAGCTTCCGCTCCCGCGACGGCCGCTGGTGGCACCGCGTGGACGTCAACGCCGAGCACCTGCGCGGTTCGGGCTCGCCCCTGCCGACGGGGTTCGCCGCCTACCTGGGCATGGCTCCCGGCGGTTCGCTGACCGCCTCGACGCCGTCGGGCGACGTGGTGATCAGCTGGCACAACCAGCCGACCATGGGGTCGATCCGCAACGTGCTGGCCGACTTCAAGGCGAGCGAGGGCGACCACGTGTTCCTGACCGTCTCCGACGGCGGCGAGCTGCTGACCCGCTACCTGCCCGCGGCCGCCGTGGCGATGCCGCCGCTGAACCGGGCGCTCTACCTCATCGGCTACACCGCTCCGGTGCACTCGGAGATGGAGGGCCTGCGGCTGATCGGGGCCCGCATCGGCATGCCCGACACGGCCACCCGCGAGGAGGTGCTGGCCAGGCTCCGCGAGCGCGGGGACAGGGACATCCTCGGCTTCCTCGGCGGGTGAGGGCTAGGCTCGGGTGATGTTGCGGATCCACGACACCCGGGCCAGGCAGGTCGAGGAGCTCGCGGGCGGGCGGGCGGTGCGCATGTACACGTGCGGGCCGGCGCCCGGCCGCCGCGCCCATCTGGGCGACCTGCGCACGTACGTGCTGTCCGACCTGGTCAGGAGGGTGCTGGAGCGGCGGCGTACGCGGGTCGTGGCGTGCCGCAACGTCACCGACCTCTGGCCGCTCGCCGGGGAAGGTCCTGGGCCTGACCTGGTCCGCCGCCACGAGGACGACTTCAGGAGCGACACGGCCGCGCTCAACCTCCGGCCGCCGGAGCACAGCCCGCGTTCCAGCGAGACCGTCGACGCGATGATCGAGCTGATCGTCAGGCTCGTCGAGCGGGGGCACGCGTACGCGGCGCCGGACGGCTCGGTGAACTTCGACGTACGGACGTTCCCGACGTACGGGGAGATCTCTGGCAAGCGTCTGGACGACGTCAAGCCCGGCGAGCCGTCCGGCTGGGCCCTGTGGCTACCCGCAGACGACGACCAGGGCCGGGACGCACCCTGGGGGCGTGGCCTGCCCGGCCCGCACGTGGAGTGCTCGGCCATGTCGCTGCGCCACCTCGGCGAACGGATCGACCTCCACCTCGGCGACGCCGGCCTGCGCTTCCCGCACCACGAGGACGTACGCGCCCAGTCGGACGCGGCGACCGGCCACGAGGTGGTGCGCCACTGGGTGCACGGCGGGAGCCTGCTGTTCGACGGGCGCGAGCCGGCCGGGTCCACGGGGAACGTGGTGCTGCTGCCGGACGTGGTGGCGGCCGGGCTCGACCCGCTGGCGGCGCGCCTGGCGTTCCTGGAGCACCACTACCGGCAGCGGCTCGACCTCACCTGGGACGTCCTACGGGCCGCCGACCGCACGGTCCGGCGGTGGCGGGCGCGGGTGGCCGAGTGGTCGGAGTCGCCCAGCGCGCCCATGGCCTCCTCGTACGCCGAGCGCGTCGAGTCCGCCTTCGACGACGACCTGGACACCCCGGCGGCGCTGCGGATCCTGCGGGAGCTGGAGCGGGACGAGTCGGTGGCGCCCGGGTCGAAGTTCGAGACGTTCCTGCACCTGGACCAGGTGCTGGCGCTCGACCTGTCCACGGAGATCGGCAAGCCCCGGGGGCTGCCCGCCGGGGCCGGTGAGCTGCTGGAGCGGCGCGACCGCGCGCTGGAGGCGAACGACTGGGCGGCGGCCGACCTGCTGCGGGACGAGCTGGCCGAGCTGGGGGTCCGCGTCACCGACACGCCCGAGGGGCAGAGCTGGGCCCTCTGATCGGGAGCAACTCCGCCCAAGGCGCTCCGACCACCTGAATCGGCCGGAGCAGTGAGCCGGTACTGCCAGACTTGTTCCAGTTCGGCAAGATGGAGGTATCGGTGAGACCCTTTGCGTGGATGCCGTGGCCTTTGCGGTGGTTCGCCCGGGTGTTGACCGTGCTTCTCGCGCTGGCGATCGTGCTGGCCGGGGTCCTGGTGTACACCGTACGGAAATCATTCCCACAGCTGGACGGGACGCTGCGGTTGCCCGGCCTAACCGGCAAAGTAGAGATTTATCGCGATAAATCGGGGATTCCGCACATCTACGCCGACACTTCGGCGGACCTGTTCATGGCGCAGGGTTTCGTCCACGCCCAGGACCGGTTCTTCGAGATGGACTTCCGCCGCCACACCACCGCCGGACGCCTCTCCGAGCTGTTCGGCAAGGCCACGCTCGGCAACGACAAGGCGCTGCGGACCATGGGCTGGCGCAGGGTGGCCGAGCAGGAGCTGCCCGGCCTCGACCGGCAGACCCAGGACTTCCTGGCCGCGTACGCCAAGGGCGTGAACGCCTGGCTGGACGCCAACCCCAACGCCTCCGACCGCAGCCTCGAATACTCGGTGCTCAAGCTGCAGAACGGCGACTACCGGCCGGAGAAGTGGACCGCGGTCGACTCCGTCGCCTGGCTCAAGGCCATGGCCTGGGACCTGCGTTCCAACATGGAGGACGAGATCGACCGCGCCCTGGCGCTGACCAAGCTGCCCAAGGAGCGCGTCGACCAGCTCTACCCCGGCTACCCGTACGACCGGCACGCCCCGATCGTCGGCGAGGGCGCGCTCTCCCAGGGCCGCTACGACCAGCGGGCCGAGCCGCAGACCGGCGGCGTGCGCGCGCTCTCCCAGGCCGCCGCGACGCTGGACGCCGTGCCGAGCACGATGAGCAGCGAGGAGCGCGAGGGCATCGGGTCCAACTCCTGGGTGGTCTCCGGCCGGCACACCACCGGCGGCAAGCCGCTGCTGGCCAACGACCCGCACCTGTCGCCGCAGATGCCGTCCGTCTGGTACCAGGCCGGGCTGCACTGCAGGACGCTGTCCGCGAAGTGCCCGTACGACGTCACCGGGTTCACCTTCTCCGGCGTGCCCGGCGTGATCATCGGGCACAACGACAAGATCTCGTGGGGGTTCACGAACCTCGGTCCCGACGTGGCCGACCTCTTCCTGGAGAAGGTGGACGGCGACACGTACCTGTACAAGGGCGAGCAGGTCAAGCTGGAGACCAGGCAGGAGCAGATCAAGGTGGCGGGCGGCGACCCCGTCACGATCACCGTGAAGAGCACCCGGCACGGTCCGCTGATCAACGAGGTGATGGAGGACGCCCGGCCCAGCGGCGAGGCGAACGCCGTGGCGCTCCAATGGACCGCGCTCACCCCCGGCAGGACCGTGGACGCGATCTTCGCGCTCAACAAGGCGGGCGACTGGCCCGAGTTCCGGTCGGCGGCGGCGCTGTTCGAGGTGCCGTCCCAGAACCTGATCTACGCCGACACCAGCGGCAAGATCGGCTACCAGGCGCCCGGGCGCATCCCCGTACGGGAGAAGGGCGACGGCACCTGGCCGGTGCCCGGCTGGACGGGCGAGTACGACTGGAAGGCCGAGCCCATCCCCTACGACCAGCTCCCCACGCTGGAGGACCCGGCCGACGGGTTCATCGTCACGGCCAACAACGCCGTCATCGACCCCCGCCGCTACAAGCCGCTGCTGACCAAGGACTGGTCCTACGGCTACCGCTCCCAGCGCATCCGCGAGCTCGTCGAGAACGCGATCGCGAAGGGCAAGATCGACGCCGGGACGATGTCGGACATCCAGCAGGACACCTCCAACGAGTTCGCCGAGACGCTGGTGCCCGCGCTGCTGCAGGTGGACCTGGCCGGGTCCGCCCGCCAGGCCCGCGAGCTGCTCCGGAACTGGGACCACTCCCAGGGGCTCGACTCCGCGCCCGCCGCCTACTACAACGCGGTGTGGCGGCACCTGCTCATGCTCACGTTCGACGACGACCTTCCCGAGCAGGTGTGGCCCGCCGGCGGCGACCGCTGGTACGACGTCGTCGCCAACCTCCTCACCGCCCCCGAGGACCCCTTCTGGGACGACGTGACCACCAAGAACCTCACCGAGACCCGCGACGACATGCTGCGGCAGGCGATGGCCTCGGCGTACCAGGAGCTGTCCGAGCTGTTCGGCACGGACGTCAAGTCCTGGAAGTGGGGCGATCTGCACCAGCTCGAACTGGTCAACGGCACGCTCGGCACCTCGGGCCTCGCGCCGGTGGAGGCGCTGTTCAACCGCGGCCCGTTCGCCGTCCCGGGCAACAAGGACGCGGTGAACGCGACCGGGTGGAACGTGCAGAAGGGGTACGGGGTCACCGCGGTGCCGTCGATGCGCATGGTCGTGGACCTGTCGGACCTGGACAAGTCCCGCTGGATCAACCTGACGGGCGCCTCGGGACACGCCTTCCACGACAACTACTGGGACCAGGCCGAATCCTGGGCCCGAGGCGACCTCCTCCCGATGTACTCCAAGCCCGAGTCCGTCAAGAACGCCGCCACCCACACCCTCACCCTCACCCCCTGACCCACCGCGCCGGCCCCCGCCCCGGGGCCGGCACCCATTTCCCGCCCGAGTTCCGCGAGCCGCGCCTCCCGACCGCGACTTCCGGGCGGCGGGACCGAAACCCTGGGCCGCGCCTGAGTGTCGGCACCCCGCTCGTGCGTCCGGGGGCGCGCGTTCCGGTCGGCGCGTCCGATGTACGACCGTGGTTGTAGTCGAAGGCCAGACCGTGGTCCGACGCGCAGGCGAACCCGCCGCTGTCAGCATGGCCGCATGACTCGCCTCCGGTACTCCGATCGCCTCTGGTACTCCGTCGGGGTCTTCCTCCTGCTCGTGGGCCTGGCACACCTGGGCGTGCTCGTCGTGGCGGGCGGTCCGTGGGAGGGGGCCGTGTCGTGGCGCAAGCCGTTCACGTTCGGGGTGTCGTTCGGGTTGAGCGTGCTGACCCTGACCTGGGTGTCCCAGTGGTTACGGCTGCGCGCCCGTCCCCTCGTCCTCGGGGCGTTCGCGGTGGCCTCCACGGTCGAGGTGGCCCTGATCACCCTTCAGGCGTGGCGCGGGGTGCCGTCCCACTTCAACATGGAGACCCCCCTCGACACGGCCATCGCCCGCACGCTGGCCGCGTTCGGCGTCACGCTCATCGTCATCGCGATCACCATGACGATCGCCGCCTTCCGCCCGGCTCCGGCGGTCGCCCCGAGCACCCGGCTGGCCGTGCGGGCCGGTTTCGCCACGCTGCTGGCGTCCATGGTGTTCGGCGGAATCATGATCGCCCGTGGCGTGGTCGAGGTGGTGACGGGCAACCAGCAGCTCGCCTACACGGTGGCCACCGCGCTCAAACCGGCCCACGCCGTGCTCATGCACGGGGTGCTCCTCCTGCCGGCCCTGTCCTGGCTGCTGTCCCGCACGCTCCCGTCCGAGGGCGCGCGGCTGAGGGCCGTACGCCTGGCCACCTGGGCGTACGTCGCGGTGGCCGCGCTGGTGTCCGGCCTGGCCGTGGCCGGGGTCGCGGTCGTGGGGCCGTCCACGGCGTCGGTGTCGTCCGCCGGCGCGATCTCGGGTCTCGCCATCGTCGCGATCGCCCTGGGCCGGCTCAGACCCGGCCTCCCCCAGGAGAAGCTTTGAGGACGCGGGAATGGGTCAGCCGTTATGCCGTCGCGCCCTCCGCCACCACACGGGGGCACGCGGGTATCCACCGTCGTCGAGGTCGGCCAGCCGCTCGAACACGTTGTACGACGCCTGATGCCCGCACACGACGACCGACATCAGCATGGCCAGCATGTAGAGCGGGAGCATCGGCAGCCCGACGCAGCAGGCCCACTGGGTGGCGTGCCGTCCTTCGTGCCGGATGAGCCGGTCGTCCAGCCAGTTGTGCCTGGTCAGGACGACGTTCCCCACCGTGAACGCGCCCGCGACGGGGAAGCGGTAGCGGTAGCCGAAGGCGAGGATGAGCCCGTCGGGGCCGGGTTGGCGGGCCGCGCCGCCGACGATCGAGATCAGTAGGCCGAGCGGGGTGGCGAGGTTCAGATAGTTCACCACCCGCCGGAACCGATAGCGCCTGTTCATGCGTCTCAGTCTTGACCAATCTTGACAAGTCGGAATAATGATCTGCGTCCTGAAATCTCCCACAAGAGCAGGATTATGAGATTTTCCATCCTGGGCGCGCTGCTCGGCACCGTTGCACTGGCCGGAGCCGGCGGAGTCGCGATCACCCAGACATCAGCCACCGATCCCCTACGATCCACCGATTCTCCCTCCGGCGCGCAGGTGGCGTTACCCGTCGCCGCGACCCCGACGGCAACACCGACGGCGACACCCACGGCGACGCCCACGGTCGGGGATTACACCGCCACGACGAAGGTGGTCAAGAAGAAGGGCGTCTCGTACTTGAATGTATCCGTCAAGTACGAGGGTGCGGCCCGCTTCACCGTGAAGCAGAAGGTGTGCAGGAGCAAGTCCTGCAAGAGCGCCACCGCCCAGGTCCCCGTCACCACCGGGGCCGGGGCGACCACGAAGAAGCTGGGCAAGGGCACGTACAAGGCGAGGGGCAAGCCGGCCGTCAAGGTCCAGCCGCTGCCCTGGCCGACCCGCACCGTGACGGTCTCACCGACCGCCACGGCCGCGCCGAGCGCGACGGCGACCGTGACGTCCACGGTGACCGAGCAGGCGACGGTGACCGCCACGGTCACCCAGCCCGGTCCCACCGTGACCGTGCCCGGCCCGACGGTGACCGTGCCGGGGCCGACCGAGACGGTGACGTTCACCTGTCAGCCTGCCCCGCCGACGGACACCCTCCCGCCCCCCGAACCGCCGACCGCCACGCCGTCGACCTCGGTCTCGGAGACCCCGGAGATGCCGGAGGCGCAGGCCCAGGCCGCCCCACCGGCGACCGACACCCCGACCCCGACCCCCACCCCGACGCCGACGCCGACGCCGGACGTCCCGACCGACAACCCGACAAACGTGCCGACCGACGTACCGACGGACGTCCCCACGGGCGCACCGACGGACTTCCCGACGTGCGCGCCGCCGACGGACCTCCCCTCCGAGACCCCGACCGCGACCTCGTCGGACACCGGCTCTCCCACCGACACCCCCACGCCGCCGGAGACCCCCGCCCAGTAACCGACCGACACCACGCTTCACCCCGGGCCAGGCACAAACGCCTGGCCCGGCCCCATGTCCACCCCCGGACCGTGACCAGGAAGCCCGCCCGTGCGCCAGCCCGTCGCCCCGGCAGGTCCCGCCCACGGTGGCGGACCGGTGATGACGTGCCGGGCACGGGCCACCGACGGTGACGGCGACCTCGGTGTCAGGCGGGTGCCGGTGGCGTCCGGACCGGTGCAGTTACGGTGACGCCCGGGCCGGTGCGGATACGGTGGCGTCCGGGCCGGTGCGGATACGGTGGCGTCCGGGCCGACGACAGTGGCGGACAGTGACGGCTCCCTGGGCGGCCCGCCTTGGCGGGGTGTGTCTCACAGATCAGGGCCGAGCGGCGCTCCTGCGGGGACGTCGCCCGCCCTTTCCTTGAGCTCGACGAAGATCGCGTGGGTCTCGGTGTCGCCGATGTTCCGCCCGGCGTGCTCCTGGGCGCCGAGCCACCGGGCCTGCCCCGCCTCCAGGGCCAGCTCGACCTGCTGCCCGACCCCGTGGCCCGGCTGGACCTGGTGATGGCCGCCTTCACGCAGCTCACCCTCGACTGGGAACCGCAGTTGCGCACCTCGCTGCGGCTGTCCCTGCAACCCGGTGCCGCCCAGCCGCACCTGCGCGGCGGCCGCGCCATCGGCTGGATCGAGGACGCCCTGGCCCCGCTCCGCGACACCCACCCCGGCCTGGACGTCCACCGCCTGGCCGTGGCGATCCGCTCGGCCACCGGCATCGAGTCGCTGGTCTGGCTCACCGACATCGCCGGGCTCACCCACCGGCAGGCGGCCGACACCATGCGCCGGTCGGCGCGGGCCCTCCTGTCCGCCGCCCTCGACGAGCACACCCACCCTTGACGGGACAGACGCGTTGACCGCGACGCCCCGCCCTGACCGAAGCGACCCGCCCTTGCCCGGCACGGGCCTCCGCACCACGCGAGCCTCCGCACCACGCGCGCCGCCGCCCGCGGGATCAGGCGCCGCGGGATCACGCGGGGCCGTGGGGTCAGACGGGGGCCGTGGGGGCAGGCGGGGCCGTGGGGTCAGGCGGGGCCGTGGGGTCAGGCGGGGCCGTGGGGTCAGAGGTTCTTGTAGCGGCCGTCGTGGTACAGCAGCGGAGGCCCGTCCGCCGGGGTGCCGAGGGCCGTCACCCGGCCGAGCACGATCGAGTGGTCCCCGCCGTCGTACACCGCCGTCGTGGCGACCTCCACCGTGGCCAGGGCGCCCGTGAACAGTGCCACCCCCGAGTCCCCGCGATGGTGCTCCCACCGGGACAGTTGCCCGTTCAGCGGACGGCCGCGATGGGCGAAGAAGCGGGAGACGTCCTCCATGGAGGCGTGCAGCACCGACACCCCCCACACCCCGGCCTCGACCACCGCGTCGTGGAAACGGGCCACCTTCTCGGCGCAGAACAGCACGAGCAGGGGATCGAGGGACACCGACGTGAAGGAGTTGACGGTCATCGCGTGGTCCACGCCGTCGAGCCGGGTCGTGACGATCGCGACTCCCGTGGCGAAGCGGCCGACGACCTTACGGTAGTTTCCCGGGTCCACATGCCGCTCTATGGAATGCACGACGTTACTTTATGCCTCTACGTCGGATTCTTTGGAGGTGGGTATCCCCGCAACAACCACGATCCCCCACCCGATGAGGGCGAGAACATGAACGCCACCACGAGAGCCAGCAATCCGCCATACAGGTAGACATACCCCGCAGCCCCCTGGGAGATCACCAGATCCCCGGCGCTGAGCTGGAGCGTGAACGGCATCGTGACCAGCAGCCAGCCGAGCCCGGTCGCGAACGCCGCCAGCTTCGTCCGCATGAGCCTGCCCGCCCCCAGCGGGATCAGGAACAGCGCCAGCACCCACCCGATCGCCGCCCACGGCACGGCGCCGTGCTGGTCCTGGGCGTGCGTAAACCCGCCCACGACCCCGAGCACGACACCCAGCACGAACAGCATGCCGTACGCCGCCCCGCCCAGCGCCGACTCCGTCTGGCTGCGATGCTCCATGGGCAACGAGGTTAGTGGATGCCCGCGAAGAGATCGTTCTCGCGGTTGTGCGGCTCGCCGAGCCCCCCGGCGTCGACGGGCGGTCCTGGCACCGGCCGACCGGGCACGCCGATGGCCAGGACGAAGTGCTCCACGCCGAGCACCTCCTGCCCGATGTTGTTGGACAGGGCGTACCACGGGCCGTCCACGGTGATCTGGGTGGCGTGGGCGCGCATGGCCTCCCGCTTGTTGCCGACCCAGGGGCGGGCGTCGATCTCGGTGGTGATGTCCTCGTCGGGGCTGCCGAAGGGCACGTCGTCGACGTCCTCGACGAGGAAGCCGTTGCCCGAGTCGCGCATCGCCTCGGCCGTGCGCCGCATGACGGACCTGGGCACGGCCGTGTGGTAGAACTTCGCGATCTGCCACGGCTCGTCCTGGCGCGGGGCCGGACGGCCACCCGGGACGTAGTCGGGCTTGGCGGCCAGCTCGAAGGCGCGGCGGGCCACCCGGTGGGCCTGGATGTGGTCGGGATGGCCGTAGAAGCCGTTGGCGTCGTACGTCACCAGCACCTGCGGGCGCACCTCGCGGATGACCTTGACCAGCTCGCCGGCCGCGTCGTCGAGGTCGGCCTGCCAGAAGGCGTTCGGCCGGTCGTTGGAGGCGACGCCCATCATGCCGGAGTCGCGCCAGCGGCCCGGCGTGCCGAGGAAGCGATGGTCCTCGACGCCGAGCGCCTGGCAGGCGGCCGCCAGCTCGCCGATCCGGTACGGCCCGAGCAGGTCGTCGCGGTCGGCCGCCAGGTGGGCGAGGTCGGCGGGAATGACCTCGCCCTCCTCTCCGAGCGTGCAGGTCACCAGCGTGACGTGGGCGCCTTCCGCGACGTATTTGGCCATGGTCGCGCCGGTGCCGATCGACTCGTCATCCGGATGGGCGTGCACGAGCAGCAGGCGTCGATCAGTCATAGTCATGAGCGTAACAATGGCTGGATACTGGCAGGATTGAGCCCATGAGTGAGAGCTTCCCGCGACTGTCGGCAAGGACCCGCCGGTTCACCCTGGGAGTGCCCAGGGGGTTCACGATCTCGCCCGACGGCGGACGAGTGGTCTTCCTGCGCACGAAATCCGGCACCGACCCGGTCACCTGCCTGTGGGAGCTCGACACCGAAACCCACGTCGAACGCCTGGTGGTCGACCCCCGTACCCTCCACGCCGACGACGAGGACCTGCCGCCGGAGGAGCGCGCGCGGCGCGAGCGCAGCCGTGAGGCCGCGGGCGGCGTGGTGGCCTACGGCCCCGACACGGCGCTGACCAGGGCGGCCTTCGCCCTGTCCGGCGGGCTCTACGTCGTCGAGCTGGCGAGCGGCGAGACCCGCAGGCTGGAGACGCCGGGCGCGGTCGTCGACCCCCGGCTGTCCCCCGACGGGCGGCAGGTCGCCTACGTCACCGGCGGCGCGCTGTACGTCCAGGACCTCGCCTCGGGGCGCGGCCAGGTGCTCGCCACGCCGGAGTCGCCGACCGTCACCTACGGCCTGGCCGAGTTCATCGCCGCCGAGGAGATGGACCGGATGCGCGGCTACTGGTGGTCCCCGTCGGGCGACGCGCTGCTGGTCGAGCGGGCCGACGAGGAGCCGGTCGACACCTGGTACATCGCCGACCCGGCCAACCCCTCGCGTCCGGCCGTCGCCCAGCGCTACCCGGCGGCGGGCACACCCAACGCCCGCACCGAGCTGTTCGTGCTCGGGCTCGACGGGTCGCGGGTGGCGGTGCCGTACGAGGAGGAGTACCTGACGACGGCCGCCTGGGACGACCACGCGCTGTCGATCGTGACGATGACGCGCGACCAGAAGACGTTGCGGCTGTTCTCCGTCGACCCGGCGACCGGCCGGTCCACGCCGGTCCGCGAGGACACCGACCCGGCCTGGGTCGACATCGTGACCGGCGTGCCCGCCCACCTCGACGACGGCTCGCTGGTCTGGGTGGCCACGTCCGAGGGCGGGCACCGGCTGTTCGTCGGCGACCGCGCGGTCACGCCGCCCACTCTCCAGGTGCGCTCGGTGCTCGACGTCGACCACGACAGCGTGCTGTTCAGCGCGAGCGGCGGCGACCCGACCGACGTCCATCTGTGGACCTGGGACGGTCACTCGCTGCTGCCGGTCTCGACCCGTTCCGGGGTGTTCTCGGGGCGGATGTCCGGCGGCGTCGGCGTGCTGTCGGAGCAGAGCCTCGACGCCGAGGGCGTCTCGACCACGGTGGTGCGGCGCGACGGCATGGCGGTCCCGATCCCGTCGTACGCCGAGCGTCCCGGGCTCGACCTGCGGGTGTCGCTGGGGCGTTCGGGCCGCCGGGAGCTGGCCACGGCCGTGGTGCTGCCGTCCTGGTACGAGCAGGGCTCGGGCAGGCTGCCGGTCCTGATGGACCCCTACGGCGGCCCGCACGCCCAGCGGGTGCTCAACCGGCGCGGCGCGTTCCTGGAGAGCCAGTGGTTCGCCGAGCAGGGCTTCGCCGTGATCGTGGCCGACGGGCGCGGCACGCCGGGCCGCGGTCCCGCGTTCGAGCGGGCGGTGCTGGGCGACCTGGCGACCCCGGCCCTTGAGGACCAGATCGACGCCCTGCAGGGCGTGGCCGAGCAGTACCCCGACGACCTCGACCTGTCGAGGGTGGCCATCCGCGGCTGGTCGTTCGGCGGCTTCCTGGCCGCGCTCGCCGTGCTGCGGCGTCCCGACGTGTTCCACGCGGCGGTGGCCGGCGCGCCGGTGACCGACTGGCGGCTCTACGACACCTGCTACACCGAGCGCTACCTGGGCCACCCCGACGAGCAGCCCGAGGTCTACGACAACTCCTCGCTGTTCGCCGACGCGCCCAAGCTCGAACGCCCGCTGCTGCTGGTCCACGGCCTGGCCGACGACAACGTGGTGGCCGCCCACACGCTGCGCCTGTCCTCGGCCCTGCTCGCGGCCGGTCGCCAGCACAGCGTGCTGCCGCTCTCGGGCGTGACGCACATGACGCCCCAGGAGGTCGTCGCCGAGAACCTGCTCCTGCTCCAGGTCGACTTCCTGAAGAAGGCGCTGGGCTAGGCGGCCCGGAGGGCGTCGAGCAGCCTCGACGCCCCCAGGCCGATCAGCACGACCATCCCCATGACCAGCATGAACACCCACACAGGGGCGCCGAGGTAGGCGAGCAGGCCCTGCGCGACGGCCAGGATCAGCACGCCGAGCACGGTGCCCGCGACGCCGGCGCGCTCGCCGTACGGGCTGGTGCCTCCGAGGAGGACGGCGGCGAGCGCGAACACGGTGCTGTAGAGCCCCTGGCTGCCGGGGGTCGCCGCGCCGAGGCGCAGCAGCAGCGCGATGCCGCCCGCGGCGGCGAGCATGCTCGACCCGGCGAGCCCGAGCACCGCGCCGGGCCAGCCGGCGCCCAGGTCCTTGCGCACCTCCTGCCGGGTCCACAGCAGGCCGCCGGCGATCGAGACGACCGCGAACACGGCGAACCCGAGCGGGCCGGGATAGAGCGCGGCGGTCTCCAGGGGGATCGTCCCGCCGCCGAGCAGCGCGACGACCAGGGCCTCGCACACGACGGCGGCCCCGAGCGTGACGGCCCAGGCCGGGGCGGACAACACCATCGTGAACACGCTCATGGCGACCCCCGCGAGCCCGGCGAGCACGAGCGCAAGCAGCATCGCCAGCGGCAGCGGCACCCCGGCGGTCGCCGTGGACGCCACGAAGGCGCCGCTCGCGGCGGCGACCGCGCCCACGGCGAGGTTGGGCGTGCCGGTGCGCAGCGACAGGCCGAACCCCATGACGATCAGTCCGAGCTGCCCGGTCTGGGCGAGGACGTCGAGGACGAGCTCACTGCGCGTGGTGATCAGGACCAGCGCCAGGCCCAGGACGGCGAGGAGTCCGAGCACGCCTTCCCAGGCGCGCTGCCAGGTGCTCACTCCGACGATGCTGACAGCGCCGGACGATCACCGCAACCCCCCGGGCGTCGCCTGAGGGGCGGCGGGGGTGCCGTGCCAGCTCGCCCACAGGGCCGCGTACGAGCCGCCCTCGGCGACCAGCTCGTCGTGCGGGCCCAGCTCGATGATCCGGCCGTCCTCCACGACGGCCACCCGGTCGGCGTCGTGCGCGGTGTACAGCCGGTGGGCGATGGCGATCACCGTACGGCCCTCCAGGACGGCCGCCAGCGAGCGTTCCAGGTTCCGCGCGGCCCGCGGGTCGATCAGCGAGGTGGCCTCGTCGAGCACCAGCGTGTGCGGGTCGGCGAGGACCAGCCGCGCCAGGGCGAGCTGCTGGGCCTGGGCGGGCGGCACGGCCGTGCCGCCGGACCCGACCTCGGTCTCCAGCCCTTCGGGCAGGCCGTCCACCCAGTCGAGCGCGTCGACCGCGGCCAGCGCCGCGCGCACCGCCGCGTCGTCCGCGTCGGGGCGGGCGATCAGCAGGTTGTCGCGGACGGTGCCCTTGAAGACGTGGTGCTCCTGGGTGACCAGCGCGACGTGCCCGCGCAGGTCGTCGAGCGGCAGGTCGACCAGCGGCACGCCGCCCACGCTGACCTCGCCGGTACGCGGCCCGTGGATGCCGGCCAGCAGCCGTCCGAGGGTGGACTTGCCCGCCCCGGACGGGCCGACCATGGCCAGCCGCTCGCCCTGCTCGACGGTCAGCGACACGCCGTGCAGCACGTCGCGGCCCTCGCGGTAGGCGTACCGGACGTCGTCGGCCTTCAGCAGCTCGCCGGCCGGGCGGGCGGCGGAGGGCTCGCGGTCGTCGGGCACGTTGGCCACGCCGAGCAGCCGGGCCATGGCCGCGCCGCCCACCTGGAGCTCGTCGATCCACATGAGGAACCGGTCGAGCGGGTCGATGAGCTGCTGGGCGTAGACGACGGCGGCGGTGACCTGCTGGAGCGTCACCCAGCCGTTGGTGTAGAACAGGCCGCCGACCAGCAGCGTCGAGACCACCGGGATCACGTAGCCCAGCTCGACGGCGGGGAACCAGATCGTCCGCAGGCCGAGGGTGTACCGCTCGGCGGCGTAGGAGCGGCCGATGTCGCCGTCGGTGCGCCGGCGACGGCGTTCCTGCAGGCCCAGCGCCTCCACGGCCCTGGCGCCCTCGACGGTCTCGGCCAGCCCTTCGGTCATGTCGGCGTACGCGGCGTTCTCGCGCAGGTAGCCGTCGCGCGCCCGCTTCAGGTACCAGCGGGTCGCGAACCAGATCAGCGGGCCGGCGACGAGCATCGGCAGCATGAGCAGCGGGCTGACCAGCACCAGCGCGCCCACGGTGATCACGAAGGTGACCAGCGCGATGAGCGTCTCGGGCACGGCGTGCCGGACGGTCCTGGACAGGGAGTCGACGTCGCGGGACGTGCGGGTGATCAGGTCGCCCGCGCCGGCCCGCTCGACCGTGGACAGCGGCAGGCCGAGCACCCGGTCGACGAACTCCTCGCGCAGCTCGGCCAGCACCTTCTCGCCCAGCCTGGCCGAGGCCAGCACGGCGAAGCGGATCAGCAGGCCCTGGAGGAAGAGGAACGCGCCGATGACGACGGCCACGAGCAGCCCGTTGACCTCGCCGCCGTCCTGGACGGTCTGGACCAGGCTGCCGAGCTGCCACGGCACGACGAGCCCGGCGACGGCGGCCAGGCCGTGCAGGGCCAGCGCGACGGTGAGCTGGCGCGGGTACTTCAGCGTCAGCCTGCGCGCGTAGGCGCGTACCTGTTTCCGGTCGGCGACCGGCAGGATCTCGCGGGCCATGGTCAGCCCTCCCCTCGGGTCACGGTCGCGGCGTATTCGGGTGAGGCGTCCAGCAGGTGCCGGTGTGTGCCCTCGGCCAGCACCCGGCCGTCGGCCACGTAGATCACGTGGTCGGCCCGGTCGAGCACCAGCGGGCTGGTCGTGCAGATCATGGTGGTGCGGCCCGCGCGCGCCTTGGCCAGCCGCTCGGCGATGCGGGCCTCGCTGTGGGCGTCGACGGCGCTGGTGGGCTCGACCAGGATGAGCACCTCGGGGTCGGCGACCAGGGCCCGCACCAGGCGCAGCCGCTGCTGCTGTCCGCCGGAGAACTCGCGGCCGGCCTCGGACACCAGGGCGTCGAGGCCGTCGGGCAGCGCCTCGACGATGTCCTCGGCGCAGGCGGCGTACAGGGCCTGGCGCACGTCGTCGTCGGAGGCGGCGTCGCGGACGTCGAGCTCGGCCCTGAGCCTGCCGGTGAACAGGCGGGCGTCGTTGCCGGCGACCAGGATGCGCGAGCGGATCTCGGCCATGGGCAGCGTGGCCAGCTCGACGGCGCCGAAGGTCACGTCGCCGGGCGCGTACCGGCCGAGCCGGTCGGCGATGGCGGCGGCCTCCTCGGGGGCGGCGGCCGCGACGGCGGTGAGCATGCCGGGCTGGAGGGTGACGCCGCTGTAGGAGTCGCGCAGCACGCCGCCGGCGCTGGTCTCGGTGCCGCCGGCGACCTCGGGCTCGATCGACAGGATGCGGATGACGCGGCGGGCCGCGACGTGGCCCTTGGTGAGCTTGTCAGCGGCCTCGGTCAAGGTGCGTAGCGGCCCGATCAGGAAGGCGGCGTAGCCGTAGAGCGCGACGAGGTCGCCGGTGCTGATCTCGCCGCCGACCGCGAACGTGGCGCCGATGCCGGTGACGACCGCGACGAGCAGGCCGGGCAGCAGGATCTGGGCGCCTTCGAGCAGCGACTCGACCCGGGCCACGCCGACCCCGGCGTGGCGCACGCGCTGGGACTCCTCGCCGTAGCGGCCGGCGAACACCTGCTCGCCGCCGATGCCGCGGAGCACCCGCAGGCCGGCCACGATGTCGGCGGCCCTGGTGGACAGGTCGCCGGTCAGCTCGCGCTGCCGCTTCTGCCGCCGGTGCAGCGGCTTGAGCAGCGGCGAGACGGCGACCGCCATGAGCGGCACGCCGAACAGCACGAGCAGCCCGAGCGGCACGGAGGTCGTGAGCAGGATCACGGTGACCGCGACGATGGCCACGACCGAGCCGGTGCCGCGCAGCAGGATGTCCATGGAGCTGCCGATGTGGGCGATGTCGGAGTTGCCGACGCTGACGACCTCGCCGGTCGAGACCTTCTTGGGCAGCGTCGCCCCGAGCCTGGCGGCCTGCCGCGCGGTCACCTGGACGGTGCGGTAGGCCGCCGACAACCAGTTGAACACCGCCATCCGGTGCCGCATGATCCCGGTGAACGCCTGGAGCAGGCCGAGCCCGAGCAGGATCGACGCCCAGGTCAGCAGCGCCCTCGTGTCCTTGGCCGTGACCGCGTCGATGCCCTTGCCGAGCACCGCGGGCACGAGCGCCTGCACCAGCCACCACAGGGTGGCGAAGCCGATGCCCGTCAGCAGGGCACGCGCCTGGCGCCGCGCGTTCCACCACAGGTAGCGGAGTGGGCTGCGGATGTCGGGCACGCCGGGATCGGCCTCAGGAAGGGAGCGCATAGCCTGACAAGGTTGACAAGCCATTGCCCGGCCCGGCAAACGGTTTTTCGCCAGGCTAACGCTCGGGCACGTGCCTGAAGGCGCGCACGGTGTAGAGCAGCGCGACCAGGGCGGTCAGCGCGAGCAGCAGGTAGCCGACCGTGTACGACCCGGATGCGCCGTAGACGGCCCCCATCACCAGCGGCGGGAAGTAGCCGCCGAGCCCGCCGGCCGCGCCCACCAGGCCGGTCACCGTCCCCACCTTCGACGCCTCGACCAGCTTGGCCACGAGGGCGAAGACGCCGCCCGTGCCGAGGCCGAGGAAGCCGGCGATGAGCACGAAGCACGCCCCGGCGGGCACCTCGGCGGGCGGCCGGAACGACAGCGCGACCGCCATCACGACGGTCCCGGCCAGCGAGATGAGCAGCACCTTGACCGGCCCGATCCGGTCGGACAGGGTGCCGCCGGCGGGCCGGGCGGCGACGGCGGCGATCGAGAACCCGGCCGCGCGCAGCCCGGCGCCGGTCTGGGCGAAGTGGTAGACGTTCTGGAGCAGGGTGGGCAGGTAGGTCGAGAACGCCACGAAGCCGCCGAAGGTGACGGCGTACAGGAAGGCGCACTGCCAGGTGGCCCTGATCTTCGTGGCCTCGCGCATCCGGGGCAGGGCCGGGGCGGTGGCGGGCGACCAGGCGGGGGAGTCGCGGCTGCCGCCGATCATGATCACGCCCATCAGGGCGAGCACCGCGGCCATGAGCAGGTGCGTCGGGAACCGGCCGAAGTCCTCGACCAGGCGAGGGGTGAAGAACGACGACAGCGCGGTCCCGCCCATGCCGGCGCCGAACACGCCGGTGGCGAAGCCTCTGCGCGCGGGCTCGTACCAGGCGTTGACGAACGGGATACCGATGGCGAACGACGTGCCGGGGATGCCCAGGAGGAACCCCCAGAACAGCAGCCACCCGTACGAACTGGACAGGCCCACGAGAAGGACGGGCACGATCGACACGAAGCAGATGATCGCGAACATCCGCCGCCCGCCGAGCCGGTCGGCCAGCACGCCCACGGGGATGCGGCCGAGCGAGCCGACCAGCACCGGGATCGCGACCAGCAGCGAGGTCTGTGTCGGGGAAAGGTGCAGTTGCCTGCTGTAACTGCCGGACAGGGGACCGATGAGGTTCCAGGCCCAGAACGTCACGGCGAAGGCCGCCGTGGCCAGCGCCAGGTTCCGCACCTGACCTTTACGAAGCACAGCCATATACCCTGTGTAACAGAGAGTCACTTTCTGTGATGAAGTGGGGGTATGAGTGCCGAGGATCTCCTGCTGAAGACCGGCCGGTTCCTCCGCAGATCGGCCACCAGCGGCGACCTGCGGACCCTCTACCTGAAGGGGGGCACGGAAGGCGACGCCTTCTACCGCGACCGGTGGAGCCACGACAAGGTGGTCCGCTCGACGCACGGCGTGAACTGCACGGGCTCGTGCTCGTGGAAGGTGTTCGTCAAGGACGGCATCATCACCTGGGAGACGCAGGAGACCGACTACCCCGGCGTGGGCCCCGACCGGCCCGAGTACGAGCCGCGCGGCTGCCCGCGAGGGGCGGCCTTCTCCTGGTACACCTACTCGCCGACCCGGATCCGCTACCCGTACGCGCGGGGCGTGCTGGTCCAGCTCTACCTGGAGGCCAGGGAGCGGCTGGGCGACCCGGTCGCCGCCTGGGCCGAGGTCACCACCGACCCGGACAAGAGGGCGGCCTACCAGGGCGCCCGGGGCAAGGGCGGTCTCGTCCGCGTCACCTGGGACCTGGCCGTCGAGATGGTGGCGGCGGCGCACGTGCACACCATCCAGGCGTACGGGCCCGACCGGGTGGCGGGGTTCTCCCCCATTCCGGCGATGTCGATGGTCTCGCACGCCGTCGGGTCCCGGTTCGTGTCGCTGATCGGCGGCACGATGCTCTCCTTCTACGACTGGTACGCCGACCTGCCGGTGGCCTCCCCGCAGGTGTTCGGCGACCAGACCGACGTCCCGGAGTCGGCCGACTGGTGGGATGCCGCGTACCTGATGATGTGGGGCTCCAACGTCCCGGTCACCCGCACGCCGGACGCCCACTGGATGGCCGAGGCGCGCTACCGGGGCCAGAAGGTCGTGGTGGTCTCCCCCGACTACAGCGACGCGGCCAAGTTCGCCGACGAGTTCCTGAGCGTGCGTCCCGGCACGGACGGCGCCCTGGCCATGGCCATGGGGCACGTGCTGCTGAAGGAGTTCTTCGTCGACCGCCAGGTCCCCTACTTCACCGACTACGTCAAGCGCTTCACCGACCTGCCCTTCCTCGTCACGCTGCGCGAGCACGAGGACGCGTACGTGCCGGACAAGTTCCTCACGGCCAAGGACCTGGGCTCGGCGGAGGAGGCGGCCGAGTGGAAGACCGTGCTCATGGGCGGGTCCGGCGAGCCGGTGGTCCCCAACGGCTCGGTCGGCTTCCGCTGGACCGACTCCGGCGAGGGCCGCTGGAACCTCGACCTGGACACCGACCCGAAGCTCACCCTGTACGGCGGCGAGTCGGCCCAGCTCCTGCTGCCGCGCTTCGACGGCGAGGGCGCCCTGCGCAGGGGCGTGCCGGTCGCCCGCGTCGCCGGACGGCTGGTGACGACGGTGTTCGACCTGCTCCTGGCCCAGTACGGCGTCCCCAGGCCCGGCCTGCCCGGCCTCTGGCCCGGCGGGTACGACGACGCGGAGCAGCCGTGCACGCCCGGCTGGCAGGAGCCGGTCACCGGCGTCCCGGCCGAGCGGGTGGTCAAGATCACCCGTGAGTTCGCCAGGACGGCCGAGACCACCCGCGGCCGATGCATGATCATCATGGGTGCGGGCGCCACGCAGTGGTTCCACGGCGACACGATCTACCGGGCGTTCCTGTCGCTGTTGCTGCTGACCGGCTGCCAGGGGCGCAACGGCGGCGGCTGGGCCCACTACGTCGGCCAGGAGAAGTGCCGCCCGCAGAGCGGCTGGGCGGTGCTGGCCGGCGCGCTCGACTGGTCGCGGCCGCCCCGGCAGGCGCCCGGCACGCCGTACTGGTACCTGCACACCGACCAGTGGCGTTACGACCGGTTCGACGCGGGCGCCCTGACCTCGCCGCTCGGGCCCGGCGCCTTCCGCGGCAGGCACACGGCCGACCTGGTGGCCGAGGCCGTGCGCAACGGCTGGATGCCCATGTCGCCCGCCTTCGACCGCAACCCGCTGGAGCTGGGCGAGCACGAGGACCCCGTCGCGTACACGCTGGAGGAGCTGCGGCAGGGCAGACTCAGGCACGCCGCCGACGACCCGGACGACCCGGCCAACTGGCCGCGGGTGCTGACCCTGTGGCGGTCGAACCTGCTCGGCTCGTCGGCCAAGGGCAACGAGTACTTCCTGCACCACCTGCTGGGCGCCACGTCCAACCTGGAGCACCCGGACGAGGAGGCGCCGAGGGGCAAGCTGGACCTGCTGCTCACGCTCGACTTCCGGATGACCTCCTCGACGATCTACTCCGACGTCGTGCTGCCCGCCGCCACCTGGTACGAGAAGTACGACCTGTCCTCCACGGACATGCACCCGTTCGTGCACGCCTTCAACCCGGCCATCTCGCCACCCTGGGAGACCAGGACGGACTTCGCGGCCTTCCACGCCATCGCCAGGGCCTTCAGCGCGCTGGCCAAGGAGCGGCTGGGGGTGCGCAAGGACGTCGTGGTGGTCCCGTACCAGCACGACACGCCGGGCGAGACCGCGCAGCCCGGCGGGCGCGCGTCCGGCACGCCGGAGCCGACGCTGAAGGTGGTCGAGCGCGACTACGGCGCGGTCGCGGAGAAGCTGGCCGCGCTCGGCCCGCTCACCGAGAAGCTGGGCCTCCAGGTCAAGGGCGTCACGTTCACGCCGGACGAGGAGGTCGCCTGGCTCGGCCAGCGCTGCGGCCTGGTGCCGCGCGGCGTCGCCAAGGGCCGGCCGGAGCTGGACACCGACGCCAAGGCGTGCGAGACGATCCTCGCGCTGTCGGGCGTGAGCAACGGCAGGCTGGCCGCCCAGGGCTTCCGCCAGCTCGCCCGGCGCACCGGCGGCAACTTCGACGACCTCGTGGACGAGGGCCACCGCATCGTCTTCGCCGACACCCAGGCGCGGCCCACGCACGTCGCGGCCAGCCCGGAGTGGTCCGGCAAGGAGGCGCACGACCGCCGCTACTCGCCGTTCACGATCAACGTCGAGAACGGCAAGCCCTGGCACACGCTCACCGGCCGCATGCACTTCTTCCTCGACCACGACTGGATGCACGAGTACGGCGAGGCCCTGCCGATCTACCGCCCGCCGCTGGACATGGCCGAGCTCTTCGGCGAGAGCGCCACCCTGCGCTACCTGACCCCGCACTCCAAGTGGTCGATCCACTCCGAGTACCAGGACAACCTGCTCATGCTGTCGCTGTCGCGCGGCGGCCCGACCATCTGGATGTCCACCGAGGACGCGACCCGGCTCGGCATCGCCGACAACGACTGGATCGAGGCGGTCAACCGCAACGGCGTCGTCGTGGCCAGGGCCATCGTGTCCCACCGGATGCCGAAGGGCACGGTGTACATGTTCCACGCCCAGGACCGGCTGATCGACGTGCCGAAGTCGGAGGAGACCGGCCGCCGCGGCGGCATCCACAACGCGCTGACCAGGGTCCTGATCAAGCCCACGCACATGATCGGCGGCTACGCCCAGCTCTCGTACGCCTTCAACTACTTCGGCCCCACGGGCAACCAGCGGGACGAGGTCACCACCATTCGCCGCAGGTCGCAGGAGGTGCGCTACTGATGAAGATCATGGCTCAGATCGCCATGGTGATGAACCTGGACAAGTGCATCGGGTGTCACACCTGTTCCGTCACCTGCAAACAGACCTGGACCAACCGTCCCGGCGTCGAGTACGTCTGGTTCAACAACGTCGAGACCCGCCCCGGCCAGGGTTACCCCCGCCGGTACGAGGACCAGGAACGCTGGCGGGGCGGCTGGAAGCTCGACCGCAGGGGCCGGCTGACGCTCCGCGCCGGAGGACGGTTCCGCAAGCTGGCGAACATCTTCGCCAACCCGCTCATGCCCTCCATCCAGGACTACTACGAGCCCTGGACCTACGACTACGAGAACCTGACCCGCTCCCCGCTCTCCGACGACGTCCCGGTCGCGCCGCCGAGGTCGCTGATCAGCAACGAGCCCATGAAGATCCGCTGGAGCGCGAACTGGGACGACAACCTGGGCGGCGACCCGTCCCCCGACCCGGTGCTGGGGAAGCTGTCGGAGCAGGTCAGGCTGGAGTTCGAGCAGGCGTACATGTTCTACCTGCCGCGCATCTGCGAGCACTGCCTGAACCCGTCGTGCGTGGCCTCCTGCCCGTCGGGGGCCATGTACAAACGGGCCGAGGACGGGATCGTCCTGGTGGACCAGGACAGCTGCCGGGGCTGGCGGATGTGCGTGACGGGGTGCCCGTACAAGAAGGTGTACTTCAACCACCGGACCGGCAAGGCCGAGAAGTGCACGTTCTGCTACCCGCGGGTCGAGGTGGGGCTGCCGACGGTGTGCTCGGAGACCTGCGTGGGCCGCCTGCGCTACCTCGGGGTCCTGCTGTACGACGCCGACCGGGTGAGCGAGGCCGCCTCGGTGCCGGACGAGCGCGACCTGTACGAGGCCCAGCTCGGCGTCTTCGTGGACCCCGACGACCCGGCCGTGGCCACGTCGGGGCTGCCCGCCGACTGGATCGAGGCGGCCCGCAGGTCCCCCGTGTACGACCTGATCACGAAATATCGCATAGCGCTCCCCCTGCACCCGGAGTACCGGACGCTGCCGATGGTCTGGTACGTCCCGCCGCTCTCCCCCGTCGTGGACGCCCTGGCGAACACCGGGCACGACGGCGAGGACGCCGACAACCTGTTCGCCGCCATCGAGTCGCTGCGCATCCCCGTGGCGTACCTGGCCGAGCTGTTCTCGGCGGGCGATCCCGTACCGGTGACGGCCTCGCTGCGCCGTCTGGCCGCGATGCGCTCGTACATGCGCGGGGTCAACCTGGGCCAGGAGCCGGTCCTGCCGGACACCGGCCTGACCGAGGACGACATCAAGGCCATGTACCGCCTGCTGGCCCTGGCCAAGTACGACGAGCGGTACGTCATCCCGACCGCGTACGGCAACGTGCCCGGCGTGGTCGAGGAGGCCGGATGCAGCCTCGACTACTACGGCGGCCCCGGCATGCAGGCCCCCTTCGGGGAGGCGTCGGGCAAGCCGCTCCCGGTCTCCGTCGAGTCCTTCCACGGCCTCAAGGACCGCCAGACCAGCGACGAGATCACCCACGACCGGGTGAACCTCCTCAACTGGGACGGCCGGGGCAGGCCGGCAGGGCTCTTCCCGCCGAAAAAGGGAAAATCATGAACAAGGCCGTGATCTGGCAGGCCGCCGCCCACCTGCTCGCCTATCCCGACGAACGTTTCCACCGCCGCCTCCCGCTGATCAGGGAGGCCGCCGAACCGCACTTCGCGGCGTTCCTGGCGCGGATCGCGGACATGGAGGCGGGCGACCTGGCCGCCCACTACGTCGAGACGTTCGACCTGCACCGGCGCTGCTGCCTTTACCTGACCTACTACACCGACGGTGACACCCGCCGCCGCGGCGCGTCTCTGGCCGCGCTCAAGCAGCGTTACCGCGTGGCCGGGTGGGAGCTGATGGAGGACGAGCTGCCCGACTTCCTGCCGGTCGTGCTGGAGTTCGCGGCGCTCGACCCGTCCGGCGTGGCGGTGCTGAGGGAGCATCGCATCGGGCTTGAGCTGCTGCTGTCCGCCCTGACCGGGCTGGGCTCGCCGTACACGGAGGTGATCGGGGTGGTCTGCGCGGCGCTGCCGCCGCTCACGTCCGCCGAACGCGCCGCCGCGCAACGCCTGGCCGCAGGGGGGCCGCCGGCCGAGACCGTGGGAGGCTACCGGTGAGCTGGGGCGAGAGCATGCTCTGGACGGTCACGCCGTACGTCACCCTGGTCATCTTCATCGGCGGGCTGATCTGGCGGTACAAGTACGACAAGTTCGGCTGGACCACCCGGTCGTCGCAGCTCTACGAGAGCCCGCTGCTCCGCGTGGCCAGCCCGGTGTTCCACTACGGCCTGATCTTCGTGATCATCGGGCACGTCACCGGCCTGCTCGTCCCGATCTCCTGGACGGACGCGGTCGGCGTGTCGAACGAGGCGTACCACGCCAACGCCCTGATCTGGGGCGGCCTGGCCGGGCTGGCCACGCTGGTGGCGCTGGTCCTGCTGGTCTACCGCCGCCGTACGAACGGGCCCGTCTTCCTGGCCACGACGAAGAACGACAAGACCATGTACGTGGTGCTCGCCGCGGCCATCATCGCGGGCGTGGTGACGACGGTGGCGGGGTTCGTGCCGAGCGAGGTGAGCTACCGGACGACGGTCGCCCCCTGGTTCCGCGGCATCTTCGCCCTCAACCCGGACACCGCGGCGATGGGGCACGCGAGCATCCTTTACAAGGTGCACACCGTGATCGGGATGGCGTTGTTCGTGCTTTTCCCGTTCAGCCGCCTCGTGCACGCCCTTTCGGCGCCGATCACCTATTTGTTCCGCCCTTACATCGTGTATCGGGCCCGGTCCCGATAGCGCGCCGCACCGCCCGGAACGGGGGCGGGTGCGCCAGAATCGTTGGCTGTGGAGCACGGGTACACCAACAGCACGGTCGGCGACGGCGCTCTGGTCGTCAAGTGTTACCAGGGCCCGGAGGCCGCCTTCAGGCTGGGCACGGAGAGCAGGTACCTGCGCCGCCTGCGCGGCCGGCTGCCGGTCCCGCGGGTCCACCAGATCACCGCCACGAGCCTGACCACGCGCTTCGTGGCCGGCGTCCACGGCCAGGACCTCCTGGACGAGGGCCGCGCCGCCGAGGTGCTGGCCGAGTGCGGCCGGGTCCTCGCCCGCATCCACCGCCTCGGCATCGTGCACGGCGACTACGGGCCCCAGAACCTGCTGTTCGACCCCGCCACGTTCGAGACCACCGCGATCCTCGACTGGGAGTGGGCCCATCCGGGACGGCCGGTGGAGGACCTCGCGTGGTGCGAGTGGATCGTCCGCAGCCACCACCCCGAGCACGTGTCCCTGCTGCCGCGCTTCTTCGACGCCTACGGCGGCCCGGTGCCGGCGTGGACCGAGCGGCAGGCGTCGATGGTGGCGCGCTGCCGCGACCTGCTGGAGTTCTGCGGGCGGTGGGAGCCGGGCGGGGGCGGCGAGAAGCTGTGGAGGGAACGCCTCGACCTCACGGCCGCCTGGAGCGCCTGACGCCCCCCCCGGTGCCCGAGCCCCGGGGGCCGAGGCTCGGACGTCCTGACGGATCAGCCGCAGTGGCTCCAGCCGCTGGTCCACACGTACGGCGACTCGTCCCAGGCGCCGCCCCACTTGACGCAGGTGTTGCTGGCGGACAGGATCACCGGTCCCGCGTACGACTTGAACTCACCGGCGTCGGACTTGGTCGCGCCGCCCTGCACGCTCAGCGTCGCCCGCATCCACCGCGTGTACGGCGTCTTGTTGACCGTCACGACGCAGTTCTTGCCGGTGCCGGAGTTGTAGGACAGGTAGATCGTGCCCAGCGCCGTGCTGCCGGACTTGAACGGGTGCGAGTCGATGACGCGGAACCCGGACCCGCACACGCCGGCCGGGTCCACGGCGGCGGTGGCGGCCTGGGCGGGCAGGACGCTCGCCAGCCCGCAGGCGAGCACACCCGCGGTGAGGAGCGTCTTGGTGATCGTGCGCATGTTCATCCTTACTGTCGCTCTTGATCGTCCGTCAGCTTCGCGCAGCAAGTGATCAACAAAGCGAACAGCAGGCGAACAACACACAAATGCGATTTCGGCTCCCCCGTAATCCACGGCCTTCCCGGCCCGGCCAGGGACGACCGCGCAGGTACGGCGGGGTCACCCCAGAGCGGCGGCGAGCCGCGTGATCTCGCCCACAGCCGCGCCGAGCCCGGCGATCTCCGCCGCGCTGAGCGTCGGGTTGGCCTCCCGCCTGGCCCTGGCCGCCGCCAGATGCTCCTCCCCCGGCAGGGCGTCGCCGAGCCCGGCCAGCAACCCGCCCAGGACGGCGTGCGCCACGTCCGCGATCCCGGTCTCCGGCCGCACCGCGACCTCGGCCAGGATCACCGCGGACATCGCGCGGTCGAGCGCGGGCGGCCCCTCCTCGGCGTTGGCCCAGTCGATCACCATCGGCCCCCGGGACGTCAGCATGACGTTGTCGGGATGCAGGTCGAGATGGAGCACCCGGTGCCCGGGATCGGCCGCCGTCCGCGCCGGGATCTCGTGCAGCCCGCGCAGCAGCCGCGCGAGGATCGTCCCCGCCTCCCGGGGCTCCATCCGGCCGGCCAGCACGGCGTGCAGCATCGTGGGCCCGGCCAGGCGTTCCATCACCAGGTCGGCCGGCCCGTGACCGCCCGGGTACACCCGCGGGACGGGATAGCCGCGGGCCGCCACGTGGGCCATGACCTCCGCCTCCCGGCGGCTGTCCACCGGGAACCGGTTGCGCCGCAGCACCCGGCCGTCCCCGAGTGCGTACACGTCCGCGGTGCGGCCCGTTCCCAGCAGCTCGCCGATCTCCATCAGGCCCCTTCTTGTGGTGTCGGAGAAGTGTCGCGCGACATGCGCCCCGCATTGGGGCAGGATCCCACCATGGTGTCGGTATTGCAGAACGTCGCGATCGACTGCGCGGATCCGTACGAGCTGGCCAGGTTCTGGAGCGAGGTGACCGGCTGCCCCGTGCACCCGGAGGACCGTCCGGGGGACGAGGAGACCCGGGTGATGCTGCGGGAGGGCCCGATCCTGCACTTCAACAAGGTGCCGGAGCCGAAGGCGGTCAAGAACCGGCTGCACCTGTGCCTGCGTCCCGACTCCACGCGTGACGAGGAGGTGGCACGCCTGGTGCACCGGGGGGCCACCCTGATCGCCGACCTCCGCGAGCCGGACGGCACGGGCTGGGCGGTGCTCGCCGACCCCGAGGGCAACGAGTTCTGCGTCCTGCGCAGCGCCGCCGACCGCGCCGCCGCCGCCCACCCATAGGCGGATCCCGCGCACGGGGGCAGGCGCCCATAAATGCCGCATTAGATAAAATGAGTGGGAATTCCTCCCTGGTCCAGTCAAACTGATCACCAACCAGCGAGGAGATCTGAATTCATGCCGAACCAGCCCGCACCGAATTTGCTGTCGTGGGCCAGCGAGATCGACGAAGGCGCGATCATGCAGGCCGCACGTACCGCCCGCCTGCCATTCGTCTCCGGCCACGTCGCTCTCATGCCTGACGCACATGTCGGTATCGGCGCGACGGTCGGCTCGGTGATTCCCACGGAGAATGCCATCATTCCCGCCGCCGTCGGCGTGGACATCGGCTGCGGCATGGTGGCCACGGAAACGACGCTCACGGCCTCGGACCTTCCCGACACCCTGGCCGCCCTGATGCCGATGGTGGAGCGCCGCATCCCCGCCGGGGTCGGCAAGGGCCACGAGGACCCGTCGATCGACCGTACGCTGAGCGACCTCGGCGTCCCCTACACCGACCTCAACCCGAAGCAGACCAGGAAGGTGGCCGAGCAGTTCGGCACCCTCGGCTCCGGCAACCACTTCGTGGAGGTCTGCCTCGACGAGCGCGACCACGTCTGGACGGTCCTGCACTCGGGTTCGCGCGGCATCGGCAACCAGCTCGCCCAGATGCACATCACGGGCGCCAAGAAGCTGATGAGGAAGCAGGCCGTCGGCCTGGAGGACCCGGACCTCGCGTACCTCGTCCAGAGCACGCCGGAGTTCACCGCGTACATCGAGGACATGCTGTGGGCCCAGCACTACGCCATGGCCTCGCGTGCCCGCATGGACAAGGTGCTGATCGACGCCCTGTTCAGGGTCGTCGGGACGGGCCGGCGCGTCCGCACGATCAACTGCCACCACAACTTCACCCAGCAGGAGACCCACTACGGCAAGTCCCTGTGGATCACCCGCAAGGGGGCCATCAAGGCCGACACCGGCGACGAGGGCGTGATCCCTGGCTCGATGGGCACCCGCTCCTACATCGTGCGCGGCCGGGGGAACACGGAGTCGTACAACTCCTGCTCCCACGGTGCGGGACGCCGCATGTCGCGCACGAAGGCGAAGCGGGAGTTGTCGGCCCGCTCGCTGACCGAGGCGATGAAGGGCCGCACCTGGAACGCGGACCGCGCCGCCGCCCTGGTGGACGAGCACCCTGAGGCGTACAAGCCGATCGACCAGGTGATGGCCGACCAGAAGGACCTGGTCGAGGTTCAGCACACCTTGCGCCAGATCTTCAACTACAAGGGCTGACCGGGGATGTCCCGCCCGCGGGGCATCCCCTGCGTCACCGCTGTTCTCCCAGCTCCCGGAGCGACACTGACAGCATGTCGAATTGCACTCACGGTGAGTCGCCTGAAGGGCAACGTCGTCCCCCGAGGGAGGCGATGGTTGGGGTGGACCCCGACAGAGGAGCAGCGACATGGTCAGGCGAAGAGCGGACCGGGAGCCACCGACCGAACTGACCGCCGGCGCGGTCGGCATCATCGTGGTGGGTTTCGCCACCCAAACAGGCCCATTGCACGCCACCTGGGTCGCACAAGGAGCTGCCGGGACGATCTCCCTGATCCTCCTCCTTCTCACCGCCCTCGCCCTGCTGGGAACGCTGGCCGCCTGGACGACGGCTAAGTACAGTTCCGTTGCGAGGGCGATGTATCCGCGGCTCGCCATGACGGGAATCCTCCTGTTCGTGGCCTGGCTGTTCGCGGCGACCGCGTTGCCGGGCTGATCCACGACCGCTAGGAATGGTGATGCAGCCACCTCCAGACGCAGGCGGCCCCTCCGCCTCCTCCTTCGCCTTCTGGGAATCCCTGCAGCCGGAGGATCGGGATCACCTTGAGGCCGTCGGCCACCTCCGGCGTTTCCAGGCGGGCAGCATCCTCATGCGCAGCGGCGATCCCGCCGAGGAGGTGCTGGTCGTGCGGAAGGGCGTCGTGCGGATCTACATCGCCGACGCCGAGGGGCACGAGGTGATGATCAACGTCCTGGGAGTCGGCGCGGTCGTCGGCTCGTTCGAGGCCGTGGAGCAGGACGGCCGGATCGCGACGGCACAGGCGATCAACGACGTCGTCGCGCTGTCGCTGACCATTGAGCAGTTCGTCGGATTCCTGAACTCCCACACAGAGGGCTGGGCCCTCATGTGCAAGATCCTGGTCGGGCACATTCGACAGTCGAACCGCGCGCGACTGGCCTATCGCGTGCTCGACGCGCGCCAGCGACTGGCGCTTTCCATTCTCGACAACCTCGACGCCCTACAGAATTACTACGACGAGAGCCCCGAGGAGAAGAACACCCTCCCCTTCAGCCAGAACGAGTTGGCGGGCATCATCGGAGCAAGCCTTTCCACCGTCGCCCACATACTCGCCGGCTGGCGCAAGCGCGGGATAGTCAGGACTCGCAAGAACTCCTTGGTCGTCGACGACACGCTTGCCCTCCGCAAGATAGCCGGGAATCCCAAGTGGATGGGATGACCCGCGCGGCATTCGATCAGCGGGAGCGGACGTGAACCGATACGACTATCTGGCCCACATCCTCGACTCGGACCGAACAGATCCGGGAGCCGTCTTCTGGACCGCGCTCACCCCGGACGAGCAGCAAGCCCTCGCCGACCTCAGCCAGGAGCAGCTCTTCCACCGCGACGAGCCGCTCATGAGAATCGGGGAGCCCCCGATCTGCGTGATGGTCATCCAGTCCGGCTTCGCGAAGGTGCTGTATTCCGACGCCGAACGCACCGACTGCCTGGTCACCGTCATCGGACCGGGAAACCTGGTGGGAGAGTTCGAGGCCATCGACGGAGGGCGGCGCAGGGCCACCATCGTCGCGCTCGACGAGACCCGGGTCTACCGGCTGAGCACCAGGAAGTTCCTGGACTTCATCGAGGAGCACCGGCACGCCGACCTGATACTCAAGCAGTCGCTCATCTCCAGGTTCAGGGAGGTCAACCGGATGCCGCTGTCCATGGCGTCGCGCAAGCCCTCCCAGCGGCTCGCGCTGCTCCTGCTCGACCTGCTCTCGCGCTACGGCACCGACGGCCCCGAAGGGCGCTGCGTGACGGTGCCGCTGACCCAGGAGGAGATCGCCAACTGGGTCGGGGTCAACCGCCAGATCGTCAACAAGCTCCTCGGCTCGTGGCGAAGCGAGGGCATCCTCCGTGTGGCCCTACGTCAGGTGACGGTGCTCGATGCCGATCGCCTGCTTCAGCAGGCGTACCGGCGGTCCATTGGCTAGGGTGACCGACATACGCCCTGTATGCGCGCACCCGGGAGATATACCGTTGAGTACGGCCCGACCCCTCCGACTGCTTGTGGCGGCCTCGTGCGGCAGGCCGAAGGCGTGTCCATGAGCGGTCCCGTCGCCGAGAGAACGGGTCGCACATGATCGCCGTCGCCGACCAGCCGGACGAGCACCCGCTGGTCCACCAGGCGCTCGTCTACTCCAGCGACGCCGGTTTCCTGGCGGTGGCCGTCCCCTTCTGCCGCGACGGGCTGGCCGCGCGGGAGAAGGTGCTCGCGGTGACCACCGCCGCCAACATCGCCCTGCTCACGCGGGCCCTCGGCGACGACGCCGGCGGGGTCGAGTTCGTCGAGACCGGCGGCTGGTACGACGCCCCGGGCCGCACCCTGGCCGCCTACGGCCGCTACCTGGACGGCAACCCCCGGGTCAGGGTCATCGGCGAGCCTGTCTGGCACGGCCGCACGCCGCTGGAGGAGACCGAGTGGACCCGGTACGAGTCCGCGGTCAACGCCGCGTTCGCCGCCCGGTCCGCCTGGATGGTCTGCGCCTTCGACGAGCGCGCGGTGCCGGACCGGGTCGTCGCCGGCGCCCGGCGTACCCACCCTGGGCTGCTGACCGGCGACGGCCCCCGTGCCAGCCCGGACTACGTCGAGCCCGGGTCCTTCACCTGCGCCGCCGATCACGACCCGCTCCCGCCGCCGCCTCCCGGGGCGGCCGCGCTGCGCTTCGACGGCGACCTGCACCGCGTGCGCCGGCACGTACGGGCGACCGCCGAACGGCTCGGCCTGTCCCGCGCCCTGACCGACCGCCTGCTGCTGACCGTCAACGAGGTCGCCGCCAACGCCGTCGAGCACGGCGGCGGACACGGCGACCTCGCGATCTGGACCGACGGGAACGCCGTCGTGTGCGACGTGACCGACCCGGGGAAGCTGACGGCCGTCCTGCCCGGCTACCTGCCGCCCGCCCCGACCGCCCTGCGCGGGCACGGCCTGTGGGTGGTCCGCCAGCTCTGCGACCTGCTGGAGGTGCGTTCCGGCCCCTCCGGGACCCGGTTCCGCCTGCACCTGAACCTGCTTCCCGGCTGAGCGGGCCCTTCTCAGCGCTTGGGGCCGGCGTCCGTCCAGCCGGACTCCAGGACGGCCTCGGAGCTCGACACCGTGCCCGGCTCCAGGACCGCCATCGCGCCGCGCGGCTCGACCACGATGCTCTCGGTGCCCAGTGCCCGCCCGGTGGCCTCGTCGAAGATCAGGCGGCTCTCCCGCACGCCGGTCCTCTTGTCGTTCGCCCGCAGGGCCGCGGCCGTCCCGGTACGTCCCTCGGCGTCGGTGACGTTCTCGATGACCTTCACCGAGTCCAGCCCGGCCAGCATGCGGAAGGCGGCGCCGCGCACCTGCGGGGTCACCGGCATGTCGACGATCAGCCCGACGCTGACCGCGAACAGCCAGTCGTCGGAGGACATCTTCACGCTGGACGACTCGGTCGAGTGCCCGGTGTAGGAGTCGAGCAGCCACTTCTTCAGCTTCGCCGGCTCGTCCGGCAGGCCGCGCAGGTCCTTCATCGTGACGTTGCGGCCCAGCCAGAAGACCTTGTCGCCGTCCACCAGGGAGCTGTGCGAGGTCGCGGGCTTGCCGGAGGCGGTCGACAGGCGCATCGGGGCCACCTTCTTCATCGGCACGACCACGTCGATCTCGCCGGGTGACCCGGCCTGCTCCCAGGCCAGCCGGTCGGCCTCGCCGGCGGGCTCCGCGCCGAGCCGCTGCTGACGGCTCCACTGGTCGCCGCCGGTCGCACGCGGCGTCCACTCGTCGTTGCGCTGCCGGTCCACGACCAGGTAGCCGCCCTTGACGGCGGGGTAGACGTACCTGCTCACCGACGAGGTGTACCACCAGTCGCCGGTGCCGTCGGGCTGCCGGTCGGCCTTCTCCGCGGCGGCCAGCAGCACCTCCCTGGCCGACAGCGTGACCTTGCGCGGCGTCGCGGACGCGCTCTCCCCGGCCTGCGGAACCTGGCCGTCGGCCTGCGGAGCCTGCCCGCCGGGCTGCGGCGCCGCGTTCCCCGCCACCACGACGGCTACCGCCGTCGCCCCCGCCGCGAGGGCCGCGAGCCCCCACACCGGACGCACGACCGCGCGCCGCCGCCGGGGCCGCCGGGCGCCCGACATGGCGCGCGAGAGCTCGGCGGCCCTGGTGCGCTCGTCCACCGGCCGGTCGCCGAGGTGCGCGGGCCGGGCGGCCCGGAGTTCGTCCATCGGGTTCATGACCACTCCTCGCTGAGGTTGCGCACGTAGGGACGGGACGGTTCGGACGATTCCATGGCCCGGGCGAGGCGCTTGCGGGCCCGGTGCAGCCGTACGCGGAAGGCCGCCGAGGAACAGCCGACGACCCGGGCGCCCTCCTTGGGCGTCAGCCCGTGCCAGGCGACCAGCATGAGCACCTCCCGGTCGTCCTCGTGCAGCTCGGCCAGCGCCCGCAGCACGCCCAGGCGCTCGGTCACCTGCTCGGCCACGTCCGGACGGCCGTCCTCGGTCCAGGTGCCCAGCTCGGCGGCCAGCGCGTCCCTGCGCGCCTGTGAGCGGGCGTCGTCGCGCAGGAGGTTGCGCGCCACGCCGAGCAGCCACGGCAGCGGCGGCTCGGGCACGTCGTCCAGCCGCCGCCAGGCGATGGCGAACGTCTCGCTCACCACCTCGTCGGCCACCTGTCGGCCCGCACGACTGACCACGTAGGCCCACACCCGTTGTCGGCATTCGTCGTACATGCCGGTGAAACGGTGGGAATCATCCGTCACCGCGCAGCCCCTTCGTCCCTGGTGCGTTCTTCTGACACCGGGAAGTGGTGCGAGCACCCCTGTTGTTACAGCTCGCCTAGAAATCGCAGAAGCCCCGCCCCGGTGCGTACCGGGACGGGGCCTGCTCGACGACCTGGCCTACTTGGCGTTGGCCTTGAGGTAGTCGCTGTTCATCTGGGCGATCGTGTCCAGCGGGATGCCCTTGGGGCACACCGCCGTGCACTCGCCGGTGTTCGTGCAGCCGCCGAAGCCCTCGGCGTCCATCTGGTCCACCATGGCCTTGGCGCGGACCAGGCGCTCGGGCTGGCCCTGGGGCAGCAGGCTGAGGTGAGTGATCTTGGCGGCGGTGAACAGGGAGGCCGAGCCGTTCGGGCAGGCGGCCACACAGGCGCCGCAGCCGATGCAGGTCGCGGCGTCGAACGCGGCGTCGGCGTCCTCCTTGCGCACCGGGACGCTGTGCGCGTCCGGGGCCGAGCCGGCCGGGACCGAGACGAAGCCGCCCGCCTGGATGATGCGGTCGAACGCGCTGCGGTCCACGACCAGGTCCTTCACCACCGGGAACGGCGCGGCGCGCCACGGCTCGATGGTGATCTCGGCGCCGTCCTCGAAGTGACGCATGTGGAGCTGGCACGTCGTCGTGGCACGCTGCTCGCCGTGCGCCACGCCGTTGATGACCATGCCGCACATGCCGCAGATGCCCTCGCGGCAGTCGTGGTCGAAGGCGATCGGGTCGTCGCCCTCCACGATCAGCCGCTCGTTCAGCACGTCCAGCATCTCCAGGAAGGACATGTCCGGGGACACGTCCTCCACCCGGTACGTCACCATGCGTCCGGCGTCCGAGGCGCCGTTCTGACGCCAGACCTTGAGGGTCAGGTTCACTTGTAGCTCCGCTGGGTCATCTTGACGTACTCGTATTCGAGCGCTTCCTTGTGCAGCACCGTCTCGCCGGAGGGCGTGCGCTCCCAGGCCGAGACGTGCGCGAAGTGCTCGTCGTCGCGCAGGGCCTCGCCGTCGGGGTCCTGCGACTCGGCGCGGAAGTGGCCGCCGCAGGACTCGGTGCGGACGAGGGCGTCCAGGCACATCAGCTCGGCCAGGTCGAAGAAGTCGGCGACGCGGCCGGCCTTCTCCAGCACCTGGTTCAGCTCCTCGGCGGTGCCGGACACCTTGACGTTCTTCCAGAACTCCTCGCGCAGCTCGGGGATGCGCTCCAGGGCCTTGCGCAGCGACTCCTCGGTGCGCTCCATGCCGCAGTAGTCCCACATGAGCTTGCCCAGCTCGCGGTGGAAGGAGTCGGGGGTGCGGGTGCCGTTCACCGACATCAGGCGGTCGATCCTGGTCCGGACCTTGATCTCCGCCTCGGCCACGGCCTCCTCGTCCACCTCGCCGTACGGGCCGTTGGCCAGGTAGTCGCCGATCGTGGTCGGGAGCACGAAGTAGCCGTCGGCCAGGCCCTGCATCAGCGCCGAGGCGCCGAGCCGGTTGGCGCCGTGGTCGGAGAAGTTGGCCTCGCCGATCACGAACAGGCCGGGGATCGTGGACTGCAGGTCGTAGTCCACCCACAGGCCGCCCATCGTGTAGTGGACCGCGGGGTAGATGCGCATCGGCACGTCGTACGGGTTCTCGCCGGTGATGCGCTCGTACATCTCGAAGAGGTTGCCGTACTTCTTCTCCACCGCGTCGCGGCCGAGCCGGTTGATGGCGTCGCGGAAGTCGAGGTAGACGCCGAGCCCGCCGGGGCCGACGCCGCGGCCCTCGTCGCAGACGTTCTTGGCGGCGCGGGAGGCGATGTCACGCGGGACGAGGTTGCCGAAGGCGGGGTAGATGCGCTCCAGGTAGTAGTCGCGCTCCTCCTCCGGGATGTCGCCGGGGGCCCGGTCGTCGTCCTTGCGCAGCGGCACCCACACGCGGCCGTCGTTGCGCAGCGACTCCGACATCAGCGTCAGCTTCGACTGGTACTCGCCGGAGACCGGGATGCAGGTCGGGTGGATCTGCGTGTAGCACGGGTTCGCGAAGTACGCGCCGCGCTCGTGCGCCCGCCAGATGGCCGTCGTGTTGCAGCCCTTGGCGTTCGTGGACAGGAAGAAGACGTTGCCGTAACCGCCGGTGGCCAGCACCACGGCGTCGGCGAGGTGCCGTTCGATCTCGCCGGTCACCATGTCGCGCACGATGACGCCGCGCGCCCGGCCGTCGGAGACGATCAGGTCGAGCATCTCGTGGCGGGTGTGCATCTCCACGGTCCCGGCCGCGATCTGCCGCTCCAGCGCCTGGTACGCGCCCAGCAGGAGCTGCTGACCCGTCTGGCCGCGGGCGTAGAAGGTACGGGAGACCTGGGCGCCGCCGAAGGAGCGCGTGTCCAGCAGGCCGCCGTACTCGCGGGCGAACGGCACGCCCTGGGCCACGGCCTGGTCGATGATGTTCACCGAGACCTGGGCCAGGCGGTAGACGTTCGACTCGCGGGCGCGGAAGTCGCCGCCCTTGACCGTGTCGTAGAAGAGCCGGTAGATCGAGTCGCCGTCGCCGCGGTAGTTCTTGGCGGCGTTGATGCCGCCCTGGGCGGCGATGGAGTGGGCGCGCCGGGGCGTGTCCTGGTAGCAGAACGACTTGACGTTGTAGCCCAGCTCGCCCAGGGTCGCCGCGGCCGAGCCGCCCGCCAGGCCGGTGCCGACGACGATCACGTTGAGCTTGCGCTTGTTGGCCGGGTTGACCAGCTTGGCGCTGAACTTCCGCTTCTCCCACCGCTCCTCGATGGGACCGGCGGGAGCCTTGGCGTCCCGGATCTCCGAGCCTTCGGTGTACTTCACTTCACAACTCCGAACGTGATGGCGAGGGGCGGGGCCAGGAAGCCGACCACCAGGACCGCCGAGACCAGGGCGGCCGTCAGGCGCAGGCCGCGGTAGCGGTTGCGGTTGGCCCAGCCCAGCGTCTGGAAGGCGCTCCAGATGCCGTGCCGCAGGTGCAGGCCGACCATGACGACGGCCACGAGGTAGATGAGGGTCACCCACCAGCGGGAGGCGTCGAAGCCGGCGATCATGCGGTCGGCGGGCGCGGAGTCGAAGCCCTTGGGGTTCACGACGCCGAAGGTGAGGTCGAGCAGGTGCCAGACCAGGAACAGCAGGATCGTCAGGCCGCCGAACCGCATGATGTGCGTGGCGTAGCCGTTGGCCTGCGACTTCTTGGCCACGTACTTGACCGGCCGGGCCTTGGCCGCCTTGCGCGACAGCGAGATCGCGGCCCACATGTGCAGCACGACCGAGACGACGAGCCCGATCTCCAGGATCGTCAGCACCGTCCGGTACGGCGCGATGGGCTCGAAGAGCGTGCGCAGCGCGTCGGCGTACTCGTTGAACGAGTCCTTGCCGAGGAAGATCTTGAGGTTGCCGAGCATGTGCAGGACGAGGAAGGACACCATCACGGCGCCCGTGACGGCCATGACGACTTTCTTGCCGTTCGACGAGCTCAGGAACCGGCTCGGCTTCTTGGACGTCGGTGCGGGTGAGGCACCCTTGGGGGCGTTAACAGGCGCGGTGGCGGCGCCGCGCTCTATCGTGGCAGTCACGTTTGAACGCTAGGTATCCAGCAATGATCCGTCCAAGTCATCGCGGATCTGGTTTCCATAGCTTCCGGCTATGATGCTTGGTTTATACGGTCGGCATAAGGAAAAATGCTCGGCCGGTGCGAGGAAAATCACATGCAGTTGCAGCAGCTCGCCTACTTCGTCGCGGTCGCGGAGACCAGGCACTTCACCCAGGCGGCCGAGCGCATGCGGGTCGCCCAGCCCTCGCTCAGCAAGCAGATCAAGGCTCTGGAGAGCGAGCTCGGCGCGCCGCTGTTCTCCCGCGCGCGCGGGAACGTCACGCTGACGGCCGCGGGCGAGGCGCTGCTGCCCCTGGCCCGCCGCATGCTGGCCGACGCCGACACCGCCCGGCAGGAGGTGGCCGAGCTGGCGGGGCTGCGCCGCGGCCGGGTACGGCTGGGGGCCACGCCGTCGTTGTGCGCGGGCCTGCTGGCCGACGCGCTGGCGCGTTTCCACCAGGCGTACCCGGGGGTGGAGCTGCTGGTGGAGGAGGGCGGGTCGCGTGACCTGGTCAGGGCGCTGGCCAGGGGGCAGCTCGACCTGTCGCTGATCATCATGCCGCTGCAGAGCGACGACCCCTCGCTGGTGACCGAGGAGATCCTGCGGGAGAACCTGGTCGTGGTCGCGCCCTCGCACGAGCGGGCCCGGGGGCCGTACCTGCGGATAGAGGACCTGCGCGGCCGGCAGATGGTGATGTTCAGGCGTGGCTACGACCTGCGCGAGGCCACCCTCGCCGCCTGCCGCCAGGCCGGGTTCGAGCCCAGGTTCTCGGTGCAGGGCGGCGAGATGGACGCGGTGCTGCGGTTCGTCGAGGCGGGGCTCGGCGTGGCCGTGGTGCCGTCGATGGTGCTCGACGGGCGTCCTGGGCTGTCCGGCACGCCGCTCGCGCCGCCCGGCCTGAGCCGGACGATCGCCCTGGCCCACCGCAAGGACGTCGAGCCGACCAGGGCGGCGCAGGCGTTCCGGGAGACCCTGCTCTCCTTCGTGGTCGAGGCCGGCCAGGAAGGCACGCTTCCGCAAGGGGTCGAACTCATCGCAGAATGAGCAGCAACAGCCCGACTCCCCCGGGAAAGGCGTGTGTGACGGCAAACCTCGACGAGCCGCTGACACTGCTCCTCATCGAAGACGACGACGGCGACGCCTTCCTGGTCGAAGAGCTGCTCAACCAGGCCGTGGCGCCACCGACGATCTTCTGGGCGCGCAGCCTCCAGGAGGCCAGGGCCAAGCTCGACCCGACGATCCAGTGCGTGCTCGTCGACCTCACGCTGCCCGACGCCAGCAGGCTCGAAGCGCTGGAGGAGGTGCTCGCGCTGGCCCCGCACGCGGCCGTGCTGGTCCTCACCGGCCTGCGGGACGTGCACGTCGGCGTGGCCGCCGTCCAGGCGGGCGCCCAGGACTACCTGGTCAAGCAGGACATCGACGCCCGCCTGCTGGCCAGGGCGATCAGGTACGCGATGGAGCGCAAGCGCGCCGACCTGACCCAGCTCAGGCTGTTCGAGGCCGAGCTGACCGCCAAGGAGAACGCCCGCCTGGAGAGCGGCCTGCTGCCCGTGCCCCTGCTGCGCACCGACGCCATCACCCACCAGATCCGCTACCTGCCGGGCGACCGGGGCACGCTGCTGGCCGGCGACTTCCTCGACATGGTCCAGACGCCCGACGGCGCGGTGCACGTCGTCGTGGGCGACGTCTGCGGACACGGGCCCGACGAGGCCGCGCTCGGCGTGGCGCTGCGCATCGCCTGGCGCACGCTGGTGCTGGCCGGGCAGACCGGCGACACGCTGCTGCGCACGATGGACGCCCTCCTGCGCGCCGAGCGCAAGGCGCCCGAGATCTTCACCACGCTGTGCATGGCGACGCTCACGCCCGACCTGCGCGACGCCCGGATGCGCGTGGTCGGGCACCCGCCGCCGGTGCTGGTCCGCGGGGGCGTGCCCGCGGCGGTGGACGGCACGCCCTCGGGTCCGCCGCTCGGCATCTTCCCCGACGCCGAGTGGGCGGTCATCGACGTGCCGCTGGGCGAGGAGTGGTCGATGCTGCTCTACACCGACGGCCTGATCGAGGCGGCCGTCGGCGAGCGCAAGGAGGCGCTCGGCGTCGAGGGCCTGGTCGGGCTGGTGCGCGAGCACGGCGCGATCGACCTCGACCGGCTGATCGCGCACGTCGGGAAGCCGAGCGACGACCTCGCGGTGGTCATGGTGTCGAGGAGACCGGGATGAGCATCCATCCGCTGCCGCCCCCGAAGCCGCCGACCGGGCTCGGCAGGCTGCCCGTGGCCCGCTGGTTCCTGGCCATCGGCGCGGTGGCCGGGTTCGCGTTCGCGTCCGGCGTGGTGGTCACCATGACGATGATCGCGCACGCGCGGGCCCTGAACCCGAGGCCCGAGGTGGCCGCCCAGCTCGACCGGCTCAACGTGGCGCTGATCGTGATGTTCGCGGTGCTGGCGGCGTGCGGGGCGGGCCTGGCGTTCGTCGTCCGGCACGCCGTGCTCAAGCCCGTCGCCCGGCTCACCGAGCAGGTCCGCACGGTCGCCGCCGGCGATTTCGACCACCGGCTCGGCGTCGACCGGCCGGCCGAGCTGAGCGAGCTGTCCAGCCACGTCGACTCCATGCGCCGCCGCATCGTCTCGGCCTGGCGCGAGGCCGCCGACCAGGCCGACGAGCTGCGCAGGTCCAACGGCGACCTGGAGCAGTTCGCCTACGTCGCCAGCCACGACCTCCAGGAGCCGCTGCGCAAGGTCGCCAGCTTCACCCAGATGCTGGAGCAGCGGTACGGCCCGCAACTGGACGACCGCGCCCGGCAGTACATCCACTACGCGGTCGACGGCGCCAAGCGCATGCAGCTCCTGATCAACGACCTGCTCGACTTCTCCCGGGTGGGCCGGGTGAACGGCGGGCGCGCGCCGACCGACTCGGGCCAGGCCCTGGGCCGAGCCCTGGAGAACCTGTCGGCCATGATCGAGGACACCGGCGCCACCGTCGTCCACGACGACCTGCCCATGGTCGAGGGCAACCGGCCGCAGCTCACCCAGCTCTTCCAGAACCTCGTCGAGAACGCGGTCAAGTTCCGCTCGCAGGAGCCGCCACGCGTGATCCTCACGGCCGAGCGGAAGGGCGACATGTGGGAGTTCAGCTGCTCCGACAACGGCATCGGCGTCGACCCCAAGTACGCCGACCGCATCTTCCTGATCTTCCAGCGGCTGCACCCTCGCGACGTGTACCCGGGGACCGGCATCGGCCTGGCGCTCTGCCGGAAGATCGTCGAGTACCACGGCGGGCAGCTCCGGCTCGACGACACACCGGCGGACCAGGGCGCGACGTTCCGCTGGACGCTTCCGGCGGCAGGAGACGACGCATGACCGACTGGCACCCGATCGACGTGCTCCTCGTGGAGGACGACCAGGGGGACATCCTGCTCACCAGGGAGGCGTTCGCCCTCAACAAGGTGCGCAACCGGCTCGACGTGGTCAACGACGGCGAGCAGGCGATGGCGTACCTGCGGCGGGAGGGCGCCTACGCCGGCGCGCCCCGGCCCGACCTGATCCTGCTCGACCTCAACCTGCCCCGGATGAACGGCCTGGAGGTGCTGCGCGAGATCAAGGCCGACGCCGCGCTGCGGACGATCCCGGTGGTGATCCTGACGACCTCGGAGGCGGAGGAGGACATCCTGCACAGCTACCGGTTGCACGCCAATGCTTATGTGTCGAAGCCGGTGGATTTCGAGCAATTTATCCGTGTTGTCCGGCAAATAGATGATTTTTTCGTGACCGTGGCGAAGCTCCCGACACCCGGCCGGCGGCCCTGACGCGCCTACGTGACAGGAATCACAGTGGGTCATCGAAAAAGTGAGTGACCCCGCTCACAAAATCCTATGCGGTCGTCGTAACGTATCCCCCACCAATACGCGCCCAGAGCGGTACCGCACCCGCCGTACGCGCGCCCAGTGAAACGACCCGGACCCCCTGTGTGCAGGGTCCGCGGGAGGTGGAGAGGTCCGCGATGACCCAGACGACGCCCGAAGCCCCGGTCAGAAGGCAACGCGCCCAGGTCAAGGTGCGCACGCTGCGCACCGACAGGTGGTGGCTGGTCCCGCTGCTGACTTTCCTCGGGCTCAGCTCGTTCCTTGTCTACGGCGTGTGGGCGATCATCGACGGCAGTTATTTCGTCGATCCGTACATCGCCCCGTTCGCCTCGCCCTGTCTGACCACGGCGTGCCCCGAGGGCGCGCGGCTGTTCGGGTGGGCGCCGATCGGCGACTGGTTCACCCTGCCGCCAGGGCTGCTCATCCTCGGCCTGCCGGGCGGGTTCCGGCTCACGTGCTACTACTACCGCAAGTCGTACTACCGGTCGTTCTGGCTGTCGCCGGCCGCGTGCGCCGTCCAGGAGCCGCACGGCAAGTACACCGGTGAGACCCGGTTCCCGCTGATCCTGCAGAACATCCACCGGTACTTCTTCTACGCCGCCATCGTGATCGGCCTCGTCCTGGCCTACGACGCCGTCCTGGCGCTCGTGCACAAGCCGCAGGGGCTCGGCACCTGGATCCTGGTCGTCAACGCCGTGCTGATCAACACGTACACGCTGTCGTGCCACTCGTGCCGGCACATCACCGCGGGCAGGCTCAACCACTTCTCCCGTCACCCGCTGCGCTACCGGGCCTGGACGTTCGTCTCCAAGCTCAACGCCAAGCACCAGCAGCTCGCCTGGGCCTCGATGTTCTCGGTCATGATCGCTGACTTCTACGTCCGCATGGTCGCCAAGGGCGTCATCGCCTTCCCGTTCGCATAAAGGACTTCTTCCAGTGGAAATCGAGCGTCACGAATACGACGTCGTCGTCATCGGTGCGGGCGGCGCCGGGCTACGGGCCGCCATCGAGGCCCGCCAGCAGGGCAAGCGCACGGCTATCGTCTGCAAGTCGCTGTTCGGCAAGGCCCACACCGTCATGGCCGAGGGCGGCGCGGCCGCCGCCATGGGGAACGTCAACTCCGACGACAACTGGATGGTGCACTTCCGTGACACCATGCGGGGCGGCAAGTTCCTCAACAACTGGCGCATGGCCGAGCTGCACGCCAAGGAGGCCCCCGACCGCGTCTGGGAGCTGGAGGCGTGGGGCGCGCTGTTCGACCGCACCAAGGACGGCAAGATCAGCCAGCGGAACTTCGGCGGTCACGAGTACCCGCGGCTCGCACACGTGGGCGACCGTACCGGCCTGGAGCTGATCCGCACCCTCCAGCAGCGGGTCGTCGCGCTGCAGCAGGAGGACTTCGAGACGCACGGCGACCACGAGGCCTACATCAAGGTCTTCGCCGAGTGCACGGTCACCCGCCTGCTCAAGGACGGCGACCGCATCTCCGGCGCGTTCGGCTACTGGCGCGAGACCGGCAACTTCCTGCTCTTCGACGCCCCCGCCGTGGTCCTGGCCACCGGCGGCATCGGCAAGTCGTACGTCGTCACCTCCAACTCCTGGGAGTACACCGGCGACGGCCACGCCCTGGCCCTGCTCGCCGGCGCCAACCTGATCAACATGGAGTTCATCCAGTTCCACCCCACCGGGATGGTCTGGCCGCCGTCCGTGCGCGGCATCCTCGTCACCGAGTCCGTCCGGGGCGACGGCGGCGTGCTGCGCAACTCCGAGGGCAAGCGCTTCATGTTCGACTACATCCCCGAGGTGTTCAAGGACAAGTACGCCACCACCGAGGAGGAGGGCGACCGCTGGTACAACGACCAGGCCAACAACCGGCGCCCGCCGGAGCTGCTGCCGCGTGACGAGGTGGCCCGCGCGATCAACTCCGAGGTCAAGGCCGGTCGCGGATCGCCCCAGGGCGGCGTCTTCCTCGACGTCTCGACCCGACTGCCGGCCGAGGAGATCAAGAAGCGGCTGCCGTCGATGCACCACCAGTTCAAGGAGCTGGCCGACGTCGACATCACCGCCGAGCCCATGCAGGTGGGCCCGACCTGCCACTACATCATGGGCGGCGTCGAGGTGGACGCCGACACCGGCGCGGCGGCCGTACCCGGGCTGTTCGCGGCGGGCGAGGTGTCCGGCGGCATGCACGGCTCCAACCGGCTGGGCGGCAACTCGCTGTCCGACCTGCTGGTGTTCGGGCGGCGCGCGGGCGCGGGCGCGTCGGCGTACGTCGACGGGCTCAAGGCCCGTCCCAAGGTCGCCCAGGAGCTCGTGGACGCGGCCCGCGAGGAGGCCCTGGCGCCCCTCCAGCGCGACGGCGAGAACCCGTACGAGGTGCACCACGAGCTCCAGCGGACCATGAACGAGCTGGTCGGCATCATCCGCAAGGCCGAAGAGGTCTCCGAGGCCATGGAGGTCGTGGAGAAGCTCAAGGAGCGCGTGCGCCAGGTCGGCGCGGCCGGCTCGCGGATCTACAACCCCGGCTGGCACCTGGCGATCGACCTGCGCAACATGGTGCTGGTCTCCGAGTGCGTGGCCCGCGCCGCCCTGCTGCGCGAGGAGAGCCGCGGCGGCCACACGCGCGACGACTTCCCCGGGATGAATCCGGAATGGCGCCGCAAGCTGCTCGTCTGCTCCACGGCGGACGGCGGCGACGTCCAGGTCGTGGAGAAGACCCAGCCGTCCATGCGCGACGACCTGATCACCCTGTTCGACCGGGACGAGCTGAAGAAGTACCTCACCGACGAAGAGATGGCCGAGTTCGACGGGATTGCCAAATGAGTTACAAGGCGAAGTTCAAGGTCTGGCGTGGTGAGGGCGGCGAGGGCAAGCTTGAGGACTTCACCGTCGAGGTGAACGAGGGCGAGGTCGTCCTCGACATCATCCACAGGCTCCAGGCGACGCAGGCCCCCGACCTGGCCGTGCGCTGGAACTGCAAGGCCGGCAAGTGCGGCTCGTGCAGCATGGAGATCAACGGCAAGCCGCGCCTGGGCTGCATGACCCGGATGTCCACCTTCTCCGAGGACGAGACCATCACGGTCACCCCGATGCGGACCTTCCCCGTCATCAAGGACCTGGTCACCGACGTGTCCTTCAACTACCAGAAGGCCCGCGAGATCCCCTCGTTCACGCCGCCCGCGGGCGTGCGTCCGGGCGAGTACCGCATGCAGCAGGTCGACGTCGAGCGCTCGCAGGAGTTCCGCAAGTGCATCGAGTGCTTCATGTGCAACAACGTCTGCCACGTGATCCGCGACCATGAGGAGAACAAGCCGGCCTTCGCCGGTCCGCGCTTCCTCATGCGGATCGCCGAGCTGGACATGCACCCGTACGACGTGGCCGACCGGCAGGAGTCCGCCCAGGAGGAGCACGGGCTCGGCTACTGCAACATCACCAAGTGCTGCACCGAGGTCTGCCCCGAGCACATCAAGATCACTGACAACGCGCTGATCCCGATGAAGGAGCGCGTGGCCGACCGGAAGTACGACCCGCTGGTCTGGCTGGGCAACAAGATCTTCAAGCGCGCCAAGTAGGCGAGCAAGCGGAAGCGGGGGCCGGATCCGTCCGGCCCCCGCTTCCGTCGTTCTCCGCTACTTGCGGCCCCAGCGCTTCTTCTTGTGCTTCGGGTCCGGAATCTCCTTGGTGGTGTCCTCCGGCTGCTGCGGCGGCAACGGCTGGACGACCGTCGCGGCGTCCCCCTCCGGCGGCAGGTACGGCGGCGGCTGGTACCCCTCGGACGGCCCCGGCTGCCGGGGCTGCACGGGCTGCTTCGGCTCGAACAGCGACGGGCCCTGCTGCCAGGGCTCGGAGTCGCCGCTCTCGGCCGCCGCGGCCGGGGCCAGCGGGAACTCGCGCTCATCCTCGTACGGCTTCCCGCCGCCCGGCGGGATGTCGGCCGGCGGCTGCTCGGCCGGGATCAGCGGCTCGAACGGGTCACGGTAGTCCTGGGTGGCCTGCGGCGGCTCGCTGTAGGAGTCGAACTCGTCCGGGTGCAGCACGACGGGCTCGGGGGCTGTCGCGGGCATGGTTGCGGGCATGGTTGCGGGCATGGTGGCGGGCACTGTCGGCTCCGGCTCGGGCGGGTAGCCGCCCTGGTGCCCGTACGGGTCGTGGTAGGCCGCCGGGTCGTGGTACGCCGGGCCGTAACCGGGCTGGCCGGTCGGGTAGGTCTGGATCGGGACGAAGCTGATGATCGGCGCGTACGCCGTGCCGCCCGGGTAGCCGGGGGCAGGGAAGGAGGCCGTGGCGTAACCGGGGCCCGCCGGGTAGCCGGGCGGCGGCGCGTCCGGACGGCCCATCGGGGAGCCCGCCGGAGGGCCCGCCTTGCGCACGGCCGCCGCGTGGGCCATGCGGCGCAGCCGTCCCTCGAAGATGAGCACCGCGAACAGCGCGAGCAGGACGAGCACCAGCGCCGGGATGCTGAGCTTCTGCGTCAGCGACTTCTGGTCGAACTCCGGCGCGGCCGCGCGCAACTCCAGCTGGCCCGAGTCCGTGGCCGGGGCGGTGTCGCTCGGCGGCGGCGGGACGGCCGCGGTGGGCGAGTCCGTCGGCGCGACGGACGGCATCTCGACGGTCGGCTCCGTCGACTGCTCCGTGGGCAGCGGCCCGGCCGTGGTCTGCGCGGTGGGCAGGGGCGCCAGCGGCTGCTGCGTCGTCTCCTGGACGGGCGGAGGTGTGGGCGCGGTGGTGGTCTTGGGCGGTTTCGGTGCCTTCGTGGTCTTCGTCGGGCCCGCGGTGACGGTGTGGGTGATCGTCGTCTCCGGAGCCTCCTCCGGGGTGGGCGTGCCCAACGTCGTCGTGACGGTGACCGTGGTCTGCGGATCGCAGGTCTCGCCCGCGTCGCACGGCTCCACCGCCGGGTCGAAGGCCGCGCGGCTGACGGAGGCGCTCGCGCTCTGACCGACGAACGGGGCCACACCGACACCCGTCAGCCCGAGCGCCAGGACGATCGCGGACACGGCCGTCGCTCGCGTGCGTGCCACCGGAGCCCTCCGCATAGTCCCGGAACCTTGGTCAAGGGAATACTAGTCGGGTCAAAGCAACAGTAAAGACGGAATTACCATACGTTTCGCGGCTTACGCCTGCGTTGGAGTCTCGGGACCAGCCACAGGGCTCCCAGCAGCACGCCGATCCCCCCGATGACCAGCGAGAAACCGCGAGGGCCGTCCAGAGGGCTGGCGTAGGCGACGGGACGAACAGGTTTCCGCGCCTCCACGACCTGCACCGGCCACGGCGCCCCGGCCGCCGACTCCGGCGCCAGGCTCACCACCCCCGGGCTCCCCCCACCGGCAACCGCCCCCGCCGGCACGCCCCCCGGCACCCCGCCGGCGGCCACACCCCCCGGCAGCGCCCCACCGGGCAGGCCCCCTGACACTCCACCGGCCACACCCCCGGGCATCACGCCACCGGGCAGGCTCTGATGCAGCGCCCCCGGCACCCCACCCGGCGCCAACCCCGCCGCCCCGGACAACCCTCCGTGCGCAGCCCCTCCGGCCAGACTCCCCAACGCCCCGGGCACACTCCCCGCCACACCACCGGACAGGCTCCCCGCCGCGCCACCTGGCAGGCTTCCCGCAACACCGCCAGGCGCGCTCCCCGCCGCGCCACCTGGCAGGCTGCGCGCCACGCCGCCGGGCAGGTTGCGCGCCATCAGGCCACCGGGGAGGGCTTGTTGCCCCGCCGTGCCGCTGCGCGTCTGGCCGGCCGCGCCGGGCACCTGCCCCACACCCCCCGCCCGCGGGAACGCCCCCAACGTCCCGCCCGTACCTCCGACTCGGGGAACCTGCGCTCCGGGCAACGCCCCTCGGACCCCGCCCACGCCACCTGCGCGCGGGGCCTGCATCGCACCCCCGGCTCTCACCCTGGGGAGCGCCCCCTGAGCTCCACCGACGGCTCCCAAGCCGGTGGCCCCTCCGGAAAGGCCGGGCCACCCCGCCGCCGCACCACCCGTGCCACCCGTGCCACCCACACCGAGCGCACCACCGGTGCCACCCGCGCCGGCGCCACCCGCACCCAGGAGGCCGCCTCGCGTCTTCCCTCCGGAACCTGCGAGCAACCCCGCAGCGCCACCCTGCTGCCCCCGTACGCCCGCCCACGGCCCGCCCTGCGCGCCGCCCGGCCGCCGCCCGTTGTGAGGGGCCGGAACGGGCACCGCCTGGCCGCTGATCGTGGCGGCCTCGCGCGGCATCTCCTCCCCCACCTGCATGGACGCGCTCCTGCTCATGGTGGTCAGCCCACCGGAGGGCGTCCGCATCCTGGCCACCGCCGCGAGCACCACCTCCTTGGCCCCCGCAGGCGCCTGGAAGATCACATCCAGCGCCCGTTCCCCGGAGACCGCCCCGAGGGCGCAGACCCGCGCGCCGGGCAGTGCACCGCCATCGGCAGTCGAACCCTCCCCACCGGCCAGGGCCCGCGCGGCCAGCATCCCAGCCGCCTCCCGCCCGCCGACCTGGGCCCCGCCCCGACCACCTTCAGCCCGTGCCCCCTCCTGACCACCTTCAGCCCGTGCCCCCTCCTGGCCACCTTCGGCCCGGGACACCCCCGAACCCCGCTCAGCCCAAGAGGCGCCCTGCCTGTCCTGAGCCCGAGGCGCTCCCTGACCGCCCTGGACCTGATGCGCTCCCAGCCCGCCCTGGGCGCGGGACGCGTCCTCAGGGCGGGGGACGCCCCGACCGTCCTCGGCGTGCGGCACCCCCTGCGCACCGCCGACCTGCGGCATCCCCTGCCCGGCCCCGACCGGCGGCGCGCCCTGAACCCCTGGCGCTCCCGGCCCCCACTGCGCCGCCTCCCGGTCGGCCCCCGTCTGCGGCGCGCTGTAACCGGCCTCCGCCCGCGTCAGGCGTCGGCCCGGCGCGGCCCGCCGCGCCTCCCGTCCGTCCGGGTACGCACCGGCCTCCGGGTCCGCCCCGTCTCCGGCGGCCCACGGCGCGGGCTCGCCGCCCGGAACCGGGAACGGCAGCGGATGAGCCCCCTCCCCACTGGAATCCTCGGCCCTGTCCACCCCACCGGCCGCCATCCGGGAAGCGCCGGAGGACGTCGGGCAGGACACCCCCGCCAGCGCCTCGACCGGGCTGGTGGCCACCGCGACCTTGGCCCCCTTGGCCATCCCGTTGAGCCGGACCCTGAAACGCTGGACGTCACCCGTCCTGATCCACTTCCCCATGCCCTCGGGGCCGCTCACGCGTTCGAGCACGAGCGTCACCCCCGCAGCCGCCACGGGCACGGAGGGCAGCGCCACCAGGATCAACGCTCCAGAAAGGATCCAGCCACGCCGCATCACTCCACTCCCCCACTGCGACAAATCACGTGTAGTAATCGTTATGTCACAGAGAGAGACGGTCTAATCCTGCCGCAGCAGACTCTCCACGGTCTTCATGATCGGCAGGTCGGCCCCGAGCCACTCCACGTCGTAGTACTCCCCCGGCCCCAGCCAGCGCAACGCCAGGTGCTCACGGGCCTCGGGCGTGCCGGAGGTGAGCGTGGCCAGCCAGACGCGCAGGACGTACCCCTCCGACAGCGCCCAGTCCTCGCCCACGCGCGCGCCCACCGTGATCTCCACGCCGAGCTCCTCCCGGCACTCCCGGACCAGCGCGTCGACCTCGCTCTCACCCGGGTCCACCTTGCCGCCGGGGAACTCCCAGCCCCCGGCCAGCGCGGCGGGCGCGGCCCGCTGCGCGGCCAGCACCTTGCCGCCCGGGGCGACGATCACCGCCGCCACCACGATCGTGCTCATGCGTTCGTCATCCTCACAGTGCGGGATTCTGCAGCTTCTTGAGCTGGTCGAGCACATCGGGGTTCTGCAGGGGGCGGGTGAAGCCCATCTTGTTGTCGCGCGCCTGGTAGCTCGTCACCTTGATCGGCCCGCACAGCGTGCACCGGGCCTCCAGCATCTTGCCCTCGGACACGACCAGCCCCACGTGACCGGGGTTGTCGGCCGACGAGCCCGGACCGGCGTTGAAGAACACCAGGTCCCCGGGCTGCTCGTCCCCCGCCGGCACCTTCACCCCGAACGGCCACTGCGTGAACGTCGTGCGCGGGATGCTCAGCCCGGCGGCCCGGTAGGCCGCGTAGATGACGCCCGAGCAGTCGAACGCGTCCGGCCCGGTGCCGCCCCACAGGTACGGCTTGCCGCGCTGCGCCAGCGCGAACTGGAGGATCTTGGCCACGATGTCGCTGGGCGCGGCCGCCACCAGGGGGTCGTCGCACTCCTCGGAGGCCTGCGGCGGCACCTCCACCGCACCCGACTTGGCGTACTTCCTGGCGATCTCCTCGACCTGGTCGACGTACCACCAGGCGCGGTTGTAGGTGAACAGGGCCCGCCGGACGTTCTCGGGCGCGCCGTTGCGCTTGAGCATCTTGGCGGCCCCGAGGATGGCGTCGGCGGGGTTGTAGACGTCGCCCACGCCGTCGCCGTCGCCGTCGGAGGCGTAGCCGTTGAACGTCGAGGACATCGGCACCTGCGCCTTGCCGCCCCACGTCGAGATCAGGAACTGCATCGGGCCGGCCGCGCCCGCGTAGTTGGTGCCGCTCTTGACGCCGGGCAGGTCGCTGCGGCCGTGGTCGGTCTCGCGCTTGCCCACGGCGGCCAGGATCGTCCACTGGACGCCGATCTTCTTGCCCCACTTCTTGTACAGGTCGAGGTAGTCACCCGGGATGTCGGCGGCGCCCGAGTCGGACACCTCCTGCACCTGGGTGCCGCCCTCGCAGTCGACCGAGCCCTCGCCACCGCCGTTCAGGAAGGACGGCATCGTGACCAGCAACATCGGCGAGATGATGATCGCAGCCAGGAGGAGGACCCCGGCGAGACCGAGCAGCAGCGCCAGGCGGGTGGGGGAGGACTTCACCGCTAGCTGTCCCCGTCCTGGCCTTCGGTGGCGGGCAGCACGTCGAAGATCCGCCAGTCGGCGCCGAGCTGGCTCACCGTGACCGCCAGGTCCTCGACGTCCTGCCTGCTGCCGCTCTTCGCGGTGACCTGCCTGGTCTCGGTCACGACGAAGACGATGGAGGTCTTCTCGATCTGCCTGATCTCCTTCAGTCGGGCCGTGGCCTGGGAGACGACCTGGTCGTCGCGGTTCTGCTGGACGGTGCCCGCCGAGGTGAGCGTCCGGGTGAGGATGTTGCCCAGCTCGGCGGTGGTGAACGTCTTGACCCTCGCCGCGTACGCGGCCGGCTCCTCGTCGTACCTGAAGGTGCCGTAGACGGCGGTGAAGCGCTCGGCGAGGTCCGCCGCCGCGGCGAGCTGCTCCTTCTTCATCGGCAGGTAGGAGTAGACGTCGAACGGCGCGTCGCTGGCCGTGGCCAGCGGCTTGCTGGGCGCCGAGGGCGCGGCCGCGGACGTCCTGCCCGTGGACGGGGCCTGCTCGGGCGGATCGTCCGAGCTCGGCCACATCGTGAGGTAGACGCCGACCGCGGCGATGACCACGACGATGGCGGCGAAGGCCAGCCCGCGCTTGTCACCGGACTGAGCCATGGTCAGTCCTTGCCGCTGTTGGGCTTGAGCCAGAACGGCACCGACGGATCGTCACCCGAGCCGCCGTTGCCGCCGCTGCGCAACCACAGCGGCGGCGCCTCGGACGAGCGGGACGACGACTCGTCCGACCCGAAGATCCTGGGCCCCGACGACGCGCCGGACGGCCGGGACGCCGACCCTCCGGACCTGGACCCGCCACCGTTCCTGGACCCGCCGCCGCCGCCGAAGAACCCGCCCCCGGACCCACCGGAACCGGACCCCGAACCGCCACCGCCGCCGAACAGCCCGCCACCGGAGCCACGCGTACGCGACCCCGAGGACCGCGAGCCGCCGCCCCCGCCGCCCCCGCCGGACCCGCCGAACCGGGAGCCGCGCGAACCGCCCGAGGAGCCGTTGCGCGAACCACCGGACGCGCCGCCCCGCGAGGCCCATCCGCCACCCGACCGGCCGCCGAACCAGCCACCGCCACCAGCGCCACCGCCGCCACCGCCGGAACCTCCGGCGGAGCCGCCACCTGCGGCCATGCCCCCGGACGGCGTGCCACCCGCGGCCGCCGCACCGGAGCCCGCTCCGCGGGCGCCGCTCGGCGCCGGGCCGCGCGTCCTGCCGGCCTGGCCGCCGAGGTTGAGCGGGGGCGCGGTGCCCCTGCGGGGTTCGAGCGGAGGCCGGGCCCCCGCCTTACCGCCCTGCTGGTCGGTGTCCAGCGGCGCGGCCGACACCGGCATCCGGGTGCCCGCCGAGACGCCCTCGCCCTCCTCGCCGCGCATGCGCGCCTGGGCGACCGCGGCGCCGGCCGCCGCGCCCGCGCCGCTGCCCGCGGCCGCCGCCCTGATGAGCGGCTCGGCCTTGCGCAGGCCCCACCGGCCGAGCTTGGCGCCGGCGACCGGCGGCAGCACGTTCGCGGCCCGCTCCAGCACGGGCGAGCTCGCGGCGTCGCCGAGCATGCGGGTGGCGACCGTGTGGCCGCTCAGGGACGCGAACAGATGCTGGAACGGACGCCGGTAGAAGAACACCGCGATCGTCAGCAGCGCCATGAACAGCACCTGCAGCCCCCAGGGCATGGCCGTGGAGATGATCAGGGCGTACCCGTAGACCAGGACGCTGAGGACGAGCGTCAGCACCGCCTGCCTGAGCAGCGTGCCGACGAGCATCTCCACCCAGCGCATGGCGATGATGCGCCCGCTGCCCGGATGGACGCCGACCAGCAGGAACACCGGCCCGAGTATCAGCAGCAGCAGGAAGCCCACCTTGAGCACCAGCAGCGAGACCGCCACCAGGAAGATCAGCAGCCCGGCCACCACCGCCGCGATGAGCGCGCCGACGGACACGCCGAGCCTGCTCGACCAGTCGCGGCCGGAGAAGACCGTGTAGCGGGAGTCGTTCTTGAGCAGCTCGGCGACCTTGGCGTACTCGGCCTGATGGGCGGCGATGTCGGGGGCGGGCTGGCCGGCCACGGCGGGGGCGATCGACTGGGTCTCCAGCATCTTGCGCCCGAAGTCGCGCACGATCGGCTGCTGCGGGTCGGCGGTGCCGAACATGCCCACCAGCCACGGCTTGCAGACCAGGGTGGACCACAGGGCGTCGGCGTTCTGATCGACGCCGGCGGTGCCGACCTGGCCGTAGCCGCCCGGTTTGATCTGCGGGTTCGTCTGGCCGGGTGGTGGCAGGCAGGACGCGCCGCCCGCGCCCGGCAGGCCGGAGAAGGCGGAGTTGACCACCTCGCCCGTCTTGTCCGTCACGACCTTGCCGAGCCCGGTGAAGTCGCCCGGCCGGCTGAAGAACCACACGGCCACGGTGACCGCGAGGACCATCCAGATCACGCCCTCGGCGGTGGTGGTGGCCCGCTTGCGGATCAGGCCGTACCAGGCGAGCCAGATCGCGCCGAGGATCACGATCGGCCGCAGGAACGGCCAGTACATGGCCTCGGACAGGTTCTGGACGATGTCGTCGACGACGTCCTTGATCGACTGGAGCGGCCCTTCCGTCGCGGCCGCCTGGTACGTCGTGATCGTCAGCCGGTCGATGGCCTTGGCCGCGGTGAAGACGCCGTTGGCCCACATGTTGCCCAGCACGGCGACGTAGTCGGAGCAGCCGAGCCCGTGGGTCTGCCAGAACTGGCCGGCCATGCCGAACTGGCCGTAGTTCGTCGTCGGGGCCTGGGCGCCGCCCGTGGGAGGCGGCGGCTGGATCATTCCGTCGGTGCCACCGCCGATCATCTCGGGGTTGAGGGGCCCCGACAGGTCACAGGGCGCCGCCGCGACGGGCGTGGAGAAACCGCCCACCACCAGCGGAACCACGAGAACGGCACTGACCAGCGCGAGAACCAGCGCCAGTCGTCGGGATAGTCGGATCTTCATGACCGCACCTCCTGCGCCCTGCCCACGCCCCCTCGAAGATCATCATGCCCGCCACCGTCTGGTTTGTCGTGTGTCGGGTTCGTGTCGAGCCAGCGGAGCAGTTCTTCGGAGATCAGGTCTACTCCGATGCGCCCGGCTCTGCCATCCAGATCACGGAATACGCATTCGCCGTTGCCGAGCGAGCGGAGCACGGCCTTGTGCTCCTCCGACGGCTCCACGCCGAGCAGCGACATGACGTGGTCCACCTCCACCCTTTCGGTGGAACGGAACGCGAACACCGAGGACAGACAGTTGGTCACCTGCTCGTTCAGCAGGTCTCCGGCGTTCTGGGACACCAGGACGAGCGCCGTGTTCCGGGACCGTCCCATGCGGCTGACCTCGGGCACGAGCTTGGCGCCCTCGGGCGTGGAGGTGATCGCCCACGCCTCGTCCAGGAAGATGGCCTTGGGAGCGCGGCGGTCGAGGCCGTTCATCAGCCTGCGGGCGAACTGCGAGACCAGGTAGAGCAGGGCCACCGAGAGCCGCTGCTCGTAGGAGTAGTCGTCCCTGGTCGTGGCCACGTCGGGGAGCGTCAGCCCGCCCAGGGTGAACACGGTGGTCCAGCCCTCGCTGTCGATCTGGTCGCCGCCCGAGGGGTCGAAGCAGAGCCGGGCCAGGTGCATCTCCGACATCGAACGCAGCACCGCGCCCAGGTTCTTGGACGCCGGGTCGTCGGCCCGCTCCAGGTAGTCGACCACCTTGCCCAGCGACGGGTCGGCCCCGTTGGAGACCGCGGCCACCGCCTGGATCATGGCCGACTCGCGCTCCTCCGACATGCGGGGCAGCAGCAGCCGCAGCGTCTCGGTCGCCATGGTCTTCTTCGCCGCGATGTCGTCGCCGAACGAGAACGGGTCGAGCAGCCCCGGCGCGGCCGAGCCCAGCGGGATCACCCTGGCCTTGCGCCCGCGCTTCTCCAGGAGCTGGACCAGCGACTCGGCGTCGCCCTTCGGGTCGATCACCGCGACCGTGACCCCGCGCAGCGCCATCTGGTAGATCATCAGCAGCGCGAGCGTGGTCTTGCCGCCGCCCGGCTCGCCGGTGATCGCGATGGCGGTCGGCCGGTTGCGGCTCGCGGCCAGCAGCGGGTCGAAGTGCACGATGCTGCGCGCCCGGCCGACCGTCTCCCCGATGTACGGCCCGAGCCAGCCCTCGCTGCCGTCGTCGAGCCGGTCGCCGAGGTCGACGGTGGCCGTGGCCATGCCGCCCGCGATCGTCCGCAGCGGCTGGCGCTGGGCGTAGGCGTTGACGCGCACCTTCTCGCCCGGCAGCGCCTCGCAGAACAGCGAGAACTGGTCGCCGGTCGAGTTCACCACGTCGATGCCCATGTCGCGGTAGTGCTCGACGACCGCCTCGACCCGCTGCACGCAGATGTCCTCCGTGGGGGCCGAGACGATCAGGCGGTGCCAGCCGTACACGAAGGGCAGTCGTTCCTTGGTGATGCCGTGTTCGAGCATGCGGGCCGCGTCGATCTGCTCGGCCAGCGCGATCGGCGCCTCCGCGCCCGCCTCGCGGATGTGGTGGTCCATGTCGCGGGCGTGGGCCAGCTTGCGCGCGACGTCCTTGGACGCCTTGACCGGCGGGATCAGCCGCATCCTGGACGAGATCTCCACCGGGAAGGGCAGCTGGTCGGCGAAGTGCATCCACGGCTCGCCGTCGGGGAACGGCATGAGGTCGGGGAAGCGGGCGAAGGACAGATGGGCCACGTACGAGTCGCCCTGCGGCTGCACGATCCGCAGCAACGACCTGCCGTTGTGGATCTCGCCCTCGACCAGCGACTCGATCTCGCCCTTGCCCCAGCGCCGCTTCGGGCTGGCCGAGGGCGGCGGGTCGCCGAGCGCTCCGGCGGCGGCGTGCTGGAACAGCCAGGCCACCTCGACGGACGTGGCGTGCCTGGCGTACAGGGCACTGGACGCCAGCGCCCTGCCTAGCCGTTCGGCCGACTCCGTCCAGCGGCCGATCTCGCTGTCCGGGACGTGGTCGTCCTCCATGCCGAGCGCCTTCTCGGTCTTCTGGTAGAAGCCGAGAAGCTGGGCCAGCACGCCGCTGCCGAGCTGCTTGCCGCGCGGCCCGAGGCGTACGCCCAGGAAGACCTCCTTCGACCAGAAATCCTTCGCCCAGACGTGCCGGTACATCTCCTCCAGGTAGTCGCGCCAGCCGGGCCCCTCGTCGGACGTGGCGTTGAGCGCCATCGCCCACTCGGCCGCCGGGTAGGTGCGGTGCGCGACCCGCAGGTGGACCTCGGCGTCGGGCATCCTGATCGCGGCCAGCGCGATCGTGACGTTGGTGGCCAGCGCCTCGCGTTCCTCCGGCGTGACGAACTCGTAGCTGACCGTCGGAAGCCGGAAGTACGCCCACGCGCAGGTGTCCGTGAGCAGGATGCGGTCGTCGAAGTACCGGACCGCGAGGCGCTGGTGCGCTCGGGACGCCCTGCTCATGCCGCCCCCTCGGCGCATGAACGGGCCAGACCTGCTCGCATGTTCACTTAACGCTCACCGATTCTCGTGCCCGGGGGGTCACTCGCCAACTCCTCTTCGCTCGGTCGGACGGCCTGTCCGTGTGCCTGTACCGCGAAGCCTGCGATCACGACGCCGGCGAGGGCGAGGTAGGCCCGCCGTCCGGCCGCGCGCAACTGACCGGGGTCGACGATCTCGGCGCCGCCGGGCGCCAGGCCGTCCTCCCACGGGACCCGGACGATGGCCCGGCACCTGCCTCTGGCCACCGCCTCCGCCTGCTCGACGTCGGCCATCGAACGCCTGCTGACGCCGTTGACGACCATCACCGCACGCCTGCGCAGCTCGCCGCACCCGTGCCCGTCCAGCCATTCGTACGTCATCGCCACCGCTTCCGCCGCCTCCTCGCTCGCCGGGACCACCAGCACGAGCTGGTCGGCGTACGGCAGGATGCGGGCCGCGAGCGCGGCGGCCGGGTCGATGACCGACAGCTTGTAGTGGCGGTCGAGCAACCGCATCGACTCGCCGAGACGGTGGTCGGAGAAGAAGCTGCGGTCGGCGAGGCGCTGCTCGGCGCCCGCGTCGGTGTCGGCCGAGATCACCTCCAGGCCGGAGGCGGTGCGGGTGGTGAAGCCGCGCATCTTCAGGTAGCCGCTGACCTGGTCGAGCCCGGACAGCAACGACGTCAGGGTCTCGGGCGTCTCCGGCTCGATCCTGCTGGTCAGGGTGGTGCCGCCGGTGTTGGCGTCGACGGCGACGATCCGGTCGTCGCGGTAGGTGGCGAAGGTGTGGCCGAGCATGAGCGCCGTCGTGGACTGGCCCGCACCGCCGGTGCAGCCGAGCACCACGATCCGCCGGCTCCCGCCGAACACGGCCCTGGCCCTGGCCTCGTCGATCTCGGACGCGTCGGTTCGTACGCCGCCTCCGCCCACCACGACCTGGGCGATCCTGCGCCATCCGCCGGAGTCCCGGCCGACGACGGACTCGACCCTGCGCACCCGTCCCTCGGCGGGCCTGCTCTCACCGGGCCTGGGAACCGGCACAGGCGCCACGAACTTTCCAGCCCTGTCCCCTGACCTCCCGCCGACGGGCCGCTGCCGCGCCGCCACCTCCCGCACAGGCTCGTCCCGGACGGGCTCGTCCTCGACCCGCTCGTCGCGGACCGGCTCGGCATGCACTCGCTCGACGGGCGCGGGCTCCTCGTCCAGGGCAGGCGCATCACCGACGTGGCCTACAGGGGCCTCCGCGCCGACGGCATCGTCCTCCCGAGCGGGGGCGTCGTCCGGCGCAAAGGCGTCGACCGGGGCGAGGGCGTCCACGTGAGAGGGGGCGTCCATGTGGGAGGGGGCGTCCGCCCGGGTGGTGCCGGGCTCTCCGTGGGATGCGTCCGCTTCGGCGGCGGTCTGCCCGGCGGGGGCATCGCCGCCGTCGCCGGCGGTACCGCCATCAGCGGGGGTGCCGCCTTCGGTGCCCGAAGGCCGTTCAGCGGGGGCGGCGTCGGACGCCGCGACGTCCGCGCCGGCGGCGGGACCGGTCTCCCCCGCGGGAGCGCCGTCGGAGGTGGCGGGGCGCTCGGCCTTGGGGATCTGGTCCTCAAGGCGGAGGGTCGGACCGGAGAGGGGCTTGGCGTCGGGGTCGACCGGCGGCCAGGAACGCTGCGCGCCCAGGATCACCGTGCCGGGCCCGCCTCGCGGCGGCTGCCCCTTCCTGTGCTGGTCGCGCGCGATCGCGTTCTCGTCCTCACGGCCCTCGCCCTCACGGTCCGCGCCTTCGGGACGCTCACCGGCACCCTGGCGGCGCTCGCCCGTGGCCGCACGGCGCTCGCTCACGTCGTCACGGCGCTCGTCCGTGGCAGCACGACGATCGCTCACGTCGTCACGGCGCTCGGCAACGCCGTGTCCGGATGTCTCCGGAGGGGCGTCGGCGCTGGCGGCGAGCCGGCGCAGCCGCCGCAGTGCCTCGGTGTCGATCGGCTTGCCGGACACGGGCCTGCGCCCTTCCGCCGCCCGGATCGGCACGACCGCCCCGTGACCGCCCTGTGCCTCGGCCGACGCCCTGTCCGCCTCGGCGTCCGTACGCTCGCCCGCCTGCGCCGCTTCGAGCCGCTCCTCGCGGACGGCGGCCGGCCCGTCACCGCGCCCGTCGCCATGCCCGTCACCGCGCCCATCACCGCGCCCGTCACCGCGCCCTGCGGCGTCGCGCTCAGGGGCCTCGCGTCCGCCCGCGTCGCGTTCGGAGCGGGCGTGACGGGGGCGGGCGGGGAGGGCGCCGCCGGTGAGCTCGCGGCTGGCCAGCTCTCCGGCGGCGACGTCGTGCTCGACCGGCGACGACGCCGGTCCGTTCTCATCCCCGGGCACCAGGACCAGCGGCACGTCCTGCCCGAAGGCGGGCGCGGCACGGCGGGCCTGCGGCGCCAGCGCGGGAGCCGTGCCCCGCCTGGTACGCGACCCCCACCCGGTACGGGCTTCCGCCACCGGCGCCTGCTGGGCGGCCGCCGCCGCGGCGGCCACGGCGGGACGCACCTGCCGCGGCCCGGTGATCCGCTGCCCCTCGCGCTTGCGCTGCGGCTGGCGGGCCTTGCGCGCCGCCTTCGCCTTGACCCGCACCGGAGTGGTACGCCACACGCGCCCGGAGAACGTGACCCCCTCGGGCTCGGACGTGGGCGCGAGCCGGTACCAGGCCTTGGGCTGGCCCAGGTAGCGGAGCTGGGACTCGAGAAGCTCGGTGAGCCGCTTCCCCTCGATGACGGGACGCGTGGACAACCACGTCACGATCCCCGGCGGGACCAGGAACAACACGTGCCACGGCATGGCCACCGGCACGCCCACCAGGATCAGCAGGAGGGACCACGGCACGAACACCCCGACGAACACGCCGATCCAGACGATGGGGAGCGGCATCGGGAGGCGAAGGTCGTAGAGCTTGTAGAGCCGCTTCTCGATGCGCCAGATGTTCGTATACGTGGGCAGGTCCACGCAGTCCTCCTCTCCACCCGCTCGTACATGACCGCCCTGGAGCGGTCTCAACCCTTTACTTGATGCCCAGCGCGCCCGCGATCGCCTTCGCGGTCACCTCGATGATGTTCGGAACGTAGAAGATCACTCCGATGGCCACAGCCAGGATGAGGAACTGGACGAAACGCGTGATCTCACGGGTGAAGAGGAAGAAGAGCGCGACCACGGAGACGACGACCAGGAACAACGGGGCGAAGAAGGCCCGCAGGAAGTTGGCGAGCCCTCCGGTGTCAATGCCGGTCGGCGACGGCGACGGCGACATTTCGATCAAGGTGAGCACTACGGTCTTCAACGTCACTTCTTGTCCTCCCGGGGGGTACCGAACAACAGCGCGGTCGTGCGTCTATCCAACGGCCCGACCAGCGCCGCGGATGTCGGCGACGTACCACTTGTCGCCCTGCTTCTCCACGGTGAGGCGGTAGGCCTGCTCCAGCCGCCCGCCGACGGCGGCCGGGTCGGTGGCACTGGGTGTGGCCGGAGCGTCGCCGTTGGGCACGATCCACACCACGACCGCCTGGATCTCTCGGGTGGCACCCCCCACAGGCACCACGATGTCCTTCAACTCCGCGAAGGTGAACGCGCTGCCGAAGCTCGGCAGCGTCTTCCCGGCGGCCACGTAACGCTGCAGCCCGGCGGTGTCGCCGGAGGCGTAGTCCTTGAAGAAGCCCTCCAGTTGCGGCTTGAGCTCGGCCGCCGCCGCGTCGTCGGCCTCCGGCTTCGCGACCTGCGGGAGGTCGGCGGGAGCCGGCGCGGGCAGGATCGCCGGGCGGCCCGAGATGACGAACCGCCTGCCGTTGTCGTCGCCGGAGTAGTAGATCGGGACCGACAGCATGAGCCGGCGCGGCCCGGACTGGAAGGCCACGCTCACCACGGCGTTCTGGGCGTCGGACGCCTCGATGTCGTACGGCTGGATCGCGACGGCGGCCATCTTGCCGAAGCCGTCCCACCACATCTGGGCGTCCATGCCCTCGGCCAGGAAGGCGGCCAGCTTCCTGGTCCTGCTGGCCGCGTCTTCCGGACTGAAATTCAGATAGACCCCCGCGAACTGGGCGGCGAAAGCCATGCCCTGGTCAGCGGGGAATCCCTTGTGCGCCACGACGGCGCCATTGGTCGTCGTGGGCTCTTGCTGGGTAAACCGCTCAAATGGGGCACGAATCCCATTCACCACGATAACCACAATAAGCGCCCAGAGAATGATGCGGCCGGCCCAAACCAGCCACCGTCCGCCGCCACCGGACCAGCCGCCCCGACGAGGCCTGCGCGAGGGCGGCGCGTCGAAGTCAGCCATGTCCGGGCGCGCGGAAAGCTCAGGCTCGCCAGCGATCCGAGGATCGTGCTGGACGGTAGACCTACGAGCCATCACGCCTCCGCTCGCGCCGATCCCCCCGGTTGGCGCGGTGTCGTCCGTTGCCGATCCCCATCATCCGCGGTGAAGTAGTCACCCTATCCGGTCCCGCCATTCTTCCAGGAAAGCCACGCCCATGCTGCAGGCATGACCGCCTTGACGGCAAACCGGATCCGTATGGCAGGACTCAGTGCCGCTTCCTGTCAGTTACCGGTGGAATCACCATTTGACCAGGCCAGACGCCTATTTCCGCCTAGCGTGGCGGACATGGATTGCTGTCCAAAACAGGCATAGATGCTCACGACCTGCGCATTTGGCATGAGAGGAGGACAGAGGGTGTTATGTGCCACTTCCGGGGGTACGACTCTCTCGACTCAGGCGGGCTCGGGGTCCTGGCCGGTGCGTGCCCGGCGACGGCTGTGCAGGTCGACGACCGTGGGCGACACCGCACGCTCCAGCGACCCCCGGAGGTCGGCCAGCATCGAGGCGGCGTCGCGCTCGCGCATGCGGCTGGCCAGCTCGTTGCGCTCGTCGACCTTCCTGCGCAGGTACGCCTCACGGTTGACGCGTAGCCCGTACATGAGCTCGACCCTGATCAGGGCCAGCTCCTCCTCCAGGCTGATGCCCGCGAGCGTGGGCGCCGGACGTCGCTTCCGGATGATGCGTCGGATCATGAGGGCCTCCCGAGTCAGCGTGAACGCCGTGACGATTCGACGCGTAGAGACCCAAAGTGGTTGACGCCTCAGTTGTCCCGGAATCACATAATCCCGGAAGGGCCTGCGAGTTCGTCATCCGGACGATGGGCTTTCGACGGCGATCCGCCGGTAACCTAGCGTAGCGAAAGTTAGCCCACCGTGATTGGACTGATGTGATGCGTCGCCTCGCCGCCGCCCTCCTGCCCGCCGCCGCACTCGCCGCGTTCGCCCTCACCGCCCCCTCCCCCGCCGCCGCCGCGCCCTCCTGGGTCACCGACAGCGAGTGCACGGGCGCGGGCGGCAAGGTCACCCCCGTCGGCCGCGGCAAGGCCGTGTGCCAGGGGGGCACGTACGCGAACGAGCTCATCCACTTCGACAACAAGAAGCCCGCCGGCAACAGCAACAGCGGCGGCGGGGGCGGCCTCCCGCTCAGCGGCGGCCCCGCGGCCCTGCTCGGCGGGCTTCTCGGATAGCGCGGATCAGACGTTGAAGCGGAACTCCACCACGTCGCCGTCGCGCATGACGTAGTCCTTGCCCTCGATGCGGGCCTTGCCCGCGGATCGGGCGCTGGCGATGGAGCCCACCTCGACGAGGTCGTCGAAGGAGACCACCTCGGCCTTGATGAAGCCGCGCTGGAAGTCGGTGTGGATCACGCCGGCCGCCTCGGGCGCCGTGGCGCCCTTGCGGATCGTCCAGGCCCTGGTCTCCTTCGGGCCGGCGGTCAGGTAGGTCTGCAGGCCCAGCGTCTCGAAGCCGACCCGGGCGAGCTGGCGCAGGCCCGACTCCTCCTGGCCGACCGACTGGAGCAGCTCCAGGGCCTCCTCCTCGTCGAGCTCGACCAGCTCGGACTCGATCTTGGCGTCGAGGAAGACGGCCTCGGCGGGGGCGACGAGGGCCGACAGCTGCTCCTTGAGCGCGGTGTCGGTCAGCTCGTCGGCGTCGAGGTTGAAGACGTAGAGGAAGGGCTTGGCGGTGAGCAGGTGGAGCTCGCGCAGCTCCTCCCGGTCGAGGCCGCTCTCGAAGACGGTCTTGCCGGTCTCCAGGACGGCCAGCGCGGCCTCGGCGGCCTCCAGCGCGGCCTTCTTGTCCTTGTTGTTGCGCGCCTCCTTCTGCAGGCGCGGGACGGCCTTCTCGACCGTCTGCAGGTCGGCCATGATCAACTCGGTGTTGATGGTCTCGATGTCCCGCTTGGGGGAGATCTCACCGTCGACGTGCGTGACGTCGGGGTCGCCGAAGACGCGGATGACCTGGCAGATCGCGTCGGTGTCGCGGATGTTGGCAAGGAACTGGTTGCCCCGGCCCTGCCCCTCGGATGCGCCCTTGACCAGGCCCGCGATGTCGACGAACTCGACCTTGGCGGGCAGGATGCGGGCCGAGCCGAAGATCTCGGCCAGCTTGGGCAGGCGGTCGTCGGGCACGCCCACGATCCCGACGTTGGGCTCGATGGTGGCGAACGGGTAGTTCGCGGCGAGTGCGTTGCCGGTCTTGGTCAGCGCGTTGAAAAGCGTGGACTTACCGACGTTGGGCAGGCCGACGATGCCGATGGAGAGGCTCACGGACAGCGAGTTTACTTGCTGAGCAGGTGCAGGCAGGTCACCGGACGGTACGTGCCGGGCGCCGCGCGCAGGTAACGCTGGGCGTCGGCCGGGCAGGCCGAGGGCGTGGTCTCGAAGGAGACGACCCGGGCCCAGGCGGCGGACGAGCCGCAGGCGGCCCTGGTCACCGCCGACCTGGCGACCACGTCGGCGGCCGGTCTGGCCACGCACGCGCCCTCGGCGAGCACCTGGCCACCGGGCCCCAGGCAGACGACGTCCGCTCCGCTTTCGAGCGTGTCGAGGGTGGTCGCGGGGCATTCGTGCGCGGACGAGGCGATCGCGACGGACCTGCCGTACCAGCCGGAGCCCGCGCACGGGCGCTCCCGGCCGTCGAGCGCCACGCAGTCGCCGGACCTGAGCACGCCGCCGCCACCGCCGGGTGCGCCGGCGTGCGGGGCCAGGAAGGACCGCACGCAGGCCGTGCGGCCCAGGCCGATGCGGAGCACGTCGTCGGTGTCGTCGGGGCAGTCGGCGGGCAGCGGCGGGTCGTGCGCGATGGCCAGCACCTCGATGTCGCCGCCGTTGCAGGCGATGAGCGCGTACCGCTCGGTCACGCAGGCGCCGGGCGTCCAGCGCAGGGTCGGACGGGAGGCCGCGGGCGCCTCGGGGCCGGGACCGGTGAACACGGCTCCGGCCAGGGCGATCAGGGCCACCGACACCGCGGACACGGCGACTGCGAGCCGCAGATCGGTAGCCATCTCAATACTGTGCGTGACGGATGAGTCGGCGCACAAGCGGATTCCGCAAGCGTGTCGGGAAGATCCAGACGCGATGTGCTGCAATCATCGTTGGAGTGGATGTCGTCTCGCTGCTCATCGGGCTCGCCCTCGGACTCCTCGTCGGCTTCCTGGTCGCCAGGACCCGCGCGGCGGTGCGGGTCGCCGAGGCCGACGCGCGGGCCAGGTCGGCCGCCGAGAAGCTGGTCTACGTCGAGGAACAGCTCGCCGAACGTTTCCAGGCCCTGTCCACGCGCGCCCTCGACGTCAACAACGTGCGCTTCCTCGAACTGGCCGAGACCCGGTTCTCGGCCAGCCGGGCCGAGGCCGCCGGTGACCTCGACCAGCGCAGGCAGGCCGTCGAGCACCTGGTCGAGCCGCTGAAGGACGCGCTCGCGCGGGTCGAGTCGCAGCTTCGCGACACCGAGGCCGGACAGCGGGCGGCGCGGGCGGAACTGGCCAAGCAGATGGAGTTCGTGCAGCAGAGCAACGAACAGCTGCGCTCGCAGACGACCGCGCTGGTCAGGGCCCTGCAGCGGCCCGAGGCCCGCGGACGGTGGGGGGAGCTGCAACTGCGCCGGGTGGCCGAGATCGCCGGGATGCAGCGCCACTGCGACTTCGAGGAGCAGGTCACCGAGGGCGCGATGCGTCCCGACATGGTGGTCAGGCTGGCCGGCGGCAAGAACATCGTGGTCGACTCCAAGGTCTCGCTCGCGGCCTACCTGGAGGCGGCGGAGGCGGGCGACGAGTCGCTGGCCACCGTCCGGCTCGACGCGCACGCCAGGCATGTGCGCGAGCACGTCGACCGGCTGGCGGCCAAGGCGTACTGGCAGGGGTTCAACCCGTCGCCGGAGTTCGTCGTGCTGTTCATCCCGGGCGAGGCGTTCCTCGCGCCCGCGCTCGAACGCGACCCGGCGCTGCTGGAGTACGCCATGGCGCGGCGGGTGCACATCGCCACGCCGACCACGCTGATCACGATGCTGCGCACCGCTCACTACGCCTGGCAGCAGGCCGCGCTGAGCGAGAACGCGCGGGCGGTGTTCGAGCTGGGCAAGGAGCTGTACGAGCGGCTGGCGTCCCTCGGCAGGAACGTGGAGTCGCTGGGCAGGGCGTTGACGCGGGCGGTGGAGGCGTACAACAAGTCGGTCGGTTCGCTCGAAAGCCGCGTCCTGGTCACCGCGCGCAAACTCAACGATCTGGGCGTCGTGGACGGCGATCTGGAGGCCCCGGAGATGCTCGAAGGGCTGCCGAGACCTCTGGCCTCGCCCGAACTGCTCGAAACCACGTCTCTCATTTCGCACTCGAACGGTAAGTTGGCAGGCGGGTCGCCGTAAACGGGGGTGGGAGAGTGGCAGAGAAGGGCAGGCGTTCCGGCGTCAGGCTGACCGCTCGCGGCGCCATCGCGCTCACTCTGGTCGCCACCTTGGCGGGCTATGTCCTGACCGCGGTGCTCGGCCTGTCCTACCTGGTGGGCGCCGCGTTCGTGGTGTCGTGCCTGCTCAGCGCGCTTCTGGTCAACAAGCGCGAGCTGCTGTCGCTGGTGGTCACGCCGCCGCTGGTGTTCTTCTGCGCGACGCTCTTCGTCGAGCTCGGGCGCGCGTTCGGCTCGGTGTCGATCGTGCAGTCGCTGGCCCTCGGCCTGTACGGCTCGCTGACCCGCGGCGCGCCCTGGCTGTTCGCCGGCTCCGCGGTCGTGCTGGCCGTGGCCTGGCGGCGCGGCCTGCGCGACAACGTGCGGGAGCTGCGCGAGGAGCTGAAGGCGGGCGCGGAGGTGCCGCGCCCGCGCCAGCCGTTCGTGCCCGAGCCGGAGGGCTACTTCGAGCCCAAGGTCTACGGCACCCCGCGCGGCGACGACTAGGACACGCGAAGGTCCTTGCGCAGCTCGTGCGGGAGCGCGAAGCGCATGCTCTCCTGCACCGACTCGACCTCGCGCACGTCGCCGAAGCCGTGGCCGGCCAGCCGTTCGAGCACCTCGTCGACCAGTTCCTCCGGGACCGAGGCGCCGCTGGTCAGGCCGACGGTGGTGACGCCTTCGAGCCATTCGTCCTGGATGAAGCCGGCGTTGTCCACCAGGTACGCGGCATCGGCGCCGTAGTCCTTGGCCACCTCGACCAGGCGCTTGGAGTTGGAGGAGTTCTCCGACCCGACCACGATCACGAGCTGGGCCTCGGCGGCGATCTCCTTCACCGCGACCTGCCGGTTCTGGGTGGCGTAGCAGATGTCGTCGCTCGGCGGGTCGAGCAGGGTGGGGAAGCGCTCCTTGAGGCGGGCGACCGTCTCGGTGGTCTCGTCGACCGACAGGGTGGTCTGCGACAGCCACACGAGCTTGTCGGGGTCCTTCACCTGCACCTTGCCGACCGAGTCGAGGCCGTCGACGAGCTGGATGTGGTCGGGGGCCTCGCCCGCGGTGCCCTCGACCTCTTCGTGGCCTTCGTGCCCGATGAGCAGGATGTCGTAGTCCTGGGCGGCGAACCGCTTGGCCTCGTTGTGCACCTTCGTGACCAGCGGGCAGGTGGCGTCGATGGTGCGCAGACCGCGCTCCCGGGCCTCCTCGTGCACGGCCGGCGAGACGCCGTGGGCCGAGAACACCACGATCTCGCCCTCGGGCACCTCGTCGGTCTCCTCGACGAAGATGGCGCCCCTGGCCTCCAGCGTCTTGACGACGTGGGTGTTGTGCACGATCTGCTTGCGGACGTAGACCGGCGCGCCGTACTGCTCCAGGGCTTTCTCGACCGCTACCACGGCTCGATCGACTCCGGCACAGTAGCCGCGCGGCTTGGCTACGAGTACTCGGCGGGAAGTGGGGGTCTGGGGCTCCATACTTCTTATGCTACGTGGAGCGGCCATCAGGGCTGCGCGTGCGTGGTCGCCCGCCGTTTGCCAGACTGGCCGTCCAATACTGACCTCCCAGGGAGACGTCATGTCCCTTAGCGACGTGATACGCAACATCGCCAGAACCGTTACCAACAAGGACGAACTCAAGGAGAAGGCCAAGGACCTGCCGCTGCTCGTCGTCCAGACCACGCTCAGCGCCGCCGGACAGGCGCTGCTGGTGGTGGACCGGATGAAGAACTCCATCAAGGGGCTGGGCTCGAAGGAGGAGCGCGAGGAGGAGAAGGAGTCGCTTCCCTCCGCCGCCGAGCAGGTCGCCGCTCCCCCGGCCGAGGACGAGAAGCCGGCGCGCAAGGAGCCGGTGATCTTCGCGCCGCGTCCCGAGGCCGCGCCCAACGGGTCGTCCAAGAGCAAGCCGGACCCGGTCATCTTCGCCCCCGCGGGCAAGACCGCCACCAAGACGGAGACCGAGCCGGAGACCGCGCCCAAGACCGAGACCGAGTCCAACGCCGGGCCCAAGACCGAGTCCAAGACCGAGACCAAGCCGGAAGCCGTCGCCGAGACGGAAGCCGCGCCCAAGGCGGAAGCCCCGGCCGAGACCGTGGTCGAGCCCGCCGTCGAGGCCGCTGCTGAGCCTGCCGCTGAGCCCGCCACTGAACCCGCCGTCGAAGCCGAGCCCGCGGTGGAGTCCAAGCCCGCCGCCGTGGCCGCGGTCGCCGAGCCCAAGGCCGCGGTCGAGGCCGAGGGCGCGCCTGAGGCCGCCGCCGCTGCCGAGGCCACCGAGAAGGGCGCCGCGAAGCCCGCCCGGGCCACCAAGGGCACGAAGACCGCCAAGAGCACGAAGGCCACCACGACCGCCAAGCCCGCGAAGGCGACCAAGGCCGCCAAGCCCGCCGCCGTCGCCCAGGAGCCCCAGGAGCCCGAGCCCGCCGCCGCGCCCCAGGAAGGCGTCCTCAAGGCCGCCGCTGAGGCCACCGAGCCGGCCGCCCACGCGGACGAGCCCAAGGTCGTCCCGGACGACCTGGCCGAGCCGCTGCCCGGCTACTCCGAGCTCACCGTGGCCTCCCTGCGGGCCAGGATGCGCGGAAAGTCCGCCGAGCAGATCGGCGACTACCTCGCCTACGAGCGCGCCACCCACGCCCGCGACGAGGTCGTGCGCATGTTCGAGAACCGGCTGGCCAAGCTGCGGGCCGGGGAATAGTCGCAGCGAACCCGTAGTCTTCCGCCATGACCTCGAAGACCACACCCGAGTCTCCGCTGCCGATCCGCACGGTCCTGCAGATGGTGGGCGGCTGGATCGGCAGGCTCGGCACGGTGTGGGTCGAGGGCCAGATCACCGATCTGAGCGCCCGCGGCGGCACGGTGTTCCTGACCCTGCGTGACCCGGTGGCCAACGTCTCGGCCCGGGTCACGGCTCCGCGCGGCGTCTACGAGGCCGCCGAGCCGCGCCCGTCCGACGGGGCGAGGGTCGTGGTGCACGTCAAGCCGGACTTCTGGGTCAACAAGGGCTCGTTCGCCTTCACGGCGATGGAGATCCGGCCCGTCGGCGTGGGCGAGCTGCTGGCCAGGCTGGAGCGGCTGCGCCGGCTGCTGGCCACCGAGGGGCTGTTCAACGCCGACAGGAAGCGGCGGCTGCCGTTCCTGCCGGGCACGATCGGGCTCGTCTGCGGGCGCGACTCGGCCGCCGAGCGCGACGTGCTGGAGAACGCCCGCCGCCGCTGGCCGGCCGTGCGGTTCAAGGTGGAGGAGGTGGCCGTCCAGGGGCCGTACGCGGTCGGGGAGGTCACCGAGGCGCTGCGCAAGCTGGACGCCGACCCCGAGGTCGAGGTGATCGTCGTGGCCCGCGGCGGCGGCTCGCTGGAGGACCTGCTGCCGTTCTCCGACGAGACCCTCGTGCGCGCGGTGGCCGCCTGCCGCACCCCCGTGGTCAGCGCGATCGGCCATGAGCAGGACAGCCCGCTGCTCGACCTGGTGGCCGACGTACGCGCCTCCACGCCCACCGACGCCGCCAAGAAGGTCGTCCCCGACGTGGGCGAGCAGCTCGCTCTGATCCGCCAGCTGCGCGACCGCGGGCGCCGGGTGCTCAACGGCTGGCTCGACCGCGAGATGTCGTGGCTGACGTCGGTGCGCTCGCGGCCCTCGCTGGCCGATCCGGTGCGCGAGCTCGAACGCCGGGCCGAGCAGGTCGACGCGCTGCGGGAGCGGGCCAGGCGCTCGCTGACCGGCTCGCTCGACCGGGCCGCCGACGACCTCACGCACCTGCGGGCCCGCCTGGTCGCGCTGTCCCCGGCGGCCACGCTGGAACGCGGCTACGCGATCGTGCAACATCCGTCGGGCGAGGTCGTACGCCTGGCCAAGGACGTGCCGCCGGGCACTTCGCTGACGATCCGGCTCAGCGACGACCGGCTCTCGGTCCGTACGGAGGACTAGGGCCCGCGCACGACGGCGGCGGCCAGGTCGGCGAGACCGGCCTTGACGCCCTCCACCGTCATGCCCCGCTCCTCCCGCTGGAACTTGATCAGCCAGGCGGTGACCGGCGCGAGCAGCGCGTCGGCCAGGTAGGCGACGTGGGCCCCCGGACGGACCTCGGCGAGCAGGCCCGCCAGGTGCACCTGATGCACCCGGTACGGCCCGCTGTAGCGCGCCTTGCCCGGCCCGTTCTCCAGCAGCAGGAACAGGTCCTGCTGCTCGACGATGCGGTCGACCAGCGCGTGCAGGAAGGCCGTGACCCGCTCGGCCGGCGGCGCGCCGGGCCCGAGCGGCGGCGGGCCGCTCAGGAACGCCGCCTGGAACCGCCGCTCCCGCTCGTCGATCAGCGCGAGGACGAGCCCCGCCCGGTCGCCGAAGCGCCGGTAGACGGTGCCCACCCCCACGCAGGCGGCCTTGGCCACCTCGTCGAGCGAGAGCTCGTCCGCGCCGCGTTCGGCGATCATCGTGGCGGCCACCTCGATGATCTTCCGGCGGTTGCGCGCGGCGTCGGCCCGCTCGGGCTGGGGTTGCCCGACGATGGGCAGCAGGTCACGTGCGCACACGCCTGGAGCATAACCCCGCTTGTCAGCGGAGAGCTCTCCGGTATTCTCCGAATCGGAGAACTCTCCGATTATGAGGAGCTGAGATGACCAATTCGTTCAACCAGCAGATCATCGACGAATTCCGGGCCAACGAGGGCCGGGTGGGCGGCCCGTTCGAGGGCGCGTCGCTGGTGCTGCTCACGACGACGGGCGCCAAGAGCGGCAACCGCACGACCACGCCGGTGATGTACCTGGCCGACGGCGACCGCTATGTGATCATCGCCTCCAACGCGGGCGCCGACAACCACCCGGCCTGGTACCACAACCTGCGCGCCAACCCCGCGGCTACCGCCGAGATCGGCACCGAGACGTTCGAGGTGAAGGCCGACTTCATCGAGGGCGACGAGCGTGACCGGCTCTACGCCCGCATGGTCGAGATCGCCCCCGGCTTCGCGGAGTACGAGGCCAAGACCAGCCGCCGCATCCCGGTGGTGGCGCTGAGCCGCACCGGCTCCTGACGGTTCGGGACGGCGGATCAGAAGGGGGCGTCGTCGGCGCCCGGCTCCGAGCGCCTGGCCATGGCGGCGGCGAGCTTGACCCGGGCGCCCTGGAGCCACTCCTCGCAGACGGCCGCGAGCTTCTCGCCGCGCTCCCAGAGCTCGATCGACTGCTCCAGGGTCAGCCCGCCCGTCTCCAGGCGGCGCACCACCTCGGTCAGCTCCTCGCGGGCCTGCTCGTACGAAGGTGTCTTCTCGTCTGCCACGGCAACCACCCTAGACGCCGCCGCGCCCGGCCCGGGTCATCCCTTGGCGCGCTGCTGGAGGAGCCCGGCCAGCTCGGTCAGCTCGGGCCAGTCGGCCGTGCCGGTGATCACGAGGGTGACGTCGGGGAGCACGCGTACGAGCGAGCGCTGGTTCTTGTCCTCGCGGAAGCGCTTCTCCCACGTGACCCCGCCGACCTGCTGGCTGCCGGACGGCTTGGCGATGCCGGTCATGCGGTTGGCGAACTCGGCGGCCGGCTTCTCGTCGCTCTGGGCGAACATGGCGTGCTGGCGCGCGGCGGTGGCGTAGCCGAGGTAGAGCACCTGGGCGCCGTTCTGGCCCTTGGCGATCCGGTTGCTGTTGGGCACCCAGCCCGCCGGGTCCTTCTGCGGGGACCACACCTGGTAGGGCACGCCGTGCCCGAAGTTGGCGACGGTGATGGAGTAGTCGAGCCGCGGGATGTGCTCCTCACGGCTCTGCGGAGCCACGAGCATGAAGAGCCCCACGCCCGCCATGCACACGAAGAGGGCTACCGCGTAGCCGTAGAAACCTTGGGTGAACCGTCGCACACTTGGCGAGGTTACCCGCTGGCGGGCGCGGTCGCCGAAGTGGCGGGCCTGATCTGGCCGATGATCGCGAGCACCTGGTCGACCATCGCGCGGTCGCCGGAGAAGACGATCTCGCTGACGGCCGCGGCCAGGGCGCCGGTGACCACGACGACGAGCGCGGGCTCGTCCTCGAACAGGGCGGCGTTGCGCTGGGCCCACGTGCGCAGCCGGTCGCGCATGACCACCTCGAAGCCGGGCGGGCCGTCGCCGCGCAGGAACAGGACGGCCAGCTCGCGCTCCTCCAGGCAGCCTTCGAGGTAGGCGCGGGCGGCGTCGAGGAACACCCGCATGGGGTCGCCCTCGCCGGCGGCGCGGGCCGTACGGGCGGCCTGCTTGGTGCGCTGGGCCTGCCGGGCCTGCCATTCCTCCCACAACGTGAGGTAGAGGTCGGCCTTGCCGGAGAAGTGATGGTAGAGGCTGCCCACGCTGGCGTCGGCCCTGGCGACGACGTCCGTCACGCCGGACTCGGCGAAGCCCTTGGAGACGAAGACCTCCCTCGCGGCGGCCAGCAGCGAGCTCCGCGTCGCAGCTCCCCGCTCGGACGTGCGCGGCTGGGTCACCGCGTGTTCCACTTCGCTCATTCGATCTCCTCCACGGCGGGGGCGCATGTCCATGGTGGAGGCGAGATCTTCGACGCGCACGCGATATGGCGCAAAATCCGTTCTCCGTCATGCGGGCACCCATATAGATATCCCTTTTCGCCGGTCCCTGACCATCACGCGGCGGCCCTCGTGCGGAGGAGCATGCAGGAGTGGGCAGATTATCCCCCTCTGACCGGGAATAGACCGGCAACTACGATCGAGAGTGTTCTCAACGAGGAGGCTCAGCATGTCCGATCAGACGTCGGTACCGGCAGCGCTCGCGACGGGCGAGCACGCCCCCGACCGCAACCTGGCGATGGAGCTGGTACGCGTGACGGAGGCGGCCGCCATGGCCGCGGCCCGCTGGGTGGGCCGCGGCGACAAGAACGGCGCCGACGGCGCGGCGGTCAACGCCATGCGCCAACTGATCAACACCGTGTCGATGAACGGCGTGGTGGTCATCGGGGAGGGCGAGAAGGACCACGCCCCGATGTTGTACAACGGCGAGCGCGTAGGCGACGGCAGCGGCCCCGACTGCGACGTGGCGGTGGACCCGATCGACGGGACCAGGCTGACGGCGCTCGGCATGCCGGACGCGGTGTCGGTGATCGCGGTGAGCGAGCGCGGCTCGATGTACGACCCGTCCGCGGTGTTCTACATGGAGAAGCTGGTCACCGGGCCGGAGGCGGCCGATGTGGTGAACATCGAGGCGTCGGTGGCCGACAACATCAACGCGGTGGCCAGGGCCAAGCACTGCTCGCCGTCCGACGTCACGGTGGTCGTGCTGGACCGGCCGCGGCACGAGAGGCTGGTCAAGGAGATCAGGGAGACGGGCGCGCGGATCAAGTTCATCGTGGACGGCGACGTGGCCGGCGCGATCATGGCGGCCCGCGCGGGCACCGGCATCGACCTGATGCTGGGCATCGGCGGCACGCCCGAGGGCATCGTGGCCGCGTGCGCGCTCAAGTGCCTGGGCGGCGTGATCCAGGGCCGGCTGTGGCCGCGGGACGACGCCGAGCGCGGCAAGGCCATCGACGCCGGGCACGACCTCAGCCAGGTGCTCACCACGAACGACCTGGTCAGGTCGGACGACGTGTTCTTCGCCGCGACCGGCATCACCCAGGGCGAGCTGATGCAGGGCGTGCGGTTCAGGTCGGGCGCGGCGGTGACCAGCTCGCTGGTGATGCGCGGCCGGTCGGGGACCATCAGGAAGATCGAGAGCGAGCACCAGCTGTGGAAGCTGCGCGCCTACAGCGCGATCAACTTCGACACGGCCGGCTGACCCTTCTCAGCGGCGGCGTTTGCGCTTGGGCGGTTCCTTGACCTTGACCTCGCCGGCGAAGTTCGTGGTGCGCACCTCGACCACGGGCCCGCCGGGCTCGGCCGGCTCCCTGGTCAGGCGGACGGTCTTGTCCTTGGTGACCCTGATCACCTCAAGGTCCTCCGGCACGTGGATCTCCAGGCCGCCGAAGACCAGGGTGGCGTTGATGACGATCCGGCTGTTCTGCAGGATCGCGTCGCGGAAGTCCAGCTTGGTCGTGCCGAACATGGCCGTGACGTCGAGCTCGGCGGGCACCACCCAGCGCCCGCCGCGCTGCTCCTTCTTGAAGATGGCCGACACCGGCCGGCCGTCGAGGTTGAGCGGCTGCTCCTCGGCCGGGAGCAGGTCCGCGGTGAGCCCGGCCAGGTCGCCGAGCGTGCGCGCGGAGTAGACGACGCCGAGCCGCTCCTCCAGCTCGACGAGGTCGAGCCGGCCGTCGGCGTGGGCGTCCTGGAGAACCTGCGCGATGCGTTCGCGGTCGGCGTCGGAGGCGCGCAGTTCGTGCGGCTGCGGCAGGCCGGGCGCGGACGACGCGCGCCGGGACGTCACGAACTCTTCGGCAAGCCGCTCTCCGACTTCCTGCAGCTTCGGCAACCACGATCCCGCGCGTTCGTTCACACTTCTGACGATATCCGGCGGCCCGGGTATTCGCTCGCCCAAGAGCGGACCAACAGGGCGCACATCCGCGAATCCGCCCGAGCAACGCGCCGCTCTCCCGGGCCTGCTCTCCGTTCGCGTCGGCGCGCCGGTCGAGCGGGTGGGGAGAGCGCGACGGTGGAGCGAACTGTGCACGTCAGCGCGCCGGTGGGCGCTACGCCGGAATCGTCCGGCGCGTTCCGCCGTTGATCCACGCGAAGGCTTCTGGCGGCCGATCCCGGGAGGCGGGCGTGCATCAACCGGCACGATGGGGGCTCGGCGCGGCGGGGGTGGGCATCTCCGTGATCGTGGGCCTGGAGCTGACCAGCCTCGCCGAGACGAACCCGTTCAGGCGCACGATCAGCGAGCACGGGCTCGGCCCCGGCGGGTGGATCTTCGGGCTCGCGGTGGGGCTGCTGGCGGCCGGGTCGGCGGCCATCGGCGTCTCGCTGGCGCGCAGACGCCTGGCCGGGGCGGTCGGCACGATCGCGCTCATGGGCTGGAGCGTCGGGCTGCTCCTGACGGCCGCGTTCCACAAGAACGACTGGGCGGTCGGCCCGAGCATGAGCGGCAGCATCCACCGGGTCGGCAGCTTCGTGGCCTTCCTGAGCCTGCCGCTGGCCGCCGTGATCATCGCCCGGCCCTGGCGGCACCGGGAGCGCCGCAGGTCGGCGGTGGTGGCGTTCGGGCTGGGGGTGTGCTCGGCGTTGTGGGTCGTGGGCATCGGCACGGCGATGGTCATCGGCGCCCGCCATGGGCTGCCGTGGTACCGGGTCATGCCCCTCGGCCTGGTCGAACGTGTGCTGGCCGGCACCGAGGTGGCCGCGTTGCTGGCCCTCGGGGTGTGGGCGGCCGGGCGGCTGGCGGAGACCGAGCCCGCCCAGGCGGTCAGGCGGGCCGTAGAGCGGCGATGAGGTCGTCCACGTAACCGCGGAAGACGGCCGCCATGTCCACCTGGTCGGGGTCGATCAGCCACTGGGTCTGGAGGCCGTCCATCATCGCGATCAGGCGGTCGGCGTGGGCCTCGGCGTCGAGGCCGGCCCGGAACTCACCGCGTTCGACGCCCGCGCGCAGCGCGGCGGCCACGTCGGCGCGCAGCCGCCGGTAGCGCCGCCTGGCCCACTCGTGGCCGGGGTGGCCGGGGGTCACCGCCTCGCCGCTGATCACCGAGAAGAGCTGGACGAGGCCCGGCACCCGCGCGTTGTGGTCGACGACGTCGGCCAGGGCGCGCAGGGCGTCGGCGCCGCCGTCGCGGCCGGTGCCGAACCTGCGCTGGTCGAGCTCGTCGCGGTAGTCGAGCACCGCGACGAGGAGACGGTCCTTGCTCCTGAAGTGGTGCAGCAGCCCGGCCTGGGAGAGCTCGACCCGCTCGGCGATGCGGGCCAGCGAGGCGCCGCGGTAGCCGTGCTCGGCGAACTCCAGGAGCGCGACCGCGAGAATGCGCTCCTTGCGCGCCTCGCCGGTCGCGTAGCCCCGCTTCACCCCGGCACCCTATCTGCTGCTGGCGTACGGCCCTGACCAGCCGCTAACCTGACTCCGCCTCACGTTTGATTCCCCCCCGATCAGGAGGCCGTCGTGCCGTCCCCGCGTGATCGCCAGGCCCGTACCGCCACGTTCGTCGTGTACGGCGTGCAGGGCCTCTCCTTCGCCACCGTGCTCGTCCAGGTGGCCAGCCTCCAGACCAAGCTGGAGCTCACCGACGGGGCGCTCACGCTCCTGTTGCTGATCGTGCCCGTCTTCGCCGGCGTGGGCAGCGTCGGCGCGGGGACGTTCGCCGCCCGGTACGGCAGCAAGCTGCTCCTGCGGGTCGCGCAGCCCGTGGTGGCGCTCGCCGTGGTGCTCACCGGCCTCGCGCCCTCGGTGCCGCTGGCCGTGCCCGCCCTGCTGCTGTTCGGCCTGGCGGTCGGCGCGGTGGACGCGGGCATGAACATGCAGGGCGTGGCCGTCGAACGCCGGTACGGCACCGCCGTGCTGAACGGCTTCCACAGCCTGTGGAGCGTCCTCAGCCTCGCGGGGGCCCTGTGGGCGGTGTTCGCGGCCGACCACCGGATCTCGCTGGCGGTCACGATGGCCGTCCCCATGGTCCTGGCGGTGGCCGGCTCGCTCTACGCCGGGCCGAAGCTGTGCACGATCAGCGAGGAGAAGGTCGAGAACGTCGTCGAGGCCCCGACCGGCAAGTTCCCCTGGCGGCCGATCATCCCGCTCTGCCTGGCCATGGGCTTCCTCTACATCGGCGACGCCGCGGTGTCGAACTTCGCGACCGTCTTCATGGGCAAGGCGCTGCTGGCCCAGGACAGCGTGGCGAAGCTGGCCTACAGCGTCTACCAGGGCGCGACCCTGGCCGTACGGCTCGGCGGCGACGTCGCGGTGCGCCGCTACGGCCCCGCGGCCATCGTCCGGCTCGGCGGCGCGCTGGCCACGCTGGGCTTCCTCGGCGTCGTGGTGGCCCCGAGCCAGCCGCTGGCGATCGTCGCGTTCGGGCTGACCGGGCTGGGGTTGTCGGTGGTGGCGCCACAGTCGTTCTCGGCGGCGGGCAAGCTGGACCCGGCGGGCACCGGGGTGGCCATCGCCCGGGTGAACCTCTTCAACTACGTGGGCTTCATCGTGGGGGCCGCGCTGATCGGCGGCCTCGCCGACGCCGTGGACTGGCGGGTGGCGTTCGTCGCGCCGCTGCTGCTGGCGGGCGTGATCATCGTGCTCGCGCCGGGCTTCGCGCCCAAGCGGGTCGTCGCGAAGGCGTGACGCCCCCGGGTCAGCCCCGCACCTCGGCCACCTGGACGGGACGGGACTCGCGCAGCGACAGGTCGGCGGCCTCGGCGACGTACAGGGCGGCCAGGGCGTCCTCGATCGGGCACAGGCCCTCGCCGCCGCGCAGGAAGGCGTCGATCTCGGCCGCGTACGCCGGGCCGAACCTGGCCACGAAGTCGGGCCAGGGCGGTCCGGGCGGTTGCAGGCCCTCGGAGCTGCGCAGCGGGGCACGCGGGCCGAGCCCGACCGCCTGGGTGCCCTTCGTGCCCGCCAGCTCCATGCGCACGTCGTAACCCGCGCCGTTGTAGCGGGAGCCCTGGAGGGTGACCAGCGTGCCGTCGTCGAGGGTGAGCAGGGCGGCGCTGTTGTCCACGTCGCCGGCCGCCCCGAAGAACGCCGCGCCCCGGTTCGCGCCGACGGCGTGGACGGAGACGACCTCGCGCCCGGTCACCCAGCGCATGACGTCGAAGTCGTGGATGTGGCAGTCGCGGAAGAGCCCGCCGGACAGCGGGACGTACTCGGCGGGCGGCGGCACCGGGTCGGCCGTGACCAGGTGGACGCGGTGCAGCTCCCCCAGCTCGCCGGCCCGCAGCGCCGCGCGGGCGGCCCGGTAGCCCGGGTCGAACCTGCGCTGGAACCCGATGCCCACCCGTCTGCCCGCGCTCGCCTCCAGCACCTTGAGCGTCTCGGCGACCGTGCTCGCCGCCGGCTTCTCGCAGAGGGCGGGGACGCCCAGCTCGCAGGCCCGGATCAGCAGCTCGGCGTGCGTGCCGGTCGGCGTGGCGATGACCACGGCGTCGGCGTCGAACGGGTCTCCGGGCCTGCCGTACGGCGACGTCCTGACCGGGTCGGCCACGATCAGCTCGTCGACCAGGGGGTGCGCGGCCAGGTTCGCGGCGTGGAAGGCGCCGATCCGGCCCAGGCCCAGCAGTCCGACCCGCATGCCGCCTCCAGTCACACGTTTCTTCCTCAGTCCATACTATGTCCGGACATACGGACTTTTAAGCCTCGGACGGCCTCCCCCGCCTGATGCACCGGCACCCGGGCGAACCCGAGCACGACCGCCGGAGGGCCGGGCGAGAACCGCATCGGCCCGACCGGCTCGGCGGACAGGCCGAGACTCTGGGCCGCGCGGACGACCCGGAGCTCGTCCCAGCCGTCCGGCAGGTCGAGGTAGACGTGCAGCCCGGCCTGGATGCCCCGGACGCGGATCTCCGGCAGTTCCTCGGCCAGCGCCCTGACCAGCGCGTCCCTGCGGCGGCGGTACTCCCTGCGCATGCGCCGCAGATGCTTGTCGTAGCCGCCCGTACGCAGGAAGCGGGCCAGCGCGTACTGCTCGATGACCGGCGAGCCCAGGTCCAGCTCGCTGCGGGCGCGGCGGATCGCGCCGGCCAGGTGGGCCGGGGCGGCGACCCAGCCGAGCCGCAGGCCGGGCGCGAGCGACTTGCTGACGCTGCCGGTGAGGATCACCCTGTCGGGGGCCAGCCCCTGCAGGCAGCCGACCGGGTCGCGGTCGTAGCGGAACTCGGCGTCGTAGTCGTCCTCCAGGATCATCCGGTCGCCCGCGCCGGCCCACTCCATGAGCGCGGCCCGCCTGGCCGGGGAGAGCACGACGCCCGTCGGGTACTGGTGCGCGGGCGTGACGAGCGCCGCCTCGCCCTTCATGTCACCCGCGACCAGGCCGTCACAACCCACGGGCACCGGCACCAGGCGGGCCCCGGCCCGTTCCAGCAGCGGGACCTGGCGCCGGCTCGTGGGGTCCTCGACGATCAGGCGCAGGCCCCCGCGCGGGGCCAGGACGTGCAGCGCCAGGCTCAGCCCCTGGGCCACGCCGCCCACGACGACCAGGTTGTCCGGGTGCACGTCGGCCGCCCTGACCCGCCGCAGGTAACCGGCCAGCTCCTCGCGCAGCTCGGGGACGCCCCCGGGGTCGCCGTAGTCGAGCGCTTCGGACGGCACGGTGGCCAGGACGTGCCGTACCGCCGCCAGCCAGCGCTCCCTGGGGAAGTGCCCGAGGTCGGGGGACGTGGCCCGGTGCCCGTGGTACGGCCCGTAGACCCCGCCGTCGGCCACCGGACCCGGCAGGGCGGACCGGACGGCGCCCAGCGCGGCCACCTCGGTCCCGGCCCCCACCCGCGAGACCAGGAACCCCTCGGCCACGAGCTGCTCGTACGCCTCCACCACCACGCCCCTGGAGACCTGGAGGTCGGCGGCGAGGTCACGGGTGGCGGGCAGGCGGGTGCCGGGCACGAGCCGCCCGAGGCGCACGCCTTCGCGCAGCTCAGCGGCGATCTGCCCGGCGATCCCTCCCTCATCCCGATTGATCTGGATGTGCAGGTCGGCCATATTGGTCCTGTCATATAGCGGGACATTGGACTGTTTGGACGAACCATTGTCTCCCTAACATCCTGCCCATGAGAAACGGAATCGCCGGAGCCGCCACAGCCATGTTCCTGGTGGGCACCCTGGCCGGGGTGTCCGGCCTGATCGGCTCCTACCCGGTGTACGGCGGCCAGGCCGTGCGCTACCTCGCGGCCGCCGTCATCCTGCTGGTCATCACCAGGGTGCTCGGCCTGCGGTTCGTCCGGCTGACCCGGCGCGAGACCCTGTACCTGGGCGGGCTGACCCTGCTCGGCCTGGTGATCTTCAACGTGTGCGTCGTCGAGTCCACCAAGGCCTCGGGACCGGCGCTGGTGGGCACCGTGCTCGGCACCGTGCCGCTGGCGCTCGCGCTGGCCGGGGGGCGTCCGGCGCCGCGGCTGCTGGCGGGCGCCGCGGTGGTGGTGGCCGGGGCGACGCTGGCGACCGGGCTCGGCAGCGGCAACCCGACCGGGCTGCTGTGGGCGCTCGGGGCGCTGGTGGGCGAGGTCAGCTTCTCCATGCTGGCCATCCCCCTGCTGCCGAAGCTGGGGGCGATCCGGGTCTCGGCGTACTCGACGGCGCTGGCCGTGCCCATGCTGGCGGTGATCGGCCTGGTCAAGGAGGGCACCGCCATGTTGCGGACGCCGACCGCGCCCGAGACGCTGGGCTTCTCGTACCTGGCGGTGGTGGTCACGGTCGGGGCCTTCTTCCTCTGGTACACCTCGCTGCCCAAGCTCGGCCCGGGGGCGGCCGGGTTGTTCGCCGGGCTCATCCCGGTCGGCGCGATCGTCACGGGGCTCGTGCTCGGCATCGCGACGCCCAGCGCCTACGACCTCGCGGGGGCCGGTCTGGTGATCGCGGGCATCCTGGTGGGGCTCACCGCGCGGCGCTCGCCGGAGCCCGTACCGGCCCCGGGATGACCAGTGAACGGGGGGCGTACCCTCTATGGACATGGACTTCGACTACACCGATCTGCTTCCCCTTGGCGCCGATGAGACCGAGTACCGGCTGATCACGTCGGAGGGGGTGCGGAAGGTCGAAGCGGCCGGGCGTACGTTCCTCGAAGTCGCCCCGGAGGCCCTGCGGCTGCTCACCGAGACCGCGGTCCACGACATCTCGCACTTCCTGCGCACGTCGCACCTGGCCCAGCTCCGCAAGATCGTCGACGACCCCGAGTCCAGCGGCAACGACCGGTTCGTCGCCCTCGACCTGCTGAAGAACGCCTCGATCTCGGCGGGCGGCGTGCTGCCGATGTGCCAGGACACCGGCACCGCCATCGTCATGGGCAAGCGCGGCCGCCACGTGCTGACCGACGGCCGCGACGCCGAGCACCTCTCGCGCGGCGTCTACGACGCCTACACCAAGCTCAACCTGCGCTACTCCCAGATGGCCCCGCTGACCATGTGGGAGGAGAAGAACACCGGCAACAACCTGCCCGCGCAGATCGAGCTCTACGCCGAGGACCCCCACGGCCACGCCGACGAGTACAAGCTGCTGTTCATGGCCAAGGGCGGCGGCTCGGCCAACAAGTCGTTCCTCTACCAGGAGACCAAGGCGGTGCTCAACGAGAAGCGCATGCTGGCCTTCCTGGAGGAGAAGATCCGCTCGCTGGGCACCGCGGCCTGCCCGCCGTACCACCTGGCCGTGGTGGTGGGCGGCACCTCCGCCGAGTTCGCGCTCAAGACCGCCAAGTACGCCAGCGCCCGCTACCTCGACTCCATCCCCACCGAGGGCTCGCCCTCCGGGCACGGGTTCCGCGACCTGGAGCTGGAGGCCAAGGTCTTCGAGCTGACGCAGAAGCTCGGCATCGGCGCGCAGTTCGGCGGCAAGTACTTCTGCCACGACGTCCGCGTGATCCGCCTGCCCCGGCACGGCGCGTCCTGCCCGGTGGCCATCGCGGTGTCGTGCTCGGCCGACCGCCAGGCGCTGGCGAAGATCACTGCCGAGGGCGTGTTCCTGGAGAAGCTGGAGACCGACCCGGCCCGCTTCCTGCCGGAGACCACCGACGAGCACCTGTCGGACGACGTCGTCCGGGTCGACCTCAACAGGCCGATGCCGGAGATCCTCGCCGAGCTGACCAAGTACCCGGTCAAGACGCGGCTCTCGCTCACCGGCCCGCTCGTCGTCGCCCGCGACATCGCGCACGCCAAGATCGCCGAGCTGCTCGACGAGGGCGGCGAGATGCCGCAGTACCTCAAGGACCACGCGGTCTACTACGCCGGCCCGGCCAAGACCCCCGAGGGCTACGCCTCCGGCTCGTTCGGCCCCACCACGGCCGGCCGCATGGACTCCTACGTCGAGCGCTTCCAGGCGGCGGGCGGCTCGATGGTCATGCTGGCCAAGGGCAACAGGTCCAAGCAGGTGACCGAGGCGTGCCAGAAGTACGGCGGCTTCTACCTGGGCTCCATCGGCGGCCCGGCCGCCCGGCTCGCCCAGGACTGCATCAGGAAGGTCGACGTGCTCGAATACCCCGAGCTGGGGATGGAGGCGGTGTGGAAGATCGAGGTCGAGGACTTCCCCGCCTTCATCGTCGTCGACGACAAGGGTGACGACTTCTTCACCGACCGCACCGGGCCGGTGCTGAGCATCGGGCGCAGGTAGGGCCCGAGCGCGTCGAAGGGTGCCGGGCGGGCGGTCACGCCCCTCGGCACCGGACGGCGGGGGGTTGCCCCCGGGCCTCGGGGCCCGCGGGCTCTCAGGCGGCGACGGGCGCTCTGTGGGGGGCGACGACGCTGCCGTCAGGCAGCAGCAGACCCGTGTCCTCGAACAGCACCACGCCGTTGCAGAGGAGGCTCCAGCCCTGGTCGGGGTGGGCCGAGATCACGTGCGAACGCTCACGGTCGGGCGAGTCCGCACTGGGGCATACGGGAAAGTGACTGCACATCATCGCGCACCTCTCAGATGGCGCTCCTGCTTCCTGATGATCAAAAGGGCAACTGTCGCCCCGACGGCGTGCGAAGGTCCAGTGCGGCCTTGACCGGCTTCCTCGGCCGGCGGCGAACCTGTGTCTGGCGCATCTCCATCACGTCCTTCAACTTCAGTCGTCAGTGGTGGAACTCCGGCGTGTTCACCCAGTCTCGTGACCGGCACCGACAGTTTCAGCCGCTTCTGGGTTGTCGCCTGCTCTCATGTCCCTAACCATGCCCCCGTCCCCTTTCGGCACCCTTACATCTTGCTGACGGCGTGCCGTGGTTCCTGTCAAACAGCCTGCCGTACGGAGGAAAGTGCCCTACTAGGCATCATGCACATTTATCGAGAAGTCGGGTGTGCCGAGCGTCACAGCCGCCGTGACGTGCGGTAATACAACAAAGCGCGCATCCCGGGCAGGAATGCGCGCCGTGTCGAGGTGTCAGGCGGCGTAGGACGGGTACCCGTAGCCGACGACCTGGGAGGTCGGGCGGACGCGCTCCTCCACCTTGCCGTTGCCGGTGTTGCCCTCGATCGTGGAGATCGTGCCGTCGCCGTTGTCCTTGACGACGAAGCCGACGTGCTGGATGTCGCTCAGGCTCTTGCTGCCGCTCCAGGAGAAGAAGACGACGGCGCCGGGCTTTGCCTCGGTGCCCCAGCGGCCGTTGGAGGCGAACCACTTGGCGTGCGAGACGGTGTAGGCGTCCCAGCCGACCTGCGGGCGGGCGCCGGTCTGCTCGCCGACCCAGGACACGAACATCGAGCACCAGGCGGCGTTCACGTAGTCCTGGCGGCTGCCGCCGTCACGGGCGACGGTCTCGGCGGCGCGGGGAGAGTCGGCGTACCACTTCTGGAACTTGGTGCCGCCGCCGTTGGCGTCCTCGGAGACGCCGACCTGGGCGCGGGCGGTGGCCAGGACCTGGGCGGCGGTGACGTTCACCCTGCCCTGCGCGGAACCCTGCGCGGCCGACTCCTGCGCGGCGGTCTTGGCGGCCCGGTGGGCGGTCTCGGCGCTGACGGCGGCAGTGGCGCCCAGCGCGGTCACGGCGATGGTCGCGCCGAGAGCGAGCTTGGCGATGTTGGACGTGGTCATCATGGCGTGCTTGGCCATCGGGGGGTGCTCCTTTGCTCACCGTCCGCGCATGAGGCACGGCGGGTCACAGGTGTGAATCCTGCGATGGGTGATGACGACAGATCTGCGGGGGCGCCTCGACACGGCTGCCCTGCCGTCGCGTACAAACAGGTACAACAGCGCCCTGACCTGGGTAATTCCCACCCCAAGAAATCCCCACAGGACGCCTGTGCGCGGGCGGCTCAGGCCGCCCGCGCACAAACTGGACCCAACTGACTCTCGCCACGATGCCCAAGGCGAGACCTAGGTCGCAAGTCTGATGCACTTGCGAACTACTTGCAATAGTGTCCTCCAGAGATCTACTTCGAGAGGACGGATCCATGGGCGACTACACCCTTCCCGACATGCCCTACGACTACGGCGCGCTGGAGCCCGCCATCACCGGCGAGATCCTGGAGCTGCACCACGCCAGGCACCACGCCGCCTACGTCAAGGGCGCCAACGACACCCTCGACCGCCTGGCCGAGGCCCGCGCGGACGGCGACTTCGGCAACCTGGTGGGCCTGGAGAAGACGTTCGCGTTCAACCTGTCAGGCCACGTCCTGCACTCGATCTTCTGGGAGAACCTCTCGCCCGACGGAGGCGACCGCCCCGACGGCGCGCTCAGGACCGCCATCGACGAGCATTTCGGCACGTTCGAGGCGTTCCAGAAGCAGCTCACCACGGCCACGGCGTCCGTCCAGGGCTCGGGGTGGGGCGTGCTGGCCTGGGAGCCGCTGAGCCGCAGGCTGGTGGTCGAGCAGATCTACGACCACCACGGGAACGTCGGAATGAACACCACGCCGCTTCTCGTGTTCGACGCGTGGGAGCACGCTTACTATCTGCAGTACCGCAACGTGCGTCCGGACTACGTCGAGAAACTGTGGGGCCTCGTCAACTGGGCGGATGTGGCCCGGAGGTTCGCTGACGTAACGAGTCAGGCGGGTTGACTTAAGTTCGCAACAATTTATCGGCCCCGCCTCTACTGGTCGGTTTACACAAATAGGTAAGCTGCCTGGCATGCGTGCGCCCTCCGGTTACCTTCTCGCCGCGCGCTATCGGCTCGTGGAGCCGGTTGGTCGCGGCGGCATGGGCACCGTTTGGCGGGCGCATGACGAGTTGCTCGACCGCGACGTGGCGGTGAAGGAAGTACGGCTGCCCACCGTCCTCGACGAGGAGCTGCGCGCCGAGTTGTGCGCCCGCACCGAGCGCGAGGGCAGGGCGACCGCGATGGTCGCCCATCCGTCGGTCATCACCGTCTTCGACGTCGTGACCGAGGACGACCGTCCCTGGATCGTGATGGAGCTGCTCCGGGCCAGGTCCCTGGAGCAGCTCATCCAGGAGCACGGACCGCTCCACCCGCGCCGGGCCGCCGAGATCGGCCGGCAGATCCTCGGCGCGCTGCGGGCCGTCCATGCCAAGGGCATCCTCCACCGCGACGTGAAGCCGAGCAACGTGCTGGTGACCGAGGACCGCGCGGTGCTCACCGACTTCGGACTGGCCGCGCTCGAAGGCGACGTCTCCATCACCCAGGCGGGCATCGTCCTCGGGTCGGCCGGTTACATCGCGCCCGAGCGGGTTCTCGGCTCCAAGGCGAGCCCCGCGGGCGATCTGTGGTCGCTCGGCGCGACCCTCTACACCGCCGTCGAGGGCCGGGGGCTGCACGGTCGCCGTACGGCCGCCGCCGCGCTGGCCGCGCTGACCAGTGGCGAGCCGATCCCGATGAGCAAGGCGGGCCCGCTGGCGCCCGTTCTCGACGCGTTGCTCCGGATCGATCCACAAACCCGGCTCGACTCCGTACGGGCCTCGCTCATGCTGGCCCGGGTGGCCGCGGGCGGCTCGGCGGAGGAGCCGCTGGCCCCGCGCCGTCCCGTACGCCCGGTGCCCATGAGCGCCTCACCCCCTTTCGCGCGCAGGCCCGCGCATCGCGGGCTGCACAGGGCGGAGGCCACCGCGGCCGCGCTGTCGGTCCCGCCGCCGCGCCAGGAGCGCAGGTCAGGTGAGGGGGTCCACCGGAGGCGGGTCGAACCGCGTCCAGCTCCGTCCACTTATGCCCGTTTCAAGTCGGCGGTGATAAAGTTGTTCCTTCCTCGGCGGTTCTGGCCAAGAGAACTTCGCAAGCGAGGGTAAAGCACTTCCCAAGCGAGAATCGATATCTTCTTCTCATGCCGGAACAGCAGACACGCCTGCTCGCGGAGCGCTACGAGCTCATCGCCCCGCTCGGCCGGGGCACGATGGGAACGGTGTGGCGCGCCCGCGACCGCGCGCTCGGGCGCGAGGTGGCGGTCAAAGAGATCCGCCAGGACCCGGGACTCACCGAGGACCAGCGGGCCGAGCTACGCGAGCGCATGGTGCGCGAAGGCCGCATCGCCTCGCGGATCAACCACCCGTCCGTCGCGGCCATCCATGACGTGCTCATCCAGGACGACAGCCCCTGGATCATCATGGAGCTCATCGAGGCCCGCTCGCTGGAGCAGGTGATCGAGGAGGAGGGGCCGCTGCCACCGCGGCTCGTCGCCGAGATCGGCGTCGACCTGCTGGGCGCGCTGCGCGCCGCGCACTCCCAGGGCATCACGCACCGCGACGTCAAGCCGGGCAACGTGCTCATCACCGAGAGCGGCCGGGTGGTGCTGACGGACTTCGGCATCGCCAAGGCCGAGGGCGACTCGCGGCTCACCAAGACGGGCATGGTGATCGGCTCGCCCGGCTACACGGCCCCGGAACGCGCCAGAGGCGAGTACACCGGGCCGGAGTCGGACATCTGGTCACTGGGGGCGACGCTGTACTTCGCGGTCGAGGGGCGGCCGGCGTACGAGCGGGCCACGATCGCCGAGACGCTGGCCGCACTGCTCAGCGAGAGCGCCGACCCGCCCACGCAGGCGGGGCAGCTCCGGCCGGTGCTGAACGGGCTGCTGAACAAGGACTACCGGCAGCGGCTCGGCGCCGCCAAGGCGGAGACCCTCATGCGGATGGTCGCCGACACGCCCACGAGCGAGATGCCCGCGCTCACGGCCGAAGACCTGATCGCGCAGGAGGCCGCGTTGCCCGACCCCTTCACCGGTTCCGGCCCTCGACGTCCCTCCGGGCCCCCACCCGGGGCCTCGGGCCCTCAGGGGCGCCCTTCCGGGGCGCCGGGGGCGTACGGGCCGGGCGCCACGCCCGGAGCGCCCACCTCGGGCCCGCAGCAGGCGCATCCCGTGGGGGCACGGCCTTCGCAGGGCGCTCGCCCGGCACAGCCGCCTCAGACCGGCGACGAGGAGGACTTCGACCCCGAGCGGACCGTCAGCGTCATGCGTCCCAAGGCGCCGTTCTCGCCGGGGCCCGAGCAGGGCGGTGGCCGTCCGCCGCAGCGCCCCGACGACGAGGGGACCGTCACCACCAGGCGCATCTCCGCCCCTCCCGGCGCTCCCGGCCAGCAGGTCTACCCGCCGACGCAGCAACCGCCGCGCCCGATGCCGCAGCAGGGCCCGGGACAGGGCGGACCGCAGCAGAGCGGGCCACAGCAGGGCCGACCTGGACAGAGTGGACCTGGACAGGGTGGACCTGGACAGGGTGGACAGGGACAGGGCCGCCCGGGGCAGCCCGTACCGCACCAGAGCGGCCCGCATCAGGGGCAGGGCCTCGGCACCGACCTGTTCGCCATCGCCGGGCAGCCCGAGAAGCCGCCCGCGGGCAACCGCAACGGCATGCTGGTGCTCATGGCCGTGGCCGCCGCCGCGGCGGTCGTGATCGCCGTCCTCATCGTGGCGCTCATCTCCAGCTGAACGCGCTCACCCCGGTACGCCGGCCCGCCCCCGCGCGGGACGGGCCGGCGCCCGGACTGCTCGGACTGATCGCACAGCCGTGGGACAGACTGGAGTCATGAGCGAGTTCAGAATCGAACATGACTCGATGGGCGAGGTCCGCGTGCCGGCGGGAGCGCGGTGGCGGGCCCAGACCCAGCGGGCGGTGGAGAACTTCCCGATCTCGGGGCGGCCGCTCGAACCGTCCCACATCGCCGCGCTGGGCCTGATCAAGGCGGTCGCCGCCGAGGTCAACGGCGAGCTGGGCGTGATCGACAAGGATCTGGCCGAGGCCGTCGCGCAGGCCGCCGCCGACGTGGCCGACAACGAGCACGACGCCCACTTCCCCATCGACGTCTTCCAGACCGGCTCCGGCACCTCGTCCAACATGAACGCCAACGAGGTGATCGCGACGCTGGCCGAGGAGCGGCTGGGTCGTCCCGTGCACCCCAATGACCATGTGAACGCCTCCCAGTCGTCCAACGACGTCTTCCCGACCTCGATCCACGTGGCGGCCGCGGTCGAGGTGACCTTCCACCTGCTGCCCTCGCTCACGCATCTGGCCGAGACGCTGCACGCCAAGGCGGCCGAGTTCGCGCAGGTGGTCAAGTCGGGCAGGACCCATCTGATGGACGCCACGCCGGTGACCCTGGGCCAGGAGTTCGGCGGGTACGCCGCCCAGGTCGACCACGGCGGCACCCGCGTCCGCACGGCGCTGAACCACGTCCTGGAGCTGCCCCTGGGCGGGACGGCGGTCGGCACGGGCATCAACACCCCGCCGGGCTTCGCGGAACGGGCGATCGCGAAGCTGGGCGAGGCGACCGGCATCCCCTTCCGCGAGGCCGCGGACCACTTCGAGGCCCAGGGCGCGCAGGACTCCATCGTGGAGCTGTCCGGGCAGCTCAAGGTGGTGGCCGTGTCGCTCAACAAGATCGCGAACGACCTGCGCTGGATGGGCTCCGGCCCGCGCGCCGGGCTCGGCGAGATCAACCTGCCGGACCTCCAGCCGGGCTCGTCCATCATGCCGGGCAAGGTCAATCCGGTGATCCCCGAGGCCACGGCCATGGTCGCGGCCCAGGTCATCGGCAACGACGCGGCGATCACCTTCGCCGGGGCCTCGGGCAGCTTCGAGCTGAACGTGCAGCTCCCGGTCATCGCCCGCAACATCCTGGAGTCGATCAGGCTGCTGGCGAACGTGTCCCGGCTGCTGGCCGACCGCTGCGTCGCCGGCATCACGGCCAACGTCGACCGGCTGCGCGAGTACGCCGAGTCCTCCCCCTCGATCGTCACCCCGCTCAACCGGCATGTCGGCTACGAGGAGGCGGCCAAGATAGCCAAGCAGGCGCTGGCCGAACGCAAGACCATCCGGGAGGTCGTCGTCGAACGCGGCCACGTGGCCGCCGGCACCCTGACCGAGGAGCAGCTCGACGCCGCGCTCGACGTGCTGTCCATGACCCGCCCGCCGACCGGGGAGTGATCCACATAGGCAGGCCCACATCTATGTCGCCCGCACCCATGCGTCCCGGCGCGGCGACCGCCTAGGGTTCGGAGTATGGCGAAGGAGCTGACTGGGCGGACCGCGCTGGTGACGGGGGCTGGGGGCGGCATCGGCGCCGCCTGCGCCCGGCGACTGGCCGCCGCGGGGGCCAAGGTGCTGGTGGTCGACAGGCAGGGCGAGGCGGCCGGGAAGGTGGCCGCGGAGGTCGGCGGGGTCGCGGTGGTGGCCGATCTGAGCGATCCGGCCTTCGCCGGGTCGCTGCCCGACGAGCCGGTGGACATCGTGGTGAACAACGCCGGGTTCCAGCACGTCGCGCCGGTCGAGGACTTCCCGCCGGAGGTGTTCTCCGCCATGATGCGGGTGATGGTGGAGGCTCCGTTCCTGATCGCGCGGCGGGTGCTGCCCGGCATGTACGCCCGGGGCTGGGGGCGGTTCGTGAACATGTCGTCGGTGCACGGGTTGCGGGCCTCGCCGTACAAGTCGGCGTACACGACGGCCAAGCACGCGCTGGAGGGGTTCTCCAAGGTCGTCGCGCTGGAGGGGGCGGCCCACGGGGTGACCTCCAACTGCGTGTGCCCGGCGTACGTGCGCACGGCGCTGGTCGAGACGCAGATCGACGACCAGGCCCGGGTGCACGGCATCGGCAGCGACGAGGTCGTCGAGAACATCATGCTCCAGCCTGCCGCGATCAAGCGGCTCATCGAGCCGGAGGAGGTCGCCGAACTGGTCGTCTACCTCTGCGGCCCCCACGGCTCCTTCATCACCGGCACCTCCCTCCCCGTAGACGGCGGCTGGACGGCCCACTAGTGAGCACCCCCTTTCTGGAGTTGTTGGCGCGGGAGGCGTCGGCCGTCGAGTTCGAGGGGCCGATCGTGGAGGCCAGGGCGCAGGGCGCCGATCCGGCCACGATCGAGGAGCTGGAGCAGGCCAAGGTCGAGGCGTTGAAGGTCAGGGCGCTGCTCAGGCGGCGGGCCAGGCGGGAGGCCGAGCTGTCGGCGCTCTACGACACGGCCGGTGACCTGGCCGCGCTGCGCGACCTCGACGCCGTGCTCGAAGCCATCGTCCACCGGGCCAGGCAGCTGCTGGCGACCGACATCGCGTACATGACGCTGCACGACCCCGAGCAGGGCGACACGTACATGCGGGTCACCGACGGGTCGATCTCGGCCAAGTTCAGGGCCCTCCGGCTGGCCATGGGCGCCGGGCTGGGCGGGCTGGTCGCGCAGACGGCCACCCCGTACGCGACCGCCGACTACTTCGCCGACGCCAGGTTCCGGCACAAGGGGCACATCGACGAGGCCGTCAAGGAGGAGGGCCTGGTCGCGATCCTCGGGGTGCCGCTGCGGCTGGGCCAGCGGGTGATCGGCGTGCTCATGGCGGCCAACCGCAGCGCCAGGCCCTTCCACCAGGAGGAGGTCTCGCTGCTGGCGAGCCTGGCCGCGCACGCCGCCGTCGCCATCGACAACGCCCGGCTGCTCCAGGAGACCAGGAACGCCCTGGAGGAGCTCTCGCAGGCCCACAGGACGGCAAGGGCGCACGGCGAGGCCGTCGAGCGGGCCGCGCTGGCCCATGACCGGATGACCTCGCTGGTGCTGCGGGGCGGCGGCATCGAGGACGTCGCCGCCGTGGTGACCGAGGTGCTCGGCGGTTCGCTGGCCGTGCTCGACGACCTGGGCCGGCCGATCACGGGCGACGTGGGCGAGCTGGACGCGGGGGTGTTCGAGGCGGCGCAGGCGTCCAGGGCGCTGGGACGTACCGTGCGCAGGGGCGACCTGCTGATCGCGTCGGTGGACGTCGGCGGCGAGCCGTTGTGCACGCTCATCCTGCGCAGCGACGACGCCGACGAACGCATCCTGGAACGGGCGGCGCTGGTGTGCGCGCTGCTGCTGCTGTTCAGGCGGAGCGTGGCCGAGGCCGAGGGCCGGGTCAGGGGCGAGCTGCTGGAGGACCTGATCTCGCGCCCGGACTCGCCCGGCCTGGCCGACCGGGCCCGGCGGCTCGGCGTGGACCTGCGGGCGCCGCACGTCGTGGTGGTGGCCAGGCACGGCGGCCAGCGGGAGCGGGCGGCGTTCTGGGCCTCCTCGCACGCCACGGTTCGGCACGGGCTGGCGGCGGGGCGCGGCGAGGAGGTGGTGCTGCTGCTGCCGGGCGTCGACGCGGGCGGCCTCGCCCAGCGGGTGGCGGCCGAGCTGAGCGCGTCCCTGCACAGCCCGGCGACGGCGGGCGCCTCCCCGGCCCGGCTCCCCGCCCCCTCCGCGGGAGAGGCGCCGGGAGACGGGACGGCGGGGGCGCGGGACGTCGCGGAGGCGTACCAGGAGGCGCGGCGGTGCGCCGAGGCGCTGATCGCGCTCGGCCGGGCCGGCGACGGCGCGAGCCCCGCCGAGCTGGGCTTCGTCGGCCTGCTCGTGGGCGACGGCCGCGACGTGCGCGGCTTCGTCGGCCGCGTGCTCGGCGCGGTGCTCGACTACGACGCCCGCCGGGGCACCGCGCTCGCCGACACCCTGTCGGCCTACTTCGGCACGGGCGGCTCGCCCTCCCGTACGGCCGAGGCCATGCACATCCACGTCAACACCGTCACGCAACGCCTCGACCGGATCGGCAGGCTGCTCGGCGACGGCTGGCTGGAGCCCGAACGCGCGCTGGAGATCCAGCTCGCGCTCCGCCTGCACAAGCTCGGCCACACATCCTCGCCACAGACTGTGGGTCCCGACCCCATATGAGTGACGCCGGTCACTCTTTACCGTGACCGGCATGGCAACTTCCATCAAGAGGATCGTCGCCGCGAGCCTGATCGGCACCACCATCGAGTGGTACGACTTCTTCCTGTACGGCTCGGCAGCCGCTCTCGTGTTCAACAAACTCTTCTTCCCCGAGTCCGACCCCCTGACCGGCACGCTGCTGTCGTTCCTCACCTACGCCGTGGGGTTCGTCGCCCGCCCGCTCGGCGGCCTGGTCTTCGGCCACTTCGGCGACCGGCTGGGCCGCAAGACCCTGCTGGTGGTCAGCCTGCTGATGATGGGCGCCGCCACGTTCCTGATCGGCTGCCTGCCGACGTACGCCACGCTCGGCTCGTCGGCGGCGCTGCTGCTGACCGCGCTCCGGCTCGTGCAGGGCTTCGCGCTCGGCGGCGAGTGGGGCGGCGCGGTGCTGATCGTGTCCGAGCACGGCGACACCGCCCGCCGCGGCTTCTGGGCCTCCTGGCCGCAGGCGGGCGCGCCCGGCGGGAACCTGCTGGCCACCGGCGTGCTGGCGGTGCTGGCCGCCTGGCAGTCCGACGAGGCGTTCCTGTCGTGGGGCTGGCGGGTCCCGTTCCTGCTGTCGGGCGTGCTGGTGATGGTCGGGTTGTGGATCCGGCTGACGATCAGCGAGTCGCCGGTGTTCCGGCAGGCCGAGCCGGAGCCGACCGCGCCGATCGTGGGCGTGCTGCGGCACCACTGGAAGGACGTGCTCACCGCCATCGGCGCCCGCCTGGCCGAGAACATCTCGTTCTACCTGCTGACCGTGTTCGTCATCACGTACGCGAAGAATGCCAAGATCGACAACTCGACGGTGCTGAGCGCGGTGCTGGTCGCCTCGGCGGTCCACTTCGTCACGATCCCGATGTGGGGCGCGCTGTCGGACCGGCTCGGCCGCCGCCCGATCTACCTGGCCGGAGCCGCCGGCATCGGCGTGTGGATCTTCGCCTTCTTCCCACTGGTGGACACCGGCAACTTCCTGGCGATCACCCTCGCGGTCACCGTCGGCCTGCTCTTCCACGGCATGATGTACGGCCCGCAGGCGGCCTTCTTCGCCGAGCTGTTCGGCACCAGGACGCGCTACACCGGCGTGTCGATCGGCGCCCAGCTGTCGGCCATCGTGGCCGGCGCGCTGGCCCCGCTCATCGCGGTGGCGCTGCTGAAGAGCTACTCCAGCAGTGTGCCCATCTCCGTCTACCTTGGCCTGGCGGCGGTGCTCACGCTGGTCGCCGTCTACACCGCCCGCGAGACCCAGGGACGCGACCTGGCCGAGAGGATGCACGTGCGATGAAGGTCACCACCCCCCGCCTCACGCAGCACGTCCTGACCGTCGAGGGCAGGACGTCCGGCGAGCCCGTGCTGTTCGTGCACGGCAACGTCTCCTCCGGCGCGTTCTGGCGCGACAGCATGGCCGCGCTGCCCGACGGCTACCGCCCGCTCGCCCCCGACCTGCGCGGCTTCGGCGACACCGACCCCCAGCCGGTGGACGCCACCCGGGGCCTGCGCGACTTCTCCGACGACCTGGTCGAGCTGGCCGAGGCGCTCGGGCTCGACGGCGTGCACCTGGTCGGCTGGAGCCTCGGCGGCGGCGTCGTCCTGCAGTTCCTGCGCGACCGTCCGGCGCTGGTCAGGAGCGTCACGCTGGTCAACCCGATCTCCCCGTACGGCTTCGGCGGCACCGAGGGCCCGGACGGCACGCTCACCCACCCCGACGGCGCGGGATCGGGAGCCGGGGCGGCGAACCCCGACTTCGTGGCCCGCCTGAAGGCCGGCGACCTGTCCGAGGAGTCCCCCACCTCCCCCCGCAACGTGCTGCGCTCCGGCTACGTCAAGCACCCGGAGATCCCCGACGAGGACTTCTACCTGCGGTCGATGCTCACCACCCGGGTCGACGAGGCCAACTACCCGGGCGACGCCGCCACCTCCCCCGCATGGCCGGGCGTGGCCCCCGGCAAGCAGGGGGTGCTCAACGCGTGCGCCCCCACCCACTTCCGCCTGGACGACCTGCACGAGATCGACTCCCGGCCGCCCGTTTTGTGGATCAGGGGCGCCGACGACGTGATCGTCTCCGACACCTCCCTGTTCGACCTGGCCCATCTGGGCGCGATCGGCGTCGTGCCCGGCTCCCCCGGCACGCCGGCCCAGCCGATGGTGACCCAGACGAGGGCGGTCCTCGACCGCTACGGCCGCTATCGCGAGGTCGTGCTGGACGACTGCGGCCACAGCCCGCACCTGGAGCGGCCCGCCGAGTTCCGCCGTCTGCTGGCCGAGCACCTGGAGGAGGCCTGATGTTGGTCGCCCTCACCCTCGTGGCGAGCCTGCTCACCGCCCCCGTCGCGCACGAGCTGACCGTGCCCGGGGCGGAGAAGCTGGTCAGCGCCGCCCTCGACGACCTCACCACGGCCGGCACCACGCCGACCGGCCACACCGACCCGGCCGACTGGGCCGGCCTGCACTCCAAGGCCACCGTCAACCCGACCGGCGTGCCCGGCACGCAGCTCGACGGCTACTTCCCCGACACCTCGACCGGCAACGCCACGCACGGCTGGAACCACGACTCCCAGTTCGTGATCAGGCTCCCCGACCGCTGGAACGGCGGCCTGGTCGTCAGCGGCACGCCGGGCAACCGGGAGCAGTACGCCAACGACTACACGATCTCCGACTGGGTCCTGTCCAAGGGCTACGCGTTCGCCGCCACCGACAAGGGCAACGTGGGCGTGACCTTCTACCAGGACGGCCGCCGCCCCGGCGACGCCATCGCCGAGTGGAACGACCGCGTCACCCAGCTCACCGTGGCCGCCAGGTCGGTCGTCCGGCAGCGGTACGGCCGCCCGCCCGCCCGTACGTTCATGGCCGGACTGTCCAACGGCGGTTACCTGGTCAGGTGGCAGCTGGAGAACCGCGCCTGGCTCTACGACGGCGGCGTGGACTGGGAGGGCACGCTCTTCCGGGTCAAGGGCGACAACCTGCTGAACTTCCTGCCGCCCGCGCTGAAGGCGTACCCCGACGAGGCGGGCGTGCGGGCGGCCGGGTTCGCGGCGGGGTCGGAGTTCCTGTGGCCCTTCCACCGGCAGTACTACTGGGAGCTCACCCAGCAGCTCTACCAGAAGGAGCTGGACCCGTCGTACACGGGCGCGCCGGCCGACTACGACTACGACGCGCGCAGGCCGTACGCCGCGATGGCCAGGATCGGGCTGACCGGCAGGATCACCAAGCCGCTGATCACGATCCACGGGACCCTCGACACGCTGCTGCCGATCTCCCGCGACTCCGACGTCTACGCCGAGATGGTGGGCCCGCGCCGCCCGTTCCGCTACCACCGGATCGAGGGCGGCAACCACCTCGACAGCCTCGTCGACGTCTACCCCGACCGGCTCAGGCCCATGCTCCCGGCCTTCAGGGACGCCTTCCAGGAGCTGGAGGACTGGGTCACTCCTTGAGGTAGCGATGCCTGCCCGCGCGCGCCCAGCGCACGATGTGCCGCGCCCCGGGCAGGCGCCTGCCGAGGCGGTGGAGCACGGTGTCGTGGCCCATGGGCGAGCGCCGCCGGGGTTCGACCGCGACGGCCGGGCGCGTCTCGACCCGGCCCCGGCGCACCTGGAGCCCGAACCGCAGCCCGGTCTCCTCGTCGGCCGAGCGCAGCGACGACAGCCAGGCGCCCGGACCGAGGTGGTCATCGCCCGAGATGTGCCGCTTGACCGGGATCTTGGCGACGAGCTGGCCGGCGAGCTTGCCCGGCACCCCGGCCTCGACCAGCGCGGGCGCGCACACCTCGCGTTCGCGGCGGCCGGTGCTGCGCAGCACCAGCTCCAGAGGCGGCCCGCCGCTCGGCGGCACGTACGGGACCGGCAGCACGACGTACACGTGACCGTCGAGCTGGCGGACGGTCACCCCCGGCGACACCAGCGCGATCGACTCCGAGAACGAGCGCGGCTCGACGGCGAGCCCCAGCTCCCCCTTGTCCGACCAGCACGGCACCACCAGCCGCATCCTGGGCCGCTGCGCCAGCACGCCCAGGCAGTTGAGCGGCCCCTCGGCCCGGCCGACCCGGCTCCTGGCCTGGTTGGCGCCGCTGAACATGCGGACGTGCACCTCCCACTGCCCCGGGCTGAGCGGGCGGCCCATCGCCGCGCTGGTCACGTCCAGCCGGGCCTCGCCCCTGATCTGCACGCGGACCCGGCGGCGGCCGTCGGGCCCGCGCTCGACGTGCTGGTTAATCGGCAGGAAGTGCACCACGCCGGTCCCGCTGTGCCGGATGTAGACGTCCACGCGGGCCCGCTCGACGTCGGAGGTGATGTCGGTGACGTCGTCGGACAGCAGCCTGGTGTCGATCGAACGCGGCGGGATCCAGTGCAGGCGCTCGCCGTCCACGCGGTACCGGTCGGGCAGTCCGTCGCCGGACATGACCTCCACGGTCAGGCCGAGCACCAGGATGTGGGCGTCCCAGCGCATCTCGGTGAGCTCGGCGCGCAGGCCCGCGCGCTTGGAGGAGTTGGCCAGCATGACGATCTGGTCCAGGCGTCCGCTCCTGACGAAGGCGGCCACCGCCCGCATCTGGACGGGCAGGTAGCGGTCGACCCGCTCGGGGAAGCGCTCGCCGATCAGCTCCTGGACGACCCGGAAATGCATGCCCCGGTCCACCGAGGAGTCGGCGAACCTGGCGGTCAGCAGCGGCCTGAGCACGGCGGAGCGGAACCAGTAGGCGTACATGCGGTCGCGCTGGCGGCCGGCGCCGACGTAGGTGTCGATGTCGGTGAGCAGCGTGCTCAGCCCGGCCACGATCACCCGGGGGTCCTCCTCGGCCGCCTCGGGCCGCGGTCCGAGCTGGCAGCAGACGTCCTCGGCCAGTACGGCGATCACCTTGGCGTGCAGGTACGCCCGCATCACGAACGCCTGCTCGGCCAGCCTGCCGCCGGGCATGGCGAAGCCCAGCTCGTGCTCCTCCAGGAAGGCCCGGCGGTAGAGCTGCTGGGGGACGAGCAGCGTCATGAGGCGCTCGCGCAGGATGTCGGCGCGGGCCGTGCTGCGCTCGAAGGCCACCATGGGTGGCCCGTAGTCGCGGGCCAGCCGGCCGATCAGCACGTCGGCGTCGGTCTCGACCGCGCGCTCGTGCATGCGGGCCAGGGCGTCGCGCGCCAGCCGGTCGGACTGGTCGAGGAAGTAGACGTAATCGCCCTCCGCCGTGGCCACGCCCATGTTGCGGCCCCGCGACGGCGACCCGGTGTGCGGCAGGTGCAGCACGCGGACGTTCTCGCGGAGATCGGCGATGGTGTCCAGGCGGGCCCCGATGCCGTCCGTGGAGCCGTCGTCCACGAAGATCACTTCGTAGTCGGCGGCCGGCAGCGTCTGCTCCAGCGCGGAGCGGATGCACGCGTCCGCGGTGTCACCCGGGTTGTGGACATTGATGATCACACTGACCTTCGCACCCATGCGGCCAGCGTGCGCCGCTCATACACGATCGGGTGAGACGGCTTGCCGATTACAGGAGGAAAGTTGACCTGTTAGTACCATCCTGTGGACTGTGAGTGGCCCCAGGCGCCGCAGGGCGTGCCGTAGCGGCCCTTGATGTAGCCGAGGCCCCACGCGATCTGGGTGGCGGCATTGGTCTGCCAGTCGCCGCCCGCGCTGGCCATCTTGCTGCCCGGCAGGGCCTGTGGGATGCCGTACGCGCCGGAGTAGCGGTTCATCGCCCGCTCGTTCCAGCCGCTCTCCTTCTGCCACAGCAGCTCCAGGCAGCCCCACTGGTCGGCGCCCCAGCCCTTGGCGGCGAGCAACGACTTGGCGACGGCCTTGTTGCTGCCGGGCGAGGGGTTGCTGCCCGGCGGGAAGTTCGCGGGCGGGAAGCCGTTGCCGCCCGGCGCCTTCTTGGGCACGACCCAGTTGAGCTTCTTGGTGCCGGTGCGGCCCTTCTTGAGCTGGTCGGCCCGGAACGCCTGCTCGGCGGCGTTCTTCAGGGCGTCGGTCTCGGGGTCGGGGGCGAACAGGTCGCCTCCGGCGAGCGCGCCCAGCTGCTCGGCCGTGAACGGGTCGACCGGCGGCCTGTTGGCATTGTCGACGGCGCGATAGGCGACGTAACCGCCACCGCCCACGACCACCACCAGCGACACGACCGTGACGGCGACGCGCTTGGGGGTGAAACGCGAAGGCCGGCGGCGCGCCGAGCGAAGGTCATCCTTCGGGGGGCGCTCACTCAACTGCGGACCGGGGCTCACGATCCATGAGCTTGCCCTGTCATGGGGGGTGGTCCGCAACCGGAACGCGGGATTCGGTTGACGTTCTCTTGGCCAACCAGCAGGTAACAACCTTTTTCACGAAAAATTGTGAGTTTCGTCACAGAGGTGGCGCGCCTCCCTTCGAGCGCCCGCACCGAAGGGAGGCCGCTTTCAGGGTTCCGCCCCATCTTCGGGATCTGATCCGGACCGGGTCACAGTTTGATGACACAACCCGGGTATAGGGGACATGGAATAATAATGTGCGCGTGGCCGGCATCCTCCTTGTAGAAGACGATCCCTCCGTCCGCACAGCTCTGGAGCTGGCGTTGACGCGGCAGGGACATTCCGTCACGTCCTATGCGACGGGCGAGGAGGCTCTGGACCACATCCGCGCCCGCCGCCCCGAGATCGCGATCCTCGACGTCATGCTCCCCGGCATCGACGGCGTGGAGGTCTGCCGCCGCATCCGCAAGCTCGACCAGCTCCCCGTCATCCTGCTCACCGCCCGCGGCGACGACCTGGACGTCGTGGTCGGCCTGGAGGCGGGAGCCGACGACTACGTGGTCAAGCCGGTCGAGCCGCGGGTGCTCGACGCCCGCATCCGGGCCATCCTGCGCCGGGCCGAGTCCGCCACCTCCGACCGCATCACCTTCGGCGACCTCGTGATCGACCGGGGGGCGCTCAAGGTCACGCTGGCCAGCAAGGAGATCCACCTGACGCCGACCGAGCTGCGGCTGCTGCTGGAGCTCGTCCGCCACCCCGGGCAGGTGCTCAACCGCCGCTACCTGCTGCGGGTCGTCTGGGACCACACGCACGTCGCCGACTCGCGGCTGGTGGACGCCTGCGTCCAGCGCGTCCGCGCCAAGATCGAGCCGAGGCCGGCCGAGCCCGTCTTCATCCACACCGTGCGCGGGTTCGGCTACCGGTTCAGCCCTCCGTGATCCCGCTGCCCACCGGGCTGCGGGCGCGCCTGGTCATCACGTTCACCCTCGTCGCGGTCACCGCGTCGGTGCTGGTCGCCACCATCGGCTTCGAGCTGGCCAAGACCGCGCTCGTGACCAGGGCCGAGACCACGTCGCTCGACCTGGTGACCCGGGAGCTCGGCCGGATCACCTTCCCGGTCGGCCAGCTCAGGCCGGGCGAGGCGGCGCCGTCCATGAAGGAGCTCGACCAGGTCGTCCGCACGCTGTCCAGCCCCGGCCGCAGCGTCCTGGTCGAGTACGGCAACCTGCTGTCCGCCGACGGCCCGATGACCATGAAGGACGTCCCCAACGAGCTGTACGGCCGGGCCAAGCAGAACGTCGTCACCCAGCGCAAGGTGATCGGCAACGAGCTGTGGCTCGTCGTCGGCGCCGAGGTCCACCGGTACGAGACCGGCACCGCCCCCGAGCCGACCGGGCTGCGCGCGTTCGTCTTCTTCCCGCTGCACGACGAGGAGAGCCAGCTCGCCACGCTGCGCAACACGCTCACCCAGGGCGGCGCGGTCATCGTGCTGATCGCGCTGGTGGTGGCGCTGCTGTCGGCCCGGCAGGTGCTGCTGCCCGTACGGCGGCTCAGCGCGGCCGCCCAGGCGCTCGGCCAGGGCCGGCTGGACACCCGCCTGCCGGTGCACGGCCAGGACGAGCTGGCCGAGCTGACCTCCAGGTTCAACGACGCCGCGGCGGCGCTGGAGCTGAGCGTGTCGGAGCTGCGCTCGCTGGAGGCCATGTCCCGCAGGTTCGTGGCCGACGTCTCGCACGAGCTGCGCACGCCGCTCACCGCCATGACGGCCGTGGCCGACATGCTCTCGGAGGAGGCCGGCCGGCTGCCCGACGCGCCCGCCGAGGCCGTACGGCTGGTGCTGCGCGAGATCGGCCGCCTGCGCGAGCTGGTCGAGCACCTGATCGAGGTCAGCAGGTTCGACGCCGGCACCGCGACGCTCAACGTGGAGCCCGTGAACGTCGCCGACGCCCTCCTCGACTGCCTGGAGGTGCGCGGCTGGAGCGACGAGGTGGAGGTGACCGCCTCGCAGGGGTTGACCGTCAACCTCGATCCGAGGAGGTTCGACGTCATCGTGGCCAACCTGGTCGGCAACGCGCTCAAGCACGGCCTGCCCCCGGTGGAGGTCACCGCGAGAGGCACCGAGAACGGCCTGGAGGTGAAGGTGCGCGATCATGGCAAGGGCATCCCCGCCGAGGCGCTGCCCCACGTCTTCGACAGGTTCTTCAAGGCGGGCGCGGGCCGGGCCCGCAGCCAGGGCAGCGGCCTCGGCCTGGCCATCGCCCGCGCCAACGTGCACCTGCACGGCGGCACGATCTCCGTACGGGCCCAGCAGCCGGGCACCCTGTTCACGGTCTGGCTGCCGCACCAATGAGAGCGCACCGGGCCCTGCCGGCCGTTCTCGCCCTGCTGGCCGCGGCCGCCTGCGGCATCTCGCCGACCGACGTCCAGACCAAGGGCGCCGCGCCCACCATCAAGCTGCCGCCGCCCTCGAAGACCATCTTCCTGATCAGGAACAAGGAGCTCACGCTCGAACCCGCCGACGTCGAGACCGACACCGTGGGGAGCCTGCTCGGCGCCCTGTTCGCCGCCTCCGACCGGCCGCTCGGCGACCGCACCACCGAGCTGCGCGGCCTGGAGTACGTCGGCATGAAGGACTCGCTCGACCCCGTCCAGCGCGACGAGAAGCAGCTCCCGCGCACGTCCACGCTGACCGTCTACTTCAAGGGCGACCGGCCGCTGAGCAGGCTCGGCAAGGCCCAGATCGTCTGCACCGCGCAGCAGGACGCCGCGCAGCAGGACGCCGCGTTCGAGCAGGTCAAGATCGTCCGGGAGAACGACGGCCGCCCCTCCAAGGCGGAGGGACGGCCGTACACCTGCGGCGAGCTCAAGTAGGCCCGCCGCGCCTCACATCGTGATGTCCTCCAGCATCTCCGTCACCAGGGCGGCGATCGGGGACCGCTCGGACCTGGTGAGCGTGACGTGCGCGAAGAGCGGGTGGCCCTTCAGCTTCTCCACCACCGCCACCACGCCGTCGTGCCGGCCGACCCGCAGGTTGTCGCGCTGGGCGACGTCGTGCGTGAGCACCACCCGGGAGTTGGCGCCGATCCGGCTCAGCACCGTGAGCAGCACCCCGCGCTCCAGCGACTGGGCCTCGTCCACGATCACGAACGCGTCGTGCAGCGACCGGCCGCGGATGTGCGTGAGCGGGAGCACCTCCAGCATGCCCCGGTCGAGCACCTCGTCGATCACCTCGGGCGAGGTGATCGCGCCGAGCGTGTCGTAGACCGCCTGCGCCCACGGGCCCATCTTCTCGCCCTCGGTGCCCGGCAGGTAGCCGAGCTCCTGGCCGCCGACGGCGTACAGGGGGCGGAAGACGACCACCTTGCGGTGCTGGCGGCGCTCCAGGACCGCCTCCAGACCGGCGCAGAGCGCCAGCGCCGACTTGCCGGTGCCGGCCCTGCCGCCCAGCGAGACGATCCCGATCTCGGGGTCCATCAGCAGGTCCAGCGCGATGCGCTGCTCGGCCGAGCGGCCGTGCAGGCCGAAGACCTCGCGGTCGCCGCGGACCAGGCGTACGGACTTGTCCGGCGCCACCCTGCCGAGCGCCGATCCCTTGGCCGACAGCAGCCGCAGGCCGGTGTGCGCCGGCAGTTCGCGGCCCTCCTCCAGGTCGGCCACGCCCTTGTCGAAGAGCGTCTCGACGTCCTCGGCCGTCACCTGCAGCTCGGCCATCCCGGTCCAGCCGGACTCGACGACCAGCTCGGCGCGGTACTCCTCGGCCACCAGGCCGATCGAGGCCGCCTTGACCCGCATGGGCAGGTCTTTGGAGACCAGGACGACGTCGCAGCCCTCGGCCGCGAGCGAGCGCGCGACGGTCAGGATGCGCGTGTCGTTGTCGCCCAGGCGGAACCCGACGGGCAGAATGGACGGATCGCTGTGGTTGAGCTCAACCCTGATCGTTCCATCCCCAGTCGGCATCGGCTCGTCGAGCCTGCCGTGCTGAACCCGCAGGTCGTCGAGGTAGCGCAGGGCTTTCCTCGCGAAGTAGCCGAGCTCGGGATGGTGCCGCTTACCTTCCAGCTCCGTGATGACCACGATGGGAAGGACGACGTCGTGCTCGGCGAAGCGCGTCAATGCCGCCGGGTCGGCCAGCAACACCGAGGTGTCGAGCACGTACGTGCGCTTGGCCGGCTGGTGAGTAGGGTTGCTCGAGGACACTGCCACACGTTCTCCCCCGGGCGCCCATAGGTGCGGGCACCCTGCAGACGAGGTGGGAACCGGACCGGACCCGCGTCCCCGACCGCAACCTGCCGGCGGAGCCGGACTCCGGCCCCCCTCAGCAGATTTCGGTGCAAAGGCGGGCCCTCTCCGGGATGCCCGGCCTGTGGCCGGACACTTCCAACGTTACGTCCTGGATACCCGAATGTCGCATCAAGAACCGTAACGCCGGTGTCTCGCAGCGTAATCGCGCAGCGCCCGCAGGAAATCGACCCTGCGGAAGTCCGGCCAGTAAGCCTCATGGAAGTAGAACTCTGAGTGAGCGCTCTGCCACAACATGAATCCGGACAGACGCTGCTCGCCCGACGTACGGATGAGGAGGTCCGGGTCGGGTTGGCCGCGAGTGTAGAGATGCTCCGCGATGTGTTCGACATCGAGGACCTCCACGAGGTCCTCGATGCTGGCGCCCTTACTCGCATGCTCCTGGAGGAGTGAGCGCACCGCATCGGCAATCTCACGTCTTCCTCCATACCCAACTGCAACGTTCACAATCAGGCCCGGACGGTGTGATGACGCTTCTTTTGCGTTTTTTAGGACATTGGCCGTCCGGGCCGGGAGGAGGTCCAGCGCGCCCACCGGGCTGATCCGCCAGCCCGCGTCCACGAGCTCCTGGACCACGTCCTCGATGATGTGCAGCAGCGGCTCCAGCTCCTCGCGCGGCCGGTTGAGGTTGTCGTTGGACAACATCCAGACGGTGACGACCTCGACGCCCGTCTCGCGGCACCAGCCGAGCAGCTCCGATATCTTGTCCGCGCCCTTGCGGTGGCCGGTGGCCACGTCGCGCATGCCCATGGCGCGCGCCCAGCGGCGGTTGCCGTCGATGATGACCCCGACATGCCGGGGAACGCTGTCCTTGGACAGCTTGGTCTCCAGCCTGTGTTCGTACAGCCGGTAGACCAGGTCGCGCAGGCCCACGGAGTGCCTCCCCAGCGGTGCTGTGCCTTTGGTCGAATGACCCAACAGGCAATTATCACCGCGTTTCGCCCGTGCCTGCTCCCGCAATCGGATTCCTGGCGAGATCTCTTCCGCCGAGGCACCCTTCGGCCTCATGGACCAGTTCACGGACAAACTCGGACAATTCAGCCGACGTCAGGACCGCCCGCATGCCCACGCCGGTGGCCCCCCACGCCTCGACGTAGGCCCGGCGGGTCAGCCGCCACTGGGCGGGCGCGGGCTGCCAGATGGGGATGGTGCGCAGCTGGCAGCGCAGCTCGCCGCCGCCCACCAGCCCCGACCGGGTGCGGTAGCGGAAGGAGAACAGCTCGCTCTCCGGCTCCTCGTCGGGGAAGCGGTCGTCGGGGTCGTTCCACCGCCTGGCCGCCCCCCTTCCCTGCCGCGCCTCGTCGACCCCGCGCGCCAGGCGCGCGAGCAGCCAGCCGCACCGCTCCCCCACGCTGCCGTACGGCGTGCCGTCGCGATGGAGCTCAAGGGTGATCTCGTACGGCGTGCCGACGGTGTCCGTGCACGCGACGGGCGTGACGGTCAGGTATGACCCATCGACACAGCGTAGTCCCCCCACGCCCTTCCCCGTTTCCGGCCCTAACTCAGCTAAACCCGTAGAAACCTCTGGCTGTGTCCCCGAGGACCAGGTCCCGATCGGTTCCGCCGAGCAGCGCGCCGGTGACCTCCCAGACCGTCCGGTAGTCGGCCGCCTGCAGGGCCACCGGCCAGTCGCTCCCGGCCATCAGGCGCTCCGGGCCGAACAGCTCGACGGCGTGCTCCACGTACGGCCGCAGGTCCTCCACCGTCCAGTTCTGGTGGTCGGCCTCGGTGACCAGGCCGGAGACCTTGGCGTACACGTTGGGGAAGCGGGCCGCGCGGGCCAGCCCACCGGCCCACGGCTCCCACTCGTGGTCCCTGATGCGCGGCTTGGACAGGTGGTCGACGACGATCCTCAGGGACGGATGCCGCCCGGCCAGCGTGACCACGTGGTCGAGGTGCCGGGGCAGGAGCGAGACCACGTCGAACGTCAGGCCGGCCGCCGCGAGCAGGCCGAGCGACTCCAGCACCTCGTCGCGGACCAGCCAGTCGGGGTCGGGCTCCTCGTGGATCAGGTGCCGGACGCCACGGAACTTCGCATTCCCGGCGTACCGGGCGATGGCCTCGGCGGCCTCGTCCGGGCGGAGCAGCGGGATCCATCCGACCACCGCGCCGACGAAGTCGTGGGCGTCGGCCAGGGCCAGCAGGGCGTCGGTCTCGGCGCAGGAGTCGGCGGCCTGCACCAGCACCGTACGGTCCACGCCGGCCCGCTCCAGCTCGGGAGCCAGGTCGTGCGGCGCGTAGGTCCGGTAGAGCACGCCCGCCTCGGGGGTGAGCCAGGGGTAGTCGCCGGCTTCGAGGTCCCAGAAATGCTGGTGCGCATCGACAATCACCCCCCAAACCTAGGATGTCTGGATATTTCAGAGCAAGGGGTGCCAGCCGTGCTCACGCCAGCCCGGCGGCTGGTGCCACTCCGTCCACCCGAAGCCGGTGACGCCGTCGTCGGACTCCAGCTCGCACATCGCCCTCGGGAACTCGGCCACCGCCCCCTCGGGCGACACCAGGGTCACCGGGGCGAACGCGACCGGCCGCACGGTCACCGCACGGCCGGGGAAGCTCAGCAGCGTCTCCGCCGGACGGTCGCCGTCGAACCGGGTGCCGGACGTGAAGCCCCCGGCATGCTCGATCTCGCCGCCGGGCGGCACCGTGAACGCCGGCCACGGCAGCGGCATGCCCAGGTTGACCTGCGTGCCGTGCAGGTGGGTGCCGTCGGCGAGGCGGCCGCTGCTCCACGTCCAGGAGATCGACCACCAGTCCCTGACGCCCCAGCTGTGGTCGCGTTCGCCGTGGCCGTGGAAGGGCCGGCCGTCGACCGTCCCGGTCACCTCGCAGGGGACCTCGTAACGGGGGGTGAGCTGGTAGCCGTACACGCCGCCGCGGGTCTGCCATTCGAGGTCGAGCGCCAGGTCCGGGGCGGTCAGGCGCAGCCGTGCGGTCCGGAGGGGGTCGGTCGCGGCCAGGTCCGCCTCGTAGGCGCCGGAGGCCATCGCCAGGCCGGTCGGCGGGGCCTCGTGGTCGGTGATCTCCACCAGGCCGCCGCCGCGCCGGACGAGCCGGACCCAGAACCAGGTGCGTTTCCAGTTCGGATAGAGCCCGATGCGGACGTATCCGCCCAGCTCGCCGTCGTCGGAGACGAAGTCGAGGTAGTAGGACTCGTTCCACAGCGGGTCGTCGCCCGGCTCGTGGAGCTGCTCGTCCTGCTCGCCGAGGGGCCAGTCGCCCATGTTGACGATCCGCACGCCGTACCGCCTCCCAAGCGCTTGCTACGAGCAGCTTAGCCGCGATCCCGGCGGAACAGGCGGCTCCACAGACGGGGTTTCCCGTCCGGCAGGAGACCGCGGGCGCGCAGCCAGGCGGCGAAGTCGTCGGCGTCGGCCCGGTAACCGGGCGGCGGGACGGCGCGGGCGGCCGCGTAGGCGGCGAACTCCGCGGCCAGGGCGGGCCCCGCGGCACGGGCGGCGTCCGGGCGGAGCCTGGCCACCACGCCGCGCCGCTTGGCCATCAGGGCGGCCGCCTGCACCCCGAGCCGTCCGGCGTCGAAGCCCTCGGGCGGGTCCGCCCCGGCCACCAGGCTCGCGACGACCCGGCCCTGGGCCTGCGCCAGCCGCGCCCGCGCCTGCTCACTCATCTCGTCCGCCCACGGGCTGCCCGGCCCGGACCGTCGCGGCCCGGATCCGCGCCAGCTCCCCGGCCAGCACGGCGTCGCTCGGGTAGTCGTCGTCCCACTCCAGCAGGACGCCGGGCGGCGCGGTCCGGGCGCACAGCTCGGCCAGCAGGTCCAGCACCGGCGGCGGCACGGCCGCGGCATGCGTGTCGTGCCAGATCCCGTGGTGCTCGTGACCGCCGGCCACGTGCACGTACGCCAGATGCGCCAGCGGCAGCGTGTCCAGCGCCTCCACGGCCGACAGTCCCAGGTTGACCTGGTTGGTGTACAGATTGGCCACGTCCACCAGCAGCCCGACCCCCGTACGTTCCACGACCTCGGCCAGGAACCGGGCCTCGGTCAGCTCGTCGTCCGGCCAGCCGAAGATCGCGGCCACGTTCTCCAGCGCCAGCGGCACGGGCAGCGCCTCCTGGGCCAGCCGCACGTTCTCCACGACGATCTCCAGCGACTCCCGCGTACGCGGCACGGGAAGCAGGTGCCCCGCCTCCACGCCGCCCCCGCGGACGAACGCCAGGTGCTCGCTGACCAGCGGCGCGTCCAGGGCCAGCGCGCAGGCCGCGAGACGGGCGAGCCGGTCCGGGTCCGGCCGCTCGGCGCCGCCGACGCCCAGCGAGACGCCATGCGGGATCACCGGCACGCCCCTGGCACGCAGCAGGCGCAGCGACTCGGGCAGGTCGCCGGGGTCGATGTTCTCGGCGACCACCTCGACGAACCCGACGCCCGCCAACCGTTCGACCGTCAGGTCGAGCTCCGGCCGCCAGCCGATGCCCACCCCCAGGTCCGGCACGCCCAGGTCCGGCATGTCAGCTCCCCCCGCCGCCGCAGCCGCCGCCTCCGCAGCCGCCGCCTCCGCAGCCGCTCCCGCCACCGCAGCCGCTCCCGCCGCCGCATCCCGGCGTGCCGCAACCACCGCCGTGCCCGCCGGGGCTCTGCGACTGGACGTGGCCGCCCGCGCCGCTGCGCCGCCGTCCGGGCAGCAGCGTCAGGTCGGGGGAACCGTTGATCGCCAGGGTCAGGTTGGCGTCGTTCAGCTCGCCGAGGCCGTACAGCGCGACGGCCACCGGGCCGCCGGACGTGCCCGGCGGGTGGTCCAGCTTGGCCCGGTCGAGCGCGGCCTGCCCGGAAGCGGTCAGGTCGGTCGGGAACGAGCGCCTGTGTCCGGCGATGGCGGTCGGCGCGACCACGACCGTCCCTGCCAGGACGCCGAGCGCGGCCAGCGGAAGCGCGGACGTGCCCTCGACGGCCACCGACAGCGCCTCCACGGCCGCCCCGGCGAGGGCCAGCACCGCCAGCACCCGTAACCGGACGATCAGCCGGTCGACCTGGGTGAAGGAGCCGGTGGGGTGGATCGCGCCGATCCTGCCCAGCCGGTGCCGGAGCTCGTCCAGGGTGGCGCTCTGGCTCACGCTGTGCCTGATCGTGCTGGCCCAGCCTCCGGGGGAGCGCTGGACCTCGTCCAGGACGGCGTCCTCGACCGGCTCGCCGGTGCTCCGGGCGCCGGCCACCTGGTGCACCCGTCCGTCGCGGGACACGCGTACGACCCCCGACGCGGCCAGCAGCCCGACGGCGGCCTCGGCGACGCGCCGCGAACCGCCCGCCATGAAGGCCAGCTCGTAGGGGCCGAGATCGCGCAGGCGGGGTTCGGAAGCCGCGCCCCGGATGGCGGCATGCTCACGCCGGACCGCCAGAACGGTGACGCCCGCCGTCACCGCCAGCGCCACCGCGAGGATGAGAAGGAACAGATCCATACGCCCTCCCCTCGTGCGACCCGTCGGGCCGCGTACCGGGAAGACGTATAAGGAAGGCATAAAGGTTCCGGGCGATCAGGACGCCCGCGCGCGGTGCGGCGGCCAGCACCGCCGCACCGCGGGCGCCCGCTCAGCCGAGCCGGTCGAGCAGGGCGTCGTACTCGTCCCACAACTGCTTCGGCAGGCGGTCGCCGAACTTCTCGAAGTGGGCCGGGATCAGGGCCGCCTCCTCGCGCCACACGTCGCGGTCGACCGACAGCAGCGTGCGCAGGTCCTCCTCGGCCAGGTCGAGGCCCTCGGTGTCGAGCTCGGCGGGCAGCAGGCCGATCGGCGTGGGGTTCGCCCCGGCCTCGCCGTTGAGGCGGTCGACGATCCACTTGAGCACGCGGCTGTTCTCGCCGAAGCCGGGCCAGATGAACCTGCCCTCGTCGTTCTTCCTGAACCAGTTGACGTAGTAGATGCGCGGCAGCTTCGCGCCCTTGACCCGGCCGATGTCGAGCCAGTGGCCGAAGTAGTCGCCCATGTTGTAGCCGCAGAACGGCAGCATGGCGAACGGGTCGTAGCGCAGCTCGCCCACCTTGCCCTCGGCCGCGGCGGTCTTCTCGGAGGCGACGTTGGCTCCGAGGAAGACGCCGTGCTCCCAGCTCAGCGACTCCGTGACCAGCGGCACGGCCGTGGCGCGGCGGCCGCCGAACAGGATCGCCGAGATGGGCACGCCCTTGGGGTCCTGCCACTCCGGTGCGATGGTCGGGCACTGGGAGGCGGGGGTGGTGAAGCGGGCGTTCGGGTGGGCGGCGGGCTCGTCGCTGTCGGGCGTCCAGGAGCGGCCCTTCCAGTCGGTCAGGTGCGCCGGAGGCTCCTCGGTGAGCCCCTCCCACCACACGTCCCCGTCGTCGGTCAGGGCGACGTTGGTGAAGATGCTGTTGCCCCAGAGGGTCTTGATCGCGTTGGCGTTGGTCACCTGGCCGGTGCCGGGCGCGACGCCGAAGAAGCCGGCCTCCGGGTTGATGGCGTGCAGGCGGCCGTCGTCGCCGAAGCGCATCCAGGCGATGTCGTCGCCGATCGTCTCGACCTTCCAGCCCGGGATCGTGGGCTGGAGCATGGCGAGGTTCGTCTTCCCGCACGCGCTCGGGAAGGCGGCCGCGACGTAGCGGGTCTCGCCGGTGGGCGGTGTGAGCTTGAGGATGAGCATGTGCTCGGCCAGCCAGCCCTCGTCGCGGGCCATGACGCTGGCGATGCGCAGCGCGTAGCACTTCTTGCCGAGCAGGGCGTTGCCGCCGTAGCCGGAGCCGTAGGACCAGATCTCGCGGGTCTCGGGGAAGTGGCTGATGTACTTGGTGGAGCTGCACGGCCAGGCCACGTCGGACTGCCCCGGCCGCAGCGGGGCGCCGACGGAGTGGACGGCCTTGACGAAGCCGCCCCGCTGCTCGATCAGGCGCAGGGCCCGTTCGCCCATGCGGGTCATGATCCGCATGGACACGGCCACGTACGCGGAGTCGGTGATCTCGACGCCGAGCTGCGAGATCTCGCCGCCGAGCGGGCCCATGCAGAACGGGACGACGTACATGGTGCGTCCGCGCATGCAGCCCGCGAAGAGCTCGGAGAAGGTCTTCCGCATCTGCGCTGGAGCGATCCAGTTGTTGGTCGGACCCGCGTCCTCCTCGCGCTCGGAGCAGATGTAGGTGCGGTCCTCGACCCGGGCCACGTCGCTGGGGTCGGACTTGGCGTAGAAGCTGTTCGGGCGCGCGGCGAGCCGGGTGAGCGTCCCCTGCTCGACGAGGAGGTTGGTCAGGCGCGTCCACTCCTCCTCCGAACCGTCGCACCACTCGATCCGGTCGGGCTGGGTCAGGGCTGCGATCTCGTTCACCCACGCGACCAATTCGCGATTGCTCGTCGGCGCGGGCACTTCCACGGAAACGGACACGACTGTGACTCCTCCACTCTCTCAGGGCCCAGACATCATTAACGACGAAGGCGCATGAAGGCCAATTGGCATAGACCTATTGGCGCGACCGTCGTCGCAGGCAGCGGCCCTGACGATCCGAGGAGCCTACCCAAGGCTCGGCGATTTAAAAGAGGAATTTCCGGGGGGTGGTCCAGGCCAATTCCGGTGGTCTAAACCAATTACCGCAGTGGTTTAGTCCAATTTCCCGAGCTGTTTACGCCGGTCTTCTCAGGAATTGACGTCGGGACCCGCGCTGCGCACTCTGTCGACATGCTGGAGCGCGTCGCGCAGCTCGGCCAGCCAGGCGTCGGTGTTCTTGCCGACCAGGCGGACGCACCAGGCCAGCGCGTCGCTGCGGCTCCTGGCCACGCCGGCGGCCACCAGCGTGTCGAGCACCTGACGCTCCGACTGACGCAGTCGCGTCATGACGGGGACGGAAAGTGTGGTGAACATCACAGTCTCTCCCCCGCACCGCACGCCCCAGGAGACCTTCTGGCGGAAGCGGCGCTCGGCCTCGCGGGCGATCTCGATGCGCCGCTCGCGGGTCTCCTCACGGAACCTGCGGGCCAGCCCTTCGATGAGGGCGAGCCGCTCGGCCTCGGGGGTGTCGGCGGGCGGATCGGGCAGCGTGCCGAGCACCGCGATCTCCTCGCGGTCGCGGACGATCTCGGGGGCCCCGGTGAACCACCCGTCGGGGAGCCGGCCGGTGAACCAGCCGCGGACCTGTGCGCCCATCTCATCTGTTGACATGTAATCACGATTACACAGTTGCGCGCGAAATGCACGAGCGGAACTCCGGGTTTCGCTCAAGGGTGGGCTCAGCGCACGCGGGCGGCCACGACCGGGCTGACCCGGACGACGCCGGCCAGGTTCCGCGTGCTCAGCGGGGAGATCTTGACGACGTCACCGGTGCGGGGCGCCTGCAGCACCTTCCCGTTGCCCCAGTAGATCGCCACATGCGAGATGTAGGCCGGGTTCGTCGGGTCGTTGCGCCAGAAGATCAGATCGCCGGGTTGCGCCTGGGCCAGCGGCACCTGCGGCCCGGCCACCCACTGCTGGTGCGTCACCCGCGGCATCCGTACGCCCGCCTGCCCGTACGCCCACTGCACCAGCCCCGAGCAGTCGAACGTGTTCGGCCCCTCGGCCCCCCACACGTACGGCCGGCCCAGCTTGGACACAGCGGCCTTCAGCGCCGCCGTGAGCTGCTCCACGGTCATGAACGACCCGGACGGCCAGCTCTTCGGGGTGTCGATCCTGGCCCGCGGCTGGACGGGGTTGACGGTGGCCACCTGCGTGCCCTTGGGCATCGCGGCGAGGATGGCCCTGCGTAACGCGTCGGAGTTCGTGCCGGGGGCGCTGACGATGAGCGCGTTGTCGCGCGGCAGGCGCAGCCGTCGCCCGGTCTCCTTGGACACGACCGCGTCGACCGCGCCGAACCCGGTGGTGGCGTACGCGCCGATCCGCAGCGGCCCGGCCGGCCCGCTCACACGGCTGTGCAGCGCGAGCCCGCCGTCGTTGCCGAGCACGAACGAGACCGCCACGTCGCCGGAGGCCACGTTCTGCCACAGGGCGTCGGAGGAGGCCGTCACCTTGGGGGTGTAGGCCCGGAACGTGGACGGGTTCACCGCGAGCGTCTGGACCCGCTTGCCGTCGAGCGAGATCGAGGCCGCGTCGGCCAGCTCAAGGGCCCGTACGCCGCGCAGCCTGGCGACCTTGCGCAGCAGTTCCTGGGTGAACGGCTTGCGGGTGAGCACGAAGAGGTTGGGTTTGCGCAGCTTGCCCAGCGGTGTCACCGGCTGGTCGGGACGGGCCTGGGCCATGAGCGTCTGCTTCGGAACCGGCCGCGCCCGCACCACCTCGGCCGGCGCGGCCTGCTCCTCGCCCGTCTGGACCAGCACCAGCACGTCGGTGGTCAGCACGGCCACCAGCATCACCACGATGAAGGGGATCAGCCTGGATAAGTCCCGCCGCTTCCGCGTCTTCACCAGAAAGCTGAGATCCTGCGCGATTCCGGACGAACGCGAAAACGCCGCCGGGCCGACGTGGGCCCGGCGGTCAGGATCTGCGGGGGTCAGTTGCCGATGTACGGCACAGCCTCAAGGATCTCGACGGTGTTCTGGCGGCCGTTGGGCATCGAGTACGTCGCCTTCTCACCGATCTTCTTGCCGTTGATCGCCGAGCCGAGGGGCGACTTGGGCGAGTAGACGTCGATCGGAGCGCCGCTCTCCTCACGAGAGGCGAGCAGGAAGGTGACCTCGTCGTCGTCGCCGACGAACCGGATCGTCACGGTCATGCCGGGGCCGACCACGCCTTCGGTCTTGGGGGCCTCGCCCACCTTGGCGTTGTCGAGGATCTGGCGGAGGTGGAAGATCCGGGCCTCCATCTTGCCCTGCTCGTCCTTGGCGGCGTGGTAGCCGCCGTTCTCCTTCAGGTCGCCCTCTTCACGGGCGGCTTCGATCTTCTTGGCGATGTCGACGCGCCCGGGGCCAGAGAGATATTCGTACTCCGCCTTCAGGCGGTCGTACGCCTCCTGCGTCAGCCATGTGACGTTCTCATCGCGAGAGTCGGCCACGGGTTCTCCTTGCTTGCCTAGGGGGCCCTGAGATCACTTGAGGTTGCGGATGGTTGAATTGCGAAAGGCTAACAACTCAACCGACCGGACGCTTCCCCAAATGTCTCACTATACGAGATTGCAGTACTGGATGTGGACGGTAGTGGCCTGACCGCTGGTGTCGAGGCTCTCCTTGAGCTGCTTACTACCCGCACCAGCCGGGATTCTTACTTCCTTGCTACCGACTTCCGCGTGGTAGACGTCCAGTGCCCTGATCCGGCAGACGGCCACTCTATCGTCGGGCTTGTAGACCTCGAAGGTGATCTCCGCGCGCCCGGGCGCGTCGATGCTGAACGACACGACCTGCGCCGGGGCCTCCGAGCCGCCGCCGGCCGTCATCGACCACATCACCCAGCCCCAGCCGCCGGCGACGATGGCCACCAGCACGCCGATCACGACATGCACGACCAGCCGGCCGCCTCTCCTGGGACGGTCGGGGAAGTCGTCGGGTGTGCCGAGAACGGGTCCGTTCCCGACATCTTCGGTGACCATGGCGGAATCTCCCTGCACTCCCTGAGCGTTATCCGAGACAATTGTCGCCCGCGGGGGGCGTGCCCTCGCGACCGCCCAGCAGAAACTAACCTCTCTGGACGAGTGACCGGTCCTCCACCGAGGAGACCCTGTGAGGAGAACGCGCCCGTGAGTGCACCCCTGAGGTTGATGGCAGTCCACGCCCACCCCGACGACGAGTCGAGCAAGGGCGCCGCCACGATGGCGCGTTACGTGCGCGAGGGCGTGGAAGTGCTGGTCTGTACCCTCACGGGCGGTGAGCGGGGTTCCGTGCTCAACCCGAAGATGGACCGGCCGGAGATCGTGGCCAACATCGGCGAGGTGCGCAAGGCCGAGATGGAGCGGGCCCGCGAGATCCTCGGGGTCCAGCAGCGTTTCATGGGCTTTGTCGACTCCGGCCTGCCGGAGAGCGAGGAGGAGGAGCTGCCCGAGGGCTGCTTCGCCGTGCAGAAGCTTGAGGACGCCTCGGCCCCGCTGGTGGCCGCCGTGCGCGAGTTCCGTCCGCACGTGATCATCACGTACGACGACGACGGCGGCTACCCGCACCCCGACCACATCATGACCAACAAGGTCTCCGTCGAGGCGTTCGAGGCGGCCGGCGACCCCGACCGCTACCCCGGCACCGGCGACCCGTGGCAGCCGATGAAGCTCTACTACCAGATGGGCTTCACCAAGGAGCGTTTCGAGGCGCTGCACGAGGCCATGACCGAGCGCGGGCTCGGCTCCCCGTACTCCGACTGGATCTCCCGCTGGGAGGACCGGCCCGCCAAGTGGCCGGTGACCACGCGCGTGCCGTGCGGCGAGTACTTCCAGATCCGCGACGAGGCCCTGCTCGCGCACGCCACCCAGGTCGACCCCGACGGCTTCTGGTTCGTCTGCCCGCGCGAGCTGCAGCAGGAGATCTGGCCGACCGAGGACTACCACCTGGCGCGCTCGCTCGTCGACACCGGGCTCCCCGAGGACGACCTGTTCGCCGGCATCCACGCCGAGGACGTCTCACCCGCCTGCCACTGAACGGACCATGGCAGGCTGGTGGCAGACTGAAGGTGTGACAGTTCTCGCAGCTGGTGATGTCAGTCCGGGTCTGCTCGGCTTCACCGTCGTCGCCCTCATCGGGCTGGCCCTCTACATCCTGATCAAGTCGATGAACAAGCAGATGTCGAAGATCCAGGTTCCGCACGAGGGCGACACGGACAAGAAAGCCGAATAGATGCCGATCGAAGTAGTCGACAACTCGTTGGAGTGCCGCTTCGAGGTGCTCGTCGACGGCAAGGTCGCCGGGTTCGCCGACTATCGACTGCTGCCCACCAAAATCGTCTTCACGCACACCGAGGTGCTGCCCGCCTACGAGGGCCAGGGCCTGGCGGGCAGGCTGGTCGAGTTCGCGTTGCGCGCGAGCGTCGACACCGGGCTGCGCATCGTGCCGCTGTGCCCCTACGTGGCCCGCTACATCGAGCGCCACCCCGAGTTCAAGGAGCACAGCGACCCGTCAGTCGCCGGGTGACCAGGCCCGTTCCAGCGCCTTGGGCAGGCCCCACCAGCCGAGCGGGGTCAGCACCTCGTCGGCGTCCACGATGCCCAGGTAGGTCCACAGGCTGACCACCGAGGCGAACAGGCCCTCGGTGGCGTCGAGGTCGTCGTCGTCCTGCTCGTCGGAGTCGATGTCGTCCGACTCGGCGATGAGCCTGGCCAGGCGTTCCGGCGAGGCCAGCACCCCCGGCCCCAGGCGGGCCAGCGCCGCCACGGCGGCCAGCCAGTCGGCGTGCTGGATCGCGCACAGGTTGGCCAGGGCGGTGTCCTCGTGGCTGAGCCGCCCTTCCAGGTCGGCGAACTCCTCCGGCACGTCGCCCTCCTCCGGCAGGTCGGAGATCGGCCCGGCCACGCCCGCCGCCACCGCCAGCCACAGCTCCCGGTCGTCGTCGGGCATCGGCCTGTCGTCGAACCCGGCGCAGGCCCTCAGCACGTTCGCGGGGTAGCCGGGCAGGCCCAGCAGCGTGCGCAGGCGCGCGGCGGCCAGCTCCAGCTCGACCAGGGGCAGCTCGGGGGCCTTGGGCAGCTCGCCGACGATGCGCCGCAGCTCCGACAGCGCGAAAGCCTCCTCCTCGTCGAGCGCGGCGAACAGCTCCTCGTCCTGCTCGTCACTCACCGCGAAGCCCGGCACCCGGCCGTCGGGCAGCGGCGTGGCCAGCCAGTGCTCCTGGAGCTCCTCGTACGCCCGGCGGGCGGCGTGGTCGCCCAGGGCCAGCGCGTCGGGGTCGACCTCGCCGGACTCGACGCGCTCCTCCAGGAAGGCGACCAGGCGCCCGAACATCTCGGTCGCGACGGGACCGCGCTCGTCCTCCTCGGGCCAGACGAAGTAGCTGGGCGTCATGAGGATCGGCTCGGTGCCGGTGGACTCGACCCAGCGCTGCACGTCGCCGACGGTGGCCACGCCCGCCTCGATGGAGCCGAGCGTCGCCTTGGCGGAGTCCCAGAACGGCTGCGAGAGCGGGTTGCCCGCCGACACCATGGCCCGTCGCAGGTCGGGCAGCGCCACGAGCGCCACGCCCGAGGGCACGGCCAGCAGCGCGCGGGCGACGTCCCTGCGCGTGACGGCGGCCGCCGGGCGGTCGGCGTGGGCGCAGACGTAGTCGATGTCCACGCCCGTAACCTACGCCGTCCGCCCGGCCGGAGTCAGCCGCAGGGGGTGGCGGGCCAGGCGCGAGGGGCGGTCTAGGGTGAGCGGGGGAGGTCATGATGAACCGGTTGAACGACGCCACGAGCCCGTACCTGCTGCAGCACGCGGGCAATCCCGTCGACTGGCACCCGTGGGGCGAGGAGGCGTTCGCCGAGGCCCGGCGCAGGGACGTGCCGCTGCTGATCAGCGTGGGCTACTCGGCCTGTCACTGGTGCCACGTGATGGCCCACGAGAGCTTCGAGGACGCCGAGACGGCCGCCCTGATGAACGAGCACTTCGTCAACGTCAAGGTCGACCGCGAGGAACGGCCCGACGTCGACGCCGTCTACATGACCGCCACCCAGGCCATGACGCAGCAGGGCGGCTGGCCGATGACGGTGTTCGCCACGCCCGACGGCCATCCGTTCTACTGCGGCACGTACTTCCCGCGCCCGCACTTCCGGCGCCTGCTGACCGAGATCCACCGCGTGTGGACCGGCGACAGGGAGTCGGTGCTGGCGCAGGGGGCCAAGGTGGTCGAGGCGCTCAACCAGAACACCGCGTTCCCGCGCGGCGCCACGCCCGAGGCGGAGACGCTGGAGCGGGCCGTCGCCAACCTGCGGGAGTCGTTCGACCCGGTCAACGGCGGGTTCGGCGGCGCGCCGAAGTTCCCGCCGTCGATGGCGCTGGAGTTCCTGCTGCGCTCCGGCGAGCGCGAGATGAGCGGCCGGACCTTGGAGTCCATGGCCCGCGGCGGCATCTACGACCAGCTCGGCGGCGGTTTCGCGCGGTACAGCGTCGACGCCGAATGGGTGGTCCCGCACTTCGAGAAGATGCTCTACGACAACGCCCTCCTGCTGCGGGTGTACACCCACTGGTGGAAGGCGGGCGGCGGCGACCTGGCCCGCCGGGTGGCGCTGGAGACGGCCGGCTGGATGCTGCGCGAGCTGCGTACGCCCGAGGGCGGCTTCGCCTCGGCCCTCGACGCCGACAGCGAGGGCGTGGAGGGCAAGTTCTACGTCTGGACGCCCGAGGAGCTGCGCGAGGTCCTCGGCGACGACGACGGGCGCTGGGCCGCCGCGCTCTTCGACGTCACCGGCACGTTCGAGCACGGCACGTCGGTGCTCCAGCTCCCGCGCGACCCCGAGGACCACGTCCGGTACGCCGGGGTGCGCGGCAGGCTGCTGGCGGCCAGGGAGCGGCGGGTGCGGCCGGGCCGCGACGACAAGGTCGTGGCCTCCTGGAACGGCCTGGCGATCGCGGCGCTCGCGGAGGCCGGCGTCGTGTTCGAACGCCCCGACCTGGTCGAGGCCGCCACGGCGGCGGCCGAGCTGCTCGAAGGCGTGCACACGGCCGACGGGCGGCTGCTGCGCACCTCGCGCGACGGGCGCGCGGGCGCCAACGCGGGCGTCCTTGAGGACTACGCGAACGTGGCGGAGGGGCTGATCTCCCTCTACGGCGTGACGGGCGTGACGAAATGGCTCCGACTGGCCGGCGCACTGCTCGACACGGTGCTCGACCGCTTCTCCGACGGCTCCGGCGGCTTCTACGACACCGCTGACGACGCCGAACGGCTCTTCCAGCGCCCGCAGGACCCCACGGACAACGCCACGCCCTCCGGCCAGTACGCGGCCGCGGGGGCCCTGCTCTCCTACGGCGCGCTGACCGGCTCTGCGAAGTACCGGGACGCCGCCGCGGCCGCCCTGGCCACGGTGTCGGTGCTGGCCGACCGGCACGCCAGGTTCGCCGGCTGGGGGCTGGCCGTGGCCCGCGCGGCGCTCGACGGGCCCGTGGAGGTCGCGGTCGTCGGCAGCCCCGCCGACCCGCGTACGGCCGCCCTGCACCGCGAGGCGCTGCTGGCCGACGTGCCGGGCCTGGTGGTCGCGCCCGGCGACGGCGAGGCCGGCGGGGAGCCCTTCCCCGCGCTGCTGGAGGGGCGCGGCCCGATCGGGGGCGCGCCGGCCGCCTACGTGTGCAGGGGGTTCGCCTGCCGGCTGCCGGTCACCACGGTCGAGGAGCTGCGGGCCGAGCTAGCCGACGCCTGACGGCCGGCTCAGGTTGTTGTCGCGCTGGGTGTCGCGGCCCTCGTCGGGCGTGCCGAGAGGCTGGTCGGAGGGCGCGGTGGGCGCGTCCTGGGGGCGTTCGTCCTGCCGGCCGCCGGTCCTGCCGTTGTCGCCGAAGCCCTCGTCGGTGGGGGCCTCGCTGACCCCCGGGTCGCCGAAGGGCTGGTCGGTGCTGCCGGGGCCGGGGCCGGGGCTGTCCCACTCGTTCTGGTCGGCGGGCGGCGAGGACGGGTGGTCGGGGACGTCGCGGCCGCGGTCGGGCGGCGAGTAGGAGGACTCGTAGCCGTACTGGGACGGCTCGGGGAACTCCTCGACGGGCTCGCCCGCCATGGCCTCGGTCATGAACGCCCGCCAGACCTGCGCGGGGAGCTGGCCGCCGAACTGCGTGCCGTAGCCGGGGATGGTGACGGTCTTGTCGTCGCTGCGGAACATGTTCACGGCGACGGCGAGCTGCGGGACGAAGCCGTTGAACCAGACGTTCTTGGAGTCGTCGGTGGTGCCGGTCTTGCCGGCGACCGGACGGTCGTAGAGGCGGGCGGCGGTGCCGGTGCCGTACTTGACGACCTGCTGCATCGCGTAGACGGTGTCGGCGGCGGCCTGCTCGCTCACCACCTTCGTGGCGGTGGGCTGGACCGACTTCTTCTCGCCCTTGCTGTCGGTCACCGACTTCACCACGTGGGCCTCCATGTGCACGCCCTTGTTGGCGAAGGTGGAGAACCCCGAGGCGTTCTGGACGGCGCTGACCGACGACACGCCGAGCGGGAACGTCGCGTACGCCTGCTGCCCCTGCAACTGCTCCTTGGGGATGCCCGCGGCCTCGGCCACGGCCGCGACCTTGTTCAGCCCGACCTTCTGGCCGAGGTCGACGAAGGCCGTGTTGACGGAGTTCTGGGTGGCGCTGACCAGGTTGATCTGGCCGTAGGAGCGGCCGCTGTCGTTGGGGATGGGCTTGTCGGCCGAGGCCACCCGCAGCGGCGAGTTGCCGTCGACCCTGGTGGACAGCTCGAAGCCGTTGTCGAGCGCGGCGGCCAGCGTGTACGGCTTGAACGTCGAGCCCGCCATCCGCTTGGCCGAGAACGCGTTGTCGTAGTCGCCGACCTGGTCGTGGCGGCCGCCGTAGAAGGCGACGACCTCGCCGGTGGCCGGGTCGACGGCGGCCAGCCCGGTGCGGACGCTCTTCGGCGTGGAGGCCGGGACCACGTCCTTGACCGCCTGCTCGGCCGCCGCCATGAGCTTCTTGTCGAACGTCGTGACGATCTTCAGGCCGCCGCTGTTGATGGTCTCGTCGGAGTAGCCGCGCCGGTTGAGCTCGGCGGTGACCTGGTCGAGCATGTACTGGCCCTGGCCCTTGAGCTCGAACGGCTTCTTGGGCGCCTTGAGCACCGGGAAGCGCTCGGCGGCCGCCTGCCGGCCCGACAGCGCGCCCGTCTGGCGCATGGCGTTGATCACGCCCTGCCACCGGGTGCGGGCCGCGTCGAGGTCGGTGCCCTCGGGGTCGGCGAACCGGCTGGGCTGCTGGATGACCGCCGCCAGGTACGCGCCCTCGGCGACGGTGAGCTTGTCGACGTCCTTGCCGAAGTAGGCGCGGGCGGCCGACTGGACGCCGTTGGCGCCGCGGCCGAAGTAGATCGTGTTGAGGTACTGCTCCAGGACCCAGTCCTTCGACTTGGACTGGTCGACCTTCATCGCGATGAGGATCTCTTTGAACTTGCGGGTGACCGAGCGCTCCTGGCTGAGGCCGCTGTAGTAGTTGCGCACGAGCTGCTGGGTGATCGTGGAGCCGCCCTGGAGCTGCTGGCCGGTGACGGTGGACCAGACGGCCCGCGCGGTGCCCTTGAGCGACACGCCGCCGTCGTTGTAGAACGAGCGGTTCTCGGCCGCGATGACCGCGTCGCGCACGTGCTTGGGCACCTTTGCCAGCTCGACGTTCCGGCGGTCGACGCCCTGCCTGGCGAGCACGGTCTTGCCGTCGCGGTAATAGATCACCGAGCCTTCGGCGGTGGCCGATTCCTGCGTGCTGTCGGGAATGGGAGTCATCGCCCAGGCAATAGCGAAAAGCCCGGCGAACACGGCGATTCCGGCGCCGAAAGAGATCAACACAATTCGGAGTACGCGCCGTTTCCGCATGCCTTTTCCACCACCGCCCCGCATCCGAGACCCCCCTTCGAGACACCCTCGCCCAACCCCCGCAAGCTGGGCGAATGTCAAGGGTAAACGATCGATAACGGTGCCTCGTCCCTAAGCGATGGTACGTCTAGCGTCCCCCGCGGCGTGGAACATCGGCGACCAAAGGCAGCACTCGGTAAGGAACCGGCGTGTCGAGTGCGATGATCGAAGAAGTCCTGAGGACGCCCTGAACATCCACGATTTGGTCGATGACGCGTTGCAGATCGGCATTCGTCCGCGCGACCACCCGGCACAGCAGGTCCGCGCCGCCGGTGATGGTGTGCACCTCCAGCACCTCGGGGATGTGGGCCAGCCGGTGGGCGACCGGGTCGTGCCCGGAGACCTGCCTGATCTCCATGGTGACGAACGCCGTCACGTCGTAGCCGAGCGCCACGGGCGACACGTCGGGCCCGAACCCGGTGATGACCCCCCTGCCCACCAGCCGGTCGAGCCGGGCCTGGACGGTGCCGCGGGCGACGCCCAGACGGCGTGAGCATTCGAGCACGCCCAGCCTGGGTTCGGCGGTCAGCAGGGAGATCAGACGGGCGTCCAGTTCATCGATCGTCATGCTGTACAAATTCTCCGACTCGGGCTAGGGGCGGGTGGACAGATTGTGCACTCGCACAAGTAACTGTTGCACAACTCGTCCAGCTAAATCGAGAGTTGTCGGTATGACTGATGTCTTTCCGGTTAACGGGATGGATGCCGTGGTGTTCGCCGTCGGCAACGCCCGGCAGGCCGCCCACTACTACTCGACCGCGTTCGGCATGCGACTGGTGGCCTACCGAGGGCCGGAGAACGGCAGCCGCGACGAGGTCGCCTACGTCCTGACCTCGGGCAGCGCCACTTTCGAGTTCAGGGCCTCGGTCCGGCCCGGCACGGACATGGCCAGGCACGTCGCCGAGCACGGCGACGGCGTGATCGACCTGGCCATCCAGGTGCCCGACGTGGAGGCCGGGTACGCCTACGCGGTCGCCCACGGCGCCACGGGCCTGGTGGAGCCGTACACGCTGGAGGACGAGCACGGCAAGGTGGTGATCGCGGCCATCGCCACCTACGGCGAGACGCGGCACACGCTCGTGGACAGGTCCAACTACGGGGGCGCGTACCTGCCCGGTTACGTGCCGGCCGAGCCGCTCGTCGCGCCGCCCGCGACGAAGACGGGACGCCTCTTCCAGGCGGTCGACCACTGCGTCGGCAACGTGGAGCTGGGCAAGATGGACGAGTGGGTGGAGTTCTACCGCAAGGTGATGGGCTTCACGAACATGGCCGAGTTCGTCGGCGACGACATCGCGACCGAGTACTCGGCGCTGATGTCCAAGGTCGTGGCCGACGGCACGCGGAAGGTCAAGTTCCCGCTGAACGAGCCGGCGATCAGCCGCAAGAAGTCGCAGATCGACGAGTACCTGGAGTTCTACGGCGGCCCCGGCGTGCAGCACATCGCCCTCGCCACCAACGACATCCTCACCACCGTCGACCACATGCGCGCGGCGGGCGTGCAGTTCCTCGACACGCCCGACTCCTACTACGACGACCCCGAGCTGCGCGAGCGCATCGGGCAGGTCAGGGCGCCGATCGAGGAGCTGAAGAAGCGCAAGATCCTGGTCGACCGGGACGAGGACGGCTACCTGCTGCAGATCTTCACCCAGCCGGTGCAGGACCGCCCCACGGTCTTCTTCGAGCTGATCGAGCGGCACGGCTCGCTCGGGTTCGGCAAGGGCAACTTCAAGGCCCTGTTCGAGGCGATCGAGCGCGAGCAGGAACGCAGGGGCAACCTTTAGTTTGTCCCGACTTAGTGGTGGTCATGTGGATTTTATGGGACCACCACCAGTTTCTGGGCTGATGAGGCGCCGGCGGCAGGCAGCCGCCGGCGCCTTCGCCTTGCCTCCCTCCACGGCGACGAGTCGTCGAGGACGCGTGACCCAGCGTAAGATTCCGGTCACGGGTTGAAAGGGGCGCGTTCACGTATGCGAATCAGAAGACGCGGGGCAGCCGTGCTGGTGGCCCTGATCAGCGTGCTCGCCTGCGCGCCCACCGACGAGCCGCCGCCGCACGCGGCCACCGGTCGGCACGCGGGCGCGCCGGGCATCGGCGACACCGACTTCCCCCAGGACGGCAACGGCGGCTACGACGTCGCCCACTACTCGCTGACCGTCGACTACACCCCGGCCGGCAAGCGGCTGGCCGGCCTGACGAAGATCCGCGCCAAGGCCACCCAGGACCTGTCGAGCTTCAACCTCGACCTCACCGGCCTCGACGTCGCCAAGGTCAAGGTCGACGGCACGCCCGCCCGCTTCTCCCGCAAGGGCGGCGAGCTGACCGTGACCCCGGCCGCGCCCCTCGTCGCCGGCTCGCCGTTCACCGCCGAGATCTCCTACTCGGGCGTCCCCACACCGGCCAAGGACACCGCCAACCTGGGCACGTACGGGTTCATCCCCACCGGCGACGGCGCGTTCGTGGCCTCCGAGCCCAACGGCTCCAAGACCTGGTTCCCCAGCAACGACCACCCCGCCGACAAGGCCACCTTCGACTTCACGGTCACCGTGCCCGCCGGCCTGACCGTCGTGGCCAACGGCGAGCAGAGCGCGGCGCCGTCCACCGCGGGCGGCCGCACCACCTTCCGGTGGAGCGAGCGGCACCCGATGGCCACCTACCTCGCCACGGCCACGATCGGCAGGTTCGAGGTGCGCCAGGGCCGCTCGCCGGGCGGCATCCCGACGTACGCGGCCGTCGACCCGAAGTTCAAGACCAGCCTCAACCACGTCTACGACGTCTCGGGCGAGATCACCGACTACTGGAGCACGGTCTTCGGCCCCTACCCGTTCTCCTCGACCGGCGCCGTGGTCGACGACTACTCGGCCGGCTACGCCCTGGAGAACCAGACCAAGCCCCTCTACGGCGGCTTCGACCCCGACGAGGGCATCATCGCCCACGAGCTGGCCCACCAGTGGTTCGGCGACAGCCTGACCATCAAGCGGTGGAAGGACCTGTGGCTCAACGAGGGGTTCGCGACGTACGCCGAGTGGCTGTGGTCGGAGCACCGGGGCAAGAAGACCGCCGACGCCACCTTCAAGGACTTCTACAACCGCGACGCCAAAGACCCGATGTGGGCCTACCCGCCGGGCCGGGCCAAGCCCGGTGACCTGTTCAACGAGTCGGTCTACACCCGCGGCGGCATGGCGCTGCACGCCCTGCGCAAGGCGGTCGGCGACCCGGTGTTCTTCAAGCTGCTCAAGACCTGGACCGCCGAACACCGCTACGGCAACGTCACCACGCGGCAGTTCGTCGACCTGGCCGAGCGGCTGTCCGGCAAGGACCTCGACCCGCTCTTCGACGCGTGGCTCTTCCAGCCGCGCCGCCCGACCCTCGCCTGACCTGCGCGGAAACGCTTTCCTTCGGCCGGTCCAAGTAAAGGTGTAAGGGCGAACGACGAAGGGAGCGAGGCCAGTGCGCCTCAACGAGGACCCGGTGGCCTTCGAGGCCTTCTATCGCCGCCATGTCGACGTCGTCATGCGGTTCGTGGTCCGGCGGGTGAGCGATCCTCATCTCGCCGCCGACCTGACCGCCGACGTCTTCCTGGCGGCCCTCGACTCGGCCCACACCTACGTGCCGGGCCGGGGCAGTCAGACCGCGTGGCTGTACGGCGTGGCCCGCAACGTGGTGTCGGCCCAGCTCCGCAGGTCGGCCCGGGAAGCGCGGGCGGCGGGCCGGATCGCGGGGCGGCGGCTGATGGACGACGACGACCTCGTCCGGATGGAGGAGCGGATCGACGCCGAGCGCGAGATGCGCGGCGCCCTGGAGGCCATGGCGGGCCTGCCGGAGGGCGAGCGCGCGGTGCTGGAGCTCGTGGCGATCGACCAGCTCACCGTCTCCGAGGCGGCCGCCGTTCTGGGCGTCAGGCAGGTGACCGCGCGGGTCCGCCTGCATCGGGCCAGACGTGCCCTTGAGAACGTCGCTTCGCCGTCGGCCGTGTACGTGGAGGGACAGGCATGAACACTTTCGAGGAGCGGTTGCTGAACGCGCTCAAGGAGGAGATGGCGACCGGGACGCAGCCCGTCGTGACGCCGGTCGTCCGGCGGCCCCGGTGGCGGCTCGTAGGGTTGACCGCCGCGGCGGGGGTCGCCGCAGTCGCCACCGTGGCGGCCACCGGCCTGTTCGGCGGAGGGCCCGCGTACGCGGTGACCGGGACGGCCGACGGCGGGGTGTCGGTGGAGATCAACGCCTTCCGGGACCCCGGCGGGCTGGCGTCCGAGCTGGCGGCGGCGGGGGTCAAGGCGGTGGTGGACTACCTGCCGTACGGCCAGACCTGCAAGGAGCCGCGCGGGCAGCGCGGGGGCGGCGAGGGGCGGTTCGAGACGAGCATCGGCAGGAGCGGCGACGGGATCTCCTTCCGGATCGCTAAGGGTCAGGTTCCGGCGGGGCAGACCTTGGTGCTGGCGGTCACCCTGGACAGCAGCGGGCCCGAGGCGCCTCCGATGTCCACCTCGCTGCAGATCGTCAAGGGCGCGGTGAGCCCCTGCGAGCCGGCCGCGATGCCCGTCCCGCCGGCAGGCGACCAGAACGACGGCCGCTCCGACACCCGTACGGACCCGGGCGACGGCGAGGGCACCCAGCAGGGCTGACCTCCGACGAGGACAGCCCGGCTCGGCCAGGGAACACGGGCAGGTCGCGGCCTTCGCACCCTTGGCTCGCGCCTGCCCGCCGGCCCTCCCGCGAAGTCAGTCGCGGGAGGGCCAATGGGCGCTCCCGGGGGTAAGGGGCGGGAGGGCCGATAGGCGCTCCCGAGGGCTCAGGGGCAGGAGGGCCAGTAGGTGCCGCCGGCCAGGAGGAGGGCGGCGGCGCCCACCAGGCCGGCTTCCTGGCCGAGGGCGGCGGGCATGACCTTGAGCCGGCGGGCGAAGCCCATCCGGGCGTGGTCGCGCAGGGCCTCCTCCAGGGGGCCGAACAGCGGCTCGCCGGCCTGGGACAGCCCGCCACCGATCGTCACCAGGTCCAGGTCGCACAGGTGGGTGGCGGAGGCGATGGCGATCCCGAGCGCGCGTCCGGCCCGTCGCATCGCCAGCAGGGCCACGGGGTCGCCGGCCAGCGCGTCGGCCGCCAGCGCCCGCCCGGTGACCGCCCGGTCCTCCTGGTACGCGCCCTCGCTGTCCGCGGGCGGGTCTTCCGCGTCCGGAGGGGCAGGGGTCCAGCCTTGGGAGAGGGCCCACGCGGTGAGGGCGGGGCCGCGGGCGACCGCCTCCAGGCAGCCGTGGCCGCCGCAGCCGCAGCGGGGGCCGCCGTCCGATTCGACCACGACGTGCCCGATGTGACCGGCGTTGCCCGTGCCGCCGTTGATCAGGCGCCCGTCCAGGATGAGGCCGCCGCCGACGCCGGTGGAGACCACCATGCCGAGCATGTCGGCGCTCCCCCGTCCGGCGCCCTGCCAGTGCTCGGCGATGGCCAGGCAGATGGCGTCGTTGTGGAGGCGTACCGGTAAGCCGGGGAAGCGGCCGGAGAGGCGGGCGCGCAGCGGGAAGCCGCGCCAGCCGGGCATGTTGAGCGGCGAGACCTCGCCGTCGGGCCAGGTCATCGGCCCTCCGCAGCCCACGCCCACCCCTTCGGCGCGGGCCGACAGGGGGTCGATGAGGGCCGTGAGGGTGTCCCACAGCGTCTCGGCGTCGGCGTTCTGGGGGGTGGCGGCGCGCCGGGAGGTGATCACGGTGCCGTCGTGGGCCACCAGCCCGGCGGCCATCTTGGTGCCGCCGACGTCGATCGCCAGGATCACGACAGCTCCGGCTCCGCGGCGCTGGAGAAGACCAGCACGGACGCCGTGAGCCCGTGCACGTGGTTGTGCCCGCCGACCGGCCCGACCTCGCCCGCGGCGAAGAAGCCCGCGACGCCGATGGGTCCCAGCGTGTCGCGCAGGGCGACCGGGTCGTGGTCGGCGGTGCCGAACATCGCCGAGCCCCGGCCGTTGCAGGAGAACAGCAGCGCGCCGTCCACCTTGCCCAGTTCCTCGCGGTGGGCGTCGAGCAGGTCGTACAGGTCCTCGTCGGCGGTGGCGGCGTCCCTGACCTGGAAGCGCACGGTACGGCCGATCTCCACGATGTCCCCGATGGCCACGGCCTCGCGTTCGGGGTCGATGCCGATGACGCCCCGGATGAGGAAGTCGCCGCGTTCGTGGCGTTCGGCGTACTCGTCCATGGCCACGCCGATCTGCAGCCCGGCGGCGACCAGTTCGCGGTCGTCCTCGTCCAGTTCGCTGACGATGTCCTCCAGCCGGGCCAGCGCGGGCTGTCCGGCCAGTTCGAGCAGCAGGTTCTCCTCCGAGGCCGTGACCACCATGCTGGGACCGATCGGACGGCAGCCCTGGCTGACCACCGTACTGATCTTGACCGGCCCGCTGAGCAGGACGCCGATCGCGCCCTCGGTGTAGATCTTGCCGTCCGCGAACAGCCGTACGGACCCGCGTCCCTGCAACCCGTTGGCCAGCCCGCCGATCAGCGGCAGCTCGCCGAGCACGTCGACCGAACGCTCCACGAACGCGTCGGTCGGGAAGGTGTACGGATCGGCCAGCAGGATCGCCACGTGGTCGTCCCCCGTGCGCTCGGGCAGCCCGACGACCACGAACCGGTCCTCGGCCGCCAGCGTCTCCAGCGCGAACGTGGTGAGCCTGGCCCCCTCCAGGGTGGCCGCCCACGCGCTCACCGCGGGCGTCAGCTCGACCCCCTGCCCGTCTCCGATCACTCCCGTGGCGCTGCAGCCGATCACGTGCGCCTCGGGCGCGAGTTTCATCGCCGCCTGGCCCGCTCTGGCGACGTCCTCGGGGTCCTCGCCGCAGATGAAGAAGCAGACCAGGTTCGCTTGCCCGCTGAGCCTCGACAGTGCCTGACCGACGGCGTTCTCCGCGGCCTCCACCAGGTCGGAACCCACGGCGAGGCCGTCGGCGAAGCGGCTTGTCATCAAGGCCACGCCTCTCGCCTCCCTCGACATGTCCATGTTCCCTAGGGCCGATTCTCCCCACTAAAGGGACAAGCACGCGTACGAACCGTCACGCAATAGGTCAAGATCCGAAATCTCCGCCAGATGCGAAACTCCCTGCCGCATTTCTCGCGGGGGACGTAGTCTCGTTCCCGTGCATCAGCCACGTATTCTCCGCGAGTTGCGAGAGAGCGGCCACGTTCATCGCAGCGTCAAAGCCGAGGTCCGGGAAAACCTGCTGGCCAGGCTGCGGGCCGGCGAGACCCGGTTCCCCGGCATAGTGGGCTTCGACGACACCGTTCTGCCACACCTGGAGCGGGCGCTGCTCGCCGGGCACGACCTGGTCCTGCTCGGTGAGCGCGGGCAGGGCAAGACGCGGCTCATCCGCACGATCACCGGCCTGCTCGACGAGTGGACCCCGGTGGTCGAGGGCTGCGAGATCAACGACCATCCGTACGCACCCGCCTGCACGCGCTGCAAGACCCTGGCGCGGGAACTGGGCGACGAGCTGCCGGTGGCGTGGAAGCACCGCGACGAACGTTACGGCGAGAAGCTCGCCACTCCCGACACCTCCGTCGGCGACCTCATCGGCGACGTCGACCCGATCAAGATCGCTGAGGGGCGCACCCTCGGCGACCCCGAGACCGTCCACTACGGTCTGGTCCCCCGTACCAACCGCGGCGTGTTCTCCGTCAACGAGCTGCCCGACCTGGCCGAGCGCATCCAGGTCTCGCTGCTCAACGTGCTGGAGGAACGCGACATCCAGGTGCGCGGCTACAACCTGCGCCTGCCGCTCGACATCCTGCTCATCGCCAGCGCGAACCCGGAGGACTACACCAACAGGGGCCGCATCATCACGCCGCTGAAGGACCGGTTCGGCGCGGAGATCCGCACCCACTACCCGCTCACGGTCGAGGACGAGCTCACGCTCATCCGCCAGGAGTCGGTGCCCGACATCGGGGCCGACGTGCCCGAGCACCTGGTCGAGGTGATCGCCAGGTTCACCCGGCTGGTCCGCGAGTCCACGGCCGTCGACGCCCGTTCCGGCGTGTCGGCGCGCTTCTCGATCGCCGCCGCCGAGACCGCCGCGGCCTCCGCCGTGCGCAGGTCCGCGATCAAGGGCGAGGACCAGGCCGTCACGCGCGTCTGCGACCTGGCCTGCGTCGTCCACAGCCTGCGCGGCAAGGTGGAGTTCGAGGTCAGCGAGGAGGGCAGGGAGACCGAGATCCTGGCCCACCTGCTGCGCCGGGCCACGGCCGAGACGTTCAGGAGCAGGCTGGGCGGCATGGACCTGTCCCCCATCACCGACAAGTTCGCCGAGGGCAACCAGGTGGAGTCCGGCGACATGGTGGCCGCGGCCGAGCTGCTGCACCAGATCGGCCCGGTCAGCGGCCTGGCCAAGGTCATGTCGAGGCTCGGCATGGGCGCCGGCGAGGAGTCCCCCGGGCACGCCGCGGCTGCTCTGGAGTTCGCCCTTGAAGGTCTTTACCTGATGCGGCGGCTGTCAAGGGAAGACCTCGACGGGGTCACGATCTACAGGACGTGAACAAACGGGCGGTTTCCCGCGTCGTAGTGTTTGGTTGATCACGACTCCGGGGGGAACCGCCCATGCGCCTGCTCATCCATGCCACCGCCGTCGGCCTCGTCCTGGGCGGCCTCGCGCTTCCTGCGCACGCGGCCACCGCCACGGCCACCGCCAAGCCCGTCTACGGCTACGCCTGGGCCGACGGCAAGGGCGCCCTGCGGATCGTGCCCATGAAGCCCGCCAAGGTCCGGCGCGGCGGCAACGTGCTCTACAAGCTGACCCCGGTCACGGGGGCCAAGGAGCTCAGGCTCGACTACACCCGCGCCGCCTACAGCCGGGTGACGACGGCCTGCGACCTGAAGGAGACCGAGGGGCGGGTCGCGCTCGACCGCGACGGGCTGGGCCGTACGGCGTGCAAGCCCGCCCAGCTCACCACAGGGTTCCTGGAGGGCGCGGTGCCGCTGCGCGTGGAGTACGAGGGCGGCAAGGCCGTCAAGGCGCAGGAGTTCCTGCTCGACGCCTGGCCGGAGCCGGTCACCGCGCGCGGCTCGATCACCCGGATCGACGACGCCACGCTCCTGTTCAGCACCGGCGGCAAGCAGATCAAGCTGGGCTACACGTACATGACGTCCTTCTACCGGGCCACGGCCCGCTGCGGCGACCGCTGGGTGTCCGGCAGGGCGTCCGGCGTCGACAAGCGCGGGCTCGGCAAGCTGCCCTGCGAGTCGACCGACCTCGCCAAGGCGCTCAAGGGGGCCGGGCGGGCCGTCCAGGCGCAGGTGAGTTATACGCCCGACGCGAACAGCGCGGTCGAGGTGTGGGAAGTGGCCAGGCGTCCGTAGACGGGCGGGGGCAAGTTGGGGTTAGCGTGGAAGCGTGATGGCCTTCCGCTACGGCGAATACCACGACGGCCCCGACCCCCTGGCCCCCCCTTATGACGTACGCGCGGCCCTCGACGAGATGGGCGACGCGATCCTGTCCGGTTCGACGCCGGTCCACGCGCTGCGCGACCTGCTCAAGCGGGGGCTGCCCGGCAGCCAGGACCGGCGGGGGCTCGACGACATGCTCAGGGAGGTCCGCAGGCGGCGCAGGGACCTGCGCGAGCGCGGGCGGCTCGACGGCACCCTCGAACGCGCGCGGGCGCTGCTGGACAAGGCGATCGGGCAGGAGCGGGCCGAGCTGTTCCCCGACCCGTCCGACGACGCGCGGCTGCGGGAGGCCGGGCTCGACGGGCTGCCCGAGGACACCGCGAGCGCCATCCAGGAGCTGAACACGTACGAGTGGCGTTCAGCGGCGGCGCGGCAGACGTTCGAGGAGCTGCGCGACCTGCTGCGGCGCGAGGTGCTCGACAGCCAGTTCAGGGGCCTGCGGGACGCGCTGGCCAATCCCGACCCCGAGGCCATGGCCCGCGTCCGGGAGATGATGTCCGACCTGAACGACATGCTGGACAGGGACACCAGAGGCGAGCACACCCAAGAAGACTTTGACGCCTTTATGGCGAAATATGGCGATTTGTTCCCAGAAAAGCCCCGGGACATCGAGGAGCTCGTCGACATCCTGGCCCGGCGGGCCGCCGCGACCCAGCGCATGCTGGCCTCGATGACCCCCCGCCAGCGCGAGGAGCTGTCCAACCTCATCAACCAGACGCTCGACCAGGCCGGCCTGTCCGACCAGATGCGCCGCCTCGGCGAGGCCCTCCACGCCCGCCGTCCCGACCTGGCCTGGAACGCGCCCGAGCGGCTGACCGGCGACGAGCCCCTCGCCATGGGCGACGCCGTCACGGCGCTGGAGGAGCTGGCCGACCTCACCCAGCTGGAGACCGCCCTGCGCCAGGACTACCCGGGCGCGCGGCTCGACGACATCGACGAGGCAGCCGTACGCCGGGCCCTGGGCCGGGCGGCGGTCGACGACCTGGAGGCGCTCAAGCGCATCGAACGCGAGCTGGAGGAGCAGGGCTACCTGCTGCGCCGCCGCGGCAAGCTGGAGCTGACCCCCAAGGCGGTCCGGCGGCTGGGCGAGACCGCGCTGCGGCGCGTGTTCTCCTCCCTCGACGCGGGCCGGCGCGGCGACCACGACCAGCACGACGCGGGCTCGGCCGGCGAGCTGACCGGCTCCACCCGGCCGTGGCGCTTCGGCGACGAGCAGCCGATCGACGTCGTCCGCACGCTGGTCAACGGCGTGCGCAGCGGCGGCGTGGCGACCGCCCCGCAGGACGGGCGGGCCCGGGTGCGGCTGTCCGTCGACGACTTCGAGGTCTCCGAGACCGAACGCCGCAGCGCCGCGGCGGTGTGCCTGCTGGTCGACCTGTCGTACTCGATGGCCCTGCGCGGCACGTGGGCCGCGGCCAAGCAGACGGCGCTGGCCCTCCAGGCACTGGTGGCCTCCAAATTCCCGCAGGACGCCGTGCAGATCATCGGCTTCTCCAACTACGCCAGGGTCCTGCAACCCGACGAGCTGGCCGGCCTCGACTGGGACATGGTCCAGGGCACCAACCTGCACCACGCCCTCCTCATCGCCGGCCGCCACCTCGACCGCCACCCCGACTTCGAGCCCGTGGTGCTGGTCGTCACCGACGGCGAGCCGACCGCCCACCTCATGCGCAACGGCAGGTCCGCCTTCGAGTGGCCGCCGTCGCACGAGACGCTGGAACTGACGCTGTCCGAGGTCGACAAGATGACGCGGCGGCGCGCGACCATCAACGTCTTCATGCTGGCGGCCGACGACCGGCTCAAGGAGTTCGTGGACGAGGTGGCCCGCAGGAACGGCGGCCGGGTGTTCTCACCGAGCGCGGACCGGCTCGGCGAATATGTCGTCAGCGACTTCCTCCGCCTCCGCCGCTCCCGCTGACTTCCGGAAAGAGAAGCTGAATTTCGTCAGGCGGAAGGATTCGGCAGGCAACATCGAACGCAGATGTTCACGCGCGGTGCGCACGTCCGGGGTGCGGTCCCATTTGGCTGTTGCAGTGAGGATCTCGGTGACGCGCGTGTTCACGCGGGCGCTGCTGACGAACGGTAGCGCGCGGGTGAGGCTGTGCATGTGATGCACGGCGAGCGCCGGTTTGTCCGCTCGCACCGCCGTCTGCGTCTGCCTCCCGAGAAATTGGGCCCGGAAGAGCGGAGACCACCGGGCCATGGCCTCCGCCGCCTCCCGCAGGAGACGATCGGCCTGGGCGTGGTGGCCCAGCCTGCTCAGCCCGATCGCGACGTCCCCGCCGAGAGCGGCCTCGGCGAACGGGCTCAGGCCGGACGTGCCCAGTGCGCGGTCGAGGGCTTCGCGGGCCTCCCTCTGGTTGCCGTTGACGCAGGCCAGGGCACGGCCGAGCCGCATGTGCAAGCTGGACAGGCGGCTCGGCGGAAGGTCCGGGATGCGCAGCTGGTACATCAGGTCGGACACCGCGCCCTGGAGCTCGTGGCCGGGAGAACCCCTCTCCAGCTGATCGACGTGCTTCACGTGCCCGATCGCGCGAGCCGCGAGAGGCACTCCGCCGAGTTCGTAGCCCCCCGCGCCAGGCTGTCGGACAGGGCGTGCACGTAGTCGGGATCGAGGTAGGGATGTAGCGCCTTTGGGCGGAGGCCCTTCCCCCAGGGTGAGCCTTGCGGCGTGCGGCGCCCTTCGGGCGGAGGCGCTTGCCCTTCCGGGGTGTCAGGCTTCGATCAGCCGGGCGTAGAAGTCGAGGGCGACGTCGAACCCGTCGCGGCAGTTGCGGTGCGACCGGTAACAGGGCCGCCAGGCCGAGCTGGCGCCCACCCCCGCCCGCGCGTCCACCAGAGCCTGCGGCACGCGCTCCGGCCGGGGCAGCAGCCCGTGGCCCAGGTAGCGGACGCCGGTCAGCTCGGTGTGCGCGCCCGCCGCACCGGCGACGAAGCGGCCGAGCCGCCAGCCGCTCTCCTCGTCCCACACCAGCGCGTGGTCGTCGGCGAGCTTGACGGTGGCGTCACGCGGATCGCACGGACCCTCCCACCAGTCGGCCACCTCGGCTCCGAGCAGGTCGACGACGCGCTCGACATAGCCGGCCGGCTGCTGCAGCCACTCGTCGGTGTACGGCTCGACGTGCCTGATGGCCACGGACGGCACCCCCTTGTGCCCTGAAGGTAAGAAAAAAGCGACGGTCACCAACCATACCCGTGGCGAACTTATTCCGTTGCACGTCCGTCTAGTCATTACGGACGATATTCACGTCGGACACGGGGAAGGAGGAGAGCCCATGATTGCCACGATCCTGCTGATCATCCTGATGGCCGTCGCGGTGGCGGCCACGGAGCTGATCATGCGTTGCTCCTCGCAGGTTAAAGAGAGTGTCGAGCCACCGACCGAGATCGTCGGGGACTAGTCTCAGGCGCATGTCCCTGCTTCTCTGGCTGCACATCGGCTTCGCCATCTTCACGATCGGCCCGCTGACCGCCGCGACGATGGCCGCTCCCCGGGCCATCCGCACCAACAACGTGCCCGTCCTGCGGAACATCCAGCGCACGACGAGGATCTACAGCCTCGCGTCCTTGGGCGTGCTGGTGTTCGGGGTGGCCGTGGGGATCGCCGTCGGGAACGGCGTGCTCGGCCTGTGGTACATGACGGCGTCGATGACGCTGTTCATCGTGGCGATCGTGCTGCTGGTCATCATCGATCGCGACCTGCGCACCGCCCTCCGCGCTCTTGAGAGCGAGAACACGGAGGACGACGCGAAGGTGCAGACCGGCCGGGTCGCGGCCATCAGCGGCCTGCTGGCCCTGATCTGGCTGGTGATCCTCTTCCTGATGGTCGTCCCGACGCCCTGACGGCCGGTGTCCTGACGCCCTAGCCGAGGGCCTGGGTGAGGTCGGCGAGCAGGTCGTCGACCGTCTCGATGCCGACCGACAGGCGCACCAGGTCGCTCGGCACCTCCAGGGGCGAGCCCGCCGCGGAGGCGTGCGTCATCCTGCCCGGGTGCTCGATGAGCGACTCGACGCCGCCCAGCGACTCGCCGAGCGTGAACAGCTTGGCCCGGTTGCACACCTCCACGGCCTCCGCCTCACCGCCCGCCACGCGGAAGGACACCATGCCGCCGAAGCGCCGCATCTGCTTGGCGGCGGCCTCGTGGCCGGCGTGCTCGGGCAGGCCCGGGTAGAGCACCTGGGTCACGCGCGGGTGCGCGAGCAGCAGGTCGACGACGCGTTCGGCGTTGTCGCAGTGGCGGTCCATGCGCACGCCGAGGGTCTTGAGCCCGCGCAGCGTCAGCCAGGCGTCGAACGGGCCGGCTACCGCGCCCATCGCGTTCTGGTGGTAGGTCAGCTCGTCGCCGAGGCCCTTCTCGCCCGCGATCAGCGCGCCGCCGACCACGTCGGAGTGGCCGCCGATGTACTTGGTGGTGGAGTGGACGACCACGTCGGCCCCGAGCGCCAGGGGCTGCTGCAGGTACGGCGACGCGAACGTGTTGTCCACGACCAGCAGCGCGCCGTTCCCGTGGGCGAGCTCAGCCAGGGCGGCGATGTCGGCGATGCCGAGCAGCGGGTTGGTGGGCGTCTCGACCCAGACGATCTTCGTCTTCTGCGTCATGGCCGACGCCACCGCGTCGAGGTCGTGCAGCGGCACCGGGTCGTAGTGCAGGCCCCAGCGCTCGTGCACCTTGGCGAACAGCCGGTACGTGCCCCCGTACGCGTCGTTGGGGATGATCACGTGGTCCTGCGGCTTGCACACCGTGCGCAGCAGGGTGTCCTCGGCGGCCAGGCCCGAGGCGAAGGCCAGCCCGCGCGCGCCGCCCTCCACGGCGGCCAGCGCCTCTTCCAGCGCCGTCCTCGTGGGGTTGGCCGAGCGGCTGTACTCGTATCCCGAACGCAGGCCGCCCACGCCGTCCTGCTTGTAGGTGGACGTGGCGTAGATCGGCGGCACGACCGCGCCGGTCAGCGGGTCGGGCTCCTGACCTGCGTGGATCGCCAGGGTCTCAAAACCGTTGGTCATAGGCCCCACGTTAACGGAAAGCGGCCCGCGATCCGTTCCCCAACGGACCGCGGGCCGAAGGCGGGGCCGTCCCCCGACTGCGCCCGCCCCGGGCCCGCGCGCCATGCCGCGCGGGCCACGTTCATGCGGCTCGGGCCGCCCTGGGCTCGCGTGCCGTCGCGGCCGTCGCGGCCGGGGCGCTGAGCCGTACGATCTCCACGTCGATGTGGCGGCCGCTGCCGCCCTCCGCGTCCTCCCCGTTGATGCGGGAGAGCAACACCGGGTCGGCCAGCGCGAGCAGCGCCGTGACGACCAGTCCCAACCCCAGCAGAACGAATCCGATGACCACCATGTCCTGTCCCCCTTCCGACGTGCTTCCAGCATCGCCGAGCGGCCTGCGCCGCCGCCTCCGCTGAAGGGCTGGTCCGCCGGCGACCGGGTCGGCCGATCGGTTGATACGAGTTGTCCGACTTCCGGCCTACTCTCGTGACGTGGGGGATTCGAAGGGCGTCGTGTACTGGGTCCGGCGGCTGAGCGAGATCGCGATGCTCGGCTGGCTCGGCCTGATGCTGATGCTCGACCTGGCCATCGCCGTCAGCACCGGGGGGCTGCAGTGGTTCGTACCGTTCTGCGGCGCGGCCGGGATCGCGGCGGTCGTCCTGCGCCGCCGCCACCGGCTTGAGGGCTTCTGCGCGCTGCTGGGGCTGTCCTTCGCCGTGTCGCTGGTCATCGCGTCGGTCGACGCGCTGGGCGCGCCCGGCATGGCCGAGACGGGGTCGCTGCTGGTCCTCCTCATCGGCGTGCTGCGGCACGTGGAGCCGGTACGGCGGGCGGCGGTGCTGGCGCTCGTGGGGCTGGCCGTGCTGATGGCCGAGTCGGCCAGGCGCGACTACCCCACCGCGGGGCTGGCGTTCGCGTTCCTGCTGTTCGCGGGGTGGTCGATGGCCGCGGGCATCGGCGGCTACCTACGGTTCCAGCAGGAGCGCCGTACCGAGGCGGTGCATTCCGTACGGCGGGCCGAACGCCTCGAACTGGCCAGGGAACTGCACGACCTGGTCGCCCACCACATCACCGGCATCGTCGTCCAGGCCCAGGCCGCCCGTACGGTCGCCGAGCACAAGCCCGAGGCGGTGCTGCCCGCGCTCGACGCGATCGCCTCGGCCGGGTCGGAGGCGCTGACCTCGATGCGGCGCATGGTGACCGTCCTGCGCACCGAGGACGAGGCGGACCGCAGGCCCGGCACGACGCTGGCCGACCTGCGGCTCCTGACCGAACGGTTCTCGGTCGAGGGGCCGAAGGTGGCGTTCGAGATCGGGTCGGGCATCGACGACCGCACGCTGCCGCCGGAGGTGATGACGACGCTGCACCGGGTCCTGCTGGAGTCGCTCACCAACGTGCGCAAGCACGCCACCCGGGCCGCCTGGGTGGAGGCCGATCTGCGGCGGTACGAGCGGGTCGTCGTGCTGCGGGTGCGGAACTTCGGCTCAACCGCGTCGGACCCGCGGGTGTCCCGGCTGGGCGGCGGGTTCGGGCTGGTCGGCATGGCCGAGCGGGTGGAGGCGCTGGGCGGCAGGCTCTACGCGGGCCCGTCCCCCGAGGGCCCCTGGGAAGTGATCGCCGAGTTCCCCCTCCCCTGACCCGAGAGGGGGCTCACCGAGGTCGAGTTGCCCTGAGCCGAGAGGGGCTTCTCCGAGGGAGAGCTCGCCCGCGGTGAAGGAGCGGGTGAAGTGGTCCTCGCCGAGGGCGGCGCGCAGGCGGGTGGTGATGCGGTCGACGTCGTGGCGTTCGCCGGCGGGCAGGGGCGCGCCGACGGCTCGCCGGATCGCCGCCGCCCGTCCCAGCTTCCCGGCCGCCTCCTCCAGCCGCTCCCCGCCCGCGATCGACAGCGCGCCCGCCAGCCCCTCCAGGGCCAGCGCGACGGCCCTCGGGTCGCCCGTCGCGCAGGCGTCCCCGTACCCCTCGTGATGGCGGGCCAGCGCGGTCCCGGCGTCGCCGCGCTGCTCGGCCACGAACCCCCACTCCGCCATGACGAACGCCGTCCCGGGCGTGCCGTCCACCTTCCGCAGCCAGTCGAGCGCCGACAGCAGGTACGACTCCGCCTCCTCGTACCGCCCCTGCCTGCGGGCGCTCATGGCCAGGCCGAGCAGCGCGTTCTCCTCCGCCGACCGGTACGACTGCGCCACCGCCAGCCGCAAGGCCCGCCCGTGGAAGTCGTCGGCCCGCTCGTAGTCGCCCGTGAGCAGCGCGAGCCGTCCGATCGCGGCCAGCTTGAACGACACGTCGAACCCCAGCCCCTCGGCCAGCCGCAGCGCCTCGTGCCGCAGCCGGGCCGCCCCCTCGTAGTCGCCGCGGATCTCGGCCACCCGGTCGAGGACGTCCATGGCCTCGACCTGCCCCCATTCGTCCCCCAGCTCCCGGAAGACGGCCAGGCCCCGCCCGCCGTCGCGTTCCATCGCCGCCAGGTCGCCGCGGCCCACCGCGAGCTTTCCCCGCAGGCACAGCGCCGCCGCCATCCCCCACCGGTCCCCCAGCTCCTCGTACGCCGCGAGCGCCCGCCCGACGGCGGCCCGGTGCGCCGCGTGGTCGCCGTACGCCCAGCGGGCGAAGCTCAGGAACCAGTCGGCCAGCGCGGCCCCCGTACGGTCGAGCGCGGCCCGGCGTACCGGCGGGGTGGGCTCGCCGAGCAGCAGCCCGATGCCGGCCAGCCAGACCGAGGCCAGGGCGGCGGCGCTCTCCTCGCCGCCCGCCGCCAGCGCCGCCTCGATCGACCTGCGGGCCTCGCGCAGCCTGCCGCGCAGGATCCAGTACCAGGCCAGCGCGTTGGCCAGGCGCAGGGCCTCGGGGCCGGACAGGGCCAGCCGCAGGTTGGCGCTCTCGGCGTCCAGCCGGTCCAGCCACTCGTGCTGGCGCGGGCCGCGCAGCTCGGCGCGGGCGGCCAGGCCGGTGTAGTGGCGGGCGTGCCGCTCGCGCAGCAGGTCGTGCTCGCCGGCCTCGCGCAGCCGTTCGAGGCAGTAGGCGGTCACCGACTCCAGCAGCCGGTAGCGTGGACCGCTCGCCACGACCACCAGCGACCGGTCCACGAGTTTGGCCAGCACGTCGAGCACGTCCACGCCGGGCTCGGCGCAGACCGCCTCGGCGGCCTCCAGCGTGCAGCCGTCGGCGTGCACGGCCAGCCGCCGCAGCACTGTGCGCTCCTCGGCCGACAGCAGCTCCCAGCTCCAGTCGATGGTGGCCCGCAGCGTGCGCTGCCGGGCCGGCGCGTCCCGCATCCCGGCGCTGAGCAGCCTGAACCTGTCGTCCAGCCGGGCGGCCAGCTCCTGTACGCCGAGCGCCCGCACCCGCGTCGCCGCCAGCTCCAGGGCCAGCGGGATGCCGTCGAGCCGCCGGCAGATGTCGGCCACGGCGGGGCCGGGCTCGACGTCCGCGCGGGCCGCGAAGAGCCGTACGGCGTCGGGCTCGGGCAGCGGGTGGACGACGCGGACCCGTTCGCCGGACACGCCCAGCGGCTCCTGGCTGGTGGCCAGCACGCGCAGGCCCGGCGCGGCCCGCAGCACCGCCGAGACGAACCCGGCGACCTGCTCGACCAGGTGCTCGCAGTTGTCCAGGACCAGCAGCGCGCTCCCGCCCGCCAGCACCCTGGCCAGCCTGGACGCCAGCGGCACGGAGTCGTCGTCGCGCACGCCCAGCACGGCCGCCACCGCCTCGGCCACGTCCGCGGCCCCGGCCAGCTCCACCAGCCACACACCGTCGGCGAACCCGTCGGCGAACCCGCCGGCGGAACCATCGGCGGAAGCGTCGGGGAAGGCCAGGCGGCGGGCGGCGGCGAGGGCGAGGCGGGTCTTGCCCACGCCGCCGGACCCGGTCAGGGTCACCAGCCGCGACTCCGCCAGCAGGCCGGCGACCTCGGCGAGGTCGCCGTCGCGGCCGATCAGCGCGGTGAGCGGCGCGGGCAGGTTGGTGCGCGGCCCGGGGTCGGCGGGCGGCGGGGCGGTCAGCGCGGGGTCGTGGCGCAGGATGGCCCGGTGCAGCGCGGCCAGCTCCGGCGAGGGGTCGAGCCCCAGCTCCTCGGCCAGCCTGACGCGCAGCTCCTCGTAACCGGCCAGCGCCTCGCTCTGCCTGCCGCCCCGGTACAGGGCCTTCATGTGCGAGGTGCGCAGCCGTTCGCGCAGCGGGTGCCGGGCGACCAGGTCGGCGAGGTCGACGTCCTGGCCGAGGGCGAGGCGTACCTCGGCCTGCTCCTCCAGGGCCGACAGGCGCAGCTCGGTCAGCCGGGTGATCTCGGCACGGGCGAACCCCTCGTCGGCGAAGTCGGCGTAGGCCGGACCCCGCCACAGCGCGAGGGCCTGCTCCAGCTCGCGGGCCCGCTCACGCGGGGCGGCCCCGCGGCGGCCCGCCAGCGCGCGGAAGCGGGCGGCGTCGGAGTCGTGGGCGGCCAGCCGGTAACCGGCCGGGCCGTGGACGATCACGGCGGGGTCGCCGAGCGCGCGGCGGAGCTGGGAGACGCGGGCCTGGAGGGTGCCGAGCGGGTTGCGGGTGGGCCGGTCGCCCCACAGGTCGTCGATCAGCCGGTCGGCGGAGACCGGACCGCCGCCGGCCGCCAGCAGGGCGGCGAGGAGCGCGCGGACCTTGGGCTCGGCGACGTGGACCTCCTCGCCGCCGGTCGAGACGGCCAGCGGGCCGAGCACCCCGAATCGCACCATGCAGAGCCTAACCCGTAGCCGGTCGTAAGGATTTCCGTAGCGCGGTGTCGCAGGCTCCCTGTCATGACTCAGGTGACAGTTGTGGGACTCGGCCCGATGGGGTCGAAGATGGCCGAGACGTTCCTCGGCGCGGGTTTCGACGTGGCCGTGTGGAACCGTACGGCGAGCAAGACCGAACCGCTGGTCGCCCGGGGAGCCCGGCGTGCGGCCTCGGCCGCGGACGGCGACCTGCTGGTGATCAGCCAGATCGCCTACCAGGCGATGTACGACAGCCTCGGCGAGGCCAGGCTCGACGGGAAGGTGCTGGTCAACCTCAGCTCGGGCACCCCCGAGGAGCTGCGCGCGGCGGCCCGCTGGGTGGCCGGACGCGGTGGCACGCTCATCACCGCCGGGATCATGGTCCCGCCCCCGGGCATCGGGCAGCCGGGCGCGTACTCCTTCTACAGCGGCCCGAAGGACGTGCTGGACCGGCACACCGCGACGCTCAGGGCACTCGGCGACGTCGTCCACGTCGGCGACGACGAGGGCCTGGCGATGATGTACTACCAGTCGCTGCTGCTGATCTTCTGGTCGAGCCTGACCAGCCAGATGCACGCCATGGCGATGCTGCGCACGGCCGGGGTCTCCCCGCTGGAGTTCCTGCCGTACGCGCGGGAGACCTTCACCCAGCTCGGCGGCGACGGCACGATGGGGTTCGCCAAGGTCCTGGCCGAGGAGTTCGCCGCCGGCGTCTACCCCGGCGAGCTGAACTCCCTGCACATGCAGGCCGTCGGCCTGGGCCACGTCGTGCACGCGCTGGCCGAGGCGGGGGTGGAGACCACGGTGCCGAACGCGCTGAAGCGGCTCTTCGAGCGCGCCGACGCCGAGGGACGGGGCCACGAGGGCCTCGGCACCGTGATCGAGTCGATCAGGAAACCCTGATCAGTGGTTGGCGAGGAAGGCGAGCAGGTCCTGCCGGGTGATCAGCCCGGCGGGCTTGCCGTCCTCCAGGACGACGGCCGCGTCGGCCTTCTCCAGCGCCTCGACCGCGCGCGCGACGGGTTCACCGCTGCCGATCGTGGGTAGCGGCGCCGACATGTGGTCGGAGATCGGGTCGTCGGAGGCGAGCCTGCCGTGGTAGAGAGCCTCCAGCAGGTCGCGCTCGACGATCGAGCCGACCACCTCGGCCGCCATGACCGGCGGCTCCTCCTTCATGACCGGGAGCTGCGACACCGAGTACTCGCGCATGATCGAGATGGCCGTGCCGACCGACTCGTGCGGGTGGGCGTGCACGAACTCCGGCAGGCCCGGTCCCTTGCGCGCCAGCACGTCGCCGACCAGACCCTCGTCCGAGCTGGTGGTCAGGAAGCCGTAGTCGGCCATCCAGTCGTCGTTGAAGATCTTCGACAGGTAGCCGCGGCCGCCGTCGGGCAGCAGCACGACCACCACGTCGTCGGGCCCGGCCTTGGCCGCCACCTGCAGCGCCGCCACCACGGCCATGCCGCACGAGCCGCCGACCAGCAGCCCTTCCTCGCGGGCCAGGCGGCGGGTCATGTTGAAGGAGTCCTTGTCGGACACCGCGATGATCTCGTCGCAGATCCCGGTGTCGTACGTGGCCGGCCAGATGTCCTCGCCCACGCCCTCCACCAGGTACGGACGGCCGGAGCCGCCGGAGTACACCGAGCCCTCGGGGTCGGCCCCGATGATCTTCACCCGGCCGTCGGAGACCTCCCTGAGGTAGCGGCCGGTGCCGCTGATCGTGCCGCCGGTGCCGATGCCCGCCACGAAGTGCGTGATCCGGCCGTCGGTCTGCTCCCACAGCTCGGGACCGGTGGAGTGGTAGTGGGAGTCGGGGTTGTTGACGTTGGAGTACTGGTCGGGCTTCCAGGCGTTGGGGATCTCGCGGGCCAGCCGGTCGGAGACCGAGTAGTACGACTCCGGGTGGTCGGGCGAGACGGCGGTCGGGCAGACCACGACCTCGGCCCCGTACGCGCGCAGCACCGCGATCTTGTCCTGGGCCACCTTGTCGGGCACCACGAACAGGCACCGGTAGCCCTTCTGCTGGGCCACGATGGCCAGGCCCACACCGGTGTTGCCGGACGTCGGCTCAACGATGACACCGCCCGGCCGCAGCGCGCCCGACGCCTCGGCGGCCTCGATCATGCGCAGCGCGATGCGGTCCTTGACCGAACCGCCGGGATTGAAGTATTCGACCTTGGCCAGCACCTGGGCGGAAATCCCCGCCGTGACCTTGTGCAGCCGGACGAGCGGAGTGTTCCCCATGAGATCGACCAGGGAATCGTAAACGCGCACCGAGGTGTTCACCTTCTTTGCCGAAGCTTGATCAGCTTGCCCGAGGCCGAGATCCATTGGGGGTGGCAGGCCCTCGGCTAGTTTTCAAGCAAACGCTACCGCCGAGTTCGACCGGGAGGACACTACGTGGTCTGGGCAGCAGGCATGGCACGCGCGGCCAGGAGGATCGCCATGGCGGCCGCGCTCGGAGGTGGCGGGCTGACGGCGCTCGGAGCCACGGCGTACGGCCTGCTGATCGCTGAGGGACTGCTCGCACGCAAGGCCATCGGCCGCCCTCACGGTCTGGACGGACCGCCCTCGGACGGCATCTACGGCGATTTCCACGGAATCCCCCTCAACATGGTCATGCTCGGCGATTCCACCTCGGTGGGCCTGGGCATGACCGATCCCAGCCACACCCCCGCCGTACTCCTGGCCAACGGCGTGGCGGCCGTGGCCGAGCGCCCGGTGCACCTGCTCGTCGCGGGCAAGTCCGGCGCCCCCTCCGCGGAGCTGCCCGAACAGGTGGACGCCGCCCTCGCCATGCGCCCGGACGTGGCGGTGATCTTCGTGGGCGCCAACGACATCATCACCCAGACGCCGCCGGCCGTCGCGGTGCGCCATCTGGCCAAGGCGGTGCGGCGGCTGCGCGAGGCGGGCGTCGAGGTGGTCGTCGGCACCTGCCCCGACCTGGGCACGGTGCGGCCCATCGCCCAGCCGCTGCGCTGGGTGACCCGCCGGTGGAGCCGTCAGCTCGCGGCGGCCCAGACCGTCGCCGTGGTGGACGCGGGCGGCCGGACGGTGGCGTTCGCCGACGTCCTGGGGCCGGAATTCGATACAAATCCGACAGAAATGTTCGGACCGGATCGTTTCCATCCATCTGACCGAGGTTACGCGCAGGCCGCTTACGCGGTGCTACCGTCGGTGTGCGCTGCGTTGGGGCTGTGGCCTGAGCCGCGGCCCGCGCGGGGCGAAGGACTGCAACCGATCTACCTTGCGGCGGCAACGGCCGCGGAGGAGCCCGGCACCGAGGTCAGCGCGACCCGGGTCGACGGGCGGGCGACGGGGCTCCACGGCAAGTGGGCCACGCTGTTCCGCCGGCGACTCGGCGAGACGCCCACCGACGCCTGAGCGCGCCCGGCGGACGACTCGACGCCCCCCACCGACGCGTGAACGTGCGTGGCGGGGGGCTTGACGACCCCTGATCCGGTCACCCTCCGAGCCCTAGCCGTCACTCCTCGTTCTCTTTGGAGTGAATTGTCTGTGCTCCGGCCCCTCATGAAACCTTCCCTGGCCCTCGCGGGGACCCTCGCCCTGACCGCCTGCTCCGGCAGCGACGCCGCCACGGCGAACTTCCCCTCCTGGCAGAACACCCAGGTCAACGCGGTCAGCCGGATCGTGTCCGCGGCCGGTGTGGTGACCACGACGTCCATGAAGCCCGACGGCACGCTGGAGACCGTGGCGCTCGGCCTCGACAACGGGCGGCGCCTGTGGGCGTACCCGGCGACCATGGCGGGCCGCCTGCCCGGCATGGGCGTCTCGGCCCCCGCGATCGTGGAGACGGCCAAGGGTCAGGGGGTGATCGTGGCGCTCGACCCGACCAGGAAGGGGCGCTGGAACGCCACCCTCATCGCCCGCGACGCCCGGTCCGGGGCGCAGAAGTGGACCCGGCCGATGCACTCCACGTTCGGGCCGCAGCGCTGCGGCCCGTACCTGTGCGTGTCGGAGCACACCGCCCTGGCCCACGCCCGCATGGTCGTGCTCGATCCCGCCACCGGCCGGGTGATGTGGAAGCTGCCCGGCATCTCCGAGGTCGAGTGGTCCGACCCGGCCCGGGTCCTGCTGCTGCGGATGGCCGCCAACCCCATGATCGAGTCGTACGACGTCAAGACCGGCAAGCTCCAGTGGCAGCAGCCGATCGAGCAGGCGCTCGGACCGGGCATCGACCTGTCGGGCGGGTGGGCGTTCGGCTCGACCGGCGACAACCTGGTCGGCTACGTCGCCCCCTACACCAACCCCCAGACGAAGAAGGTCTCCACCTTCGGCCTGTTCTCCATCCGGATCGGCGACGGCACGGTCAACTGGATGCGTCCCTCGGTCGTGCGCGTCTACCCGAGCGGCAGCCCCGGCTACGCGCCCGTCGTACGCCCGGTCGACCGCCAGGGCGCCTACGGCGGTTTCGCCAGGCTCGACTCCGAGACCGGCCGGGTGGTCGGCCAGATCACCGCCTCCGACGTCCCCGGCTCGGGCTGGTGGCTGGCCTTCCCCGACCGCATGGACAAGCTGGGCTTCCTCAAGCACGACGCCAAGGGCAGCGCCTTCGACCTGGTCTCGGGCAAGCCCGCACAGGTGGGCGAGGAGCGGGGCTGGTCCTTCTGCGTCACCGACCCCAAGCCGCTGCCGCTGCGCGGCCAGGCCCCCGGCTTCTACTCCACGGCCGCCGTCTGCGAGTACGACCTCGGCAGCGGCACCCGCGTCTCCCCCATGAGCGCCCCGCCCCCCTGGTTCACCGGCAGCCAGGACGGCTGGCGCCTGTGGCGCGACGAGAAGGGCGCCGTGCACGCCGTCAACGACCACACCGCCACCGCCCCCGGCATGTACGGCTGACGCGGGGCCCCGGGGTGCTTGCGAGGAGGACTGGAATATAGTTCTAATATCAGCGCCGGACACAAGGAGGGGCCATGCCCGAGGCAGTCATCGTCGCAACCGCGCGTTCCCCGATCGGACGAGCCTTCAAGGGGTCGCTCAAGGACATCCGTCCCGACGATCTGACCGTACAGATGATCCAGGCGGCGCTGGCCAAGGTGCCCCAGCTCGACCCGAACACGATCGACGACCTCATGCTCGGCTGCGGCCTGCCGGGCGGCGAGCAGGGCTTCAACATGGCCCGGGTGGTGGCGGTGCTGCTCGGGCTCGACACCGTGCCGGGCACGACCGTCACGCGTTACTGCTCCTCCTCGCTGCAGACGACGCGGATGGCCTTCCACGCGATCAAGGCGGGTGAGGGTGACGTGTTCGTCTCGGCCGGCGTCGAGACCGTCTCCCGGTTCGCCAAGGGCAACTCCGACTCGCTGCCCGACACCCACAACCCGCTCTTCCTCGACGCGCTGGGCCGCACCAAGCAGGCGGCCGAGGGCGGTCAGACCTGGCACGACCCGCGCGAGGACGGCGCCGTCCCCGACATCTACATCGCCATGGGGCAGACCGCCGAGAACCTGGCCCAGCTCAAGGGCGTCAGCCGCCGCGAGCAGGACGAGTTCGGCGTGCGCTCCCAGAACCTGGCCGAGAAGGCGCTTGCCGACGGGTTCTGGCAGAAGGACATCACCCCCGTCACCCTCCCCGACGGCACCGTGGTCGCCAAGGACGACGGCCCCCGGGCCGGCACCACGTACGAGGGGGTGGCCTCGCTGAAGCCGGTCTTCCGCCCCGACGGCACGGTCACCGCCGGCAACTGCTGCCCGCTCAACGACGGCGCGGCGGCCCTGGTCATCATGAGCGACGTCAAGGCGGCCGAGCTGGGCATCACGCCGCTGGCCCGGATCGTCAGCACCGGCGTCAGCGGGCTCTCGCCCGAGATCATGGGCCTGGGGCCGGTGGAGGCCTCGAAGCAGGCGCTGTCCCGGGCCGGGATGGCGATCGAGGACATCGACCTGGTGGAGATCAACGAGGCGTTCGCGGCGCAGGTGATCCCGTCGTACCAGGACCTCGGGATCGACCTCGACCGGCTCAACGTCAACGGCGGGGCCATCGCCGTGGGGCACCCGTTCGGGATGACCGGCGCGCGCATCACCTCGACGCTGATCAACAGCCTGCGTCACCACGACAAGAGCCTCGGTCTGGAGACCATGTGCGTGGGCGGCGGCCAGGGCATGGCGATGGTGCTGGAGCGCCTGTCCTAGATCGTGCCAGGCGGCCCTGTACCGGTCTCACGGCCGGTGCGGGGCCGTTTCGCGTGGTGCGGGTCAGCCCTGACGGTCCGGGCCCGCCTGGAGCGGGGTCACGCGGACGATGACGCGCCGATCGCGGACCATGGCCTCGCGGTAGCCGTCCCAGTCGGGGTGTTCGCCGGAGATGTCGCGGTAGTAGGCGACGAGCTGGTCCATCGCCTCCGGCAGGGAGACGATCTCGGCCGTCCCGTCGACCTGGAGCCACTGGCCGAAGAAGCCGTCGGCGAGCACGCAGAGGGAGACGCGGGGATCACGGCGGATGTTGTGCACCTTCATCGCCGTCTCGCGCGTGCTGACGACGATGCGACCGTCGGCCACGCCCGCCAGCACCGGCGACATCTGCGGGTGCCCTCCGCGACGGCTGGTCAGCAGGACTGCGTGGTGGTTGGTCTCGATGAAGCCGAGCGCCTTGTCCAGATCCATGTGTTCATGATGACGCGCCCGTGCGGCGAGCACGGGCGCGGGGTGGGGAAGAGCTCTAGATCGAGCCCATCCGGGTACGGCGGTGCCGCTCGTGCTCCAGCACGATCGCGGCGGCGTAGCCGTGGGTCAGCCCGTGCTCGTCGGCGAGCCAGTTGGCCCGCTCGTCACACCTCAGGAAGGACGGGCCGTTGTCGATGGCTTGGAACCACTCGGGGAGTTCGCGTCCCGTTATCGTGGGGACCCTTGCGATGAGCTTCGTCTGCGTCTCCGGTGAGTGGTTCAAGGACATGGGCACCTCCGCGGATTAAGGTCCTTTGCTCGACACTGCAACACCGCGCTGCGAATGGCAACCCCCAAGCCAGGCATCATTCTGTGACGGCAGGTAGATTTCCGGTCGCACAAAGAGAGGGCCCCGCCGTTACGGCGAGGCCCCCAGGAGGTGAACGATCAGTCGTCGCCGGTGAAATAGCTGATGAAGCGGAGCACCTCGAGGTAGATCCAGACCAGGCTCAGCGTGAGGCCGAACGCGCACTGCCAGGCGAACTTCTCCGGAGCGCCCTGGCGCACGCCCTGCTCGATCGAGTCGAAGTCGAGGAGCAGGAAGAAGCAGCCGACCAGGATCATGACGAGGCTGAAGATCCAGCCGATCGGGCTGTCGGTGCGCAGGCCGAGCCCGACGCCGTTGAAGATCCCGACGATCAGGTTGACCAGCACCAGCCCGACCACCGCGATGGCGGCCGCCATGCCGAACTTGACCAGCTTGGGCGTGACGCGTACGACCCGCAGCGAGTAGACGGTCAGCACCGCGCCGAAGGCGAAGGCCGTGCCGAGCACCGCCTGGAAGACGATGCCGCTGATGGCCCCCTCGAAGACCTGGCTGATCTTGCCCAGGAAGACGCCCTCGAAGACCGCGTAACCCAGGATGAGCGCCGGGTTGGTGCTCTGGGTGAACGAGGCGATCAGGCCGAGGATCAGGGCCACGACGGCGGCGCCGATGGCCAGCCCCGGGGGGACGTCGAGCACCCAGGTCGCGGCCGCGGCCACGACGAGCGCTCCGAGGGTGAGGAAGCCCCGGACCACGACGTCGTCGAGGGTCATCGCCCGGTGGGCGGGCGGGGCCGGGGGTGCGTACGACGGGGCGTCGTACATGTTCCGCAGGGTGTCGGGTGACGGGGCGGGGCCGGCCCATCCCGCGTGCTGCTGACGCGTCCTGCTGAAAACGGGGTTCTTGCTCTCCATCGCTGCCTCCTGTGGCGCCGAGCCTACGGGGCCTGGCGGCACCTAGGTCAACTCACGCTGAGATCGAAGTTCGTCGGGGGACTTCGGCAGCGAGGACAACGAACGTGGCCGGGCGGGAGTTCCCAAGGTCGCCGCGGCCGTCCCGGGGGCCGGCGGCCGGGCGGCTAGTAAGTCCGGCGCGGGCAATTGAAACAGTGTTCTGTTGGGTTTCGTGATGAAAACGGAATCTTCCCGACGCCTCACCACACCGGGTCTTCCCGGCAAACGAGAGGAAGCATTGTGTGACGGGTTGATAGCAGTAGTGAACCATCAGCCGCGACAAGATGCTTCACTCGGAGAAAACCCCAGGTCGGGGACACTTAAGAATGGTGCCCCCGGCGGGATTCGAACCCGCACTACAACCCTTTTAAGGGGTTTGCCTCTGCCATTGGGCTACGGGGGCGCCGCAATCATACGAAACGGACCATGCTTCCGAGGAGCACAACTTCGCATCAGGCGTCACAAGTGTGAAGTCTGCGGTGAAGTGATAGCGCCCCTGACACTCTGTCCAAGAAGAGTAGACCGTCCAGATGGTCCAGTTGGTGCTGAATGCAGCGGGCCTCGAACGCGTCCGCCTCGACGGTGACCGGCTCCCCTGTGCCCGGCAAATGCCCATGTACGGTGATACGCGTCGCGCGCCGTACGTCCGCGGTGAGCCCCGCGATGGACGCGCACCCCTCGCGCCCGCCGTCCCAATGGGAGGCACTCGTGAGGCGAGGGTTGACCAGGACGAGCTCACCGGCCCACGACCGGGCCCGGGGGTGGGCCCAGGCGTTGAAGGCGATCAGCCGCCAGCTCAGGCCGATCTGGGGGGCGGCCAGCCCGGTCATGGCGATCTCGCCGCGCAGGGTCGCGAGGAGGTCGGCGGCGGCCGTCACGGTCTCGGGGGCCGCCGGATCGACCGGCTCGGCCCTGGCCGACAGCGTCGGGTGGGGCGCGCCGAGCACCCGGCGCGGGGTGCCTCTGGCGCCCGTCACAGCAGGTCCGGCTCGACGGGACGGAAGGTGATCTCCGAGTCGAGCCCCGCCCCGACGGCCGCCAGCCGGCGCATGAGGGCCGCGACGTCGACGTCCTTGGGCAGCTCGACGTCGGCGATGAGCACGTAGAGGCGGCCGGTGAGCCGGGTGCTCATGCCGGTGATGTTGCCGCCGTCGGCGGCGAGCACGGCGCTGACGGCCGAGATGATGCCCGGCCGGTCGGGGCCGTGCACGGTCAGGACGTAGCCGTGGCCGCCGCCGTCGTCGCAGAAGTGCCGCCGCGCCTCGATCGCCGAGGCGGAGACCACCAGCTCGGGGGCGCACAGCCGCTTCGTCAGCTCGTCGGGTTCGAGATCGCCGGAGACCAGCAGCATCATCGCCACGTAACCGCCGAGCAGCGTCATGGTCGAGTCCTGGATGTTCGCGCCGCAGTCGGCCAGCGAACCGGTGACGGCGGCGATCACGCCGGGCCGGTCCACGCCGAGCACGGTCACCGCTGAGAGCCCCACCCGTGGTACCCCTTCCGCATTTAGTTCAGGGGTGCCGAAAACGCCCCGGCGATGTTCGCCGGGGCGCTGCCGTGCCTGGGCTAGCGGCGGGTCGTCGCCACCGCGGCCCTGAATCCGTCGCGCGGATGCTCCATCTCACCGAGTGAGATGGTCTCTCGCTTGAAGAACAGGGCCAGGGTCCAGTCGACGACGACACGGACCTTGCGGTTCAGCGTCGGCACCCGCGACAGATGGTAGGTGCGGTGCATGAACCACGCAGGGAAACCGCGCAGCTTCACGCCATAGACATTCGCGACGCCCTGATGCAGGCCCAACCCGGCGACCGATCCGACATACTTGTGCCGGTAATCGACCAGTTCCTCGCCACGCAGGTGACGGACGATGTTGTCGGCCAGCACCTTGGCCTGGCGCACGGCGTGCTGGGCGTTGGGGGCGCAGTACTGGCCCGGGTTCGTCACGTCGGGCACACCGGCCGCGTCGCCGGCGGCGAAGGCGTCGCGGGTGCCGGCGACGGTCAGGGCGGCGGTGGTCTTGATCCGGCCGCGCTCGTCCAGGGGCAGGTCGCTGTCGTTGACGACCGGGCTCGGCTTGACGCCCGCCGTCCACACCAGGGTCTCGGCGTCGAACTCGGTGCCGTCGCTGAGCACGACGTGGCCGCCCTCGCACGACTCCAGCCTGGTGTCCAGCTTGACCTCGATGCCGCGCTCGCGGAGCTGCTCCAGCGTCCACTTGCCCATCTCGGGGCCGACCTCGGGCAGCACCCGGTTCGTGGCCTCGACCAGGACCCAGCGCAGGTCGGCCGGGGTGATGTTGCGGTAGTAGCGGGTGGAGTCCTTGGCCATGTCCTCAAGCTCGGCCAGCGCCTCGACGCCCGCGAAGCCGGCCCCGACCACGACGAACGTGAGCGCCCTGCGCCGCACCTCGGGATCGACGGTCGACTCGGCCACGTCGAGCAGGTGCAGCACGCGGTTGCGCAGGGCGATGGCCTCGCCGACGGTCTTGAACCCGATCCCGATGTCGGTCAGCCCGGGGATCGGCAGCGTACGCGAGATGGACCCGGCGGCCATCACGATCAGGTCGTAGGCCACCTGACGCGGCTCGCCCTCGGCGGGCTGGAAGGTGACGACGCGCTCGGCGTGGTCGACCTTGGTGACCGTGCCGTTGAGAATGCGCACCTTGGGCAGGATCCGGCGCAGCGGGGCCACCATGTGCCTGGGCGAGAGGTTGCCCGCCGCCGCCTCCGGCAGGAACGGCTGGTAGGTCATGTAGGACTGGGGGTCGATGATCGTGATGCTCGCCTCGCCGCCGCGCAGCTCGCTGCGGAGCCGGCGCTGCAGCCGGAGCGCGGTGTACAGGCCGACGTAACCGCCGCCGACGATCAAAATGTGCTTGTTCATCCTGAGGCCCCATCCCTCGTGGAATGCTTGTGAAAGCATTCACAAGCTTACGTCGGGGTCTTCCGGAGAGTCCAACCCGGGGATGGTGGGACGCGTCACACCGCCAGCGACCTGGCCCGGAGGAAGACGTCGTCCAGCATCTGGGCGGTGACGCGGCCGGTGAAGGTGTTCTGCTGGCTCGGGTGGTAGCAGCCGATCAGGGTGACGGGGACGGAGTCGTACCGGACCTCGACCTCGACGCCGTGGCCGAACCGGGGCCGCACGCGCGGCAGCTCGTAGCCGGCGTCCTTGAGCGCGGGCCACATGGCCTGCCAGGCGAACCCGCCGAGCGCCACCACCGCCCGTACGCTCCCCGCCACCATCGCCACCTCGCGCGCCATCCACGGGAAGCAGGCGGCCTTCTCCTCGGGGGTGGGCTTGTTGGCCGGAGGCGCGCAGCGCACCGACGCCACGACCCGGGTGTCGATGAGCTCCTGGCCGTCGCCGGCGTACGTGCTGGTCTCCTTGGCCGCCAGGCCGCAGCGGTGGAGCGAGGCGAACAGCCAGTCGCCGCTGCGGTCGCCGGTGAAGATGCGGCCGGTCCTGTTGCCCCCGTGGGCCGCCGGCGCCAGGCCCACCAGCAGCACCTTCGGCCGCTCGGCCCCCCAACCCGGGACGGGACGGCCCCAGTACGTCTCGTCCGCGAACGCGCGCCGCCTCACGCGCGCCACCTCCTCGCGCCACTCCACCAGACGCGGGCAGGCGCGGCAGACGGACTGCTCGGCCGTGAGCTCCGCGAGGGTGCCGGCGGTGGAGGCGAGGCGACGCACGTCCGCGGGGTCGTGGGCCACCGGGGTGTCAGGGGTGGCGGGGTCGCCGGGCCAGCCGGTGCCGGGTGGTACGAAGCTCATGACACCGATGGTGCCCGATCATCCGGTCTTCTTCGGCGCGGGAGTGACGGTGGTCGGCGTGGGCGTAGGGGTGGGGGGTGCCGTGGAGGCCGTCGGGCACGCGCTGGGCGGGGCCGTGGGCATGCCGTTCTCCGCCATCAGCTCCTGCTCCTGGATCAGCGGCAGCGGGTAGCGGTTGAGCACCGGCTCCCCGCACGACCGGTCGACCCTGTAGCCGCGGCTCTCGGGGTCGAGCGTGATCGGCTTGCCGTCCTGGTCGTAGAGGTAGACGTCGGTCAGCGGGCTGCCGTCCTTGGCGTACGGCTTGATGTTGTAGATGTCGAGGCCGCCTCCGACGAGCATCACGTCGGCCGGCGCCGACATCATGACCGGCTGGTCGTCCCCGTCGGAGGCCGCCGCCATGCCGGCGAGCAGCGCCAGCCCCGCCAGCACGTTGACGCCCGTCGCCAGCAGCGCGACCAGGCGCCCCCCGCGGGCCCGGCCGAACCACACCGAGACCCATACGGCCACCGCCACGAGCGCCCACTCCGCCGGGTTCGCCGGGACGAGGCCGCCGCGCGCCGTGATCGCCAGCAGCAGCATGGCCAGCAGGTAGCCGCGCAGCACCCACCAGCCGGGCCGCAACTCCGGCAGGAAGGCCGCGAAGCTCCGGTACGGCTTGTGGCGCAGCAGCTCCGCGTGCGCCCGCGCCGCCCACACCCCCGGCCGCGGACGGCGCCTCTGACGGCTCTGGGGACGCCCTCCGTAGGCGGCCACCAGCTCCTCCGCGTACGCGGCGGGCGGCCCGAGCCGATCCTCCAGTGGCAGGTCCGACTCGGCCGCGATCTCGGCCAGATGGTCGTCGAGGTCCTCGATCAGCTCGTCCCGGTCGGGGTGACCGGCCAGGGCGTCGCGGACGGCCTGCGCGTACTGTTCCGGCGTGATCGGTGTGATCGGCGCGGTCATGCGTGCCCCTCCTTGAGCAGGGAATCCATGGTGGCCGCGAACGACGTCCACCGCTTGGCGGAGGCGGCGTACAGGGTACGGCCGACCTCGTTGAGCCCGTAGTACTTGCGGTGCGGGCCCTCGTCGGAGGCCACGACGTAGGAGTTGAGCGCGCCGGCCTTGAACAGGCGGCGCAGCGTGCCGTAGACGGAGGCGTCGCCCACGTCTTCCAGGCCCGCCTCCCTGAGCCTGCGCACGACGTCGTAGCCGTAGCCGTCGCGCTCGTCGAGCACGGCGAGGACGGCCAGGTCGAGCACGCCCTTGAGCAGTTGACTGCTATCCACGCAAAGAAGAGTACTGTGCAAAGCACAGTAGTGGCAACAAGAGAACCGGGCGGCTCCCCTGAGGGTGCCGCCCGGTCACATGATCAGCTTAGGCGTCGACCTTCGGGCAGGTCGCCGAGTAGTTGGCGACCCCCGACGAGGCGGCGTTCGGGCTGACGACGACGAGCTCGATGGTGCCCTTCGTCTCCTTGCTGTTGTGCGTGCCACCGACACCCCAGGTCACGGCGACGTCGCCGTTGACCTGACGCTCCAGGACGTTGACGTCCTTGACGCCGTTGACCACCCAGTAGTACTTGACGGTGGTGGGGCCGGTGCTGTGCAGAGTGGCCGAGAAGTCCACGCCGGGACCACGGTTGTCCGCGCACATGTCGTTGCGGTTACCGGTGACCGACACGGCCGACACGGACGCGGTGGGCTTGGGAGCCTCGCACGCCGCGTACGACTGCGTGATCGAGTCGTTGTTGTTCGGGCCGGTGACCGTCAGGGTGATCTTGCCACCCTTGGCGGCCTCGCCGGTCAGCGCCCGCTCGGGGAGCTCGACGGTCTTCGAGCCGCTGCCCGAGAAGTAGCTCTCGCCCTTGGCGACGGACTCGCCGTTGAGGGCCCAGGTCCACTGGACGCGCGCGGCGCCGGTCGCGTTGACGTTGGCGTGCGCGCCGACCTTGCAGCCGTTGTTGTTGGTGGCCGTCACCAGGTCGGTGGCCGACACCTTCGCAGCGGGAGCGGGGGTCGAGTCCTTGCACCACACCTTGTAGTAGGCGCGGTTGGAGCGGGCGCTGTCGGGGCCGACGATCTCAAGCTGCGCCCAGCCACGCTGGCTGTGACGCGGGGAGATGCCGAAGCCGACCTTGCGCTTGCTCGAGACCCTGACCTTGCCGTAGTCGACGACCTCGCCGTTCAGGATCCAGCGGTAGCGGACCCAGCTCGGGTGGTTGACGCTGATCAGACCGGTGAAGTCGATCTTGTCACCAGGGGTGCAGACGCCCTCGTAGGACGAGGGGTTCGCCCAGGCGCGCGCCGAGACCGACACGTCCTTGTCCGTACGGACATCACCGAGGTCGACACACGAGACCGAGAAGTAGCCCTTCTTGGACGTGACCTTCTTCGGACCGAGGACCTGGACGGCCTCCCAGCCCTTGACGTCACCCTTGAAGGTCACCGACTCCTTGACGGTGACCGACTTGGTGCCGTGGCCCTTGAGCTTGACAACCTGGACCTTGCCCTTGGACCCGTCACCGTGGAGCCAACGGTAGGCGAGCTCGGTCTTGCCCTTGACCGGGACCTTGATCTTGGCCGAGAAGTTGACCTTGACCGGGCAGGAACCCTGGTAGTCCTGGTCGGACGCCTTCGGCGCCGTGACCGACACCTTGGCGGACTTGGCCGCGGTGGCCGTGGTTGCCTTGCCGGCCGCGGACGAGGTCGCCGCCTGCGCGGGACTGGCTACCAGGCCCGCCGCCATGGCGGCCAGCACGGCGGCGGAGGCGCCGAACGCCGCCGCCTTACGTGCCAACCCAACAGACATCATGTGAGAGTGCTCCATTCCGTGAGGGAAAAGACGCGCTCGGGAACGGTCGCCACGCCGGCACCTTCCGTGCACAGCAAAATGGCAAAGCCCCCGTTTTGCGCCTTTACCTAATCACAATAGTGATTGCACACTCAACACGGGACATAGATCGGAAATGTCCGGATTTGGTGGTCTAGCCGGCGAGAGACCAGGCGATTCCGTCCAAGATGTCGTGTTCGCTGACGACGACCTGCGAAAACGCGAAACGGCGCACGATCCGGTCAAGAATAAGGGCACCGGCACCAATCACGTCAACACGTCCGGGATGCATCACCGGAACCCGGGCGCGATCACCATGGGTCATCGCGAGCAGCCGCCGCGTCACCTCGTGGACCTGTTCGGCGGAGATCCTGGAGTGATGGATACGCGTGGAGTCGTAGGCCGGCAGGTCGAGCGCGATGCCCGCGATCGTGGTCACCGACCCGGCCAGACCGACCAGCGTGTGCGCCCGCTCGACGGGCACCGCCTCCGCGACCCGGTCGAGGGCCGCCTCGATGTCGGCGACGACGGCCTCCAGCGCCGAAGCCGGCGGCGGGTCTCCGGCGTCACGCAGGTGGCGTTCGGTCAGGCGTACGCAGCCGATGTCCACCGACAGCGCGGCCTCGGCGTGCTCGGAGCCGACCACGAACTCCGTGGAACCGCCGCCGATGTCCACCACCAGGTACGGGGGCAGCGGGCCCTGCGGCAGCTCGGTCTCCGGCGAGATGCGCAGCAGGCCCCTGGTCGCCCCCGTGAACGACAGCTCGGCCTCCTCCGCCCCCGTCGCCACCTCGGGCGCCACGCCGAAGATCTCGCGGACGCCGTCGACGAACTCCTGCCGGTTGCCGGCGTCGCGGGTCGCGCTCGTGGCCACCACCCTGGTCGCGACCGCGCCGTGCCGGTCGATCAGCTCGCGGTAGGAACGCATCGCCTTGAACGTGCGCTCCAGCGCGTCGGGCGCCAGCATGCCGGTGCGGTCGACGCCCTGCCCCAGGCGGACGATCTCCATCCGCCGCTCGACGTCGTGCAGCACGTCGTCGCGGACGTCGGCGATGAGCAGGCGCACCGAGTTGGTGCCGCAGTCGATGGCCGCTACACGCATGGTCCGTCACTCCACCAGTCGGGGAGCGCGTCGAGCGCCTCCCTGCCGAACGGGTTGCTCCCCGGCACCGCCAGCTCGTGCGCGACCAGGGCGTGCAGGCACTTCACCCGCAGCGGCATGCCGCCGGTGCTCTGCATGTCGCGGGGCAGCGGCTCCATGCCCTCGTCGTGGGCCGCCTTGTCGCGCCTGGCGACGTAGTCGTCGTGGGCTGCCTGGTAGGCGGCCGCCAGGTCGGGGTCGGTCGCCAGCCTGGCCTGCATCTCGCGCATCAGGCCCGAGCCTTCGAGCGTGCCGATGGCCGAGGCGGCCTTGGGGCAGGTCAGGTAGTACAGGGTCGGGAACGGCGACCCGTCGGGCAGCCGCGGCGCGGTCTCCACCACGTCGGGGTTGCCGCACGGGCAGCGATGGGCCACCTCGCGCAGACCTCTGGGCGGACGGCCGAGCTGCCGCTGGACCGCCTCGACGTCGTCACTTTCCACTGCTGCTCTCCACCGCTCTGCGGCCCGTGCCCTTGTCGGCCGCCTCCACCGACTCCCACAGCGTCTGGTACCACGGGGGCACCTCGACGGGCTGCTTCACGGCCGTCTGCTCCTTGCCCTGGTCGGGCTCCATCACCACGTAGCACTTCTCGCCGGGGCCGCAGAAGTGCAGCCGCTCCTTGGCGGTGCGTTTGATCCAGTTGGGATCGTCGCTCTGTCTGTCGCGCGCCAGCAGGGTCTGCCGCTCGGCCTCGACCCTGGCCTTCTCCGCCTGCAGCTCGGCGATGCTGCGGCGCAGGCTGATGTACTCGCGCACAGGGTAGGCCAGGCTCATCGCGATCGCGCACACCACGACCGCGAGGATGGCGGCCCGCCCGGTCAGCTGCGGCCTCTTCGCCAATGCTGCACACCCCCTTCGACGTACGGCTCGCGGCCGTCAGACCTTCCCCGGCCGCGAGCCGTCAGTCGAAACTAGCGTCGGAACCGCGGAAAAGCCGCGCGACCCGCGTAGCGGGCGGCATCGTCGAGAAGCTCCTCGATGCGCAGCAACTGGTTGTACTTGGCCACGCGGTCGGACCGCGCCGGGGCGCCGGTCTTGATCTGGCCGCAGTTGACCGCCACCGCCAGGTCGGCGATCGTCGTGTCCTCGGTTTCGCCGGAACGGTGGCTCATCATGCACCGGTAGCCGTTGCGGTGGGCCAGGTCGACGGCGTCGAGTGTCTCCGACAGCGTGCCGATCTGGTTGACCTTGACCAGCAGGGCGTTGGCGGTGCCCTCGTCGATGCCGCGCGCCAGCCGCTCGGGGTTGGTGACGAACAGGTCGTCGCCGACGAGCTGGACCTTGTCGCCGAGAGCCTCGGTGATGGCCTTCCAGCCCGACCAGTCGTCCTCGTCGAGGGGGTCCTCGATGGACACGAGCGGGTAGTTGGCGACCAGGTCCTCGTAGAAGGCGATGAGCTCCTGCGCCGAGACGCCCTTGCCGTCGATCGTGTAGACGCCGTCCTTGTGGAACTCGGAGGCGGCCACGTCGAGGGCCAGCGCCACGTCTTCGCCCGGCACGTAGCCGGCCCGCTCGATCGCGACCAGGATCAGGTCGAGGGCGTCGCGGTTGGAGGGCAGGTTGGGGGCGAAGCCGCCCTCGTCGCCCAGGCCCGTCGCGTAGCCCTTCTCCTTCAGCACGCCCTTGAGCGCGTGGTAGACCTCGGTGCCCATGCGCACGGCCTCGCGGAACGTCTCCGCGCCGATCGGCGCGATCATGAACTCCTGGATGTCGACGTTGGTGTCGGCGTGCGCGCCACCGTTGAGGATGTTCATCATCGGGACGGGCAGCACGTGGGCGTTGGGGCCGCCGACGTAGCGGAACAGGGGCAGGTCGGCGCTGTCGGCCGCGGCCTTGGCGACGGCGAGCGAGACGCCCAGGATGGCGTTGGCGCCCAGCTTGGCCTTGTTGGGCGTGCGGTCGAGGTCGATCATGATCTGGTCGATGATGCGCTGGTCCTCGGCCTCGACCCCGTTGATCTCCTCGAAGATCTCGTCGGTCACCGCGAGCACGGCCTTCTCCACGCCCTTGCCGCCGTAGCGCTTGCCGCCGTCACGCAGCTCGACCGCCTCGAACTGGCCGGTGGACGCCCCGCTCGGCACGGCGGCCCGGCCGCTGCTGCCGTCGTCGAGCACGACCTCGACCTCGACCGTGGGGTTGCCCCGGGAGTCGAGGATCTCGCGAGCGTAAACGACCTCGATGGTAGCCACGGGTAGCGCTCCTTAAGCGAAAGGCAATATGCCATCAGAGCCTATCGGTACCCCGGTGCACCGGTACGGCACGGTCGCCCCCACGGCCCGGCCGCCGGAACGCGAGCTCGGGCCCGTCGCGGGTCAGCCGGTCTGAGCCCCGGCGCGGACCGGGCGGTCCGTCGCGGGTCAGCCGGTCTGAGCCCCGGGCGCGGGCCCGTCGTGGGTCAGCCGGTCGAGGACAGGCTCCAGGCCTGGAGGCGGCTGCCCGTCGCGACGACCAGGAGCCCGTCGCCCACCGCCAGCCCGGTGACCTTCCGGCCGGGCGCCAGGTCGCCCAGCCGCTCGCCGCGGTCGGCGTTCCACACGGTCACCCCGTCGCCGCCGCCGGCGATCATCCGGCGCCCGCCCGCGGCCGTGACGCCGACGTCCGCCGCGCCCGTGCTGAAGCCGCGCTCGAAGGCGCCGCTGTCCAGGTCGTACACGGCGGTCGAGCCGCCCGTGGTGACGGCGGCCCGGCCGTCGCCCAACGCGGCGACCGAACGCACCTCGCCCTTGCCGAGCAGCCCGGCGGGCGCCCCGACCAGGCCCCGGCCGGTGCCGACGAGGGCCTTGCCGGTGGACTCGTCCCAGGCCAGGGCGGTGACCGGGCCGGTCGCGAGGCGGTCGCTGGCGACGATGCGGTTGGAGGTCAGGTCGAGCGTCACGACCTGACCGTCGGGGCAGCCGATCACCACCGCGGGCTGCTTGCGCCACTGGCCGGACGCCAGCCGGGCCTCCGACCGGCACACCTGGTGCCACACGCCGGGGCGGGCGTCGCCGATGCGCCAGCGCCGCACGATTCCGTCCGTACCCGTCCAGACGGCGGTCTGCCTGCCGCCCACGGGGATCAGCACGAGGGAGCGCACCGGCGTGGGGCCCGCGTCCGGGAGCCGGTCCAGCGGCTCGCCGACGCGCGGGTCCCACACCTCGATCGACCTGCCGGACCTCTCGGCGTAGGCGACGACGGGCGCGCCCTTGTGGTGCCCGATGGCCATCGCCGCGACGTCCGCCCCGGACGCGGGCCCGAACTCGGGACCGAGCTCGACCCCGAACGCCGCAGACGCCCCGTTCTGCCCTTCGACGGCGGGAAGACCGGCGTTCCGCCAGAACATCCCGGCCCCCACGCCCAGGACGACGAGCACGCCCACCCCGGCCGCCGCCCACCGCATCCCCGGCCGCGCCTCGGAAGCCGCCGCCCGCACACCCCGCGGCTCATGCGGCGCCCTCCTGGGGGCGTGACCGCGCGGCGCCGCCGCCGTACGCCCCGCCAACCACGCCAGCACCTCGTCGGCCGACGGCCGCGCCCCCGCCTCCTTGGCCAGGCACGCGCGCAGCACGCCCCGCAGCGGCTCGGGCACCTCGCGCAGGTCGGGCTCGGCGTGCAGGATGCGGTTCATGACGGCGGGGATCGAGTCCCGGCCGAACAGCGGCTGCCCGGTGGCGGCGAACCCGACGGTGGACGCCCAGCTGAAGACGTCGGACGCGGACGTCGCGCTTTCCCCCGCGATCTGCTCCGGCGACATGTACCCGGGCGTGCCGACGACGCTGCTCGCGGTGGTGGAAAGGTCCATGTCCCTGGCGATGCCGAAGTCGATCACGCGGGGGCCGTCCTGGCCCATCAGCACGTTGCTCGGCTTGAGGTCGCGGTGGACGATGCCCGCCCCGTGGACGGCGGTCAGCGCCGTGATCGTGCCGACCGCCAGCCGTTCCAGCTCCGCGCCGGTCAGGGGGCCGCCGTCGAAGACCAGGTCGTGCAGGGACGGCCCGTCGATGAACTCGCTGACGATGTACGGCCGCCCCTCGGCCAGCCCGCTGCCGTAGATCCGGGCCGTACGCGACCCCGCCACCTTGGCCGCGGTCACGCTCTCGCGCAGGAACCGGCGGGTGGCCCGCTCGTCGCCCAGCAGCCGCGGATGCAGGACCTTGACGGCCGCGTGTCCGCCGTCGGCGTCGCGGCCCAGGAACACCGACCCCTGCCCGCCGTCGCCCAGCCGGCCGAGCAGGCGGTAGCCCGCCACCTCCCGCGGCTCCCCCGAGCGCAGCGGCCTCAGCTCCACCACCAGTCCCCCTCGGCTCGCCGGTTCAAGCCCCTCAGGATCCTGGCATTTGGCGACTTGTTCCGACAACCAGGGCGGTCAGGCGTTCGACTCCCACGCGCGTACGCGGTCGCGGTAGGCGCGGGCCGCGGCCCGCAGCTCGGCCTCGGGGTCCAGCCCGGCCTCCTGCGCCCGGCGTACGAGGTCGAACAGCTCCCGCGCCACGCCCTGGCCGATCGCCGACGCCAGCGCGTCGGGCGCGCCGGCCCGCTCGGCCCGGCGCAGCAGCTGGGCGGCCAGCGCGAGCGCGGGCTGACCCATGGGGACGCCGTCGAGCACCGACGACGACTCCTCGCCCTTGGCCGCCCGCTCGGCCGCCTTGATCGCCTCCCAGTTGTCGCTGACCTGGTCGGCGCTCTCCGCCCGCACCGACCCGAACACGTGCGGGTGCCGCCGGACGAGCTTCTCGACGATGCCGGCGGCCACGTCGTCCATGTCGAACGTCTCGGCCACGCGGGCGTGGAAGACCACCTGGAGCAGCAGGTCGCCGAGCTCCTCGCGGAGCGCCGCGTGGTCGCCCTGCTCGATCGTCTCCAGGACCTCGTACGCCTCCTCCAGCAGGTACGGCACCAGCGACTCGTGCGTCTGCTTGCGGTCCCACGGGCACTCGGTGCGCAGCCGGTCCATCACCGCGACCAGGTCGAGCACCCGCGAGCCGGGCAGGTCGTACGAACCGGGCACGACCTCGATGAGCGGCGGCTCGTCGAGCGCGATGGCCGCGCGCCCGATCGCGCGCATGAAGTCCTCGTCGTCACCGGCGAGCCAGACCACCCGCTCGCGCACCGCCCGCCTGGACAGCGCGACCGCGTCGGGCACGACGACCTCCGCCTCGACCCCGGCGGCGGCCAGATAAGGAAGCTGCGGGTGGGCGTCGGAGCCGGTCAGGACGGGCCCCGAGCGCAGCGCCTGCCAGGCCTGGTCGCTCAGCAGGCCCGGCGCGACCCTGGGCGAGGTGGTGACGACGATCAGCGGCATCGGGCTAGCCCTGCTGCGGCTGCTGCTGCGCCTGCTGGGAGGACTTGCCGAACCGGCCCGGGTCGACGAAGCCCTGCTGGGTGAACTCGCCGTAACGCGGGCTGTAGATCGGCTTGATGCTCGTCAGCTCCTTGACGAACTTCTCCTGGGCCGCCTGGTCCTGGGCGTTGCCGAGCTGGTTGCGCACCTTGACCGCGCCCAGCTCCGCACGCAGGTAGCCGCGCGCGTCGGCCGGGCTGACGCCCCTGGCGATGAGGTTGATCTCGGGCGACTGGTACTGGCCCGGGTCCTTGAGCGCGGCGTCGATCTCGCCCTCGCTGACCTGCACGTTGTGCTTGGCCGCGAGCTGCCTGAACGCGCTCTCGTTCGCCATCCGGTAGAGCACGAACTGGGTGACGGGCACCCCGAGCTGCTCGGCCGAGACGTTGGCGCGCTTGAGCGCGGTCTCGTACTCCTGAACGTTCCTGGTCAGGTCGCGGGCCGAGATGCGCTCGCTCCCGACCACGGCCGCTGCTCCGGCCTCCATGGGCGAAGAGCAGGCGGTCAGCGCGGCGAGTCCTACCGCGCCGGCGGCCACAGCCACTCGAATCGACTTCACATGCGTCCCTTTCCGAACAAAAACCGCGCTTAGCTTACCCGCGCGGGCTCAAGAAACATCGCCTCGACCAGGTCGCCGCACCATTTGAGCAGATCGAGGTCGCGCAACGGCTGCCCGCCCAGCGGCTTGGTCTTGGGAACCGGCACGAGCAGGGTCTCGGCCGCCTGCTTGTAGATGGCCTTCTTGTACAGCCGGTCGAGCCTGACCTGCTGCGACTCCCGCAGCCGCGCCGGGCCGAACTTGATGTTCTGCCCCTGCAGCGTGACGTCGGTGAGCCCGGCCGCCCGCGCCCTGATCCGGAAGCGGGCCACCTCCAGCAGGTTCTCCACCTCCACCGGCGGCTTGCCGTAGCGGTCGGTGAGCTCCTCGCGCACCTCGTCGATGTGGATCGGCGCGACGATGGCCGCGATCCGCTTGTACGCCTCCAGCCGCAGCCGCTCGGAGGTGACGTAGTCGTGCGGGATGTGGGCGTTGATGGGCAGTTCGACCTTGACGTCCTGCTGCTCCTCCTGGACCTCGGCCCCGGACAGCTTGGCCTTCTGCTCCTGCACGGCCTCGGACATCAGGCGCACGTAGAGGTCGAAGCCGACGCCCGCGATGAAGCCCGACTGCTCGGCGCCCAGCACGTTGCCCGCGCCGCGGATCTCCAGGTCCTTCATCGCGACGTACATGCCCGCGCCCATCTCGGTGTGCTGGGAGATGGTGGCCAGGCGCTCGTGGGCGGTCTCGGTCAGCGGCTTCTCGGGCGGGTAGAGGAAGTAGGCGTAACCGCGTTCCCTGCCTCGCCCGACCCGGCCCCTGAGCTGGTGGAGCTGCGACAGGCCGTAGTTGTCGGCCCGGTCGACGATGAGCGTGTTGGCGTTGGGCACGTCGAGGCCGGACTCGACGATCGTGGTGGAGACGAGCAGGTCGTACTCGCGTTCCCAGAAGCCGACCATGATCTTTTCGAGCTGGTGCTCGTTCATCTGGCCGTGGGCCACCGCGATGCGCGCCTCGGGGACCAGCTCGCGCAGCCGCGCCGCCACCCGGTTGATGGAGGCCACCCGGTTGTGCACGAAGAAGATCTGGCCGTCGCGCATCAGCTCGCGCCGGATCGCCGCCCCGATCTGCTTCTCCTCGTACGGCCCCACGAACGTGAGGATCGGATGCCGCTCCTCAGGCGGGGTGAGGATCGTGGACATCTCGCGGATGCCGGTCAGGCCCATCTCCAGCGTGCGCGGGATCGGCGTGGCCGACATGGCCAGCACGTCGACCTGCGTGCGCAGGTGCTTCATGGCCTCCTTGTGCTCGACGCCGAACCGCTGCTCCTCGTCGATGATGATCAGCCCGAGGTCCTTGAACCTGACCTCCGGGCTGAGCAGCCGGTGGGTGCCGATGACGACGTCGACCGCGCCCGACCTGAGCCCCTCCATCGTGCCCTTGACCTCGCCGTCGGTCTGGAAGCGCGAGATCGGCCTGATCGCGATGGGGAAGCTGGAGAAGCGCTCGGTGAAGGTGGACATGTGCTGCTGCACGAGCAGCGTGGTCGGCACCAGCACGGCCACCTGCTTGCCGTCCTGGACGGCCTTGAACGCCGCCCGCACCGCGATCTCGGTCTTGCCATAGCCGACGTCGCCGCAGATCAGCCGGTCCATCGGGACGCCGCGCTCCATGTCGCGCTTGACCTCGTCGATGGCTTCGAGCTGGTCGCCGGTCTCGGCGTAGGGGAAGGCGTCCTCCATCTCGCGCTGCCACGGCGTGTCGGCGCCGAAGGCGTGGCCCGGCGAGGCCATGCGGGCCGAGTAGAGCCTGATCAGCTCGCCGGCGATCTCCTTGACCGCCTTCTTGGCCCTGGACTTGGCCTTGGCCCAGTCGGCGCCGCCCATGCGGTTGAGCGTGGGCGCCTCGCCGCCGACGTAGCGGGTGACCTCGTCGAGCTGGTCGGTGGGCACGTAGAGGCGGTCGCCCTTGGCGTACTCGATGACCAGGTACTCGCGGGTCGCGCCCTGGACCGTGCGCTGGACCATCTCGACGTAGCGGCCGACGCCGTGCTGCTCGTGCACGACGTGGTCGCCGACCTTGAGCTGGAGCGGGTCGACCATGTTGCGGCGGCGCGAGGGCAGCCGGCGCATGTCCTTGGTGGACGCCTTCTGGCCCACCAGGTCGAGGTGGGTGAGCACGGCCAGGCGCGGCGTGATGAACCCGTGCTCGATCAGGCCGGTCGAGACGTGCACGACCTTGGGCTCGGGCGCCTTGTCCAGGTAACGCTGGAGCCTGGCGGGCACGTCGACGCCCTTGAGCAGCTCGACCATGCGCTCGGCCGGCCCGTGGCCCTCGCTGAGCAGCACGACCGCCTTGTCCTCGGCCAGCCAGCCCTTGATGTCGCCCAGCGCCTTGGCGGTGTCGCCCCGGTACGCCTCGGAGTCCTGCGCGTCGAGCTCGACGCCGTTGCCGAAGGGCGCCATCGTCCACCACGGCTGGCCCAGCGAGTCGGCGTGGCCGCGGATGTCCTCCAGCGTGCGGAAGGCCGCCGCGCCCAGGTCGATCGGCGCCTCGCCGCCGGCCGCCGCGTTGATCCAGGACGCCTCCAGGAACTCCTGCGAGGTGCGTACGAGCTCTTCGGCCCGGCCCCTGATGCGCTCGGGGTCGCACACGAACACCGCCGACCTGATCGGCAGGTGGTCGAGCAGCAGGTCCATCTCCCCCGCCAGCACCGGCGCGAACGCCTCCATGCCCTCGACCGGCAGGCCCTCGGCGAGCTGGTCGAGCACCTCGGCGAGCGCCGGGTGCTCCTGGGCCAGCTCCCGCGCCCGCGCCCTGACCTCGCCGGTCAGCAGCAGCTCGCGGCACGGCGGCGCGAACAGGCCGTCCTCGGCCGCCTCCAGCGAGCGCTGGTCGGCCACCTTGAACCAGCGGATCTCCTCGACGGTGTCGCCCCAGAACTCCAGCCGCAGCGGATGCTCCTCGGTGGGCGGGAACACGTCGAGCAGCCCGCCGCGCACGGCCACCTCGCCGCGCTTCTCCACCATGTCGACCCGGTGGTAACCGTTGGTGACCAGCCGCTCGACCACCGCGTCGAGGTCGGCGTCGTCGCCCGCCCTCAGCCTGATGGGCTCCAGGTCGCCGAGACCCTTGACGATCGGCTGGAGCAGCGCCCTGACCGGGGCGACCACCACGCCGAGCGGGCCGGCGGCGGTGTCGCCCTTGACCGGGTGCGCCAGCCTGCGCAGCACGGCCAGGCGCTGGCCCACGGTGTCGCTGCGCGGCGAGAGCCGCTCGTGCGGCAGCGTCTCCCAGGCCGGGAACACCGCGACCGAGCTGGGTTCGACGAGGCTGGTCAGCGCCGCCGCGAGGTCTTCGGCCTCACGCCCGGTGGCGGTGACGGCCAGCACGGTGCGCTGATCGTGCGCGGCCAGCGCGGCCACGCCGAACGGCCGCAGCGCCGAGGGCGCGATCAGTGAGACGTCGCCGCCCTCTTCGAGCGCGGCGGTCAGCTTCGGGTCGGCCCCGGCCCCCAGGGCAACAAGGTCAAGCAGTCCGGAAAGACTCATCAGATACGCCCACAGCCCCACGACGGCAACACAACTACCCCCGGCCGGGTAAGGTCGCGGGGGTCTCCACCCAGCCTACTCGGGGTGCGGCACCCGGTAACCGGGGACCGACGGCCAGCGTACGGTGAGCACCACCGACTCCTCCTCGGCGACCCACGAGTGGTCCACGCCCTTGCCCCACACCACATAGTCGCCGCGCTCGGCCAGCAGCACGCTGCGCCCCGGCAGCTCCACCCGGAACCGGCCGCTGATCAGGACGAGCAGGGCGGTGCGCTGCTCACCCCTGACCCACTGGGCACGCTCGTCGCCCGCCGGGTGCACACCCCACTTGATCTCGACTTCTTCACTGTGCCGTGGGTCGCCGAGGGGTTTGAAGTGACCGAGCAGCCAGCCGCGGTCGCCCGCGGCGTCGATGTCGGCGTTCCCCACGTAAACCTGCTCGTCCACGGGGCAGGACGCTAGCAGGGAAGTGCGTAACCGAGACCGCTCGATTGATTACTGTAGGTGACATGTCTGAGGTGCGATCAGTCGCCCAGCGAGGCGACATCTTCGGTCAACGGATCCGCGAGCACTGGGCCGGGCGGTTCAGCCGGCGGCTCGACCTGCTCGTCGCGGGGTGCGCCCACGACGAGCCGCTCGACGTGGAACCGCTGGAGGCCAGGGCCACGGGCGCCGACGAGGACCACCCGGTCATCAGAGACGTCGTGGAGGAGCGCGCCGACCTGGTGGCCTGGTCGCTCGGCGACCTGCGCTGCGTGCCGCTCCAGCACCGCGCCTACGACGTGATCCACCTGTCCTTCCTGCTCGAACGCGTCCAGCACGCCGAGCTGGTGTTCGACCGCCTGCTCCAGTCGCTGCGCCCGGGCGGCCTGGTGCTGCTGCGCATGCGCGACAGGAAGTCGGCCTACGGGGTGCTCGACCGGCTCACGCCGTCGTGGCTGCGGCGGCTGCTGTGGCGCGCGCTCGTCACCCCCGGCACGCCGGGTCCGCTGCCCGTCGTCTACGAGCCGCTGGCCTCCAGCGACGGCATGCACGCCTTCTGTCTCAGCCGCGGCCTGATGATCATCGACGACGAGCGCCGGATCAGCGGCCCGGCCCGCGCCGGCCGGCTCGGCTCCGCCGCCGTCAGGCTGGTCGACCGGCTGAGCGGCGGGCGCTACACCGCCTCCCACGACGAGATCACCATGGTGATCAGGAAGCCGCAACATCACTTCGCCCGCCTGCTCTAGCGACACGGCCCCATGAGTGAGTAGACTCCTTTCCTACCAATTCAATCGGAATAGTTGGGATGTCGGAAACCGTGGAGTGGACCCCGGACGCGCACGAGCTGGCCGACCTTGAGCTGCTGCTGTCCGGGGCGTTCGAGCCACTGACCGGCTTCCTGGGCCACGACGACGTGCACGCCGTGCACGAGCGCGGCACGCTCGCCGACGGCACTCCGTGGCCCGCGCCCGTCACCCTCCACCTTCCCGCCGAGGTCTCGCCCGGCGACGAGGTGCGGCTGCTCGACCCCGAGGGCCTGCCACTGGCCGTGCTCACCGTGGCCGCGCGCGAGGCCGACGGCCTGACCTCGGGCTCGCTCAAGGCGCTCGGCACGCCCGAGCACGGCCCGTTCGCCCGGCTGCGCCGCACTCCGGCCGAGGTCAGGGCCGAGCTCGGCGGCCGGCCCGCGCTGGCCGTCACCATGCGCGGGCCGCTCGACGACCTCACCGAGATCACCGCCACCGCCAAGGAGCTCGACGCGGTGATCGTGCTGCTCCCCCTCGCGTACGGCGAGGCGGGCCCCGGGATCGTCCGCGCCGCGCTCCGCGCCGGGGAACGCCTGCCCGAGGGCACCCTCGTGGTCCCCGTCCCGCTGGCGCCGCGGGCGGAGCCGGAGATCGACCTCGAACTGCGCGAGCACGTCGCCACCGCCTACGGCGCCACCGAGCACTACGCGGGCCCCGAGCCCGTCACGCTGCCCGGCCCGCCCCACCGCCGTGGCCTGGTCGTCTTCTTCACCGGCCTGTCCGGCTCGGGCAAGTCCACCATCGCCCGCGGCCTGCGCGACGCGCTGCTGGAGCTCGGCACCCGCACGGTCACCTACCTCGACGGCGACGTCGTGCGCCACCTGCTGTCCAAGGGCCTGACCTTCTCCAAGGCCGACCGCGACCTGAACATCCGGCGCATCGGCTTCGTCGCCGCCGAGACCGCCCGCCACGGCGGCCTGGCGATCTGCGCCCCCATCGCCCCCTACGCGGCCACCCGCGAGGAGGTGCGCGAGGGCGTCGAGTCCGTCGGGGCCGACTTCCTGCTCGTGCACGTCGCCACGCCGCTGGAGGAGTGCGAGCGGCGCGACCGCAAGGGCCTGTACGCCAAGGCCCGCGCCGGCCTGATCCCCGAGTTCACCGGCGTCTCCGACCCGTACGAGGAGCCGGACGACGCCGACCTGGTGATCGACACCACGCACATCTCGATCGAGGCGGCCGTCTCCCAGGTCCTGGGGGCGCTGCGGTCCGGAGGATGGGTACGTTGATCGACTTCGCGCTGGTAGCCGGGTCCTTCGTCGTCGCCGTCGTCGTCGGCCTGACCGGCATGGGCGGCGGGGCGCTGATGACCCCGATGATGATGTTGTTCTTCAACGTCCCGCCGCTGGCCGCGGTCTCCAGCGACCTGGTCGCCTCGGCGGTGATGAAGCCGGTCGGCAGCGTCGTCCACCTGCGGCGCGGCACGGTCAACCTGCGACTGGTGGGCTGGCTGTGCGCGGGGTCGGTGCCGGCCGCGTTCTGCGGGGTGTTCCTGGCCCGCGCGTTCGCCGTCACCGACGCGGTCAAGTACGCGCTGGGCGTGGCGCTGCTGCTGGCCGTCGCGGGCATGGCGGTCAAGGGCTGGCTCGGCGCGAGGGGCGGCTCGTCGAGCGCCCACGACATTGTCGTGCGCCCAATTCCGACCCTACTGGTCGGTACGATAGGCGGGCTCGTGGTGGGCATCTCGTCCGTGGGTTCAGGTTCGCTGATCATCGTGGCCCTGCTCGTGCTCTATCCGGCGCTCAAGGCCAACCAGCTCGTCGGCACCGATCTCGTGCAGGCCGTGCCTCTGGTCGCGTCGGCCGCGCTCGGCCACCTGCTGTTCGGCGACTTCAAGCTGGAGCTCACGCTCTCGCTGCTCGTCGGCTCGATCCCCGGCGTCTACCTCGGCGCGCGGATCTCCTCACGCGCTCCGGGCGGCCTGATCAGGGCCCTGCTGGCGATCGTGCTGCTCGCCTCCGCGCTCAAGCTCCTGGACGTCGGCAACGCCCTCACCGCCTGGCTCCTCGTCGCCGCCTGCGCGGTCACGTTCGCCGGCTGGCGACTGCGCGGCGGCCTGCTCACCCGGCGCGGCGACGCGAACGCGGCCGTCGGGCGGCCCCTGGAGGCACGGCGCTAGAAGGCGCGGCGTCAGGGCCGCGGCACGCGGGTCGAGCGGAAGTAGCGGTCGCGGGCGAGCTGGGTGAAGGCGCGGGCCGCACCCGGATCGGAGTCGAAGCTCGTGTTGCCGCGCGGCGCCCGCGGCGAGTCGAAGTACAGCAACGCCTTGATCTGCGGATACCGCTTGATCTGTCTCAGCACCGACTCGAAGAACCGCCGTTTGAAGGCCCGGTCGGCCGGCCGCTCGAACACCCCCCACTCGGCCACCATGACCGGCTTGCCGGGGAAGCGGGCCTGCATCCACCGGTAGAACCCCGGCCACTGCCCGTACTCCTTGCGGGTCTTGTTCACCAGCCCGTCGAAGTCGTGCACCCGGTCGTCGGCGTACGGGTCCATGGCCACCCAGTCCACCACGTCGTCGCCCGGATAGAGGTCCTCGAACCAGGGCTTGGCCGCCCAGTTGGGCGCCCCCATGTACGTCATGACCGTCACCGCGTTCTTCACCCCCTGCGCGCGCAGCCGGAGCACGACGTGCCGGTACATCGCCGCGTAGTCGGTGGCCTGCATGCCCGACCCCGAGCGGGCGTTCACGTCGTTCTCCGGCTCGTGGTGGAGGGTGAGGAAGAAACGTTCGGGGAAGGTGCGCCTGAGGTAGGCGGCCAGGCGGTCGATGCGGCGGTCGAGCGCGCCGTCGGCGATCTCGGCCCAGGTGCGGTCGAACGACGGCTTCCAGTTGATCATGAGCAGCCTGGGCCGGCCGGGGTCGCGGGCCAGTCCGATCTCCTGCGGGGTGGGGAACAGCTCGCTGCCGCGATGGTAGACGTGCAGCACGTCGGCGCCGGCGCCCATGCGGGACTCGGCCCCGCGCAGCGCCTCGGCCACGGGAGCGCCGGTGAAGACCTCGGGCGCCACGCCCCACCAGGCGCCGCAGGAGGGGATGAGCCTGGCGGTGACCGCGCAGGAGGGCGCGCCGGCCAGCTCGGCCGTGCTGGTGTCGACCCGGGCGGGCGCGCCCTCGGCCGTCGAGCAGGCGGCCGGGAGGGCGAGCACCGCGCAGATGATTGCGGTTTTCGTCGCGAAAGTCGCGAAATGAGAAAAGCCCCGAATCTGCAACGCCTTCCAACCCCCTTGTCGACGGACCCCGCCTGTCAAACCTGAACCTTGCCATGCCATTCCTCGAACTTCAGCCAGTGTGCTCGTCTGCCCAGCTCAAGGCACCTGTCCATCCACCCAGCTTTTTGCGAAATATCCTTTCAAAAGGGGGCATCTTGGCGGCCGTACCGGAAAAAATCTTCAGTATTCGACTTGGGTAATATCCGTCCGGCCTATAGTGGGCGCACACTGCGGCAAGTGACGCAGCGTTGCCCACTCGCGACAGCGCGCATCCCCTCCAGGAGACCGTCCCCATGAGCCCGTCGCCGGATCTCCAGGCGCGCCGCCCGCCGGGCGCCGACCTGGACGAGCACCTCTCGCTGCTGCGCAGGCGCTGGCTGCTCCTCGTCGGTTGCGTGGTGGTCGGCGGCACCGCCGGGCTCGCCCTGATGCGGGCCACACCGCCGGCCTACACCGCGATCACCCAGGTCCTGGTCACGTCCGTCGACGGCCAGGACCAGAGCAACCAGGTGAGCAACCGGCAGCGGGAGCCGCTCAACCTCGACACCGAGGCCCAGATCGCCCAGTCGGCGGTGGTCTCGGCCCGGGTCGCCCAGACTCTGCGGATCACCGCGCCCCGGCCGGTCGAGGTCTCCGTGCCGCCCAACTCCGCGGTGTTGTGGATCTCCGTGACCGACGCCGACCCCGTGGCCGCCGCCGCTCAGTCCCGGGCCTACGCCGACGCGTACCTGGCCAACAGGCGCGAGAGCGCGAAGGCCGCGATGGCCGAACGGCAGCAGGCGGTGCTGGCCAAGCTCAAGCAGGTCGACACGGGCCTCGACGCGGCCATCAAAGAGGTCGGCCGGCTGCCCAAGGGCAGCGCCGAGCACGCCATCGCCACCCAGCGCCAGAGCGTGCTCAACCGGCAGGCCGCCAGCCTGACGCTCAAGTACGACGCGCTGCGCACGATCGCGGTGACCCCCGGCTCGGTCATCAGCGAGGCGCTGCCGCCGACCCGGCCCAGCTCGCCCAGCCTGCCGCTCTTCCTCGGCACCGGCCTGATGGCCGGCCTGCTGCTCGGCGCGGCGGCGGCCTACACCCGCGACCGGCTCGACACCCGGCTGCGCACGGCCGCCGACGTCGAGCGGCTGACCGGGCTGCCCGTGCTGACCGACCTGTCGGCCTCCCGCGAGCACGGCGTGCTGCACGAGCTGGCCTGCGCCGTGGTCGCGGCCTGTCCGGGCCAGCGGCTGCTGATCCGGTCGCTGCCCCCCGACCTCTACGCCTCCTCGCTGGCCGAGCCGCTGGCCATCAGCGCGCCGCTGTCGGTGCTCGACGGTTCCGACGTCCGCGACCTGGCCAGGGCCGACGCGGCGCTGCTGCTGGTCGGGCTGGGCCGGGTCAGCGCGCCCGAGGTGACGGCGGCCGCCCGCCATCTGGAGCGGCACGACGTGCCGATCGTCGGCGTGGTGACGGCCACCGACGCGGTGCCGGAGTTCGTCCCGCTGCTGGAGCCGCGTACCCACACCTCGCTCGGCAAGCTCGTCGCCACCGGCGAGCTGGAGGTGAGCCTGGCGGCCGAGACCACGCCCATGCCGTCGTTCCACCACCGGCAACGCAAGCAGACGTGACAGGACCAGCCTGGCCGATCGCGGCGCTCCTGCTCGGCTACCCGGTCTGGTGGGCGCTGGGGTTCGGCGGTCTGTCGGTGATCGTGCTGGCCGCGCCGATGGCCGTGATCCTGTGGCGGCGCCGGCCGGTCCGGGTGCCCCACGGGTTCGGCCTGTGGCTGCTGCTGCTCGCCGGCTACCTGCTGAGCGCGATGATGCTGGACGAGCTGCCGCCCGGCACGTACGGCGAGTTCAGCTCCGGCCGCCTGATCGGCTGGGCCATGCGCCTGGCCCTGTACGTGTCCGTCCTGGTCATGGTGCTCTACCTGGGCAACCTGACCGAGCGCGAGCTGCCGCAACTGCGCCTGGTGCGCTGGCTCGGCGTGCTGTTCCTCACGACGGTCGCCGGCGGCCTGCTCGGCATGGTCTTCCCGCACTTCGGCTTCACCTCGCCGGTGGAGATGCTGCTGCCCGGCTGGATCAGCGAGAACTCCTTCGTCCAGAACCTCATCCATCCCACGGCCGCCCAGACCCAGAAGGTGCTCGGCTACTCCGCGCCCAGGCCGGAGGCGCCCTTCGAATGGGCCAACGCGTGGGGCAGCAACGCGTCGGTGCTGCTGATCTGGTTCGTCGTCGGGTGGTGGACGTACGGTGGGCGGGGACGCCGGGTGCTGGCGGTCCTGGTGATCGCGCTGGCCGCGGTCCCCGTCGTGTACTCGCTCAACCGCGGCCTGTGGATCGGGCTGGGGCTGGCGGTGGCGTACCTGATCGTGCGGGTGGCGGGCCGTACCAGGGTCGCGCTGTGCGGGGCGGTGGCCGCCGGGCTGGTGGTGTTCGCGCTCAGCCCGCTGGCCTCGGTGTTCGCCCAACGGCTGGACAAACCGCACTCCAACGACGTCAGGGCCTTCACCATGACCGCCACGGTCGCCGCGGCCCGTCACTCGCCGGTCATCGGCTACGGCAACACCCGCAACTCGCTCGGCAACCACCGCTCGATCACCACCGGCAAGACCCAGTGGTGCGCGGCCTGCGGGCACCCACCGCTCGGCAGCGACGGGCAGCTCTGGCTGCTGCTGATCACCCAGGGCTTCACCGGGGCCGTCCTCTACGTGGCCTTCTTCCTCGGCGCCATCCGCCGCCACTGGGCCGACCGCTCCCCGATCGGGCTGGCCGGGGTGCTGGTGATGGGTCTCGTGCTGCTCTACATGTTCGTCTACGACGGCCTGGTGACGCCGCTGAGCCTCTATCTCATCTCGTTCGCCCTGCTGTGGAGGAACGCATGAAGGACGCCTCCGCGCGGCTCGGATACCTCCGCGAGACCGTGCGCCTGCTGTATCCGGGCACCGGGTCGCCGCGGCCGTACTCGGTGCTGCCGCACCGGGTGCTGCCCCGGCGGCTGGCCCCGCGGCGCTGGTGGCACGTGGGGGGCGCGGTCACCGTGCCGGTCGAGGACTCCATCGCGGCCTACCTGGGCGAGGTGTTCGACGCGCCCGTGGAGACCGTACTCCACGTGCGTCCCGCGCTGCGGCCCAATCGCAAGCCCGTGCTGGAGGCCCGTACCGGGGGGCGGCTGCTGGCGTTCGTGAAGGTCGGTGACGGCCCGCTGGCCCGCGAGCTGGTCGGCCGCGAGGCGGCCGCGCTGCGCGGCCTGGCCGGGGCGCCGCTGAAGACCGTCGTCGTGCCCGACGTGCTGCACCACGGCGAGTGGCGCGGCCTGCCGGTGCTGGCGCTCTCGCCGCTGCCCGTACGGCGCGGCCGGGTGCCCCCGTCCCTGCTGCACGCCGCCGTCAAGGAGATCGCCGCCACCGGCGGCCCCTCGCCGGCCTGGCACGGCGACCTGTCCCCGTGGAACATCTGCCCGTCCGCCGACGGCCGGCTGCTCGTCTGGGACTGGGAGCGATACGAGACCGGCGTGCTCTACGGCCTCGACGCCGTACACCACTTCTTCCAGCGCGCGCTGCGCAGGATGGACCCGCCCACGGCGGCCCGCGCCTGCGTGGCCAGGGCGGCCCGCGAGCTGGCCCCGCTCGGCCTGTCGCCGGCGGAGGCCAAGCGCACGGCGCTGCGCTACCTCATCGCGCTGGCCGACCGGCACGCCGCCGACGGCCACCACCCGCTCGGGCCGCCCGAGACCTGGCTCAACCCGGCCGTCGACCACGAGGAGCTGCTGCCATGAGGACGATGAAGCGGCCGGTCCTGTCCATCTCGCGCCTGGCGGGCCGGTTCACGTCCAGCGCGCGGGTGTTGCCGTCGTTCCTCATCGTGGGGGCGCAGCGGTGCGGCACGACCTCGCTCTACCGGGCGCTGGCCCAGCACCCGCTGCTGCTCAAGCCCGTCCTGCACAAGGGCGTCCACTACTTCGACGTCGGCTACGACCGGCCGATGGCCTGGTACCAGGCGCACTTCCCGCTGCGGGCGGGCGCGGCGCTGCTCGCCCACCGGTACGGCGGCCGGGCCCACGCGTTCGAGTCGTCCCCCTACTACCTGTTCCATCCGCTGGCCGGGGAGCGGATCGCCGCCGACCTGCCCGGGGTCAAGCTGATCGTCCTGGTCCGCGACCCGGTCGCGCGGGCCTCCTCCGCCCACGCCCACGAGCTGGCCAGGGGCTTCGAGTCCGAGTCGCACTTCGAGTCCGCCCTGGAGCTGGAGGCCGAGCGGCTGGCCGGGGCGGAGGAGAGCCTGCGCGTGTCGCCGTTCGCCGAGCACCACTCCCACCGCCACCACGCGTACGTGGCCCGCGGCCGATACGCCGACCAGCTCGACCGCCTCGAACCGCTCTTCGGCCGCGACCGTCTCCTGGTGCTCGACAGCCACCGGTTCTTCGCCGAGCCCGAGACCGCCTACGACCGCGTCCTGGAGTTCCTGACGGTGCCGCACCTGGGCTATCCGGCCTTCGAGCGGCACAACGGCAGGCCGCTGCCCCGGCCGGTGCCCCGCGTGCTGGAGCAGGCGCTCAGGGACCATTTCGAGCCCTACGACGCGCGGCTGGCGCGCTGGCTGGGCGGTGAGCCGTCGTGGCGCCGGTGATGGTCCGGCGCGGGATCGCCGGGCTGACCGGGGCCGGGGTCAGCGCGCTGGCGCAGTTCCTGGTGGCCGTGGTGGTGACCAGGGCGTTCAGCCCTGCGCAGGCCGGGGCGTTCTTCAGCGTGACGGCCCTGGCCCTGATGGCGGCCGGCATCGCCAAGCTGGACGCCGGCAACGGGCTGGTGTACTTCATCGCGCGAGCCAAGACGTACGACTATCGCGGTATTTCTGGATATTTCCGGGCGGCCCTGGTGCCGTGCGGGCTCGCCGCCTGCGCGGCCGGCGTGCTGCTGGAACCGCGCATCGGGCTGCTGGCCTGGGCCCTGCCGGTCATCGTGCTCGGCGACGTCGCCCTGGCCGCCACCCGCGGGTTCGGCTCGATGCGGCCCACCGTGCTGCTGGACGGCGTGCTGCTGCCCGCCGCGCAGCTCGTGCTCGTCACCTGGGCGGCTCTCGCGCACGCGCCGCAATGGCTGCCGGCGGCCTGGGCGCTGCCCTTCCTGCCGCTGCTCGTCCTGGCCCTCGCCGGTCTGCGCGGACGGGCGCCGCGCACGCCGTACCTGCCGGGGACCGGGCGCGACCTGTGGCGGTACACCGCGCCGAGGTCCGTCGCCGGGGCCATCCAGGCCGTGTTCCAGCGGCTGGACATCGTGGTCGTCGCCTGGCTGGGCGGGCCGGCCCAGGCCGCCGTCTACACGGCCGCCACCCGGTTCCGGGTCGTCGGGCAGCTCGCCAACCAGGGGCTGGCGCAGGCCGTACAGGAGCGGCTGGTCCGGGCGCTGGCCGACGGCGAGCTGGGCCGGGCGCGCGAGCTGTACCAGGCCACCACGATCTGGCTGGTGCTGCTGACCTGGCCGGTGTGGCTGGGCTACGCCGTCCTCGCGCCGTGGCTGCTGCGCGTCTTCGGCCCCGCGTACGGCGCCGCCGCCCCCATCGCCCTCGTCCTGGCCGGGACGATGCTGGTGGCGACCGCCTGCGGCATGGTCGACGTCGTCCTGACCGCCGCCGGCCACACCCTGACCAGCCTGCTCAACCTCCTGGCCGCGATCACCTGCACGGTCACGCTCGACCTGGTCCTGATCCCCTCCCACGGCGCGTTCGGCGCGGTCGTCGGCTGGTCGGGCGGGGTGATCGTGAAGAACCTGCTCCCTTTGTGGCAGCTCCACCACCGCTACGGCCTGCGCCCGTTCGGCCGCCACACCCTGCCCGCCCTGCGCCCGCGCACCTGGGCGACGGCCGCGTGAACGCGCCCGTCCTGGTCACCGGCCTGCCGAGGAGCGGCACGAGCTGGGCCGGCAAGATGCTCACTGCCGGGGGCGGCCTGGTCTACGTCAACGAGCCGCTCAACCCGCAGCACCCGCCCGGCCGCTGCCCCGGCGTGCTGCGGGCCGAGGTCACTCACAGGTTCCAGTACATCTGCGACGACAACGCCGCCGACTTCCTGCCCGCCTTCCGCGACACGGTCGCCCTGCGCTACCACTGGCTGCCCGAGCTGCGCGCCAACCACTCCCCCTACGACCTGGCCCGCCTGGCGCGGTACGGCACGGCGTTCGCGTTCGGCCGCCTGACCGGGCGCCGGGCGCTGCTGGACGACCCGTTCGCGGTGTTGTCGGCCGGGTGGTTCGCCCGGCGGCTAGGCTGCGCGGTGATCGTCCTGGTGCGCGATCCGGTGTCGTTCGCGGCGAGCTGGCGGCGGCTCGGCTGGCGGTTCGACGTCCGCGACCTGCTGGGCCAGCCGCTCCTCGTCCGCGACCATCCCGGGCTGCTGGACCTGCGTCCGCTGCTCGGCTGCGCCGACGACCTGGCCACGACCGCCGCCCTGTGGCGGGCCGCCCGGTCGGTGCTGGCCGCCACGCCCGGTGTCCTGGTCACCTCGTACGAGTCCCTGGCCGAAGACCCGGTCACCGGCTTCAAGGCCCTGTACGCCCACGCGGGGCTGCCCTGGACGCCGTCCGCCGAACGCCGGATCGTCCGGGCCTGCACCATGCCGTCCCGCCGGTCGGCGGCCTTCGCCTGGTCGGGCCTGTCGCGTACGGCCTTCCGCCCGATGGACTCCCGTCACGCCGTGGCCACGGCGGCCCGCGGGCTCACCCCGCAGGAGGCGGCCCGCGTCCGGGCGCTCACCGCCTGAGCCTGGTCAGCAGGCAGCCGGCGAGCAGGCGTACCGCGAAGGGGAGGTCGTCCACGAGGTAGCGCCGCGCCAGCCGTCCGGGCTCGCTCATCAGCCGGAACGCCCACTCCAGCCCGGCCCGGCGCATCCAGTGCGGCGCCCGCTGGACCGTCCCGGCGGCGAAGGCGATGGCCGCCCCGCAGCCCACGAACCACGCCTCGGGCAGCTCCTCGCGCAGCTCCGCGATGAGCAGGTCCTGCCGGGGGAAGCCCAGCCCGACGAACACCAGGCGGGGACGCGCCGCGACCACCCTGCGCCGCACCCGCTCCCTCCCCTCGGCCGTGTCGTCGAAGCGGTACGGCGGTGCGTGCACCCCCGCCACCTTCAGCCCGGGACGGCAGCTCCTGAGCTCGTCGGCGGCCAGCTCGGCCACCCCCGGCGGCCCGCCGAGCAGGTAGACCGGCCAGCTCCGGGCCGCGGCCACCTCGCTGAGCGACCAGATCAGGTCGGCCCCGGTGACGCGCTCGGGCAGCGGGGTGCCGAGCAGCCTGGCCGCCCACACCAGCGGCATCCCGTCGGCCACCACGATGTCGGCCGAGCGCACGAGCTCCTGGAGGGCGGGGTCGCGGGCGACGGCCCGGCAGATGTCGACGTTGGGCGTCACGATGCGTCCGCCCCGGCCGGCCGCCGCCTCCGCGGCCACCCAGCGCACGACGTCGGCCTCGGAGACGACGTCCACGCCGACCCCGCCGACCTGCACCCGTTCCCTGACAGCGGCCGCCCCGCGACCGGCCGGGCCCCCGGAAGGCCGGGTGACCACGGAACCGGAACGCCGGGCCCTGCCGACACCGGCCTCGGGCCCCCGGCTCCGCGCGGACGCGGCTTCGGAGGCGTGGGTCCTGGCCGCCGCCGTCTCGGAGGCGTGGGGCCGCGCGGGTTCGGGAGCGTGGGTCCTGGCCGCCGCCGTGTCGGGGGTGGAGGGGTGGGTGGGGGTGGGTTTCGGGGTTGGGGGGCGTTGGGCGGGGACGGCCGGGGTGCGGGTTCTCGGCGGGGTCATATGCCGCGCCCCCGCCCGTGCAGCAGCCCGAGCACGGTCGCGGCCGGGACGAGCCCCGCGGCCACGGCGAGCGCGATCGGGGCGCGCGGCTCACCCGGCCGCGCCCCGAACGTCCGCAGCGCCCAGCGGACCGCCGCGCGCCGCCGCCCGAGTGCCGCGTGGGCGAAGGCGAGCTGGCCGTAGACGCGCGCCGCGCCGCGCCGGTCGGCGGCCAGCTCGGGGTGGCGGGCGAGCATCCAGTCGAGCCCCGCGATCCGGTCCGCCCAGCGGGCCGCGTAGTGGGAGGCGCCGCCCCACCGCACGCGGACGAGCGGCCGGTCGACGTGCGTGATCGGCCGCCGCCGGGCCGCGCGCAGGGCCAGGTCCCAGTCCTCGTTCTGGCCGCCGGGGGCGCTCTCGTCGGCCCACAGGGCCCCGCGGCGGAACAGGAACGTCGAGGAGTGGACCATCACCATGCGCGACCGTACGAGATCGGCCACGGTGACCGTGTCCGTGCCCGCGAGCCTGGTCACCCGGCGCCGCCCGTGCTCGACCTCGATGGCGCAGCTCGCGAACTCGCCACCGGCGGCGGCCAGCGCCCGCGCCTGGGCGGCGAGCTTGCCCGGCAGCCAGAGGTCGTCGTCGTCGCAGAAGGCGACGAGGTCGGTGTCGAGCGCCGCGATGCCGGTGTTGCGCGCCCCCGGAAGCCCAGGGGTACGGCTGTTCGCCAGGACGGGCACGCCCAGCGCCGGCAGCGGATCGCGGCGACCGGGCGCCCCGTCGGCGACCACGACCACGGCGAGCCGCCCCGGATACTCCTGGGCCAGCACGCCCGCCACGGCCCCACGCAGCAGCGCGGGCCGGTCGCCGCAGGTCGGGATCACCACGCCCACGGACGGCAGGACGGACGGCAGGACCGTCATGCGGCCACCTCCCGGTAGCCGTACCGGACGCGCAGCGGCCAGGTGAGCGCGGTGACCAGCCGCCGGTCGCGGACCGGCAGCCCCGAACGCCACGAGTCGTCGCACCGCAGCCGAACCCCGCCCACCTGGAAGCGCATCGGGTTGCCGGACGCGGTGTGCGCGGGCCCGAGCCGCGCCGTCGTGCCCTCCAGGAACGGCAGCCCGGGGACGTCGAGCCCGAGGAAGCCCGCCAGCGCGGTCAGCGTGGGCTCCGGGGCGGCGACCAGGTCTTCGTAGCGCACCCGGGTCACCAAAGCCCCCTGGCGGGCGAGGAGCTCAAGGCCGGCGTTCTGGGCCGTCCAGTGGAGTGCCGTGCGCAGCGGCCCCCAGCGGGTCATGGGACGCCCGTCCTCGGGCCGCTCGACGATCCTGCGCCAGGAGTGGGCCACCGCCCGCGGGTCCCGGACGACGTGCACGACGCGTACGTCCATCCCGGCCGCGACCAGGCAGTGGGCGAGCGAGGCGTGCTTGCTGGAGTCGATCACGGCGGGCGCGCCGGTCGCCTCGTAGATCCGCCGGTAGGCCCGCGCGTACTCGGCCAGGTCGGGATGGGCGATGCGCCCCATCCGGTGGGTGCGGTCGACCCGCTGCCGCAACGTGAGCATGCGCTCGGCCAGCGACGGCCGCCATCCGCCGAACGCCGTCCTGCCCACCTGCCGCCAGAAGTCGCAGGCGGCGAAGGCCGCGCCGCAACCGCACGGCTCCCCGGCCAGCACCCCCCTCGACCACAGGTGGACGACCTCGCCGAGCGCCACCACGTCGGGCAGCTCCGCGAGCAGCCGCTCCAGCAGAGTCGTGCCACTACGGCCGAGGCCCCCGAGGAAGATCACTCGGGTGGCGGATGCGCGGTCGGTCACAGGGGGAGGGCCTTCACGTCGCCGATACGGAACGCGACGACCCTAGCGCGGAGGGTAATCAGATGGTCAGGAAACCCCGCAAAGATCTACCGAGAAGGCGGACGGCCAGGCGGAGTGTCGCCGGGCCGTCCGAGAACGGGTTCAGCTGGCGTCGATGATCATCCCGGCGCCGACCGTGCCGTTGGTGGCCTCGTCCACGAGGATGAAGCCGCCGGTCAGGCGGTTGCGGGCGTAGTCGTCGACGAACAGCGGCTGGGTGACCCGCAGCGACACCCGGCCGATCTCGTTGAGGCCGAGCGCGGTGGCCTCCTCGTCGCGGTGCAGGGTGTTGACGTCGAGCCGGTAGTGCAGGTCGCGCACCAGCGCCCGCGCCGTACGGGTGGTGTGCTTGATCGTCAGCTTGGTGCGCGGGGCCAGCTTGAGGCCGTCGGCCATCCAGCAGACCATGGCCTCCAGCTCCTGGGCCGCGTGCGGCTGGTTGTTGGGCCTGGCGATCATGTCGCCACGCGAGATGTCGAGGTCGTCCTCGAAGCGCAGCGTGACCGACATGGGCGGGAACGCCTCCTCCACCGGCCCGTCGAACGTGTCGATCGAGGCGATGCGCGTGGTCAGCCCGGACGGCAGGTGCGTGACCTCGTCGCCCGGCTTGAGCACCCCGCCCGCGACCTGGCCCGCGTAGCCGCGGTAGTCGTGGAAGGCGTGGTCGGTGGCCTTCTGCGGACGGATCACGTACTGGACGGGGAAGCGCACGTCGACCAGGTTGCGGTCGGAGGCGATGTGCACGTTCTCCAGGTGGTGCAGCAGGGAGGTGCCGAGGTACCAGGGCATGTTCTCCGAGCGCGAGACGACGTTGTCGCCGTTGAGCGCGGAGATCGGGATGAACGTCAGGTCGGTCACGTTGAGCTTGGAGGCGAAGGAGGTGAACTCCTCCCGGATCTCCTCGAACCGCTCCTGCGAGTAGTCGACCAGGTCCATTTTGTTCACGGCCAGCACCAGGTGCGGCACCCGCAGCAGCGAGGTCAGGAACGCGTGCCGGCGCGACTGCTCCAGCACGCCCTTGCGCGCGTCGATGAGGATGATCGCCAGGTCGGCCGTGGAGGCCCCGGTGACCATGTTCCTGGTGTACTGGATGTGGCCGGGCGTGTCGGCGATGATGAACTTGCGCTTGGGCGTGGCGAAGTAGCGGTAGGCCACGTCGATCGTGATGCCCTGCTCGCGCTCGGCCCGCAGGCCGTCGGTCAGCAGCGACAGGTCGGTGTACTCGGTGCCGCGGTCGCGGGAGGTGCGCTCGACCGCTTCGAGCTGGTCCTCGAAGATGGCCTTGGAGTCGAAGAGCAACCGTCCGATGAGGGTGGACTTGCCGTCGTCGACGCTTCCCGCAGTGGCAAAGCGAAGAATGTCCATCAGAAGTAGCCCTCTCGCTTGCGGTCCTCCATGGCGGCCTCGGACGAGCGGTCGTCGGCCCTGGTGGCCCCGCGCTCGGTGATCCGGGTGGCCGCGATCTCCTCGATGATCTCCTCGACCGTGGCGGCCTTGGACTGCACGGCGCCGGTGCAGGTCATGTCGCCGACCGTGCGGTAGCGCACGACGGCCTCGAACAGCGGCTCGTCGTCGCCGCGCGACACGACGTCGGAGTCGGGCAGCAGCATGCCGTCGCGCTCGAACACCTTGCGGGTGTGCGAGAAGTAGATCGAGGGGATCTCGATGCCCTCGCGCCGGATGTAGTCCCAGATGTCGAGCTCGGTCCAGTTGGACAGCGGGAAGACCCGGATGTGCTCGCCCTTGCGGATGCGGGAGTTGTAGAGGTTCCACAGCTCGGGGCGCTGGTTCTTCGGGTCCCACTGGCCGAAGTCGTCGCGGAAGGAGAACACGCGCTCCTTGGCGCGGGCCTTCTCCTCGTCGCGCCTGGCTCCGCCGAACACGGCGTCGAACTCGTGCTCCTCGATCGCGTCGAGCAGCGTGGTGGTCTGCAGGCGGTTGCGCGAGGCGCGCCGCCCGGTCTCCTCCACCACCCGGCCGCTGTCGATCGACTCCTGCACGCTGGCCACGATCAGGCGCGCGCCCAGCTCCTCGGAACGGCGGTCACGGAACTCGATGACCTCGTCGAAGTTGTGCCCGGTGTCGACGTGCATCAGCGGGAAGGGGATGGCCGCGGGCCAGAACGCCTTCTCCGCGATGCGGAGCATGACGATCGAGTCCTTGCCGCCGGAGAAGAGCAGACACGGCCGCTCGAACTCCGCCGCCACCTCGCGCATGATGTGAATGGCCTCGGCCTCTAGTACGTCGAGCTGCGACGTCGTGTAGTCGCGCTGGAGCATGGGCGCTTCCTCCGGCGGTTAGCGATGCAGGTCCCGAATTCCGGCGAGCAGGGATGTCGCCAGCTCCGGTAGGGAAACCAGGATATCCGGTAGTGACGGGTCGGCTTGGTTGTAGGTCAGCTCCGAACCGTCGACGCGGCTGGCGAACGCCCCGGCGGCCTGCGCTACGGCGACGGGGGCCGCGGAGTCCCACTCGTACTGGCCGCCGGCGTGCACGTACGCCTCGACCTCGCCGGTGAGCACCGCGGAGATCTTCGCCCCCGCCGAGCCGATCGGCACCAGGTCGGCCCCCAGCAGGAAGGCCAGCTTCTGGACGAACTCCGGCGGCCGCGTACGGCTCACCGCGATGCGGAAGCGCCCCTTCTCGAACTCCGGCAGCGCGGGCGGCTCGGCGGTCGTCAGCGTACGGCCCTGCGCGGGCAGCGCCACGGCCCCCGCGGTCAGCTTGCCGCGCTCCCACAGCGCGACGTGCACCGCCCAGTCGCTCCGGCCCTCCTCGGCGAACTCGCGCGTGCCGTCGAGGGGATCGACGATCCACACGCGCTCGGCGCTCAGCCTGCGCGGGTCGAGCCGCTCCTCGCGGGTGGCCTCCTCGGACAGGACACTGTCACTGGGACGCAACCGCGCCAGCGCCTCCATGAGGAACACGTGCGCGGCCCGGTCGCCCTCCGCGCGCAGTGCGGCGGAGTCGCCGAACCCGGTGCGCTCGCGGACCCGCAGCAGCCTCTCACCCGCCTCTGTCGCCAGGTCGCCGGCTACGGCGTGGTCGTCGCGAATCGTCATCAATATGCTCCTTGCCCGCGGGCGACGGCCGACCAAGTCTTCCACAGGATCTGGAGGTCCAGCGTGAGGGACCAGTTCTCCACGTAACGCAGGTCGAGACGGACGGATTCCTCCCACGACAGGTCAGATCGCCCGCTCACTTGCCACAGCCCGGTCAGCCCCGGGCGCACCAGAAGCCTTCTGCGCACGTCGTCACCGTAGCGCGCCACCTCCTCCGGAAGCGGCGGGCGGGGGCCGACCAGCGACATGTGTCCGAGAAGCACGTTGATGAGCTGGGGCAGCTCGTCGAGGGAGTGGCGGCGCATCAGCGTGCCGAGCGGGGTCACCCGCGGATCGTTGCGGATCTTGAACAGCACCCCGTCGTGGTCGCTGACCAGGGTGATCTTCTGCTGCTCCGAGCCGCGCCGCATGGTACGGAACTTCAGAATCGTGAACGGCCTGCCACCCTTGCCCACCCTGACCTGCCGGAACAGCGCGGGCCCCGGGCTCGTGCCGCGGACGGCCACGGCCAGGGCCGCCAGCAACGGCGACAGCAGCACCAGCAGCGCGGCGGCGACGACGCGGTCGAAGACGTTCTTGACCAGTTGCCGGGCGCCGGTGAGTTCGGGGTGCTCGACGTGCAGCAACGGCAGCCCGGCGGCCGGCCGGATCATCGTGCGGGGGCCGGCGACGTCCATCAGGGCGGGGGCGACCACCAGCTCGGTGTGGGTGCGCTCCAGCCGCCAGGCCAGCCGGCGCAGCGCGTCGCCGTCCATCTCGGGGCAGGCCAGCACCGCCACGGTGTCGGCGCGCACCTGGTCGACGACCAGCGGCACGTCGCCGAAGTCGCCCGCGACGGGCACCTCGGTCAGCACCCCGGGCGGCTCGCCGTAGGGCAGGCAGGCGGCCACGACGTCCATGCCGTGGTGGCGTTCCCTGCGGAAGAGGTGGACCAGCTCGGCGATCGAGGCCGGGTGGCCGACCGCGACCACCCGGCGCATGCAGGCCCCGGCCGCCCTGCGCCGGTTGAGCGAGCGCCGCAGCAGGTAGCGGGCGACCAGGGTGAGCAGCGTGACCAGGGGCAGCGCGAGCACGACGTAACCGCGGGCGACGTCGGTCTTGGTCACGTACGAGCCGATCGCGGTGGCCGCGGTCAAGGCCACGCCGGCGTGCACGACGCGGCGGAACTCCTCGGAGCCGACGCCGATCATGCGGGGCTCGTAGGCCCGGTTGAGGGCGACCGCGCAGACCCACACCCACGGCAACGCCACGCTGACCAGCAGGTACGGCAGCACGTACGGGGTGAACCCGCCGAACCTGCCGCAGAAGGCGGCGGCGGACCCGATGCCCGCTCCGCACAGATCGCCCACGACGGCACGGAACCGGTAAGAACGCATCCACGCCGGAGTCACCGGGCTGACCCGCCACGAGAGGGCCTCGCCGGTCTTCACGGGCTCTCCTGCCTCACTCCGTGAGGCGGCCTCGGTCGCCAAATGCCGTCTTCCCCCGCTCCCGCCGCTGCTCAGGGCGGTGACGCGCCCCTGCGTGCCCGTTCCCGTACGGACAGTCACAGATGGTAGCCGCGTGTGCGCGGCGACAGGCGGTGAACGGTGCTATGCGGCGATCAGCGTGGAGGGCCGGAGATGTGCAGATCAGCCCGGTGGAAGTCGTTCTGGGTGGCTTCCAGGCCGCGGGCCATGAGCGACTCGACGACGTCGGCGCCCCGGTCGACGAGGAAGGGCAGATCCTTGCGCTCGACGGTGGCGAAGTCTCTGAGCACGAAGGTGGCCGGGTCCATGCGGCCGGGCGGCCGGCCGATGCCGAAGCGTACCCTCAGGTAGTCGCGGGTGCCGAGGACCTTGGTGATGGACTTGAGCCCGTTGTGGCCGTTGTCGCCGCCACCGAGCTTGGCGCGCAACGCGCCGTAGGGGACGTCGAGCTCGTCGTGGACGACGATCAGCCGGTCAGGGCCGATCTTGTAGAAGTCGGCGAGCGCCTTGACCGGCCCGCCCGACAGGTTCATGTACGTCAGGGGCTTGGCCAGCACAGCGGCCCGCGTCTCCAGCACCTCGGACCTGCTCTTGTGCGCCTTGAAGCGCCCGCCGGCCCGCGCGGCCAGCTCGTCGAGCACCATGAAGCCCGCGTTGTGCCTGTTACCCGCGTATTCGGGCCCCGGGTTGCCCAGTCCGACGATCAGCCAGCGGTCCATGTGCTCCCCTTGCAGCGGAACGGGGGCGGCCTCGCGCCACCCCCGTTCGCGGGACGTGCTTACTCGGCGGCGGCCTCGGCGGACTCGCCCTCGCCCTCGGCCTCGGCGGTCTCGCCCTCGACGGCCTCCGCGGCCTCGGCGGCGGGCTCCTCGGTCGGCTTGGCGATGACGTGGAGGACCACGACCTCGGGGTCGGCGGCCAGCGTGGCGCCCGACGGCAGCTTGAGCTGCGCGGCGGTGATCACGGTGCCGACCTCCATGCCCTCGACGTCGACCTCGACGCCGGTGGGGATGTGGGTGGCCTCGGCCTCGACGGCCACCGAGACGAGCTGCTGGTCGAGCAGGCCCTCGGAGTTGACGTCGCCGGTGGTGGTGACCGGGATCTCGACGGTGACCTTCTCGCCGCGCTTGACCAGGAGCAGGTCGACGTGCTCGACGAAGCCCTTGATCGGGTCGCGCTGCACGCCCTTGGGCAGGGCCAGCTCGTCGACGCCCTCACCCTGGAGGCGGATCAGCACGTTGGGCGTGCGGAGGGCGAGCAGCACCTCGTGACCGGGCAGGGTCAGGTGCTTGGGGTCGATGCCGTGCCCGTAGAGGACGGCGGGCACCTTGTCGGCGCGGCGGATCTTGCGGGCGGCGCCCTTGCCGAACACCGTGCGCGACTCGGCGGCGATACGTACTTCAGACATGACATCTCCTAGGGATGCAGAGATCGGATTGTGGCGCGCTCCCCCTCACCCGCCCTAGCGGAAGGCGTTACGAGCGCAACCCGTACAGCTTACTCGCTCAGGTGTCGCCCTCGAACAGGCTCGTGACGGAGCCGTCGGTGAAGACCTCGGTGACGGCGCGGGCGATCAGCGGGGCGATCGAGAGCACGGTCAGTTTGTCGAACCTCTTGGTCTCCGACAGCGGCAGCGTGTTGGTCACGATGACCTCGGAGATGCGGGAGTTCTTCAGCCGGTCGACGGCGGGGTCGGAGAAGACCGCGTGGGTGGCGGCGACGATCACGTTGGTGGCGCCCTGCTCGTAGAGGGCGTCGGCGGCCTTGCAGATCGTGCCGGCGGTGTCGATCATGTCGTCGATCAGCACGCAGGTGCGGCCGCTGACCTTGCCGACGACCTCGCTGACCTTCACGGAGTTGGCCACGTCGAGGTCGCGGCGCTTGTGGATGAAGGCCAGGGGCGTGCCGAGGGTGTCGGCCCAGCGCTCGGACAGGCGGACGCGGCCGGTGTCGGGCGAGACGACGGTCGTGTTCGCCAGGTCGAGCTTGTTCTTCAGGTAGCTCTCCAGGACCGGCATCGCGAACAGGTGATCGACGGGTCCGTCGAAGAAGCCCTGGATCTGCGAGGTGTGCAGGTCGATCGACATGAGCCGGTCGGCGCCCGCGGTCTTGAACAGGTCGGCCATCAGCCGGGCCGTGATGGGCTCGCGACCGCGGCCCTTCTTGTCCTGGCGGGCGTAGCCGAAGAACGGCATGACCACGGTGATGCGCTTGGCGGAGGCCCGCTTGAGCGCGTCGACCATGATGAGCTGTTCCATGATCCACTTGTTGATGGGACCGGTGTGGCTCTGGATCACGAACGCGTCGCAGCCGCGAACGGACTCAAGGTAGCGGGCGTAGATCTCGCCGTTGGCGAAGTCGATCAGTTTGGTGGGGGTGAGCGAGACGCCGACGTGCTCGGCAACCTCTTCGGCCAGCTCTGGATAGGCCCGGCCGGAGAAGAGCATGAGGTTCTTCTCGCCCGGCTGTTTGATGCTGGTCACTGTTCGTTCTCCTGCTGTGCTCGCTCGGCCAGCGCCCGTTCGGCGGCGGCGGCCGACTTCGTGCCCGCGCGCTTGCGCAAGACCCATTTCTCGATGTTGCGCTGTCGCGCCCTGGCCACGCCCATCGCCCCTGGGGGTACGTCGTTGACGATCACGGATCCGGCCGCGGTGTTGGCGCCGTCGCCGATCGTCACGGGAGCGATGAGCATGGTGTCGCAGCCGACGAACGCGCCGTCGCCCACGGTGGTGTGGTGTTTGTCGACCCCGTCGTAGTTGACGAAGACGGTGGAGGCGCCGATGTTGACGTCTTCCCCGATGGTGGCGTCGCCGGCGTAGGTGAGGTGGGGGACCTTGGAGCGCTCGCCGACCTTGGTGTTCTTCATCTCGACGAACGTGCCCGCCTTCGACCTGCGGCTGAGCACGGTGCCGGGGCGCAGGTAGGCGTAGGGGCCGACGTTGGCCTCCGGGCCGATCTCCGCGTTGTCGCAGACCGCGTTGCGCACGACGGCGCGCTCGCCGACGCGGGTGTCGGTCAGCGTGGTGGCCGGGCCGATCTCGGCGCCGGCGCCGACGACCGTGCGGCCGTGGAGCTGGGTGCCGGGGTGGATGACGGCGTCGGGCTCGATCTCGACGCCCACGTCGACCCACGTGGCGGCCGGGTCGATGACGGTGACGCCGGCGCGCATGTGCTCCTCCAGCAGCCGCCGGTTGAGCACCTTGCGGGCGAAGGCGAGCTGGACGCGGTCGTTGACGCCCTCGACCTCGACGTGGTCGGCGGCCACGCAGGCGCCGACCCGGTGGCCGTCGCCGCGCAGGATGCCGAGGACGTCGGTGAGGTACTCCTCGCCCTGGGCGTTGTCGGTGGACACGCGCTTGACGGCGTCGGCGAGCAGCAGGCCGTCGAAGGCGTAGATGCCGGAGTTCATCTCCTTGATCGCGCGCTGCTCGTCGTCGGCGTCCTTCTCCTCGACGATCTCCAGCACGGCGCCGGAGGGGTCGCGGATGATCCGGCCGTAGCCGGTCGGGTCGGGCACCTGGGCCGTCAGCACGGTGACCGCGTTGCCGTCGGCGGCGTGCTTGTCGAGCAGGGTGGCGAGGGTCTGGGCGCGCAGCAGCGGCACGTCGCCGTAGGTGACCAGGATCGTGCCGGCGATCGTGCCGACCTCTTCGAGCACGGTGCGGACGGCGTGGCCGGTGCCGCGCTGCTCACGCTGGACGACGGCGCGCGCGTCGGGGCTGGTGGCGGCCAGATGGCCGCCGACCTGTTCGAGCGCGTGGCCGATGACGACGATGAGCCGCTCGGGACCGAGGTCGCGGGCGGCGGCGAGCATGTGGTCGACCAGCGCGCGGCCGCACAGCTCGTGCAGGACTTTCGGGGTCTGGCTCTTCATCCGGGTGCCCTCGCCCGCGGCGAGGACGATGACGGCTGCCGGGCGCGGCACACTCACGGACTGAGGCTCCCTGTGACTGGACGGATCAGGGTCGTCGGCGCGGCTACCGCACCGCAACCCCCCCGACACCGTGAGGATACCTGCCCGCTTCGGAACTCTCTCGCGCGGGGAGCCGCTGGGATGACACTCAAGGCTCCCGGAAGAGGACTCGAACCCCTACAAAGTGGACCAAAACCACTTGTCCTGCCGATTAGACGATCCGGGATGGACCGGACACCGTGGCGTCCGACACACAGCCCCTACGATACCGAGCCCGCACGGGCGTATGCGCCCTCAATTCTCTCGCACATCTCCAGTGTCCGCGAATACCAGGGCCATGGACGGGTAGTCGGCGCGCTGCGCGCATAACAGAGCACCCCAAAAGCCGCAAGGTAGGAAACCCACTCACCTCGACGGACCGGCCGTCAGCAATGTGACATCCACAGCTTAGGGCTTCCTTACTTACGATGGCGTAGGTTACGGTGGCGTAGCCCGGACATTCGTCCTCATACATGTCGTTGGAGGTAGCCCATGACCGTTCTCGCCGAGCGTTCCTCCCCCACGCCGAAGCCCGACTTCGAACCCGACCCGAAATCCAAGGCAGAGCTCGTCACGTTCGGACTCGTGGTGGGTCTGCCCCTGATCGCGATCGCGGCGGCGGTTCCCCTGGCGTGGGGATGGGGACTCGGCTGGACGGACATCGTCATCGCCTTCGTCTTCTACGTCGTCTCCGGGCTCGGCGTCACCGTCGGGCTCCACCGCTACTTCACGCACGGCTCGTTCAAGGCCAAGCGGCCGCTGAAGATCGCGATGGGCATCGCGGGCAGCCTGTCGCTGGAGATGTCCGTGCTGGACTGGGTGGCCACGCACCGCAAGCACCACAAGTTCTCCGACAAGGAGGGCGACCCGCACTCGCCGTGGCGCTTCGGCCCCGGCTTCAAGTCGATGTCCAAGGGCCTGCTGTACGCCCACATGGGCTGGCTGTTCGAGAGCGAGCGCACCAACCGCGAGAAGTACGCCCCCGACCTGTGCAAGGACGAGGACATCCAGAAGCTGCACAAGTGGTTCCCCACGCTGGCCCTCGTCTCGGTCCTGCTGCCCGGCGTGCTCGGCCTGCTGCTGACCTGGTCCTGGCAGGGCGGCCTGACCGCGCTGTTCTGGGGCTCGCTGATCCGCATCGGCCTGCTGCACCACGTGACCTGGTCGATCAACTCGATCTGCCACGTCTTCGGCGAGGAGTCCTTCCAGACGCGCGACAAGTCGCGCAACGTCTGGTGGCTGGCCATCCCGTCGTTCGGCGAGTCCTGGCACAACCTGCACCACTCCGACCCCACCTGCGCCCGGCACGGCGCGCTCAAGGGCCAGATCGACCTCAGCGCCGGCCTGATCCGCCTGTTCGAACGGGCGGGCTGGGTGTACGACGTGCGCTGGCCGACGCCAGAACGCCTGGCGGCGAAGCGCATTGCCTGACGAGAATCAGCCGATGAACGGCCATTCGTCCGTGGCCGTCATTATGGAACCCGTGACCGAACCCCGATCTCGCAGGCGCATGTCCGGTAGAGAGCGCAGAGAGCAGCTGATCCTGATCAGCCGCACGCTGTTCGCCGAGAAGGGGTTCGACGGGACCTCCATAGAGGAGATAGCCGCCACCGCGCAGGTGTCGAAGCCTGTGGTGTACGAGCATTTCGGCGGCAAGGAAGGCGTCTACGCGGTCGTCGTCGACCGCGAGATGCAGAAGCTGCTCGGCATGATCACCTCGGCCCTCGCCGCCTCCCACTCCCTCATCAAGCTGGAGCGGGCCGCCCTGGCCCTGCTGCAGTACATCGAGGAGAGCAGCGAGGGCTTTCGCATCCTGGTGCGCGACTCGCACGCGGCCTCGGGCACGGGCACGTTCGCGAGCCTGATCAGCGAGATCGCCAGCCAGGTCGAGGACGTCCTGGCCGACGAGTTCGTGGAGCGCGGCTACGACCCCAAGCTCGCCCCGATGTACGCCCAGATGCTGGTCGGCATGGTCGCGCTGACCGGCCAATGGTGGCTGGACGTGCGCAAGCCGGGCCGCGAGGAGGTCGCCGCGCACCTGGTGAACCTGGCCTGGAACGGCCTGACCGGGCTGAACCCGAGCCCGGTCATCTCCGTGGCCACCCGCAACCAGGCCGCCGCCGCCAAGCCGCGCGTCAGCGACAAGGAGCTGCGCGACTTCGAGAAGGCGCGCGAGAAGGAGCTCAAGGAAGCGGAGAAGCTGCGCCAGCGTGAGCTGCGTGACGCGGAGAAGGCCAGGGTACGAGAACTGAAGGAGCGCGAGCGGGTGCTGAAGGAGGCGGAGAAGGCCCGCGAGCGCGAGGAGAAGATCCGTCAGCGGGAGGCCAGGCTCGCCGAGCGCGCCGCACGCCTGGAGCAGGCCGACCATCCGGAGTGAGTCGTTGCGGCTACGTTAACGTTCCGTTCAACCAATCGGGGCAATATAGGCCATATGTCCGCGGAACCGCTGCAACCGGGAAACGATCTGCCCCTGCCACAGGAGCGGTTCCTCAACCGTGAGGAAAGCTGGCTCCAGTTCAACGAGCGCGTACTCGAACTGGCCGAGGACCCGTCGCTCCCGCTGCTCGAACGGGTCCGCTTCCTGGCCATCTTCGCCAGCAACCTCGACGAGTTCTTCCGCGTACGGGTGGCCGGCCTGAAGCGGCGCATGGCCACCGGACTGCTGCTGCGCACCAAGAGCGGGCTCAAGCCGCGCGAGGAGCTGGCCAGGATCGCCACGATCGCCGACTCCCTGGCCAAGCGGCACGCCGCCGCCTTCCACGACCGGCTCTGCCCCCAGCTCGCGACCGAGGGCATCGAGATCGTCCGGTGGGACGACCTGGGCCGCGAGGAGCGTACGGAGCTGCGCAAGCTGTTCAGGGAGCGGATCAGGCCGGTGCTGACGCCGCTGGCGGTCGATCCGGCCCACCCGTTCCCCTACATCTCCGGGCTCAGCCTGAACCTGGCCGTGCTGGTGCGCAACCCCATCACCGACCACACCGTGTTCGCCCGGGTCAAGGTGCCCTCGCAGCTCCCCCGGTTCGTGCCGGCCTCCAAGGACCGGTTCGTGCCGCTGGAGGACGTCATCGCGGCGCACCTCGGGCAGCTCTTCAAGGGCATGGAGATCCTCCAGCACCACGTCTTCCGCGTCACCAGGAACGAGGACCTCGACGTCGACGAGGACGTCACCGAGAACCTCATGCAGGCGCTGGAGAAGGAGCTGCTCAGGCGGCGGTTCGGGCCGCCCGTGCGGCTGGAGGTCGAGGAGACGATCACGCCGGAGGTGCTGGCCCCGCTCGTCGAGGAGCTGGAGCTGGCCCCGCACGAGATCTACCGGCTGCCCGGCCCGCTCGACCTGACCGGCCTGCACGCCATCGCCGACCTCGACCGCGGCGAGCTGAGCTTCCGCCCGTTCGTGCCGGCCGAGGTGATCAACGCCGAGGACGACGTCTTCACCACCCTGCGCGAGCGCGACGTGCTGCTGCACCACCCGTACGACTCGTTCGCGACCAGCGTGCAGCGGTTCATCGAGGAGGCCGCGGCCGACCCCCGGGTGCTGGCGATCAAGCAGACCCTCTACCGGACCAGCGGCGAGTCGCCCATCGTGGACGCGCTGATCGACGCGGCCGAGGCGGGCAAGCAGGTCGTCGTGGTCGTGGAGATCAAGGCCCGCTTCGACGAGCACGCCAACATCTCCTGGGCCAGGAAGCTGGAGCGGGCCGGCTGCCACGTGGTCTACGGCGTGGTCGGTCTCAAGACCCACTGCAAGCTGGCCCTCGTCGTCCGCCAGGAGCCCTCGGGCGAGCTGCGCCGCTACTGCCACATCGGCACCGGCAACTACAACCCCAAGACGGCCCGCCAGTACGAGGACTTCGGCCTGCTCACCGCCGACCCGCTGGTGGGCGAGGACGTCACCGACCTGTTCATCCACCTGACCGGCTACTCCAACCACTCGGCGTACCGGAGGCTGCTGGTCGCGCCGCACTCGATGCGCAGCGGGCTGCTGGCCAGGATCGACCGGGAGATCGCCCACCAGCAGGCGGGCCGCCCGGCCCGGATCAGGATCAAGACGAACTCGCTGGTGGACGAGCCGATCATCGACGCGCTCTACCGGGCGTCCAGGGCGGGGGTGCCGGTGGACCTGTGGGTGCGCGGGATCTGCATCCTGCGCCCTGGAATCCCCAATTTGTCGGAAAATATCCGCGTAAGGTCGGTTTTGGGGCGCTTTCTTGAGCACTCCCGCGTGTACGAGTTCGGCCTCGGCAGGCGTCCCGAGGTGTGGATCGGCAGCGCCGACCTGATGCGCAGGAACCTCGACCGCCGGGTCGAGGCCCTGGTCAAGGTGACCTCCCAGCAGCACAAGGCGTACCTGATCGAGCTGATGGACCTGGCCATGGCCGACACCACGAACGCGTGGTGGCTCAACTCCGACGGCAACTGGATCCGTCACCACGGCGAGGACCTGCAGAGCCATCTCGTCAGCACCAGGCGTTGGAGGACCGTTGATGACTGACCTGCTCCGGGCCGCCGGAGCCGTCGTCTGGAGGGGCGAGGAGAGCAGCCCCGAGGTGGCGGTGATCCACCGCCCGCGCTACCGCGACTGGACCTTCCCCAAGGGCAAGCTGGAGAGCGGCGAGCACGTGATCGCCGCCGCCCTGCGCGAGGTCAACGAGGAGACCGGCCTGACGGTCGTCCTGGGCCGGGCCCTGCCCCCGATCCACTACCTCAGCGGCGGCCGGCTCAAGCGGGTCGACTACTGGACCGCGCGGGTCGCCTCCGACGCCGGCTTCGAGCCGGGCGAGGAGGTCGACGAGCTGCGCTGGCTGCCGCTGGACCAGGCCCGCGAGCTGCTGACCTACGAGTGGGACGCCGGGCTGCTGCGCGCCCTGAAGGCCGCGCCGCTGGCGACCGTGCCGCTGGTGCTCGTACGGCACGGCACGGCCGGGTCCAGGAGCGAGTGGGACGGCGACGACGCGCTGCGCCCGCTGGACGCGCACGGCGGCTCCCAGGCCGCCACCCTGGCCACCGCGCTGCCCGCCTACCGGCCCGAGCTGCTGGTCAGCTCGCCCAGCCGGCGGTGCGTCCAGACGCTGGAGCCGTACGGAACCCCGATCAGGACCGAGCCGCTGCTCAGCGAGGAGGGCCAGGACCCGCGCAAGACGCCGGACCTGGTCGGCGAGCTCGCCGTGCCCGCCGCCGTGTGCAGCCACGGAAAGGTCCTGCCGCACCTGATCCACGCGCTGAGCGGCAAGGACGTGCACCTGCGCAAGGGCGCGTTCGCGGTGCTGCACCGGCTGGACGGGCACGTCGTCGGCGTCGAGCGCTACGCGACCTGACGGCTCACCAGGTGACGGGCAGGCGGGCGAAGCCCTGGGTCAGCCTGCCCTCGTTGCGCGGCAGCTCGGCGAGCGGGACGGCCAGGCTCAGCCCGGGGAAACGCTGGAAGAGCCGGCCGAACACCGCCTCCAGCTCCACCCTGGCCAGGCTCGCGCCGACGCAGAAACGCGGGCCGTACCCGAAGGCGAGGTGCGGGTCGGTGGGCGGACGCCCGATGACGAAGGTGTCGGGATCGGGATAGACGCGCTCGTCCCGGTTCGCCGGGCCCGGGTTGAGCACGACGGCCTCGCCGCGGCGGATCGTGCGGCCGTCGATCTCGATGTCCTCGTGGGCGTACCTGGGCAGTCCGTGCAGGCTCGGCACGGCCATGCGCAGGATCTCCTCGACCGCGGCGGGCGCGAGCGCGGGGTCGGCCCGCAGCAGCGCGAGCTGGCCGGGGTTGGCCAGCAGCAGGAGCACGCCGTAGTCGATGCGGTTGACCGTGGTCTCGTGCCCGGCGAACAGCAGGCCGGCGGCCAGTTCGGCGATCTTGCCGTCGTCGTCCAGCTCGCCGGCCAGGTCCGACAGGACGTCCTCGGCCGGCTCGCGCCGCTTGCGCTCGATCAGCCCGGCCATGTACGCGCTCAGCTCCGCCCGCGCCGCCTGGCCGGCCGCCTCGTCCCGGAGGTCGGCCATGCCCGCGGACAGGCCGCTGAAGTACTCCCTGTCCTCGTACGGGACGCCGAGAAGCCGGCAGATGACCAGCACGGGCAGTGGGAAGGACAGCTCGGCGTGCAGGTCGGCCGGCGGCGTCAGCCCGGCCAGGTGGTCCAGCCGCTCCTCGACCAGAGAGCCGACGTGGCCGGCGAGCCTCCTCATCCGCCGGGCCGAGAAGGCGGGCGTGAACAGCTTGCGCAGGCGCTCGTGGTCGGCCTTCTCGGTGGCGACCTCGCCCTGCGGACCGCCGAGGAGGACGGAGTTCGACACGCGCGCCGCCCGCTCGGGCTCGGGGTGGGAACGTCCGAGCCGGCTGTCGGTGAACAGGCTGCGTGCCTGCTCGTAACCGGTGACCAGCCAGACCTCGTCGCCCACCGAGGTGCGCACCCGCGCGATGCCCTCCTTCTCCCGCAGCTCCCGGTAGGCCGCTGGGACTTCGAGAGGGTCGCTGCGCGCGAAGGGGATTGCCGGAAGGTTCGTCATAGAACCTTCTTAACCGCCTTCACGGTTTCCGCCCAGACTCTGGGGAAATCGGCCTGGGCACGTTCTGCCGTGTTGCGTTCGATCCCGATCAGCAGCCCGTACGTGAAGGTGTCCTCGCCCGCCTGCCGGGCGACCTCGGCCAGCTCGGCCAGCGTCTGCTGGGCGACCACGCCGTCCCGGTGTGCTCCCAGGATCTCCTGGACGTTCTCGGCCAGCTCGGCGAGCCTGGCCATGTCCTTGCCGAGGGTGGGTTCGAGCGCTTCGGCGGTGTAACGAGCGCGTTTGGCCGCCTTGCGGACGTCGTGCAGGGCGATCTCGCGGCGTTCGGCGTCCTCGACGGCCTGCGCGGCCTCGTACGCCCTGGTCACGCGGTCCCAGCCCGCGGAGGCCAGGGCGGTGAGCTTCTCCTTCGCCGGTCTGGCGGCGGCCTTGCCCAGGTCGGGGGTGGCGATCAGCGCGTCGAGGGCGTCCAGGAGGGTGTAGTAGCGGTCGCCGCTGAGTGCGTCCTTGATGCGCTCGTACGCCTCCTGCTCGCGTTCGTGCAGATCCGAGCCTAGACGGGTGCGGATGGGGCCGGTGACCAGCTCCGGGGCGAGGCCGGCCAGCTCTCCGGCGAACCTGGCCCTGGTCACCTCAAGGTCGCGGGCCTCGCCGAGGACCGTGCCGAGCCAGCGCAGCTCGTCCTGGATCGTCTTCGTACCGGTCACCACCGACTTGAACGCCTTGAGCGCGCTGCGCAGCCTGCGCGAGGCCACCCGCATCTGGTGGACGGCGTCCTCCTCGGCCCTGCGCACCCGTGGATCCTGGCCGAGGAGGGCGGCGACCTGGCTCGACAGGTAGTCGATGACGGTGTCGGCGGCCGTACCGGGCTCGGTGGCGACTCTGGCGGGCGGGGTGGGGTCGAGGAGCCGGGCGAGCTTGCTGGCGCTCCCGGCCGGGCTCGCCCCCGCCTTGCGCAGCCGCTTGCCGACCTTGGCCAGCAGGTCCCGCCGGTCCTCGGCCATGAGCTCGGCCTCGACCTCACGCCACCGCAGCACCTTGCCGTCCCGGTGGACGGTGCCCTTCACCCGGTCGTCGGCGATCTCGACCAGACCGGTACCGCCGTCGTGCAGCAGGGTGACGCTGCGACGGGTGTCGAGCTCCGCGACGACCTGAAGCTCCGCCCCCCTGGCATAGGCCCGGACGAGTTCGGCCAGCTCCGGCGGCACGATCTTGGTGCTGCGGGTGAGCGGGCACGTGATCTCCTGGCGCACGCCCTTGGCCTTGGGCAGCTTCAGGTGCCAGCCCGCGTCGTCGCCGCCGCGCCTGCGTCTGAGCGTGACGCCCCGCGCGGCCAGCCGCAGATCGGGCGTGTCGTAGTAGAGCGCCACGAGCTGATGGCTGCGCGGGCCCGTGACCTGGGCCAGGCCGCTCAGGTCCGGGATCGTGTAGTCGGATGGAACGTCGAACTTGTCCTCGATCTCGATGCCCACTGCACCTCACAAGTGTCCGATTTCGGCCCATGATGCCACCTGGAGGTGAACATCACACGGCTTGCAGGAGCTCGATGCGGTTGCCCACCGGGTCCGTGACGTAGATCCGGCGGTAGCCGGGGAACAGGTCGTCGGGCACGGCGTCGGGGATCTTCGCGGCGTACGCGTCGAGGTCCTCGACCAGGAAGGCCGGGTGGGCCTTGCGCGCGGGCCTGAAGTCGTCCTCGATGCCGACGTGGATCTCCACACCGTCGCCGCGGAACCAGGCGCCGCCGCGTCTGGCCAGCTCCGGGGGCTTGGGGACCTCGCGCAGCCCGAGCACGCCCTCGTAGAAGGCGCGCAGTTCGGGCTCGCTGCCTCGGGGCGCGGCGAGCTGGACATGGTGCAGGGCTGTGATCGTCATTTCTGGGCCACCACGAAGATCCGTCGGAAGGGGAAGGGGGTGCCGTAGCTCCTGGCCGGGTAGGCCTCGGCGAGCGGCCCGGCGAGGTCGGCCTTGAACTGCCGCTGCTCCTCCGGGCCGAGCCGGTCGAAGATCGGGCGCAGGGCCGTGCCGGAGACCCAGTCGAGCACCGGGTTCTCGCCCTGGAGCAGGTGCACGTACGTCGTCTCCCAGGCGTCCACCTGGCAGCCGCCGTCGTTGAGGAAGTCGAGATACCGGACCGGGTCGTCCACCGGGTTGCTTCTGTTGAGATCGCTGAGCCGGTCGGCCCAGGCGCGGGAGGCGCACAGCTCGCGGATGGCGACATGGCTCGGGGCGTCGAAGTTGCCGGGCACCTGGAAGGCCAGCCAGCCGCCGGGGGCCAGCTCCTCCAGCCAGTGTTCGAGCACGTCGTGGTGGGAGGGCACCCATTGCAGGACGGCGTTGGACACGATCACGTCCATCGGGCGGTCGGGGTGCCAGGTTTCGACGTCGGCCACGGCGAAGTGCACCGGGGTGTCGAGTTTGCGGGCCTTCGCGATCATCGCGGGCGAGGCGTCGAAGCCTTCGACGGTGGCCCCCGGCCAGCGTTCGGCGAGCATCACGGTCAGTTCGCCGCTGCCGCAGCCCGCGTCCACGACATAATCGGGAGCCACCGCACCGACTCTGGATATCAGCTCGATGAACGGCCGCGACCGCTCGTCGGCGTAGACGGCGTAGGTCACCGGGTCCCAGATATCTCTTGACATAGAGATAATTGATATCGAGAGAGATATCTCGATGTCAAGACAGTAGACTCTGTGTCATGACGCCACAGGATGACGAGGTCGACCGGCTGGTCGCGGCATGGCGGATCGAGCGGCCCGACCTCGACGTCGAGCCCCTCCAGGTCCTCTCCAGGGTGTCACGGCTGGCCAAACATCTCGACCGCGCCAGGCGGGCGGCGTTCGCCGAACATGATCTGGAGCCGTGGGAGTTCGACGTGCTCACCGCTTTGCGGCGGGCCGGGAAGCCGTACGAGCTGAGCCCCGGGGCCCTGCTACGGGCCACACTGGTCACGTCCGGGACGATGACCAACCGCATCGACCGGCTCGCCCAGGCCGGGCTGGTACGGCGGCGGCCCGACCCCGAGGATCGGCGCGGCGTGCTGGTGTCGCTGACGGAGACAGGGGTGGCCCAGGTGGACGCGGCGTTCGCCGGCCTGCTCCGCCGTGAGCGCGACCTGCTCTCCGGCCTCCAGCCCGCCGACCAGCGCTCCCTGGCCGCCCTCCTGCGCCTCCTCCTCGCCCCCTTCGACTCCCCCCAGTGAGCGCACTTCTCGGGGTGCCGCCTGGGCTGAGGTGAGGTCAGTCGCCGAGGCGGTCGGCCACTTCAAGCCATTCCGCCTCGACGGTGTCCTTCTGGGCCAGGACGTCACGTAGCTGGGCATCGAGGGAGCCCAGCTTGGCGTAGTCGCTGGCGGCCTCGGCCATGGCGGCGTGGAGGCGGGCCTCCTGGTCGCCGAGCTTGTCGAGCTGGCGTTCCAGGCGGTTGAGTTCCTTGCGGAGCTCGCGTTCCTCCTTGGCCGACAGCCCGGTCTCCGGCTGGGCGCCGGAGGCAGCCGCGGCAGGAGCCGCAGCGCCGGACGCCGGGGCAGGGGTGCTGCCGAGGCGGGCGGTCACGGCCGTGCCGGCGCTGCGGCGTTCGAGGTATTCGTCGACCCCGCCCGGCAGCAGCGCGAGCTTGCCGTCACCCAGCAGCGCCACGCACCGGTCGGTCACCCGCTCCAGGAAGTAGCGGTCGTGGCTGACCAGGATCAGCGTGCCCGGCCAGCCGTCCAGCAGGTCTTCGAGCTCGTTGAGCGTCTCGATGTCGAGGTCGTTGGTGGGCTCGTCGAGGAGCAGCACGTTGGGGTCGTCCATCAGCAGCCGCAGCAGCTGCAGCCGCCGCCGCTCGCCGCCGGACAGATCGCCGATGACCTTCCACTGCGCGTCGCCCTTGAACCCCAGGCGCTCCAGCAGCTGGGACGCCGTCCACTCCCGCTTGCCGAGCTGGAGGTACTTGCGGATCTCCTCCACCGACTCCAGCACCCGCCGCGACGGATCGAGCTCGGTCAGCTCCTGGGACAGGTGCGCCAGACGCACGGTCTTGCCCCGGATCAACCGGCCCGAGTCGGGCTGGACGCCGTCGGCGAGCAACCGCAGCACCGACGACTTGCCCGACCCGTTGACGCCGATCAGCCCGATCCGGTCGCCCGGCCCGAACTGCCACGTGCAGTGGTCGAGCACCAGCGGCCCCGCGCCGGGGCCGCCCGCGTGCAGGGTGACGTCATCGAGGTCGTAGACGGTCTTGCCGAGCCGGGCCGCGGCGAACCGCATCAGCTCGACGGTCTCCCGCGCCGGCGGCTCGTTCGCGATCAGAGCCTGCGCGGCGTCGATCCGGAACTTCGGCTTGGACGTGCGGGCGGGCGGACCGCGGCGCAGCCAGGCGATCTCCTTGCGCATGAGGTTCTGGCGGCGTTCCTCGGCGGCCTGGGCGATGCGCGCCCGCTCGGCCTTGGCCAGCACGTACGCGGCGTAACCGCCCTCGTAGCGCTCGACCCGGCCGTCGACCACCTCCCACGTGCGGGTGGAGACGGCGTCGAGGAACCAGCGGTCGTGGGTCACGACCAGCAGGGCGCTCTTCCGGGCCGCCAGGTGGGCGGCGAGCCAGGCGATGGCCTCGATGTCGAGATGGTTCGTGGGCTCGTCGAGCATGACCAGGTCGTGGTCCTCGATGAGCAGGCGGGCCAGCGCAGTACGCCTGCGCTCGCCGCCGGACAGCGCGGTGGCCTTGGCGCCGAGGTCGAGGTCGCCGATCAGGTTCGTGAGGATCTCGCGGACCTGCTGGTCGCCGGCCCATTCGTGCTCGGCCCTGTCCCCCAGGACGAGCTCGCTCACGGTGGCCTCGGGGTCGAGGGTGTCCTGCTGGGACAGGAACCCGACCCGCAGCCCGCGCGTGTGGGTGACCCGGCCGCTGTCGGGGCGCACGTCACCGGCGATGACCGAGATCAGGGTCGTCTTACCGCCCCCGTTGCGGCCGACGACGCCGATGCGCTCCCCGGCCTCGATGCCCAGGGAGACGTCGCTGAGGAGCGGCTTGGGGCCGTAGGCGTGGGAGACCGACTCAAGGTTGACCAGATTCATGACATGTCCAGGGTATCGGTCCGCCCAACCGCTTCCCGACGCCCAGGACGTCCCTTGATCGTCTGCGGGCCGGGGATTGCCGGACCTGATGCCCTCACGGGCGCACGGACCCGCCCCGGGCCCTTCGGGGCAGAGGGTCGGGGGCAGGGGGTTACAGCAGGGTGGCGCCGGTTACGGGGCCGTGGGCGGCGACCGTGGTGGTGGCGGCGCCGGTGGCGGTGAGGCTGTGGGCCAGGTCGCGGGCGTGGGTGGCGTCGATGGCCAGGAAGGCGCAGGTGGGGCCGGAGCCGGAGACGATCGCGCCCAGCGCGCCGTGCTGGCGTCCGGCGTCGAGGGTGGTGGCGAGCTCGGGGCGCAGGGCCAGGGCGGCGGCCTGGAGGTCGTTGCTCAGGTGGGCGCCCAGGGAGTACGCGTCGCCGGTGCCGAGGGCCTCGATGAGCGGGGCGTCGAGCTCGGGCCAGGGCACGCGGGCGTCGGAGGCCTCGCGCTGGCGGTCGCACTCCGCGTAGACCTTGGCGGTGGAGAGACCGCCGTCGGCCAGCGCGAACACCCAGTGGAACGTGCCGCCCGTGGGCAGCTCGCTGAGCTGCTCGCCGCGGCCGGTGCCGACCGCCGTGCCGCCGAGCAGCGAGAACGGCACGTCGCTGCCCAGGTCGCCGGCGATCTCCATGAGGTCCTCGAAGGGCAGGCCGAGCCCCCAGAGCTCGTTGCACGCCACGAGGGCGCCCGCCGCGTCGGCGCTGCCGCCCGCCATGCCGCCGGCGACCGGGATGGCCTTCTCGATGATCAGATCGGCGCCGTACGAGCGGCCCGCGTGCTTGGCGAGGGCGCGGGCGGCGCGGATGGCGAGGTTGTCGTCGTCGAGCGGCACCTGGTCGGACCACCTGCCGTTGACCGTGACGGTGATCGACTCGGCCTCCTTCGCGACCACCTCATCGAAGATCGACACTGCGTGGAAGACATTGACCAGGTCGTGGTAGCCATCTTCCCGGAGCGGGCCGACTGAAAGCTGCACGTTGACCTTCGCGGGCACACGTACGGTCACCGAACTCATCGATCTTCTGCCACTTTCATCGCTTGCCGGGGTCAAGGACACTCGATGTTATCGGGGTGGGGTGCGCTGACATGCGGTTCTCGGAATTCGACGTGTGAGATGGCCGACTGTGGACCACGCAGGGTGATCTTCGTCAGCCTTTCTGCCGTTCAGGCCCTCATACGGTGACATCGCCGCCTATTCTGCCTCGGTCTTCTTCTCGGGTCGCCGCCTTCCGATCGCTTCGGTGACGATGGTGGCCGGGCGCTCTGGAGTGGGTGGGGGACGTTGCGGGGGTTCGAGGTGGTGGGCCACCCGCCGTGACGGGCGTGGCGGGTGGCCGCTCGGTGAGGTCGTTGTGGTGACCTCGGTGTCAGGCGGGGCGGACGGTTCCTCGGTAGGCGGCCCGGTAGTAGGGGGAGCTCAGGAAGTTGGTTCTCCGGACCACGTCGCCTGTGCGAGGGGCGTGGATCATGAGGTCGCCGCCGAGGTAGAGCGCTACGTGGGTGGGGTCGCCGGTGCCGCCGAAGAACAGGAGGTCGCCCTTGCGCCTGGCGGCGAGGGGGACCCTGCGGCCCTGGCGGAACTGGGTGCCGGTGTAGTGGCCCAGCCTCACTCCGGCCTTGGCCCAGGCGTAGAGGGTGAGGCCGCTGCAGTCGAAGCCTCTCGTGTTCGCGCCGGTGCCCACTCCGACGGTGGGGCCTCTTGAGGAGCCGCCGCCCCAGGAGAACGAGACGCCGAGCTGCGTCAGGGCCGCGTCGGCTGCGACTTCGCCCTTGTGCCTCGGGCGCTTCCTGGGTTTCCTGGGCTTCGGTCTCTTGGGGTGGTGGGGGGCTGGGCACCCGGTGGTGGCGGTTGCTCCGGCGCCCGTCTCGGGGATCGTGAGGGTGGCCCGGAGGCATGGAGCCGGTGTGGCTCGGGCGAGGGTGGGGTGGGCGCCTGCGACGGCCAGCAGGCCGCCGGTGAGGACGATCGACAACCGGCCGGCGTGGCGGCGAGCGGTCATGAGTGGCTCCTTCGTCGTGATGAGGGACGGGAGCCAGGATCATGCGAGCGAGTGGGGGGTGGAGGGGCCGAACGGCGTTCTGTGGACGGGCGCTCGTCACGCGGCCGGGGTTGTGGACAACCGCGAAGACCCTGGAGGTCAGGGCTTCTGCCCGACCCAAGGCTTACGTTCGGCTCAGGGCTTACGTTCGGCTCAGGGCTTACGTTCGGCTCAGGGCTTCTGTTCGGCTATTCGGGCGAAGGATTCGATGGTGAGTTGTTCGCCTCGGGCCGACGGGTCCACGCCGGCGGCTCGTAGTGCCGTTTCGGCCTGGGACGGGCTGCCGGCCCAGGTGGCCAGAGCGGCCCTCAGGGTCTTGCGGCGCTGGGCGAAGGCGGCGTCCACGACGGCGAACACCTCTTCCCTGGTGGCCGTGGTGGCGGGAGGCTCGCGACGGACTAGGGAGACCAGGCCGGAATCGACGTTGGGGACGGGCCAGAAGACCGTACGGCCGACGGGGCCGGCACGGCGTACGTCGGCGTACCAGGCGGCCTTGACCGACGGGACGCCGTACACCTTGGAGCCGGGACCGGCGGCGAGGCGGTCGGCGACCTCCAGTTGCACCATGACCAGGCCCTTGCGCAGCGAGGGCAGCCTCTCCAGGAGGTGGAGCACCACGGGGACGGCCACGTTGTACGGCAGGTTGGCCACCAGGGCCGTGGGGGTGTGACCGGCGAGGTCGTCGAGGGTGATCCGCATGGCGTCGGCGTTGACCACCGTCAGCCGGTCGGACGGGCCGCGGTCGGCGACGGTGAGGGGCAGTTGGGTGGCCAGGACCGGGTCGATCTCGACGGCCACCACGTGCGCGGCCTCGGGCAGGAGCGCCAGGGTGAGCGAGCCGAGGCCGGGCCCGACCTCGATGACCACGTCGTCGGCCGACAGGTCGGCCACGCGGACGATGCGCCGGACGGTCCCCGCGTCGATCACGAAGTTCTGGCCTAGCTTTTTCGTGGGGCGCAGATCTAGCTTGTTCGCCAAAATACGTATTTCTGCAGGGCCCAACAGCCTCATCATCCAACCAGTCTCCCGCATCGAAGAACCTGCGATGGCGGATGGGGGAGACCTAAGGAGAGGATGGCGTGGAACAGGAAGGGACGTCCCTGATGGAGCCAACGGGCGCCGCGCCGCTCCGTCCCACCGATCTGCGGGAGATCGGGCCGTACCGGCTGCTCGGACGGCTCGGCGAAGGCGGCATGGGGACCGTCTTCCTCGCCAGGGCTCCGACGGGGCGGTTCGTCGCGGTCAAGGTGGTGAAGGCGGAGTTCGCCAATCAGGAGGGGTTCGCCGCCCGCTTCCACGCCGAGGTGGACAACGCGCGCCGGGTGGCGTCGTTCTGCACGGCCCAGGTGCTCGACAACGGCGACACCGGGGACGGGCGTCCGTACATGGTGACCGAGTACATCGCGGGCACGCCCCTTTCCGACCAGATCACGACCTTCGGGGCGCTCGACCCCGGGCCGCTGCACGGCGTGGCGCTGGGGGTCGCGGCGGCGCTGGCGGCGATCCATGTGGCCGGGCTCGTGCACCGGGATCTGAAGCCCGCCAACGTCATCCTGTCGCTGTCCGGGCCGCGGGTGATCGACTTCGGGATCGCCAGGGCCCTGGACAGGGAGACCGGGTTCACGCTCTCCGGCGAACTGCTCGGCAGCCCCGGGTGGTGGGCTCCTGAGCAGGTGCGCGGCGAGCTCGTGTCCCCGGCGGCCGACATTTTCGCCTGGGGGTGCCTGGTGGCGTACTCGGGGAACGGGCGGCATCCGTTCGGGCGGGGCGATCCCATCACGATGGCGACCCGCGTCCTGAACACGCCGCCCGATCTCGGCGCGCTTCCCGCGCCGCTCAACGAGCTGGTACGCCGGGCCACCGCCATGGATCCCGCGCAGCGGCCCACGGCTCAGGAGCTGCTGATAGCGCTGGTGGGCGGGAGCACGCCGGCGATCGCCGACAATCCGCCCACGCTGGTCGCCACCGAGATGCTGACCGACTGGGAGCCGCCGCGGAACGTCGTGGACGAGCCGGATGTCACGGCCACGTTCACGACCCCGCCGCCGAGCGACGCGACAGGCGCCCGAAGCCCCGCCCCTGGGGCCGGGCCGCGGTCGGGTTCCGGCTCCGGTTCTGGGACGGGGACGCGGCCGGGTTCTGGGGCGGGGTCGGGAGCGCCGTCAGGGGCGGGGGGCGGAGAGAGGGCAGGGCGGCCCAAGGTGCCGGGGGCGTTCGGTGCGGACGCGGCGCCCACCCCCCGGAGCGCTCCGGGGGCCGGGTTACCTGGGGGGCAGGCGTCCCTGGACGAGCTGGCGCGGCGCGAGGAGCAGGCCGCCCGCGACGAGCTGGCCCGCTGGGAGGCCCAGGCGCAGGCGCGCCGCCAGGAGCACGAGCGCCAGTTGGAGCAGGCCCGCCTGCTGGCGCGCAGGCAGGGGACCTCGGGCGAGCAACAGGCCCGTCCCCGGCCTGGCACCGAGCCCCACACCCGGGCCGAACCCCGGTCGGACACCGAACCCCGAACCCGCGCCGATCCCCGAACGGGCACAGAGCCCCGGACCCGCGCCGAACCCCGGACGGGTGCGGGTACGGATCCGGGTGTTCTGACGTATCCGCCCGACGAACCCGACACCCTGGGCGGCACTCGCACGAAGGGCACCCGCTGGCTGATCGCCGCCGCGGCGGCCGTCCTGGCGATCGTGGTCACCGTCACGGTCCTGATCGTGAACTCCAGCCGCAACTCCCCCGGCGTGGCCGCCTCCAACAGCCCCTCCAGAACCGTGACGAACCCGCGTACGGGCGACATGGGCCGCAGGTTCGCCCTGGGCGGGAACTTCGACGACCCGGTCGCGGTGGTGCCGGAGGCACCGACGTGCGGGCTGAAGGAGTTCGAGGGACGAACCACCACGAAGGGGCAGCTCTGCGTGGTCCACTGGACCATGATCAATCCAGGCGGCGAACGCCGTCCGCTCGGCCGTCCCGTCGTCACCATGGTCGACGACAAGGGCGGCGAGCACGTCCCCGCCCAGGTCGCGCTGCCCGCGGCCATCCAGCCGGGCGAGCGGGTGGACGGCGCCTTCGTGTTCGACCTGGCACCCTATCGCAGGCCCGCGAAGATGATCGCGACCATGCTGGAGAACGGCCGACAGATCGAGGTCGCCCTGTGAATCTCACCGGACCCGTCAGGACGGCCGTGGTGATGGCCGTCGTGCTCGCAGGCGTCCCGCTCCCGGTGCGGGCTTCCGCGCAGGCGGTGGCGTGCGCGGGAGCCGCCGACGTCGACGGTGACGGCGCGGACGACGTGGCCGTGGGCGACCCGTTCGGCGACGGCCAGAAGGGGTCGGTCCACCTGCTGTCGGGCGACAAGGTGACCCCTGTGGCCGTGCCGGGGCCGGTCAAGGGGGACGGGCTGGGCTGGTCCGTACGGCTGGCCGACGTCAACGGCGACGCCTGCGCCGACCTCCTGATCGGCGCCCCCTTCGCGGACGTGGACGGCGAGCAGGACGCGGGCAGCGTCTACGTCGTCTACGGCGGCAAGGCGGCGCCCCCGCAACGCCTGACCGCCCCGCAGCCGCAACGGTCCGCGCACTTCGGCTGGTCACTGGCGGCCAGGGGGAACCTGATGGTGATCGGCGCACCCTACGAGGACGACGGCCAGATCCAGGACGCCGGCGCGGTCTACGTACGCCAGGGCACGGGCGCGCTGCGCCGGATCAGCCAGGAGACCGTGGACGTGCGCGGCAACAGCGAGGTCGGCGACCAGTTCGGCTGGTCGCTGGCGATCGGCCCGAAGAACGGACTGGTCGTGGGCGTCCCGTACGAGAACGACGACGGCGCGGGACGGCAGGTCCAGTCCGGCAAGATCGACTCGGGCTCGGCGGTCTTCATCGACGACGTGCTGGCTCCCCGGATCGCGAGCCTGAAACTGGACTCCCCCACCAAGACCTCCGGCGACCGGTACGGCTACGCGGTCGCCTACGCCGAGGGCCACGGGTACGCGATCAGCGCCCCGGGCCCCGGTTACGTGCAGTTCCTCGACCCGGCGAAGAAACAGACGAGGATGGCGAAACAGGGCGGCAGGCAGGCGTTCGGCTTCTCGATGGCCGCCTCCTCCGACGGGAGGCTGGCCGTCGGAGCGCCCTACGGAGGCGGCGTCCAGGTGTTCTCGTGGCGGAACCCGGCCGACGACCGGAAGCTTCCGGGGGCGGAGGGGCTGTTCGGCTGGTCGGTGACGTTCAGCGGCAACAAGCTCTTCGTGGGCCAGCCGGACGGCCCGCCGTACGGGAAGGTCGCGGTGGCGCCGCGCAACGCCGACGACCTCCAGTCGCTGCAACCGCCCAAGGGCACCGACTTCGGAACCTCACTGGCGGGATGAGCGGCCCCCCTCCAAGCGCGTCAGCTGAACAGGTGATCGCCGCAGTTCGGCCACTGGGTCTGCCACCGTCCGCCGACCCGCTGGTAGAGAAGCTGCGCCCGGTAGGTCTGCTCCTCCTCCGGCCAGGCGCTCGGCAGCCCCACCCCGCCGACCGCCTGCCACATGGGCAGGCTGAACTGGTACATCCCGTAGTAGGGACCGTCGGGGTTGTACGCCAGGGGGTCGCCGCGCGCCACGCAGTTGGCCAGCGCCTGCCAGTCGAGCCTGGTCACCTCCCAGGGGATCTGTACGGCTCGCGGCGGCATGACCGTGATGACCGTCCCGTCCTTGGGGAAGCTGCCGAGCGGCGGTCGCACCATGGACCCGTGCCGGACGACGACGCGCTCCTGCCGGAGCACCTGCCGCACGGTGCGCGCGGTGGTGCGCGCGGCGAGCCGGGTGGTGCCCGTGACCACGTAGACCCTGCGCTCGGTGAACGCCGTGAGCGACATGCCCGACAGCGGCACCGGGCGGCCGGGCGGCGCGGACAGGCTGCCGGCCGCCGCCTCGACGTCGAGCTCGGCCAGGGCGTCCCGGACGTTCGTGGCGGTGACCAGGTGGGTCGTGGTGCGGCCGTCGAGGGTCAGCGTGATCGGGCGGGCGTGGCGTACCTCGATGGTGGAGCCGTCGGCGAGGTCGGCGCTCAGGTCGGGACGCACGACGTCGCCCAGCCCCACGGTCACGCCCGCGTCGGCGAGCACGTCCGCCACCTGCCCGGCGAAGCCGCGGACGGCGACCGGCGTGCCGTCGACGACCACGACGACGTCCTTGACCAGGTACGAGACCGCGACCAGCAGGCCGGCGGCCAGCGTACCGACGACGCACACCACCGGCGTCCACGGAGAACGCCAGGGGATCCGCGGACGCGGCGCACGCCTCCTGCCTCGCACGAACCACCTCCGGATACGGCCTGGGACCGCCCGAACGTTAGCGGCGGCGGCGCGCCCGCCTCCACCGCTTCACGCAAAGATGGTCACCACTCGCCGAAGACCGTGACTCCGTTCGTGCTGATCGCCTCGCACAACTCGTCCGGCTGGACACCCTTGACCTCGGCGAGGCAGCGCAGGGTGAGCGGGATGAGGTAGGGGGCGTTGGGCTTGCCCCGGTACGGGACCGGCGGCAGGTAGGGGGCGTCGGTCTCGACGAGCATGAGCTCCATGGGGGCGACGGCGGCGGCCTCACGCAGGTAGCCCGCGTTCTTGTAGGTGACGGGCCCGGAGAAGGACATGAAATATCCAGCCTCGGCGCACTTTTTCGCCATTTCGGCGTCGCCCGAGTAGCTGTGGAACACCACCTTGTCCGGCGCGCCCTGCTCGGCCAGCACCTTCAGGACGTCGTCGTGCGCGTCGCGGTCGTGGATGACCAGGGCCTTGCCGGTGCGCTTGGCGATCTCGATGTGGGCGCGGAAGCTCGCGTGCTGGTCGTCCTTGGCCGCCCAGTCGCGGAAGTAGTCGAGGCCGGTCTCCCCCACCGCGCGGACGTCGGCCTGCCGAGCGAGCGACTCGATCTCGGCCAGCACCTCGGGGGTCGCCTCGTGGGCCTCGTTGGGGTGGATGGCGACCCCGGCGTACACGCCTTCCTGCTCGGCCGCCACCTCGGCGTTCCACCGCGAGGAGGGCAGGTCGTACCCGATGGTGACGAGCCTGGTCACGCCGACCTCGCGCGCGTCGCGCAGGATGCTCCGTACGGTGGCCGACGCCGCCTGGGCGGCCTGGGCCACCGGGTCGCCCGAGGACGCCTGCCGGTTGCCCACCATGATGTCCAGGTGGCAGTGGCTGTCGAACACCGGTGCGGAAAGCGGCTCGGGCGCGGCGGGAATCTTGCTCACGGATCTAAAGTAGCCTCCATGCGCTTCGGCATTCTCGGCAGCACCCGGGCATGGGACGCGGCTGGCGTCGACGTACCCCTGGGTGGTCCGGCCAGGCGCGCGCTGCTGGCGTTGCTGCTCGTCCGTCCGGGCGAGATCGTCAGCCAGGACCGCCTCGTCGACCTCCTGTACGGCGACCGCTCGCCCAAGAACGCCCAGCACGCCCTGCACTCCCAGGTCTCCCGGCTGCGCGGCGACGGAATTCCGGTCGAGCTGACCGCCGCCGGCTACCGGCTGGCCGCGGACCCCGAGGACATCGACGCCGGTCGTTTCCTCCGCCTCGCCGACTCCGGTCGCGCCGCCCTCCTCGGTCACCAGGCCGCCGGCGCGGCGCGGGGGACGGACCGGGCGGAAGGCGTCCGGAGCGATCCGGTGCTGGCCGGGGGGCTGTTGCGGGAGGCGCTGGCCCTGTGGCGGGGGCCCGCGTTCGCCGACCTCGACCCCGTGCACGGCGCGCGGCTGGAGGAGCGCCGCCTGGCCGCGCTGGAGGACCGGATCGAGGCCGACCTGCGGTGCGGGGGCCACCGGGGCGTCGTCCCCGAGCTGGGCGAGCTGGTCGAGCGCCACCCGCTGCGCGAACGGCTGCGCGGCCAGCTCATGCGGGCGTTGCGCGCCGACGGCAGGCAGGCCGAGGCGCTGATGGTCTACGAGGAGACGCGGCGGCTGCTGGCCGAGGAACTGGGCGCCGACCCCTCCCCCGAGCTCGCCGCCCTCCACCAGTCCCTCCTCCGCGGAGACCTGCCCCCGCTCCCCGAATCACCCCCGGAGCCGGCGGCGAAGGCCGTGGCGGCGGAGCCGTTGCCGGGGCGGCTCACGAGCTTCGTCGGCCGCGACGGCGATCTGGCCGAGGTCGCGGCGCTGCTGTCCGCCGCCCGGCTGGTCACGCTGCTCGGCCCCGGCGGCGCGGGCAAGAGCCGGCTCGCGGTCGAGATCGCCAGGGGCCACCACGACGCCGTCCTGGTCGAGCTGGCCCCGCTCAGCCCGGGGGCCGACCTCGCGCGAGCGGTCCTCGCCGCGCTCGGCGTGCGCGACGGCGCGCTGCTGGGGGCCGCGACGCTGGGCGCGTCCGGGGAGCCGGATCCGCAGGCCCGTCTGGTGGCGGTGCTCGCCGACCGCCCGGTCCTGCTGGTGCTGGACAACTGCGAGCACGTCGTGGGCGAGGCCGCGGCCCTGGCCGAGCGGCTGCTGTCCGCGTGCCCGGCGTTGCGCGTGCTGGCCACGAGCCGCGAGCCGCTCGCGATCACCCCCGAACACCTGTGGCCGGTACGCCCCCTCGCCCCTTCCGACGCCCACACCCTCTTCACCGACCGGGCCAAGGCCGTACGCCCCGGTTTCGCCCCTGGTGAGCCGGTCGAACGCATCTGCGCCGCGCTCGACGGCCTCCCGCTGGCCATCGAGCTGGCGGCCGCCCGCATGCGTACGCACGAGGCCGATGAACTGGCCGAACGCCTCGCCGGTCAGGGCCGGTTCAGCCTGCGCGGCAGCCGTACCGCCGACGCCCGGCACCAGACGTTGCGCGCGGTCGTCGCGTGGAGCTGGGAGTTGCTCACCGAGCCCGAGCAGGCGTTGGCCATGCGCCTGACCGTCTTCTCCGGCGGGGCCACCGCGGCCGCCGCCGCGGCCGTCTGCGGCCTTCCCGAGCACCTGCTCGACTCGCTGGCCGACAAGTCGCTCCTGGAGGTGGCGGGCGGCCGCTACCGCATGCTGGAGACGATCCGGGCGTTCTGCGCCGACCGGCTCGGCGAGGAGGCCGCGCGCTACCGGGCGGCGCACGCCGCGTACTTCCTCGCGCTGGCCGAGGAGGGCGACCCCCGGCTGCGGGGCGCCGAGCAGCTGCCGTGGCTGGCCCGGTTCGCGGCCGACCACGACAACCTTCAGGCGGCGCTGCGCTGGACGGTGGAGCAGGGCGAGGTGGCGCTCGGGATGCGGCTGCTGGCCGCGCAGACGTTCTCGCTGTGGATGCGCGGCATGCGCGCGGTGCCGGCCAAGGCGGCGGCGGCCCTGCTGGAGGCGGCCGGTCCGCGGCCCGACCCCGCCCTGGGGGACGCGTACCTGCTGACCCTGCTCACCGCGGCGAGCGAGCGGCGCGAGCTGTGGGAGCGCCACAAGGGCGCCGCCGAGACGATGATCACGGCGGACGGCCTGCGCAACCCGATCGTCACGTGCCTGTGGCCGATGGTCACCTCGGCGGCGGTCGAGCCCGGCGCCACGATCGCGCTGATCAGGCGCGGCGAGCGCGGTACCGACGCGTGGGAGCGGGCCGCCACCCGGCTGATCTGGGCCTATCCGCGGATGGCCGCGGGCGAGTTCGCCCCCGCCGAGGAGGACCTGGAGAGGGCGCTCCAGGGCTTCCGCGGGCTCGGCGAGCGCTGGGGCTCGGCGATGACGCTCGACGCGCTGGCCTGGCTGGCCAGTACGACCGGCGACGAGGCCACCGCCCTGGCCCGCACCGAGGAGGCCATCGCGCTGGCCGAGCAGCTCGGCGCGGAGGAGGACCTGGCCGACCACTACTGCAACCGGGGCGACTACCGCATCCGGCACGACCTGGACGGCGCGCGGGCCGACTACGAGCGCGCGGCCGAGCTGGCCGGGCGTACGGGCGGCACGATCCTGCCCGCGGCCCTGCGCGGCCTGGGCGACGTGGCGGTACGCGAGGGCGACCTGGCACGGGCCCGCGAGCTCTACGAGGACGCCTTGCGGCGATCCGACCCGATCTGGGTGAAGACGTCCGGGAACATGGCCAGGCTGCTCGTCGGGCTCGGACGGCTGGCCGCGGCCGAGGGGGACGCGGCCGGGGCGCGGGCCTCCTACCTGCGGGCGGTGGAGAGCACGGTCACGTCCGGCGCGCTGTCGGAGAGCGTCAGGGCGATCGAGGCGCTGGCGGCGCTGGCCTGCGACGACGACCCGGCGGCGGCGGCCACGCTGCTCGGGGCCGCCATCGCGATCCGCGGCATCGACCTGCCCGAGGACGACGACGTCGCCGGGCTGTCGCGGCGGCTGCGCGAGGCGCTGGGCGAGCAGGCGTACGCGGGGGCGCGGCGCGCGGGCGCGCGGCTCTCGCACCGTGAGGCCCTGATGCTGGCCGGCGTCCCGGCGGAGGTGGTCGACGCCTCGCCCCTGCGCTCGATCGACGACTTCCCGCCGCTCGAACCCCCGACCGCCCTCCGGTGAGCGCGGCCGGGCGAGGCGGTGAGCGTGGGGTGAGGGGGCGGTGAGCGGGCCCCGGCAGGCTCTGGGGCATGGACATCCTGATCTCCGGCGCGAGCGTCGCCGGCCCCGCCCTGGCCCTCCTCCTCACCCGCTCCGGCCACCGCGTCACCGTCGTCGAACGCGCCCCCGCCCTGCGTGAGGGCGGCTACTCCGTCGACTTCCGCGGCGAGGCGCACATGGCCGTGCTGCGCGCGCTCGGCATCCTCGCCGACGTCGAACGCCTCCAGACCCACATGGGCGACATGTCGTACGTCAACGAGTCCGGCAGGAAGCTCGCCTCCGTGCCCGGCGACCTGTTCTCCGGCGACGTCGAGATCCTCCGCGGCGACCTGGCCCGCATCCTCTACGACGCCACCAAGGACCGCACCGAGTACGTCTTCGGCGACTCCATCACCTCCCTGGCCCAGGACGCGGACGGGGTGACGGTGACGTTCGAGCGGGGCGCGACGCGCCGGTTCGACCTCGTGGTGGGCGCGGACGGCCTGCACTCCAACGTGCGCTCGCTCGCCTTCGACGCGCCGGAGGCGGCCGTCACCAGCCACCTCGGGCTCTACTGCGCGGTGTTCACGCTCGACAACTACCTGGACCTCGACCACACCGGCCTGCTCTACAGCACGCCCGGCAAGACGGTCGGCCTCTACAGCGCCAGGAACAACACCGAGGCCAAGGCGATGTTCTACTTCGGCTCCCAGCCGCTGGAGCACGACCGCCGGGACGTGACCCGGCAGAAGGAGCTGCTGGCCGAGGCGTACCGAGGGGTCGGCTGGGAGACGCCCACGCTGTTGCGCAAGATGTGGGAGGCCGACGACTTCTACTTCGACTCGACCAGCCAGGTGCACCTGGACTCGTGGTCGCGCGGCCGGGTGGTGCTGATCGGCGACGCCGCCTGCTGCCCGTCGCCGCTGTCGGGCATGGGCACCGGCCTCGCGCTCGTCGGCGCCTATGTGCTGGCCGGCGAGCTGGCCGCGGCGGGCGGCGATCACCGCGCCGCGTTCGCCCGGTACGAGCAGGAGGTGCGCGGCTACGCGACCGGCTGCCAGAAGTCGGCCGTGGGCGTCAGCAAGTTCATGGTTCCGGAGAGCCGGCTGATGGCCTGGTTCATGAACCAGAACTACAAGATCATGCCGTATCTGCCATGGAAGGGCATGATGGCGAAGTCCGTCAGGAAGACGGCCTCCGCCATCACGCTCAAGGACTACGGCCTCAGTCGGCCAGCCGGCCAAGCTCCTCTTCGACGACCTTCTGGTCGAGCTTCTTGAACAGCGGCACGGGCGGCGCGAGCGGGGTGCCCGGCTTGATCGGCCGGTGCTCCCAGCGCGCCGCGCCGTCGTACTCGCCGGTGATGACGGGGTAGGGGGCGCCGCCGTCCTCGTCGACCTCGCGGATCTCCGGCATGCCCGACCAGACGCCCTCGCCGCCGAGCATCGCGAAGACCTTGTTGGACGAGCCCGGCAGGAACGGCGTGAGCATCGTCTTGGCGTCGTCGACGACCTGGAGCGCGACGTGCAGGATCGACTTCTGCCGCTCGGTGTCGTCCTTGAGCTTCCAGGGCTCCTGCTCGGCCAGGTACTTGTTGGCCTCGCGGACGACGTCGAACGCCTCGGTGATCGCGTTCTTGAACCGCGACCTGCCCAGCTCCGCGCCCACGGGGGCGAACGCGTTGCGCGAGCGCTCCAGCATGGCCCGGTCGGCGTCGGTCAGGTCGCCGGCCTCGGGCACGACGCCGAAGTTCTTCGACGCCATCGAGATCGACCGGTTGACCAGGTTGCCCCAGGCGGCGACGAGCTCGCCGTTGTTGCGGTTGACGAACTCCTGCCAGGTGAAGTCGGTGTCCTGGTTCTCGGGGCCGGCCACGGCGATGTAGTAGCGCAGGGCGTCGGCGTCGTAACGCGCCAGGAAGTCGCGTACGTAAATTACTACTTGCCTGGAGGAGGAGAACTTCTTGCCCTCCATCGTCAGGAACTCGCTGGAGACCACCTCGGACGGCACGTCGAGCGCGCCCAGCTCGCCGGGCGAGCCGCCGCGCGCGCCGATGCCGCTGTAGCCGAACAACATCGCCGGCCAGATCTCGGCGTGGAAGACGATGTTGTCCTTGCCCATGAAGTAGTAGCCGCGGGCGTCGGGGTTCTGCCACCACTGGCGCCAGGCGTCGGGGTCGCCGGAGCGCCTGGCCCACTCGATGGAGGCCGACAGGTAGCCGATGACCGCGTCGAACCACACGTAGAGGCGCTTGTTGGACTGGTCGCGCCACCCCTCCAGCGGGATCGGCACCCCCCAGTCGAGGTCGCGGCTGATCGCGCGGGGCTGGAGGTCACCCAGCAGGTTGAGCGCGAACTTCAGCACGTTGGGCCGCCACTCGCCCTGCTTGGACTGCAGGTAGGAGCCCAGGACCTCGGCGAAGGCCGGCAGGTCGAGCATGAAGTGCTCGGTCTCGACGAAGACGGGGGTCTCGCCGTTGATGCGGCTCTTGGGGTTGATGAGCTCGATCGGGTCGAGCTGGTTGCCGCAGTTGTCGCACTGGTCGCCGCGCGCGCCGTCGTAGCCGCAGATGGGGCAGGTGCCCTCGATGTAGCGGTCGGGCAGGGTACGGCCGGTCGAGGGTGAGATCGCGCCCATCGTGGTCTTGGGGAAGATGTAGCCGTTGTCGTAGAGACCCTTGAAGATCTGCTGCGTGACGGCGTAGTGGTTCTTCGTCGTGGTCCGGGTGAACAGGTCGTAGGAGAGCCCGAGACCGGTCAGGTCTTCGGCGATCACCCGGTTGTACCGGTCGGCCAGCTCGCGGGCGCTGACGCCCTCCTTGTCGGCCTGCACCTGGATCGGGGTGCCGTGCTCGTCGGTGCCGGACACCATCAGCACCTTGTTGCCCGCCATCCGCTGGTAGCGGCTGAAGACGTCGGACGGCACGCCGAAACCCGATACGTGCCCGATGTGGCGGGGGCCGTTAGCGTACGGCCACGCGACGGCGGTCAAGATGTGCTGGGACATGTCCTAAGCCTACGGGTCGCGGCCCTGCTCCTCGTCCAAACCCCCAACCCCCGCGCAAAAGGACGAGAGCCGGCGCCGGCACGTGGCCGGCGCCGGCTCTCACCGGGACGCGGAGGCCCCTAACGCTTGGACTCCTCCAGGGAGACCGCCTCGGCGGCCTCCTCCGCGGCCTTGGCGGCCACGTCGATCGAGCTCTCCTTGGTACGGCGGATGCCCAGGATGCTGATGAACAGCGAGGCGAAGATCGTCTGGAAGCTCATGACGAGCGCCGTGGCGGCCGGGACGACCATGCGCAGCGACTCGCGCGGGTCGAGCGCGCCGAAGCTGCGCACCTGCCAGTGGACCAGCGACATCACCAGGCCGACCAGACCGGCCAGCGCCAGCAGGCCGCCGACCACGAGGCCCTTCTCCAGCGTCACGATGTCGATGATCTTCCGGATCCGCGGCGACTCGGGCAGGAAGCCCTCCTCGGCCGCGTAGACCTTCGTGAACAGCGCGAACAACGCCGCCTGGAAGCCGATCACGACCAGCGCCGAGGACCCGACCAGGGTGTCGACGTCGAAGGCCAGCTCGCCGATCTCCACCGGCCCGAACGTCAGCGCCGTGCCCGCGACCAGGCCGAGGGCCATCAGGAACACGCCGGGGTAGAAGAACAGCCACTTGGGGCTGTACAGCAGCAGGAAGCGCAGGTGACGCCAGCCGTCGCGCCAGGAGCGCAGGTGCGGCGGGCGCGAACGGCCGTCGGGCGAGAGCGTGGTGGGCACCTCGCGCACGTCGAGACCGGAGAGCGTGGAGCGGACGACCATCTCCGAGGCGAACTCCATGCCGCCGGTCTGGAGGTGGAGGCGCAGGATCGAGTCACGGCGGAAGCCACGCAGACCGCAGTGGAAGTCGCCGATGGCGGACGGGAAGAACAGCCGGCCGACGAACGACAGCACCGGGTTGCCCAGGTAGCGGTGGAGCGGGGGCATGGCGCCCGGGGCGATGCCGCCCTTGAAACGGTTGCCCATCACGAGGTCGGCGCCGTCGCGAAGCTGCTCGACGAACGGGAGCAACGAGGTGAAGTCGTAGGAGTCGTCGGCGTCGCCCATGATCACGTACTTGCCGCGGGCGGCGCGGATGCCACCCATGAGGGCGTTGCCGTAGCCCTTCTCGTCGACGTGGACGACACGGGCCCCGGCATCACGAGCGAGCTGCTGCGAGCCGTCCGTGCTGCCGTTGTCGGCGATCAGGACTTCCCCTTCGATTCCGTGCTCCTCCATGCACGCCAATGCCTTGCGCACACAGACTTCCACGGTCTCCGCCTCGTTGAGGCAGGGCATGACCACCGTCAGTTCCACGTCTCAACCCTTCAGTAATAAGGCTCTTCCAGTGAACCATCATGCCCTGTGCCCGGCGTGCTCGGGTCAAGACCTAAAAACGACTGGCATTCTTTACAGCATGGTGAGCGTCGCGGAGATTACCCCTGTGGACCACTCCGCTCCTGGCCGGGCAGCTCGCGTGCTGTCCCTCGTGCGCCGTCATCGCGTGTTCGCCGTGGCCTTCGGCGTCGGTGCCGTGCTGCGGCTGATCACCATGCTCGGCTACGGCCCGGCCATGTGGTTCAACGACTCCTACGAGTACGTCAACGTGGCGCTGCACCCCAGGCCCCATCCGATCAGGCCCGACGGCTACAGCTTCTGGCTGATGCTGCTCAAGCCGTTCCACAGCTTCACGCTCGCCATCTTCACGCAACACCTGATGGGCCTGGCCGCGGCCGCGCTCATCTACGCCCTGCTGCGCTGCAAGTTCGCGCTGCCCAAGTGGGCGGCCACGCTGGCGGCGGCGCCGGTGCTGTTCGACGCCTACCAGATCCAGCTTGAGCAGATGGTCATGTCCGACACCCTGTTCACGCTGCTGGTCGTGGGCGTGGTGACGCTGGTGCTGTGGAAGCGGCGGCTGTCGTGGCGGGCCGGGATCGTGGTCGGGCTGCTGCTCGCGATGACCTGGCTGACCCGTTCGATCGGCATGCCGATCCTCGGGCTCGTGGTGCTCTATCTGATCGTCCAGCGCGCGGGGTGGCGGTCGATCGTGGCGGTGGTCGCGGCGTGCGCGCTTCCCGTCCTCACCTACATGGGCTGGTTTTCCACAAATTACGGCAAATTCGCCATGACCAACAGCGACGGGCTGATCCTCTACATGCGTACCGCGATCTTCGCCGACTGCGGCAAGATGAAGATCGACAAGTACAAGGAGGTCCAGCTCCTCCTGCTGTGCATCAACGACCCGGTCAACCAGCGCAAGGACTACGCCCAGTGGTACCTGTGGGGCCAGGGCAACGGCGACGGCACGGGCACCGGCGAGGTGCTCCACCGGTGGGGCATCAACAAGAAGTTCAGCGGCATCACCAACGACGCGGCCAGCGCGTTCGCCACGCGGGCGATCCTGTCCCAGCCGGGCGACTATCTGAAGGTGGTCGCGCGCGACTTCTTCCGTTCCTTCCACTGGGGACGGCCGCGCTTCCCCGACGAGTCGACGTACAACATGTACCAGTTCAGGCCGTATTACGAGGTGGACGACACCGGGCGGCCCAAGCGGCTGCCGAAGTGGTCCTCCTACGGGGGCGGCCACACCGACACCGACGCGTTCAGCTACGAGCAGGGCCCGCCCGAGACCAGGATCGTCCACCCGTGGGCGGACATCATGAGCGGCTACCAGAAGATCTTCTACCTGCGCGGCATCATGCTCGGCGGAATCATGCTGATCGGCCTGTACGGCATCGTCGTCCGCTGGCGCAGGTTCGGCGGCCCGGTGGCGCTGCCCTGGCTGGGGGCGTTCGGGCTGTTGCTGGCCCCGGCGGCGACGGCCGAGTTCGACTACCGCTACGTGCTCCCGGCCGTCCCGCTGGCCTGCGTCGCGGCGGCCATCACGCTGCGCAAGGGCGTCACTTGGGGGCGGCGGTCACCCAAGAGCGCATCAACATCCGAGCCCACCACTGTGTCTGCGTGAGCGTCTCGGCCGTGAGCACCGGCTGCAACCACCAGAAGTTGATCAGCACGATCATCGCGAACGCGCCCGCGAACGCCGCCCCGACGGCCCTGCGCGTGGGCGGCGCGTCCGCCGGGCCGAGCACGAGCCCGGCCATCAGCACCACCGCCAGCACCATGAACGGCACGACCGGGAGCATGTAGAACAGGTACATCGTGCGGTCGTCGGCCAGGGCGTAGTAGAACCAGGGCAGCCAGCCCATCGCGTACGCCAGCAGCACCGCCCCCGCCCGCCAGTCGCGCCTCCTGACGTACAGGACGACGGTCCCCGCCAGCGCGAGCAGCGCGCCGAACCACAGGGCCGGGGTGCCGACGCCGTGGATCGCCTGCGCGCAGGCCGAGGCCCCGCACGCCGACGGCGGCACGTCCGCCGGGTAGTAGAACGACACCGGGCGGAAGAGCAACGGCCATGTCCAGGGGTCGGACATGTACTGGTGATAGTCGCGCACCCCGCTGTGGAAGGTGAAGACCTGCCATTGGTAGTGGATCCAGGAGCGCATGGAGTCGAACAGGAAGAAGAAGGGGCCGGAGGAGGTGGCCTGGTCCCAGTTGCGGCCGTAGCCGTTGGCGGAGGCGAACCAGCCGGTCCAGGTGGCCATGTAGGCGAGGAAGGGGACGAGGGTGAAGGAGAGGGCTGCGTGGGGGAGGTCTTTGTTCCAGGCTCCGGCGTAGGGGCGTTTGAGTCCGATGGCGCGGCGGGCTCCGAAGTCCCACATGAGGGACATGATGGCGAAGGCGACGGCGAAGGCGAGTCCGGACCATTTGACGGACATGGCGAAGGCGAGGCAGACGCCGGCGGCCAGTCGCCAGGGGCGGGCTCCGAGCCAGGGGCCGTGGGGGGTGACGGGGGAGTTCTCGTACCAGGCCACGAGGCGTTCGCGGGCGCGGTCGCGGTCGACGACGAGGCAGGCGAACGCGGCCAGGACCCAGAACATGAGGAACACGTCGAGCAGCGCGGTGCGGGAGAGCACGTAGTGCAGGCCGTCGAGGGCGAGCAGCAGTCCGGCGAAGCAGCCGAGCAGGGTGGAGCGGGTCATCCGGCGCGCCACGCGGGCCAGGACGAGGATCGACAAGGTGCCGATCAACGCCGCGGCGAACCGCCAGCCGAACGGGTTGAGCCCGAACAGCCACTCACCGGCGCCGATCATCCACTTGCCCAGCGGCGGATGGGCGACGAACGACGCGCAGTCGGACGGCTCAGCACACTGGCGGAAGATGTCCAGATTCCCGGCGATGAGCCGCCGGTCGGCGACGGGGTTCTTGGCGTCGCCGAGCATCGCGCGCTCGACCCCGTACCTGAGCAGGGAGTAGGCGTCCTTGGCGTAGTAGGTCTCGTCGAAGACGACGGCCTTGGGCTCGCCGAGGCGGACGAACCGCAACAGGCCGCCGAAGAGGGCGACCAGGAGCGGGCCCGCCCAGCCTAAGAGCGGCCGCCCCTGGAACGGCGGGACCAGTCTCCGAGCCGTCTCCCCCATGTTGATCACCCTATGCGCTTGTGCACCAGGTCATACAGCTCCCGTCTCGGCACTCCCGCGCCCTTGGCCACGTCGGCGATGGCGGTCCTGCGCTGCTCGCCCTCGGCCACCCGGCGGTCGACCTCGGCGACCAGCTCGTCCATGTCGGGCTCGCCCGCACCGGGCACGCGGCCCGCGACGACCACGGTGATCTCGCCCTTGACGCCGCCCGCGGCCCACTCGGCCAGCTCGCCGAGGCCGCCGCGGCGCACCTCCTCGTACGTCTTGGTCAGCTCGCGGCAGACGGCCGCCGGGCGGTCGGCCCCGAACGCCTCGGCCATGGCGCCCAGCGACTCGGCCAGCCGGTGGGGAGCCTCGAAGAAGACCATCGTCCGTTCCTCGGCGGCCAGCGCGGACAGCCGCCGCGCCCGGTCGCCGGTCTTGCGCGGGGGGAAGCCCTCGAAGCAGAACCTGTCGCTGGCCAGCCCCGACACCGCGAGGGCCGTGGTGACGGCGCTCGGCCCCGGCAGCGCGGTCACCGTGATGCCCGCCTCGACCGCCAGGTGGGTGAGGCGGTAGCCGGGGTCGGACACCCCGGGCATCCCGGCGTCGGTGATGACCACGACCGTGCGGCCCTGTCTCAGCGCCTCGACGAGCTCCTGGGCACGGCCCGCCTCGTTCTGGTCGTAGTAGGACACCACCCGGCCGCTGATCTCCACGCCCAGCTCGGTGGCGAGCCTGCGCAGCCGTCTGGTGTCCTCGGCGGCCACCACGTCGGCCCCGGCGAGCACCTCCCGCAGCCGCGGCGAGACATCACCCGCCTGGCCAATGGGCGCTCCGGCCAGCACCAACCTGCCTTCTTCAGTCACCAGACCATTGTGGCAGGGCATACCAATTAGACCGTGATTCTTGCAGTACCTAACGGCTTGGGGCCCGTACGATGTCCGAATGGCGGTGACCGATTCCCCGTACCAGGCCTACGACAACCCGGAGGTCGGCGAGAGTCATTCGCAGACGCGGTCCCTGCGTGACCGGGTGATCCCCCCCATGCGCGGCAGCGTCCTGTGGGGGTGGGTCGGCCCGCTGCTCATCACGCTCTTCGGCGGGATCCTGCGCTTCGTCAATCTGGGCCACCCCCGGGCCGTGGTCTTCGACGAGACCTACTACATGAAGGACGCCTTCTCCCTGATCAACTGGGGCGTCGAGCGCGTCACGATCAAGGACGCGGACAAGGCGATCCTGGCCGGGAAGACCGACATCTGGCAGTCGTGCACGCAGGAGACGCTCGACAAGTGCGCCTCGTACGTGGTGCACCCTCCGCTGGGCAAGTGGATGATCGGCGCCGGTGAGTGGCTGTTCGGGCTCAACCCGTTCGGCTGGCGGTTCGCCGCGGCGTTGATCGGCACCTTGTCGATCCTTGTCCTGGCCCGCGTGGCGCGCCGGATGACCCGCTCCACCCTGCTCGGCTGCTTCGCCGGACTGCTGCTCGCCCTCGACGGCCTGCACTACGTGCTCTCCCGCACCGCGCTGCTCGACGTGTTCCTCATGTTCTGGGTCCTGGCCGCGTTCGCCTGCCTCGTCGTCGACCGCGACCGCGCCCGCGAACGCCTCGTGGCCTGGTACGAGAACTCCCCTGTCACCCCCCACGGCCCCTGGCTCGGAGCCCGCCCCTGGCGACTGGCCGCCGGCGTCTGCCTCGCCTTCGCCATGTCCGTCAAATGGTCCGGACTCGCCTTCGCCGTCGCCTTCGCCATCATGTCCCTCATGTGGGACTTCGGAGCCCGCCGCGCCATCGGACTCAAACGCCCCTACGCCGGAGCCTGGAACAAAGACCTCCCCCACGCAGCCCTCTCCTTCACCCTCGTCCCCTTCCTCGCCTACATGGCCACCTGGACCGGCTGGTTCGCCTCCGCCAACGGCTACGGCCGCAACTGGGACCAGGCCACCTCCTCCGGCCCCTTCTTCTTCCTGTTCGACTCCATGCGCTCCTGGATCCACTACCAATGGCAGGTCTTCTCGTTCCACAACGGGCTGGAGACCTCTCATCCGTACATGTCGGAGCCGTGGCAGTGGCCGCTGCTGCTGCGTCCGGTGGCCTTCTTCTACGAGGGCAAGCAGAACGTGTGCGGGGCCAAGGACTGCTCGGAGGCGGTGCTCGGCGTGGGCACGCCGGTCATCTGGTTCGGCGCGCTGGCCGCGCTGGTGGCCCTGATCGCCTGGTACGTCTCCTCGCGCGACTGGCGGGCGGGGGCGGTGCTGCTGGCGTACGCGATGGGCTGGCTGCCCTGGTTCTACTTCGCCATCTCCGAGAACCGTACGATGTTCCTGTTCTACGCGATCCCCATGGTGCCGTTCATGATCCTGGCGCTGACGTTGTGCGCCGGGTTGCTGATCGGGCCCGCCACGCCGACGGCCGCCGGAGCCATGCCGATGCGCCGCACCTTGGGCGCCGCGGTGGTCGGCGCGTACGCTCTGCTGGCACTGATCAATTTCTGGTGGTTGCACCCGATCTTGTCCGCAGAGGTGATCCCGTACACCGAATGGAAGGCCCGGATGTTGTTCGACAAACGGTGGATCTGACCCGCTCACTGTAGGTAAACATCGGTTTCGTAGGGTAGTCGCTGTGCAAGACCCAATACGCACCGCATTCGGTCATCGTCAGGGCTGGGTGCGATACGGCAAACTTCGAGGCATGAGTGCACCGGATGTCACCGCCCTTCTCGCCGAGTTGGAGCGATCTCAGCCGGACCTGGCCGAGGAGGCCAGGACCGCCGTCGAATGGTTGACGGGTGGGGAGCCGCTGGAGACGGTGACCCAGCTCGACGTCTGCGAGTTCCTCTGGTACACGCTTCCGATCAAGGTGGGCCCGCTCCGGCCCGGAGGCGACCACGAACGACTGTCCCGCTCGCTCGGGCGACTGCTGCAACTGGGCGGCATGGAACGTTACGCCGCCCTGTGCGTGTCGCCCACGACCGTCCAGATCCTGCGCACCTACGCCCAGGAGGGCGAGGACGCCGGCACCAGCGCCTACCAGAAGGCCCTTGAGGCCACGGGCGTGCTCCCGCCCGACGTTCCCGAGCTGCAATGGAGCATGATCATGGGCCCGGAGGAGCTGGGCGCGCACGTGGCCTGCTCGGCGGCGCTGGAGCTGGCGATCGTCGCCGGCGACGACCTCGACCGCACCGCCCTCACCCGTCGCTGGCTCACCGAGCCCCGCGCCGAGCTGGGCGGCGACAGCTGGCTCAACCGCGTGCACGGCGAACGGCTCAACCGCTGGGTGCTCGGGCGCGGCCCGGCCCGGCGGGAGCTGGCCCAGCCGTTCGAGGTGCGCCTGTACGCGCCGGTGACGCCGCAGCCGCTGCCCGCCCTGCGCAAGCTGCTGTCCCTGGCCGCCTCCGAGGGCAGCCTGCCGCTCCGGCTGGCCCCCTCGCCGCCGGCGCTGCGGCTGCGCGAGCTGGCCGAGCGCGAGCTCGGCGCGATCAGCCGCGACGGCGCCCGGCTGGCCATCACCGACTACGGCCGTCACCTGCTGGGCTCGCCGGAGGCCATGTGGGAGGCGGTCACCCGGCTGCTGCTGGCCAGAGGCGAGCACGAGTTCGAGGTCTCGGCCCGCGAGGCCGCGCTCATGCTGCTGGCCGACGGCGTCCTGATGTCACCCGCCGAGCTGCGCGAACGGGTGGCCGAGGTGGTGGGCGGCGAGGGCTGGCACCCGGCCACGACCCTCGACGACGTCGCCGCGCCGGTCGCCGACCTGGTCTCCCAGCTCACCGCGCTGGGCCTGGCCTTCAGCGACGACCTGGCCGTGCGGATGGCCAGGCCCGGCCAGTACGCGGCCCTCTCCGCGCTGCGCGCCCACGCCCTGCGCCCGCGCAAGTACGTCAGCTCTGGCTGACGGCCTTCACGGCGCGCTTGAACTCGGGGCACTCGACCAGCGGGTCGTGCTCGCACACGGCCGCGTGACGCAGGCTGTCACGCAGCCGGGTGAGCTGCTGCACCCGCTGGTCGACCTCGCGCTCCTTGGCGGCCATGCGCTCGCGCAGCCGCGTGTCCGCGGGCCTGGCCCGCAGGAACTCGGCGATCTCCGACAGCGTGAAACCGGCGTCGCGGGCACAGGTGATCAGCGCCAGCCGGTCGAGCGTCTCGGGCAGGTAGACGCGGCGCAGGCCGTTGCGCCCCTCGGCCTCGATGAGCCCCTTGCGCTCGTAGAAGCGCAGCGCGGACGCGGCCAGCCCGGTACGCCTGGCCACCTCGCCAATGTCGATCAACGTGTCCCGCATGCCCCGGCTCCTCGACTTGAACCACCCTTCAAGCCGGATATTAGCGGAGCCCCTCCGACGAGTGATTACGCAGCGTAGTTACGATAGAGGACATGGAGCTCTTTCCGGCCATGCCACTCGAAGAGTGGGCCGACACCAAGGAGACCTTCCACCGCTTCGCGCAGATCGTCGGGAAAATCCGTCTGACGGTGAGTAACCGGCGCAACCACTGGTGGCAGGTGCCGTTCCATCTGACCGGGCGTGGCCTGACGACGCGTCCCATGGGCGGGCTCGGCGAGCAGCCGCTGTTCTGCGTGGACTTCGACCTCGTCCGCCACCGCCTGCTGATCGACGTCCTCGACGGCCGCAGCGCCGAGTTCAGCCTGATCGGGCTGTCGGTGGCCACCTTCCAGTCCCGGCTCTTCCAGACGCTGGCCGACCTGGGCATCCGGCCGGAGATCTGGGCGGTGCCCTACGACCTGGAGGACGAGACGCCGTTCGCCGAGGACACCCGGCACGCGCACTACGACCCGATCCTGATCAACCGCTACTGGCGGATCCTGTCGCAGGTGGCCCAACTGCTCGACCGGTTCGCCGCGGACTTCGGCGGCAAGGTCAGCCCGGTGCATCACTTCTGGCACACGTTCGACATCGCGGTCACCCTCTTCACCGGCCGCCCGGCCGAAGTGTCGGAGGAAGCCGACCCCGTCACGCGCGAGGCGTACAGCCGGGAGGTGATCAGCGCGGGGTTCTGGTTCGGCGACAAGGAACGGCCCTGGCCGGCGTTCTACTCCTACACCGCGCCCGAGCCCAAGGGCCTGGAACGGGAGCCGCTGCAACCCGGCCAGGCCGAGTGGCTGCCCGCGCGCGGCAGCCATCTGGCCGTGCTGCGCTACGACGACGTGCGGGCCATGGGCGACCCGGTGGCGAGCGTGCTGGAGTTCCTGCAGAGCGCCTACCAGGCCGGGGCCAAGCTGACCCACCTGGACACCGAGGAGGTGGCCTGCCCTGGCGGCGTCACCGATCCGTACTACGTCAAGAACCGTCCGGCGTAGGAGACGCGAAAGCCCGCCCTCCGGGGAGGGCGGGCTTCCACGTGTGCGTGTACCGGTGTGCAGGTCGCCTCTCGGCGAAAGGCACAACGCGGCTCCAGCCGAACGGTAGTCCGCGAAGGCAATAGGTGAGGCCCGGGGACACTGGACACACCGGCCACGGTTTATGTAACGGGGGTCCCTGCCGGAACATTCCCCGCGTTTCCCCGATTTCCTCTCAAACTCTGGCGGGCTGCCTCGCCGGGAGCCCGGTCTCGCGGACCAGCAGCAGGGCGGCGACCGCCAGCAGGCCCGCGACGCCCCCGGTCCAGGCGACGGTGGAGCCCACGGCCGCCGCGGTGACGTGCCCGCCGACGAACGACTGGGCGCAGGCCAGCCCGAAGGAGCCGCCGAGCTGCTTGGACAGCGCCGAACCCGCCGTCGCCGTGCCCATGTCGGCCTGAGGGACGCTGCTCTGGGTGGCGATGGTGAGCCCGCCCATCGCCGGGCCCGTACCGAGCCCCACGAGCAGCAGCCAGAACCCGACCAGGAACGGCGAGGTGCCAGGACCCAGCAGGGCGAAGGCGAGCGTGCCGGCCGTCACCAGCGCGGCCCCGGTCAGCAGCACCGGCCTCGTCTGCCCGGAACGCAGCACGAGGACCGCCGTCAGCCGGTTCCCGACGATCATGCCGACCAGCATCGGGAGCAGCAGCAGGCCGGAGACCATGGCCGACAAGCCGCGTACGTGCTGAAGATGGAGCGGCAGCAGGACGCCCGCGGGCAGCCCCGCCACCTGGAAGAAGAACCCTCCGGCGAGCAGCGCCGCGTACGTGCGGCGGCGCATCAGCCGTGGCGGCAGCACCGGCGTGTCGGCCCGCCGCTCGACGGGGACGAGCGCGACCAGCAGCGCCAGCCCGCCGAGCAGCGAGCCGAGCACCGCCGGGTCGGTCCAGCCCCGGCCGGTGTTGCCCTTGAGGCTCAGGCCGATCAGCACCAGCGACAGGCCCGCGGTGAGCAGGGCGATCCCGGCCGCGTCGAGCCTGCCGGAGGTGCGCGGCGGACGCCGGCCGGGCAGGAGCAGCGCGATCAGCGTGGCCGCGACCGCGCCGACGGGCAGGTTGACCAGGAACGCCCAGCGCCAGCTCGCGTGGTCGGCGAGCAGGCCGCCGACCAGGGGGCCGCCGACCATGCCGACGATCATCATGGCGGCCAGCAGGGTCTGCATGCGGATCAGGCCCTCGGCCCGGTGGGGCGGATGGAGGTCGCGGATCAGCGCCATGCCCAGGGTGAGCAGGGCGCCCGCGCCGATCCCCTGGACGGCCCGGCTGACGATCAGGATCTCCATCGAGCCGGCGAGTCCGCAGGCCAGCGAGCCGGCCAGGAAGATCGCGACCCCGGAGAGGAGGAGGCGGCGGCGGCCGTACAGGTCGGAGAAGCGGCCGTAGACGGGGACGCTCACGGAGGAGGTGAGCAGGTAGGCGGTGATCAGCCAGACGTACCAGGAGGTGGTGCCGCCGACCTGCTCGACGATGCGCGGGAGCGCGGTGCCGATGACGGTGCCGTCGAGCATGCCCAGGAAGGCGCAGCCCAGTAAGGCGAAGGTGACCGCGGTGCGGCTGCGGGGCGCCAGGTCCTCGTAGAGGTCGGTCAAGGACGTTCGCCGCCCGTGAGCGCGCCGTTCAGGAACAGGTCGACCAGCTCCGCCGAGCCGAGCGGGGACGGGCCGCGGCCGGCCGCCATCACCATGAACTGGAACGCGTCGGCCAGGTGTTCGGGGGCCAGCCTGAGCCGGTCGCGCTCGGGCTCGAACAGCCCGGCCAGAGCCTCACGCGACGCCGCCATCGACTCCTCCCGCCCGGACGCGGGCCGCCCTTCCGCACCGCCTGACGCGCCGGGCCGCTCGCCTTCGCCCTGGCCAGAGCCGGGCCGCTCGCCTTCGCCGTGGCTAGAGGCGGGGCCAGGGGCGGGGGCGGGGCGGCGCAGGCCGCCCGTGGTGGCGAGGGCGCCCGCCACCGCGCCCATCCTGGCCAGGTAGCCGCGCAGCGCCTCGGCCGCCTCCAGCAGCCGTTCGGCCAGCGGCAGGTCGAGGGAGATCGCGGACACGTGGGCGAGGGTGTCGTCGGGGCGCAGCGCCTCCGCCATGCAGGCGGCCAGCAGCGCCTCCTTGTCGCCGAAGGCGCGGAAGATCGTGCCCTCGCCTATGCCCGCCGCGCGGGCGACCTGGGCGGTGGTCACGGAGGTGCCGTACTCGACCACCAGCGGGAGGGCGGCCTTCACGATCATCTCGCGGCGTCGTTCGGGGCTCATCGCCGGCGCTCGCCGCCGGCTCGTCTCGTTCGCCATGCCTTCGACGGTACGGAGTGAGTACTCACTCCGTCAAGGGCACCAGCGCCGCCATGGCACCATCGAAGGCGTGCCTTTCGCCATGACGACGGGCGGCGTCAAGCTGTCCTACCAGGTCCGCGGCAGTGGCCCCGCGCTCGTGCTGCTCCAGGGCCAGGCCAACAACCACCGCTGGTGGGACCCGGTCCGCGACGACTTCGACCGCGCCCACCGCACGATCACCTTCGACTACCGCGGCACCGGCGACAGCGACAAGCCCGACGAGCCGTACACCACGCGCGGGTTCGCGGAAGACGTGCTGGCCGTGCTCGACGACCTCGGCGTCAGCCGCGCCGACGTCTACGGCACGTCGATGGGCGGCCGGGTGGCCCAGTGGCTGGCCGCCGACCATCCCGGCCGCGTGGGGGCGCTCGTGCTCGGCTGCACCTCCCCCGGCGGCGTCCACGGCCTGGAACGCGGCGACGACGTGCGCAGATCGCTGGCGCAACCCGACCGGGCCGCCGCCGGGCGGGCGCTGCTGGAGCTGATGTACACGCCGGGCTGGCTGGCCACGCATCCCGGGCCGTACCGCACGGTGGGCGATCCCGGCATGCCCGCCCACGCCCGCCGCCGCCATCTGGCCGCCAGCGCCGGGCACGACGCCTGGGCCGTCCTGCCCGCCATCGCCGCTCCGACGCTGGTCGTGCACGGCACCGACGACGTGTTCAACCCCGCCGCCAACGCCCCGCTGCTGGCCGGGCGCATCCCCGGGGCGGAGCTCCGGCTCATCGAGGGGGCCCGGCACGCCTACTTCGAGGAGTTCCGCGAGGTGGCGAGCCCGCTGGTGCTGGAGTTCCTGGCGCGCTCGCGCGGGTGAGACGGGCGGCCAGTCCGCGCAGGTGGGCGACGAGCTCGGGCGGCTCGTGCACCTCGAACTCGCAGCCGAGCGTGATCAGCCGGAAGGCCAGCCAGTCCAGGGTGTCGGCGGAGGCGCGCAGGAGGCAGGTGCGCCCGTCCAGCGGGGTGACCTCGCCGGGGACGGCCCTGGCGACGTCCTCGGCGGGCGCGTGCAGGGTCACGACCGCCCCGTACGTGGGGGCGCCCGAGTAGAGCTTGGCGGCGACGTACGCGGCGGGGTCCTCCGGCTCGGTCGTGGTGATCCGGGCGCCCGTGGCCCGTACGTCGTCGATGCGATCGACGCGGAAGAGGCGCCGGTCGTCCCGGTCGTGGTCGTGGGCCAGCAGGTACCAGCGCCGGCCGGCGGCCACCAGGCGGTGCGGGTCCACGAGCCGGGCGCTCTCGGCGCCGTCGGCGGCCAGGTAGCGGAAGCGCACCCGTTCGCGATTGGCGACGGCCATGGCCAGCGCGGTGAGCCGGCCGGGATCGACGTCGAACCCCTCCACGCCGGGAAGCGGAACGGTCGCGGCGCCGAGCGAGGCCACCCGGTGGCGCAGCCGGGACGGCAGCACCTGCTCCAGCTTGGCCAGCGCGCGTACCGACGCCTCCTCGATGCCCTGCACGGGATGCCGGGCGGCGGTGACCAGGCCGACGGCGATCGCGACGGCCTCCTCGTCGTCCAGCAGCAGGGGCGGCATGGCCGTGCCCGCGACCAGCCGGTAGCCGCCGTCGGCCCCCATGGTGGCCACCACCGGGTAGCCGAGGTCGCGCAGCCGCTCGACGTCGCGCCGGACGGTACGGCGGCTGACCCCGAGCCGCTCGGCCAGTTCGCCGCCCGGCCATTCGCGCGGGGTCTGGAGCAGCGAGAGCAGGTTCAGCAACCGCAGGGACGTCATGCGTCCAAGAATGCCGTCGATGTAGGACAGGAACCGACCTACTGACCTCCTACCGTCTTCTCGACGCACCGATCGAGGAGGAACCTCATGACCGTCAACCCCGTCCCCGAGGGCTACACCAGCGTGACGCCGTGGATCATCTCGCGTGACACGGCAGGGCTGATCGACTGGCTCAAGGCCGCCTTCGACGCCGTGGAGCTGGGCCGGATGGCCGGCCCGGACGGCGAGGTCCAGCACGCCGAGGTGCGGATCGGCGACGCCGTGGTGATGATGTTCGACGCCCGGCCCGAATGGCCCGCGACCCCCGCTTTCCTCCGCCTGTTCGTGCCCGACGCCGAGGCCGTCCACCGCCGGGCGGTCGAGGCGGGCGGCACGTCCGTCACCGACGTGACGCACCTGTTCTTCGGCGACCTGGTCGGCCGGGTACGCGACCCCTGGGGCAACCTGTGGTGGATCCAGACCCACGTCGAGGACGTCTCCGCCGAGGAGGCGCAGCGCCGCCTGACCGACCCCGAGTTCGTCAAGGCGATGGAATACGTCCAGAGTGCGGACTTCTTCCCCGGGCGGTGAGCGCGGCGATGGCCGGGAGCGGGAAGAGCAGCAGGTAGAGGTTGGGGATCCACCAGGCGAGCGAGAAGTCGCCGCGCAGCGTCCAGAACGCGATCGCCATCAGCCCCGAGGCCATCGTCAGCACCAGCGAGACCAGCATCAACGGCTCGCCCGCGGGCCGGCCGCGACGCAGGAGCCACAGGCTGGTCAGGCCCGTGGCACTGGCCAGGAGGTCGATCCAGAGGAACGACCAGTTCCAGTCGACCATCAGCGGATCGGCATAGTCGGCGAAGGCCCACTCGGGCGGGATCAGGCCGAGGCCGGTGACCGTGAAGTAGGCCACGAAGCAGAGATCCGTCAGCAGCATCAACGCCTTAGTCGCGCGCAGCACGGTCGATGGCCTCCATCAGGTAGCGGCGAGTGGGTTCGTGCAGGTCGGGGCCGGGTTCGCTGAGGCCGAGCAGGCGGGCGGCCCACCATCCGTCCACGGCCAGCCGGACGGCGGTCGCGGCGGCCGGGTCGATGCCGTCGTCGGCCAGCCGGGTCTGCCAGGCCGCGAACCGCTCGCGCAGCGGCTCCAGCCCGGCCGGATCGACCAGCACGCCCGCCAGGAGCGCGGCGGTGACCCGGTCGGCCGGCGCGGACGCGGTGTGCCGTTCGGGGATCGTGGCCCGTACGTAGGCCCGCAGGAAGTCGCCCGGCCGGCCGCCCGCCGTCGCCAGCGCCGCGTCGAAGGCGTCGGTCAGCCGCGCGACCATGGCGCCGACCAGGGCCTGCTTGGTCGGGAAGTGGTAGAACAGGCCGCCTTTGGAGACGCCGGCCCGCCGGGCGACCGCCTCCAGCGTCAGGGACTCCGCCCCTTCCGTCAGCAGCACGTCGGCGGCGGCGTCGAGCAGCCGCTCCTTGGAACTCGGTCGTGGCATGACCGTTAATATACCGGCTGACCGGTACAGTTTCGAGTGTTGGATCTCGCGCATAACCACCTCCGGAATCCGAACCCGGCTGATCGGAGTGAGCCCATGGATCATGTCGCGCAGTTCAACAGGGAGGTCCGGGCGTTCGAGGCGGTCGCGCGGCGGGCGACCTCGTCGGGCGGCGCGCCCCTCGTGCCGTCGTGTCCCGGGTGGTCGGTCGCCGACCTGGTCATCCATCTGGGCGCGGTGCACCGGCACGTGCACGCGGTCGTCCGTGACCGCCTCCCCGGGCTGCCCGACCCGGGCGACCTCGCCGTCCTGGGGCTGCCCGCGGACATCGGCGACTGGCCGCACCCCGACCGCGCCCCCAACACCGGGCCGGTGCCCCCGGCCGTGCTCGACTGGTTCGCCGAGGGCGCCTCGCTGCTGGGGGCGCGGTTCGCCGCCGACGCCGTCACCCAGGTCTTCGAGGTGATGGCCCCCGCGCGCCGGTCCTGGACACAGGCCCCGCCCGGCACGGGCGAGCGCTACCTGTTCCGGCAGACGGACGGGCCGGGGACGTGGGCGGTGTGCTTCGACGGCGACGACGTCCGGCTCACCGGCGGCTCCGCGGGGGCCGTCGAGCTGGCCGGGACGGCCTCCGACCTGCTGCTGCACCTGTGGCGGCGGCTGCCCGCCGACCGGCTGGACGTGCGGGGCGACCGGGCCCTGCTCGACCGCTACTTCACGCTCGTCCCACCGGTGTGACCTGCGCCGGCCTCACGCCTCCTGGTCGAGCCGCTCGACGACGACCCCGCCCGGGTGCAGGGGCAGGCGCCGGCCGGACATGCGGTCCAACGGCAGCCGCACGAGCACCGGGTCGGCCAGCTCCGGCCAGGGCGCGCCGGTCAGCCGTTCCAGCCGCCCGGCCTCGTCCCGATCCCGGACGACCTCCGCGACCCCGGTCACCAGCACGCTCCACCCGGCCCGCATCGCCGGCTCCATGTCGTCGATCTCGAACGCCATCGGCACGTGATGCTCGATCGCCTCCAGGATGCGGCCCGGCGGGATCCTGAACACGACGGTGTCGGCGTCGAGCGTGAAGTTCACCGGCAGGACGATGATCGTGCCGCCCGGCCGCGCCCACGCCACCCGCCCCACGGGAACCGAGGACAACAAGGCCAGGCACTCCTCGCGATCCATCGTCCGGATGGCACCCAAATCCATGCCGTCCATCCTCTCACCTGGGCGAACGCCTCCTCTGGAGAGGCTCGCGGGCGGTGGCGAGCATCGAGTCGAGCGCCTTCTGCGAGGCGGCCAGGCGGCTGATCTCGCCGCTGATGCGGGCGCGCTCGCGGTTGAGGTTGTCCATCATCTCGGGGCAGGACGAGGGCACCATGTGGTCGCCGTCGTCGTGGACGCAGTGCAGCACCCGGGTGATGACCGACGTGGGCAGACCGGCTTCGAGCAGCGCGCGGATGTGGCGCACCTCCGCGACGTCCGTCTCGGCGTACTCGCGGTAGCCGTTCGGCAGGCGCAGCGGTTTGAGCAGGCCCTGGTCCTCGTAGTAGCGCAGCAGCCTGCGGCTCACTCCGGTCTGCCGGGCGAGATCGCCGATTCGCATGGGAACCTCCGGATTGACCTTCACATGGATGTGACCCTTTATCGTGCCCATTGTCGCCAATGCAGATGGGAGATGAAGGTGTCCGGAGCAGTGATCATCGGGGCGGGGCCGGGGATCGGGCAGGCGGTGGCGCGCCGGTTCGCCGCCGAGGGGTTGCCGGTCGGCCTGGTCGCGCGGAGCGCGCGGACCGTGGAGGCCGCGGCGGCGGCCCTGTCCACGTACGGCGTGCCGGTCGCCACGGCGGTGGCCGACAGCACCGACGAGGACGCGTTGCGCGCCGCGCTCGACAAGGCGGCGGCCGAACTGGGCCCGCCCGACGTCGTGGTCTACAACGCCGCGATCATCCAGGCCGACCGGCCGGGTGAGCTGACGGCGCGGGCCCAGCTCGACGCGTACGCGGTCAACGTCGTCGGCGCGCTCACCGCCGCCGCCCACGTGGCGCCGGGGATGGCGCGGCGCGGCGGCGGCACGTTCATCGTCACGGGCGGCATGCCGTCCCCCAAGCCGACGTACGTGAGCCTGTCACTGGGCAAGGCCGGCGTGCGGACCCTGGTGACGCTGCTCGACCAGGAGTACGGCGCGGACGGCGTCCACGTGGCCAGCGTCACCGTGGCCGGAGCGGTCGCCCCGGGCACCGACTTCGACCCCGACGACATCGCCGAGCACTACTGGCGCCTGCACACCCAGCCCCGCGCCCAGTGGGAACACGAGGCCCAGCACCTCGGCGCCTGACCCCTCACCAGGCGACGACCGGCGACCCGCCCTCGCCCGAGCGCTTCCCCGCGTCGATCCCCACGGACGTGGTGGACCCGTCGGCGAGGTCGACCCGGTGCGCCCGCCATCCGTACGTGTACAGCAGTTGCCCGCCGGTCCCGTCGACGCTGAAGTTGAGGCCCGCCGAGGCCCCCCGCGGCAGGGTCAGCCGCGCCACCACCTGTGGCCGCCCACCCTCCACCGGGACCCGCTCGACGTCGTGACCGGTGGAGTAGAGCAATGCGTCCCCGTCCGGGGTGAAGGCCACCGACTCGGGGATCCACACCGCCCTGTCCGGCGTGACCGGCCGCGACGCGGCGACCAGATCGGAGCCCTCGTTCCCCAGGTCGAGCACGCTGACGCCCCCTGGGAGCCTCGCCGTGGCCAGCCGCCGCCCGTCCGGGGCCCAGGCCAGGCCCATGACGTGGGTGTTCTCGCGGGTGACCCAGTCGCGCCGCCGCCCGGTGGCCAGTTCGAGGACCGCCACCTTGGTCCCGCCGCCGATGAGCGTGACGGTGTAGGCGAGCCTGGTGGCGTCCTGGCTGAGCGCCATCGCGGTCACCTGGTCGGGCTCGGGTTCCAGGGCGGGCACGAGCTCCGGCTCGCCGGGCCGTCCCCTCTCGTCGAGACGGATGCGGAAGAGCCGCAGGGGCGTGTCCTGCCCCGTCCATCCGGCCAGCACGAACGTGCGGTTGTCGGGGGCGGCGGCGACGAGGTGCCAGGAGGAGCGCACCCCGGGCGGCAGCGGCACGGCCGCCACGAAGGCGCCCGTCACGGCGTCGTTCACGGCGGGCGGCACCGGCGTGGCGTGCGCCGTCTTGGACGAGTCCGCGAAGGAGAAGATCGGCGTCCTGGCGGTGACGAAGAAGCGCGGCGGCCCGGTCGCCGTCAGGCGCTTGCCCGTCGCCATGGGCTCGGCCAGGGAGGTCGCCGGGACCAACGGCGGCGGCCGGAAGGACGACGGCGAGGGGGTCGACCCCGGCGACGTCGGGGAACCCGTGTCCACGAGGGGCATCGCCGGCGCCAGGCTGGACGACGGGGGCGCGGACGGGGCGTTCACCAGGGACACCCGCCGGGTCGCCGGGTCGGCGCAGGCGCCGGTCAGCGTGAGCACGATCAGGCCCGCTAAGGCCACCTCCGTACGGGATCGCATGTTCCGATCGTGCCACAGCGGCCGCTACCCGGCAGGCGGACCGGCGGCGATCGCCACCCGGTTCCAGACGTTGATGGCGGCGATCGTCCACAGCAGGTGGGCCAGCCGGGTCTCGTCGAAGTGCTCGCGGGCCGCGTCGAACACCTCCTCCGGCACCCCCGCCTCGTCGATCCTGGTCATCGACTCGGTGAGCGCCAGCGCCGCGCGTTCGGGCCCGGTGAACAGGGTGCTGTCGCGCCAGAGGGCGAGGGTGCGCAGGCGTTCCTCGTCCTCGCCCGCCTCCAGGGCGCGGCGGGTGTGCATGCCGAGGCAGACCGTGCAGCCGTTGAGCTGCGAGGCGCGCACCCGGACGAGCTCGGCGAGCGCCGGATCCAGCTCCCGGCTCGCGGCGGCGTCGAAGCGGGCCATCGCGGAGTGCACGCCGGGCGTGGCACCGTACAGGTCGATGCGCATCACGACGCCTCCAGGGGGCGGCGGCCCTGCACGGAGTAGATCACGCACGACGTGGCGCGGAAGTCCGGATGGGCCAGCAGGGCGCGCACGTCGGCGAGCTGCCGGTCGGTCAGGCCCTCCTCGGCGAACCGGTCGCGCAGGTGCCTGGTGTGGTGGGCGACCAGCCGCGCCCCCGGCGAGCGCGCGTCCCACAGCTCGACCCGGGGCCTGGGGTCGACGCCGGTCAGCCCGGCCCGCCGCATCGCGTCCGCCGCGTGACGTCCCCAGGCGACGTCCACCCCGGCGCGCGTCATCACGCGGATCTTGGCCCGCATGAACGTGTCGTAGAGCTCGGCCGCGCCCGGTCCGGGCATCAGCAGCCCCGGGCCGTACGTGATGTCGAACTCGTCGAGCTGCAGCACGCCGCCCGGCCTGAGCGCGCGCACCAGCCGGTCGAGCACGGCCAGCCGCTCGGGCAGGAGCAGCAGCACCAGCCGCGCGTGCACCACGTCGAACGCGCCCTCCGGCAGCGGGTCGCGGACGATGTCGTGCCGGACCACCTCCAGCCCGGGGGCGATGGGCTCGAAGGCGGGCTCGATGTCGGTGGCCAGCACGCTCCCGGCGGACCCGACGCGACGGGCCAGCCACTCGGCCACGCTGCCGCCGCCCGCGCCCACCTCCAGGCACCGCATGCCGGGGCCGACGCCCGCTTCGGCCAGGCGTTCCAGGGTCATCGGGTCATAAGCCTGCTCCAGGCACCGGTGCTGCTCGGCGACGTGGTCGCGGCGGTCGCCGAACATGTAGGCCGTCCGGCTCATCGGCTGCTCCTCATCGGGCTGCGGGGGACGGGCACCGCCGACTGCGCGGCCAGGCGGGCGAGGGTGGCGGCGCACACCTTGCCGGTCGGGCCGAGCGGCAGTTCGGGCAGCCAGAGGAAGCGTTCGGGGAGCTTGCGCCGGTCCAGCCCGCGTTCCTCGCGCAGGTAGACGATCAGCTCGGCCGGGGACGGCGGTCTCGCGCCCGGCCGGGGCGACACGCAGGCGCACATGCGCTCCCCCAGGTCGTCGTCCGGCACCGGGACGCAGAAGGCGTCGGCGACGTCGGGATGGGCGCTGAGCTCGCGTTCGACCTCGGCCGGGGAGATGCTGAGGCCGCCGCGCATCACAACGCGCTTGATCCGGTCGAGCACCCAGAGCGTGCCGTCGGGGTCGAGACGGCCCAGGTCGCCGGTGCGCACCCAGCCGCCGGGGGCGCGGTAGCGGTCGTCCAGGTCGGGGGCGGCGACGTAGCACAGGGGGGTCATCGGGCCCAGCGCCCAGATCTCGCCCGCCTCGCCCGGCGGCGCCGGATGCCCTTCGGCGTCCCGGATCGTGATCTCGGCCACGGCCGGGTCCGGGGTTCCGGCCAGGCCGGGGGCCCACCGGTCCGGGGTGCGGCCGGTGTGGCAGTTGACGCCGTCGGTGGAGCCGTACACGTTGACCAGCGGCACGCCGAAGCGGCGGGCGCACGCCTGCCTGGCCTCGCCGTGCAGGGGCTGGGCGCTGGTGACGACGCGGCGCAGCGACGACAGGTCGGCCTCGGCGGCCGAGTCGGCCATGCGGCTCAACATCGTCGGGACGCCGTACAGGTGGGTGGGGCGGTGCCGCTCGACGGCGCGCAACGCGTCGGCGGCGTCGAAGCGGGCGCGCAGGACGAGGGTGCCGCCGTGGCGGGCCAGCAGGACGGAGGTGCCGCAGGAGCCGTACGAGGAGGCCAGGGAGACCAGCAGCAGGTTGCGGGTGGGCCCGTCCTCGCCCAGCACGGCCCGCAGGTAGGCGCCCCGGCCGCCGGCCATGGCGTTGTGGGAGTAGGCGACCATCTTCGGCTCGGACTCGGTGCCGGAGGAGAGCAGGATGCGGGCGGGCCACTCGGCGGGCGGGCACGCGGGCCGCCACGCGCGCACGTCCTGCTCGTCCACCTGGTCGAGCGAGCGGGTGCCCGGCGTGGGCGCGCCGAACGTCCACGTCTGCTCCAGGTACGGCAGCCCGGCCCGCAGCCCCAGGGCCAGCTCGGGCACGGTGATCAGCGCGGCCGCCCGGGAGCGGTTCAGCAGGCTCGTGATGTCGCGCTGCCCCCGCGTGTGCGGGATCGGCAGGGCCACCGCGCCGACGGCGGCCACCGCCAGTTCGGCCACCACCGCGTCGCGCCCGTTGGGCAGCAGGACGGCGACGATGTCGGCCGGCCCACGCCCGGCGGCGGTCAGGGCGGCGGCGGCCCGGCGCACGCGGGCGTCCAGGGCGGCGAAGTCGAGCGAGCCGGTCTCGTCGGCGACCGCCTCACGCTCCGGCGTCCGCCGTACGTGCCGGCTGAACAGGCTGTACAGGTCCAGGTCGGGGCACAGGCCGCGGGCGGTCCATTCCGCGCGCACGCTCCTGGGTACGCGGTCGGCCAGGACGATCCCGTTGGCGGACGTCCAGGGCAGGGGGTCGGTACGCATTCAGAGGGCCTCCTCGTGTCGGTGGGCTGGCACGAAAGTCCAGGGGGCACGGCTGTAGGCGGCTTGGGGGGTGCGGTCGAGCACGCCGTCGAAGGCGGGGTCGTCGGCCATGGCGGCCAGATCCGTCACGGGGGTGACCCGCGGACCGGCCGGAGCCCTCCCCGGCGGGGTGGCGCGCAGGAGGCGGGCCGCGTCGATGAGCGCCGTGGCCGCGCGCACCCCGGCGCCGCTGCGGGCACGGGCCACCAGGGCGGCGACGACGGCCTCGGCGCTGATGAGCGCGCCCAGCACGTCGGTGAGCGTCATCAGGGACGGCGCGGGCCGCTCGCCTGGTCCGGCCAGCAGCGCCGCCACCCCGCTGTACGCCTGCACCAGGTAGTCGGTGCCCATGGGCTGCGGCGGAGGCAGCGCCTCGGCCCAACCCCCGGCCTGCGCGTACACCAGGGACGGCCGGACGGGCGCGAGGTCCTCGTGGTCCAGCCCGTACGCGCCGGCCCGTCCGGGGGGCCAGTTGTGCAGGAACACGTGCGCGCAGGCGATCAGGCGTACGGCGGCCCGGCGGCCCGCGCCGGACTTGAGGTCGGCTTCGAGGGCACGTTTGCCCCGGTTGAGCGCGAGGAACCGGGCCGAGGTCGGCCCCGCCATCGGCGGCACGCCGCGCAGCGGGTCCCCGCCGGGCGGCTCCAGCCGTACGACGTCCGCGCCGAGCAGCCCGAGCACGTGCCCGGCGAGCGGCCCCTGCACCCGGTTGGTGGACTCCACGACGAGCAGCCCGGCCAGCGGGCCCCGGGCGTCCCGCGCGAGCGGCGGCAACCCGGACGGTTCCCCTGCGACGCCGGTCAGCTCGCGCAGCCGCCACGGGGAGGCGGGCGAGGGCGCCAGCGGCGCGTCCGCGTCCCGGACGGGGAGCACGCTGACCCCGGCCTCCGCCGCGGCCGCCACGACGTCCCGGTACCGGGCGGCGGCGGCGGTCTCGCCCAGCGCCGGCGGCAACGTGCAGGTCGCCGTCGCGAACCGCTGCTGGAACGGCGGCCAGCCCGCCGCCACGGCCTTCGGCTCGGCGTCCAGCGCGGCCCAGAACAGCCGCCAGCGCTCCGCGTCGAACGTCTCGATCTCGAACGGCACCCCGTCCGCCGACCGGAACGGCGGCACCCGCCCCTCCCCCGAGCACGCCGTGCGCCCCGGCGTACCGAGGACGGGCGGGTCGGATCGCTCGCAGGTGGCGACGGCGATGTACTGGGTGAGCGCGAGCAGCGCCGCCTGCGCGACGGACGTGCGCGCCGCCAGGGCGGGCCCGCCGCGCAGCAGCGCGAGCAGGACCGCCGTGAGCGCCTGGGCGGTGAGCACCCCCGCGCACACCGACGCGTAGTCCAGCCGCAGCGCCCGTGGCCCGCCGGTGGCCCGCCCGTGCACGTGGGCGATCCCGCAGGCCGCCTGCACGTCGCGCTCGCCCGCCATCGGCACGCCCACCGGCCCCGACCAGCCGATCCCGCACTCCGGCAGCGCCTCCCCCGGCATGCCGAACGGAGCGGACGCGACCCCCAGCCACCCGGCGGGGGCCCCGGCCGGCGGCGGCGCGTCGTCGAACCGGACCTCGCAGCCCAGCGCGTACAACCGCTGGACGGCCACCCGCAGCGCGACCGACTCGCCCCGTGCCCGCACGACCACCCCCGCCAGCGGCCAGGCGGCCACGTCCCGCTCGCCGGCGGCCCGCGGCCCCGGCGTCACGTCCAACGCCCTGTGCCGTACGTGTCCGGGGTCTCGCCCAGCAGTTCGCGCAGCGCCGTCCTGCGGACCTTGCCCGTACCGGTGCGGGGGACCTGATCCCAGGTGATCACCACGGGGTCGGCCAGCTCGGGCAGGTCGGCGACGGCCCGCCGCCACGCGTCGCGGTCGAGCGTGCCGTCCTCGGTGACCACGACCGGCACGGAAGGCCGCCCGGGAACGCCCAGGATCACGCACTCCAGCACGCCGGGCAGCCGGTCGTCGATCACGTCCTCCAGCTCGACGCAGCTCACGCCCGGGATCGTGTCGGTCTCCCGGTCCACGAACCGCACCCGCCCGGTACGGCCGATCGCCCCCAGGTCGCCGGTGTGCCACCACTGTCCGAGCCGCTTGCCCAGCCAGCGTTCCTGCTCCCCGACGTACCCCAGGCACAGGGCCTTGGTCCGGCAGACCACCAGGCCGCTCGCGCCGCGCGGCACCGGACGCAGCGTCTCGCGGTCCACCACCCGCAGCCGGGTGCGCGTGGGCACCGGGCGTCCGAGGTCGCGCGTGGTCGGGTGCCGGGTGTCGCCGTCGGCCAGGGACCTGCGGGTGAGCAGGCGGAAGGTCAGCGGCCCGGTCTCGCTCTGCCCCCAGCCCTGCATCCACACCGGCCGCCGGTGCCGGGTGGCGTCCAGGAAGGCTCGTACGGTCGGCGGGTGCATGGCGTCGAACGTGCTGACGAACAGGCGTACCCGCGCGAACGGGCCGCCGTCGCCGAGCGTCCGCCGCTGCCATCGCACGTACGTGGCCGGCAGCGCCTCCAGCGTCGTGGGCCGGTGGCGGGCCAGGAACGGGCCGGCCTCGTCCCAGCCGGGGGCGGAGACGGCCAGCAGCTTGGCGGGGCCCAGCCACAACACGCTCGCGGTCCAGGCCAGCGCCCGCCCGTGGGCGAAGGACATGGCGCCGGCCACGACGTCGTCGGGTCGGCTGCCCAGCACCGGCCACCGGTGGGCCTCGAACCCGGCCAGGCGGCGCAGCAGCGTACGGGTGGAGTGCACGACGAGCTTGGGCACGCCGGTCGTTCCCGAGGTGTGCATGACGGCCAGCGGGTCGTCCAGCGCGGGCCGGTGCACCGGCGGCACGGCCCAGCCGCGGACGTCGTCCAGGGACAGCAGCCCCTCCGCCGGGCCGTCGACGACCAGGACGCGGGGCGCCTGCCAGGCCACGCCGGGCAGGGCGGCGAGGGCGGAGTCGGTGACGAGGAGCGCGGGCTCCAGCCGTTTCAGCAGGATCTCCAGCACGTCGGGCGCCAGGTGCGCGGACAGGGTGGCGGGCACCGCCCCGATGCGCGCGGCGGCGCAGGACAGCAGCACGTAGTCCCAGTGGTTGCGCTTGACGATGGCGACCCGGTTGCCGCGGCGCGCGCCGGCGGCGGCCAGCCAGCCGGCGGCCTCCCGGACCAGCTCCGCCAGGTCCGAGATTTCGAGATCGGTGCCGAGATGGGGGGCGATGTCCAGGGGGCGGCTCAGATGCACGCCGGTCCTGCGCCCGCGCTCGGCGAGGTCGTCGAAAAGGGTGCCCAACTCGATGGGCCGGGTGAAGAAGGCCATCTGCATTCTCTCCATGCGCGTACGTCCATGACAGGCGGCGTCTTGACGGGCGGGCGCCGATGACGGGCGGTGTCTGTGGCGGGCGGTTGTCTGTGGCGAGCGGTTGTCCGTGACGAGCGGTGTCTGTGGCGGGCGGTGTCTGTGGCGGGCGGTGTCTGTGGCGGGCGGTGTCTGTGGCGGGCGGTGTCTATGACAGGCGGGCGAGCACCCGAGCGGCGGCCCGTTCCGCCGCGGCGACCGCGCCCTCGCTGCACGGCCACAGGGAGACCCAGTCGCCCGCGTAGTCGACCGCCGATCCCGGACGCCCCTCGAACGCCGTCCGCAACGCCAGCGCGCGCGGCGTCGCCTCCGGCAGCCCGTACGGGAACCGGTGCACGTGGAAGCGGGCCACCCGGCAGGCCAGGCCGGGGACGAACCGTTCGGCGCGCCCGACGAGCTGGTCGGCGATCTTCTCGTCGCTCTCGCCCATCAGCGCGGCGGTGCCCCGCGGCGAGGTGATGAGCGAGATCAACCCGGTGCCGGCGGGAGCGCGGCCGGGGTGCTTGTGATGGTCCACGGTGATCACGTTGAGCACGGGGTCCTCGACCGCGGGCACCAGCGTGGCGAACCCGCGCCAGCCCGGCGCCGCCGGCCGGGAGAGCACGAGACTGAGCCGGAGCATGGGCGCGTACGTGCACGCCTCCAGGTACGCGCGCTCCTCCGGCGGGGCGCCGGGGTGCAGGCGGGCCGCCACCGGCGCGGGAACGGCCAGGACCGCCGCCCGCGCGGTCACGCTCCCCCGCGGCGAGTCCAGCCGCACCCCACCCGGGCACGTGACCACGCCCGTCACCTCGTGCCCGGTGACCACGTCGAGCCCGGCGGCGAGGACCCGGGCCAGGGTGTCCATGCCGTCGCGGTAGGTGTGCCAGGTGTTCGTGCTCCCGGCGGTCGTCAGGTGCTCGGCGAACACGGCGGCGGACGAGCGCCCGGCGTCCCAGCCGAAGAACCCGGCGACCAGCGGCTCGATGAGGAATCCGCGCAGGTCGGGATGGTATTTCCGGATCAGGTCGGCGACGGTGGCGGCGGGGTCGGGGCGGTGGCGGGCCAGGCGGAGCAGGAGGCGCGCCAGGTCGAGCCGGGCGCGCGGCGGCAGGCCCGCGCCGGTGAGCAGCCCGAGCGGGCGGCCCACGTGCGGGTGGACCCGCCCGTCCCGCCACACGCCGACGGCGTCGCGCACCCTCGGCACGGCCGCCGCGTCGAGACCGACCGCCTTGATCAGCCGCCAGGTGGCCGGATAGCCGTCGGCCGACGGCAACATCTCGGCGCCGGTGTCGATCAGGCAGCCGCGCGCCCGCAGGGTGCGCATCCGCCCGCCCACCTCCTCGGCCGCCTCCAGGACGCGGACCGCGAACCCGGCCCGGTCCAGCGCGTACGCGGTCGCGAGGCCCGCCGGCCCGGCCCCCACCACCGCGACGTCCACGTTCATGCCAGGACCAGGTTGGCCAGGATCAGCACGCCGACGGTGACCCGGTGGGTGCGGATCGCCACGCGCCGGGCCCGCAGGACGTCCCCGCGGACGAACCCGATCACGAGCTGCGCCACGCGAAGGGAGACCAGCGGCACGAGCACGCCCAGGAACCACCCGGGCGCGACCCCGGCGGCCACCGCCCATCCGACCACCAGGCTCTCGGCCGCGGTCACCGCGGTGACGAAGGCCGCGTTGACCCGCGGGGACGTCCGGGCCGCGACGGTGAACCGCCCGGCCTCCCGGTCCCCCCGGGCGTCGTTGGTGTTGGAGTACAGACCGAAGATCATCGGCCCGAGGCCGAACAGCACCGCCTGCACCGCCACGAACCCGCCGGCCTGCCCCGTCAGCAGCCCGTACGGCACCAGCACCCACCCCACGCCGAGCCCGACGAGGAACAGCTCCTGGAACCCCCGGTAGCTGAGCTTGAGCCCCCACGAGTACTGCACGGCCGCGACCACGCACGCCGCCGCCGTCACGACCACCCACGCGGGCCGGTACGGGGCGGCGGCCACCACCGCGGCCCAGAGCACGACGCTGATCGCGGTGGCCGTCCAGGCGAACCGCAGCGCCTGCGGCTCGGTGAGCGTGCCGGCGACCAGCGGTTTGCGGGCCAGCCTGCGCCGGGCCGCGTCGGAGGAGTAGTTGGCCGCGTCGCTGCCGTCGCGGTGGCCGGTGATGTCGTCGAACCCGACCATCGCGGCCACCACGACCGCCTCGGCGATGAGCACGGCCAGCAGCAGGCCGACCGGGTACGGCTGCCACCGCCCGGCCGCCGGCAGCAGCGACCACACCAGCGGCAGGCCCAGGTAGTAGTCGTAGATGTCGAGCTTGGCCAGCCGCGCGTAGGGCCCGAGGCCGCGGGTGACCACCTGGTCGGTCATGGGTTCTCCTGCGGGGAGCCGTGGGCGAAGGCGCAGACCGCGTCGGCGATCCGTTCGACCTCGGCGTCGGCGAGCCGCGGGTGCAGCGGCAGCGACAGGTTGCGCCGGGCGGCCGACTCGGCCACCGGCCAGGACGCGCCGGGCGGCGCGAACCGGGCGAAGGCCGGCTGGGCGGGCAGCGGGCGCGGGTAGTAGACGTGGGTCGCGATGTCGCGGGCGGCCAGGTGGGCCGCCAGCGCGTCCCGGCGCTCGGTGAGCACGGTGTAGACGTAGTGGAACCGCCCGTCCCCTCCGACGGGCGGTGCCACGATCCCGCGTTCCACCAGGGGCGCGAAACGGCGGGAGTAATAGGAGGCGATCTCGGCCCGGCGCGACAGGCGGTCGTCCAGGCCGGTGAGCCGGTGGAGCTGGAAGGCCGCCATCACCTCGTCGAAGCGGCTGTTGTAGCCGACGCGGTGGTGGTGGAAGCGCCGCGCGGCGTCCTGCCCGTGGTTGCGCAGCACCCGTACGTGCGCCGCCAGCGCCGGGTCGTCGGTGATCACCACGCCGCCCTCCCCCGGCATGCCGAACGTCTTGACCTGCACGAACGAGTAGACGCCCGCGTCCCCCCACCGCCCGGCCGGCCGCCCGCCCAGCGTGCCGCCCTGGGCCAGCGCGGAGTCCTCGACCAGCCGCAGGCCGTGCCGGTCGGCCAGGTCGCGGAAGCGCGGCATGTCGGCCATCACGGAGAACATGTGGGCGGGCATCACCGCCTTGGTGCGCACGGTGACCAGCGACTCAGCCGCGGCGGGGTCGGCGGTCAGCGTCACGGGGTCGATGTCGGCGAAGACCGGCCGCGCTCCGGCGCCGACGACGGTGGCGGCCAGCGGGGCGCAGCCGAAGGCGGGCACCACGACCTCGTCGCCGGGGCCCACGTCCATGGCGGCGAGCAGCAGGGTGAGCGCGGAGGTGCCGCTGGAGCAGGCCACGACGTCGGCCGCGCCGAGCCGGCCGCGCAGCTCGCGTTCCAGGCGGGCGGTGTGCTCGCCCAGGATGAACTTCTGGGCGTCGCCGGTGCCGACGGCGTAGACCGTCCTGAGCAGGGTCGCGCGGTCGTCCTCGAAGAGGTCGGCGGCGAAGAAGGGCACCCGGCTCATGCGCGCCGTCCTCGGTAGAAGCCCGCGATCTCGTCGCACACCCGGTCGGCCTCGGCGTCGGACAGATCGGGGTAGAGCGGCAGGGCGAGCGCGCGCTCGCAGGCCGCCTCCGCCCTCGGGAAGTCGCCCCGGACGTGGCCGAGGTGGGAGAAGCAGGGCTGCAGGTGCAGTGGGAGCGGGTAGTAGATCTCGGTGCCGATGCCCGCGGCGGCCAGGTGCGCCGCCAGGGCGTCGCGGGACTCAACCTCGACGAGGTAGACGTAGCAGACCCGGTTGCCGCCCGGGTGCGGCGGCACCGCGCCCGGCACGGCCAGCACGCCGGGCAGGTCGCGCAGCCGGACGTCGTAGCGGGTGGCCAGCTCGGACCTGCGGGCGATGTCGGCGTCGAGCCTGGCGAGCTTGGCCAGCAGGACGGCGGCCTGGAGGTCGTCCATCTTGCTGTTGCAGCCGGGCAGGACGGTGGGGTTGGCGATGCCCGGGAAGTGGTCGAGGGTGCGGCCGCCGCGGCCGTGGTGGCGCAGCGCCCGCGCGGTGTCGGCGATGTCGTCGTCGTCGGTGAGCAGCGCTCCGGCGTCGCCGATGGCCCCGAGGGTCTTGGAGGGGAAGAACGACAGGACGCCGCCCGCCCCGACGAGCCCGGCGTGCGTGCCGTCGAGGCGCATGCCGATGGCCTCGGCGCTGTCCTCCAGCACGGTCAGGCCGCGCCGCCGGGCCACCTCGCACACGCCCCGCAGGTCGGCCAGGCGGTCGAACAGATGCGCCGGCATGACCATGCGGGTGCGCGGCCCGGCCACGGCGTCGACGGAGGCCGGGTCGACGCCGTGGCCGCGCTCCTCGATGTCGGCGAAGACCGGCACGCCGCCGGCCAGCACGACGGAACTGGCGGTGGCGATGAAGCTGTAGGCGGGCACCACGACCTCGTCACCGGGACGCAGACCGGCCGCGCGCAGCAGCAGCACCAGCGCGTCGGTGCCGGAGTTGACGCCGACGACGTGCGTGGCGCCGGTCCACAGGGCGAGCCGTCGTTCGAGCTCGGCGACCTTCGCGCCGTGGGAGAACTTGCCGCGGTCCAGCACGTCGACGCAGCCGGTGCGGATCTCCTTCCACAGCCGGTCGAACGTCGCCGCCTGGGAGAAGAAGGGGATGGGAGCGGCGGCGCGGGGCGGCGATCCCCCGGGCGGAGAGAGTGTTGTCTCCAAGGTTCCCGTCCTGGTGCGGTGGTGGGCGGGGCCGCCCGGGGATGCGGCCCCGGACGGCCCCCTTCGGGCGGAGCCGCCCGGGGACACACGGCCCCCGGACGGCCCTCTCGGCAGAGCCGCCCCGGAGACAGCGGCTCTGGGCGACCCTTCGGCCTGCTCCGGCCTAGGTCACCTGCCGAGCAGAGGGATGTCGTTCTTGCCGAGGTGGTAGTCGCGGACGGCGTCGACCAGCTCGGAGACGGACAGTCTGCCGGTGCCGTCGGTGTCCATCTGCCGGAACGCCTCGTCGGCGACGTGGCCGTCGAGGCCGATGGCCGAGAACCACTTGGCCATCTCGGAGGAGTCGACCTCCCCGTCGTCGTCGCGGTCGAGGACGTTGACGATCGCCTGGATGGTCGGGCGCACGACCTGGGCGAAGCCGGCGTCGCCGCGGCTGATGATCTCCTGTTCGGCAGCCCGGACGAACTGCTCCTGGTTGAGCCTGGACGCGCCCACCGCCCCGGCGAGGTGGTCGAACATGGCCAGGTACGCCTGCTTCAGCTGCTGCGCCTGTGGCGTCCCCTGCACGCCCAGGCCCTCGATGATGCCGTCGGCCTCGTTCTCGAAGTCGGAGCGCTCGATCGCGCCGGAGCCGTCGTTGTCCCAGAGGCGGAAGCGCTCTTCCAGCCGGCTGGTCGTCTTGGTGCCCGCAGCCATTGTCTGTCCTTTCGTGACACGCGCCCGCCCGCCGTCGTGGGGATCATCGGGGGGAGGGACGCGACCTCTAGTGGGAGTCCGAAACGAGCGATTCCCACTACTGTGCGCAATCAACAGATTACCCTGTGTGACTATTGGTAAACCAGAGGTCACGGAAAGTAATCGAAACTCTCTAGAGCAGCGGCCAGCGGAACACCCGGGCCCCACCCTCCTCAGGGTCGCCGGGCAGGGGCTGGCTGAACACCAGCGGCTCGCCCGGCATGAGGCCCAGCTCGCGGCCGGTGGCCGCGGGGTCGGCATGGATCAGCACGTTGTAGTGGTTGGGCAGGTGGCAGCCGTCGAAGCCGAGCAGCACCCCGACCCGGCGTCCGCCGATCCACACCTCGTCGCCGCGGTCCAGCACGCCGGCCGCGACGATCTCGGCGAACCCCAGGAAGGCGACCCGGTCGATCCTGGCCCCCGCGTCGGTCTCGGTGTGGTCGGTGGCCACCAGCTCGTGCACCTCGCCGGCGCGCACGCACCGGCTGGCGTGCGGTTCGAGCAGCATGCCGCGGTCCTGCCTGCGGTGCACCAGCACCTTCAGCAGCGTGCCGGTGACCGCGGTCTTGGGGCCGTCCTCGTCGGGGTTCACGCGGCCCCCCGTCCGGCGCCGGCCTTCTCCAGGCGGTAGACGTCCTCGACGAAGCGCAGGGCGGGCAGGCCGCCCTCGCCGTCGGGGGTGCCGTAGCGCACGCAGCGTTCGAACGCGGCCAGCACGCCCTCGTACTCGTGCCACAGGGAGTTCTTGAAGCCCGCGTGGCCGGCCAGCATGTCGGCGTACAGGGCGCGGCCGTCGGCCAGGCGCAGCTCCAGGTCCTTGCGCTCGCCCGGGTAGGACCAGTCGAGCAGGATCCGGGCGCGGGCCGCGCCCGCGCGCAGCTCGACGTCCGCCTGCCGGTCGACCCCCGCGGCGTCCCGGTCGACGTGCGCGGAGACGACGTGCGCCGGGCCGAGCAGCAGGTCGACCAGGTCGAACGCGTTGGGCCCGTTGTCGGCGACGCAGCCGCCGCCGCAGCGCCGTGCGTCCAGGTACCAGGAGTCGCCGCCCGCGTGGTCCTCGATGCGTTCCAGGTAGCGCACGGTCAGCTCCTCGACGCGGGCGCCCGCGCACGCGGCGCGCAGCCGTCCGACGGCGGAGTTGTAGCGGCGGTGGAAGGCGGTGAACAGCGGCACGTCCGAGCCGGTGGCCAGGTCCGTGAGCCGCCTGCCCTGCGCGGCGTCGAGGGCGAGCGGCTTCTCCACGCAGACCGGGATCCGCCGCGCCAGCGCGTCGGCGCAGACCCGGGCGTGCAGGTCGTTGGGGACGGTGACCACGACGGCGTCGGGCCGTTCCTCGTCGAGCAGCCGCAGATGGTCGCGGTAGGCGGGGACGCGGTGACCCTCCAGGGCGCGCGGGTCGGTGTCGCAGACCGCGACCAGCCGCAGGCCGGGCGAGGCGTGCAGGGCCGCCAGGTAGAACCGCGAGATCACGCCGAGCCCGATGACGGCGACCCGCAGCCGGGCGCTCACCGCTCCACCACCAGGGCGGGGGCGTCGAGTCCGGTGGCGGCGGCGAGGGCGGCCAGCTCGTCGTACAGGTCGGCGCCGAGCGGGACGCCCGAGCGCCGGTGCTCCTCGGCCCGGCGATGCTCGTGCCAGCCGGGATAGCTCACCGGCAGGCCGGAGCCGGCGGGCGGGCAGCCGAGCAACGCGCCGAACAGCGTGGCCGCGTCGCCCTCCAGGCCCTCGCGCAGCACCCCCGGCGCGATCGCCAGGGCAAGGAAGCCGATGTCGTCGTCGCGCCCGCTCGGGCCGCCGTCGCCGTCGTACGCGTCGGGGTGGGCGCCGAGGCCCGCGCCCGGCACCAGCGCGGCCAGCACCTCGACCGCCACCCCCAGCCCGAAGCCCTTATACTGCCCCGCCTCGCCGCCGAGCCAGAGCAGGTGAGCCCGTCCCTCGTCGAAGGCCGCGGCGTCGGTCACGGGAGCGCCGTCCTCGTCGGCCAGCACCCCTTCGGGCAGCTCGTCGCCGTGCCGCGCGGCCTGCCTGACCCGTCCGGTGGGCATGGCGGTGGTGCTCATGTCCAGCACGAACGGCGGATGCCCGCCGGCGGGGGCGGCGACGCTGATCGGGTTGGTGCCCAGCATCGCCACCGCGCCCCCCGGCGGTCTGGCGATGCGCTGGCGGCCGCAGTTGCTGGCGATGACGCCGACCATGCCGTACTCGACCGCGCGCAGCGCGTGGTGGCCGGCGCAGCCCAGGTGGGTGCCCCCGCGTACGGAGACCAGGCCGACGCCGTACGTCGAGGCCCGCCCGGCGGCGATCTCCATGGCCAGGCCGGCGGCCCACAGGCCCAGCGCGCGGCCGGCGTCGAGGAGCACGGCCGCGCCCCGGTCGGCCAGCACGGACGGCTCGGCCAGCGGGTCGACCCGCCCCTCGTCGAACAGCGGCAGGTAGAGCCGGGTCAGGTTGGCCAGCCCGTGGGAGGTCATGCCGACGAGGTCGCCGTAACACAGTGCGGCGGCGGCCTCGCGGGCGCGTTCGGGGGCCAGGCCGCGGGTGGTGAACACGGCGGCGACGAAGTCCAGCAGGTCGTCGTGGCGCACCCGTACGGCCGCCCGCTCCTGTCGCGGTGCGGCCCTCGGGACCGGCGGGTACGGATGCGCGGGCGGTGCGTCCGTCGCGGGTGAGGCAGTGGGGTTCATGCTCCTCGTCCAATCCTGTCGTCGGTGAAGGCGATCATCAGGCGGGCCACGGCGGCGGCGAACCCGGCGAGTTCGTCGGCCCGCGCGAACTCCCCTTCGGCATGGGCGTTGTTGCCGGCCAGGTCGCCCGGCCCCAGGACGACCGTGCAGGCGTCCTCGACGCCCGCCATCCAGATGGCGTCGCAGGTGAACGCCGGCTCGCCGGCGGGCCAGGGCGGGATCCCGGCCCGGTCTCGCAGGAGCGCGTGCCCCCACGCGTCGCGGTCGTCGAGCACGGGCAGGCCGCGCTTGCGCCACTCCAGCCGGGTGACGGCCCTGGCGTCGCGGGCGGTCCTGGCGAACAGGGCGGTGCCGCCGAAGGCCGCCGTGAAGGCCGCGAGGCCGTCGTCCAGGGCGCGGGTGAGGTCCTGTTCCAGGCGCCGTCCGGTGGCGGGGGTGGCGTAGGGCAGGTTGAGCAGGAGGGAGCCGCGGCCGTACACCTGGTTGTGGCGGGTGCCGGTGTGCAGGCCCGCCACACACACGGTGTCCGGGTCGAGCGCCCTGGCCAGGTGCTGGGCCAGGAAGCCGAGCAGGACCGTGGCGTTGTGCCCGGCGGCCGGCCGGTCGTCCACGGCGTGCTCGCCGTCCACCACGATCCGGGCGGTGGCGGCGGCCGTGCTGCGCGGCAGGAACCGTACGCCTGTGGGCTCGCAGAAGACGTTGAGCCGCCCGACGTAGCCGCGTTCGACGAGCGGGCGGGTGCCGAGCACGCCCATGGCCCCGCCCTCCTCGCCCGCCACGGCCTGGATCAGCACGCCGACCTCGCGCCCGATGGCCGGCCGGCGGGCGCGCGCCGCCCGCAGCCCGGCCAGCAGCGCGACGGCCGGGCCCTTGGCGTCGATCGCGCCGCGGCCGTGGAACCGCTCGCCGTCGAACCTGGCCGCCTGAAGGCCGGCGACCGTGTCGAGATGCACGTTGAACATCACCGTGCGGGACGTCGGCAGGCCGGGGCCCAGCCGGAGCACCAGGCTGGGCTGGGCGTCCAGGAAGCCGGGCAGGTCCAGGGCCTCGCGCACGGGCGCGGGGACGTCGGCGCGGTGCAGCTCGGCCGGGCGCACGCAGGTGTGCCGTACGGTGCGGAAACCGAGCGGCGCGGCGGCCCGCGCGTACTCGTCCTGGGCCTGGCGCAGCCGCGGGCGCGGACCGGCCGGCCCGGTCTCCAGCGGGCCCGCCGTGGGCAGCCGCAGCAGCCTCAGCAGCAGGTCGCGCTCCGCCGCGTCGAGGGGCACGGCGTCAACGTCCATCGACCTGCCCCACCAGCCGTTCCAGCGCCCGCCCGTACCGGACGAACGCGGCCTGGTCGCCGCGGCCCGGGTCGTCGAGGTGGGGGCGCAGCCGCAGGTGCGGCTCGATGGACAGGGCGCCGGTGTAGCCGTGGGCGGACAGCAGGCGCAGGCACTCGGCGACGCCCGCGCGTCCCTCGCCGGGCAGCACGTAGACGACCTCGCCGCTGGGGCCGGTGACGGCGTCCTTGACGTGGACGTGCGCGACGTACGGGACGACCTCCCGCAACATCGGGGCCGCCGGGTAGCCGTGGGCGACGCCGTTGCCGATGTCGAACAGCAGCCGCAGCGCCGGGCTGCCGATCCCGGTCACCAGGTCCAGCATGCGGTCGGCGCGGTCGCCCGCCCAGCCGGCGCAGTTCTCGTGGACCAGCAGCAGGCCGGCGTCCTCGGCCCGGCGGGCCAGCTCGCGCAGCCGGTCGCGGACCCGCCGCCCCCACTCGGGCTCGGCCAGCCCGCCCGAGGGGAAGGACATGATCCGCACCAGCCGCGTCCCCAGCGCCGGGCAGCGGCGTGCCAGCACGTCGAGCTCGGCGAGGTCGAGCGCGAAGTCGCCGGTCACGGGCCGCGACCAGTCGCCGATCTTCGAGGCGACCGCGACGACCTCGGCCCGCGCATCGCGCAGCCGCCGCGCCGCGCGCAGGAACGCCGCCTCGCCGAGCCCGGCCACCGGCACGCCGTCGATCGTGCGCAGCTCCAGCCGGTTCCAGCCCAGCTCCCCCACGGCGGCCAGCTGGCCGTCGAGGTCGGGGGCGGCCTCGTCGCCGATGCCGGCCAGCTCAGGTGGTGCCTGCACGCGGCGCCTCCTCAGGCCCGGGCTCGTGCGCCGCGCACAGGTGCTTGGCCTCGGTGAGCAGCCGCACGGCGTCGACCTGGACGGGCAGCGCGCCGGGCGAGCAGCGGGCGCGGGCGTAGCGCCGGTAGGCGGCCAGCAGGAAGGCGGGCAGGGCGTCGTCGGCGAACACCGAACGGCGCTCGCCCTCGGCCGTGGCCACCCTGAGCTGGGCGGTGTGGTCGGCGTCGCTGCACGGGTAGTGGCCGGTGAGCGTGCCCCGCTCGAAGTGCAGAGTGATGCGCCGCTCCCGTACGGGTGAGGTCAGGTCGGAGTCGATCTCCGTGCGCACGCCGGAATAGTGGTCGAGCCGCAGCCTGGCCCGTCCGAGCCGGGGCAGGCGGTGGCGTTCGGTGACCATGTCCTCCCAGGACGCCTCGGAGATCCGGGCGCCGCCGGCCAGGCTGAGCACCACGGCGAGCGCGTGCGGCACCTCGATGTCGAAGGCCGTGGTGGCGTCGGGACGCGCGGCGCTCCGGGTGAACCTGGGCTTGTTCTGCACGACCCGGATCTGCCTCAGCGGGCCGAACTCCTCGGCGTGCATCGCCGCCCGGAGCCGGCCGGTGAGCGTGCTGTCGAGCCAGTGGGTGGCGACCGTGAGGTCGAGGTTCCAGCGCCGGCGCACCCGGGCCACGGCCGCCAGCCCGACCAGGTCGAGCGCGAGCGGCTTCTCCACGATGAACTTGCGGTAGCCGAGCGGCGCCAGCCGGGCCAGCATCCCGGCTCTGACGTGCGGCGGAGTGCACAGGTGCACGACGGTCCGGTCGGGGGGCGCGAGCGCGGCGGCCTCCTCGGGCGACCCGGCCGGCACGGCTCCCCGTACGCCGCCGGGCGGCAGGAGGGGGTCGAGGACGACGACCGGGCCGGGCGCCAGCAGCCCCGGGGCCGCCTCGCGCACCTTGGCCAGGGAGGGCAGATGCAGCCCTGCGCCGGATCTGCCCATCCCGACGATGAATGCGTGCAACATGCTGGAGAGCGCCTCTACTCCGTCGCGTGCTCGGCTTTCCGGCCCGTACTTTTCTCACTGGAAGGACGACCTCATTTGGCGCTGCCATTGTCGAATAACTTACCGTGACATGTCAATTACTTTAAGTTACGACGACCGGCTCTGACCAGCACGACCGGCTACCGGGACACGAGGTCGCGCAGCGCCCGCGCGATCTCGGCGGGAGACTCCTCGGCCATGAAATGTCCGCAGGTGACCGTGTCGTGCCGCAGGTCGGGTGCCCAGGCCCGCCACAGCGCCGCGGCGTCGTAGCCCAGGGCGGCGCCCCAGTCCTGCTGGAGCACGGTCACCGGCATGCGCAGCCGGTTGCCCGCCGCCAGGTCGGCGCGGTCGTGCTCGACGTCGATCCCGGCCGAGGCCCGGCAGTCGGCCACGATCGACGGGACGGCGGCCCGGCATGCGTCTAGGTACACGGCCCGTACCTCGGCCGGGACGGCCGCCGGGTCGTTGATCCACAGGTCGAGGAAGTGGCCGAAGAAGGCGTCCGGGCTCGCGCCGATGAGCTGCTCGGGCAGGCCGGGCGGCTGGGCCATGAGGTAGAGGTGGAAGCCGACGGCGGCGGTGACGCCGCGCATGACGTCCCACATGTCGAGGGTCGGCAGCACGTCGAGGCAGGCCAGGTGGGTGATCGCGGCCGGGTGGTCGAGGCCGGCGCGGAAGGCGACCAGGGCGCCGCGGTCGTGCCCGGCCAGGGCGAAGCGCTCGTGACCGAGCGCCCCGGCCAGGGCCACGACGTCGGCGGCCATGGTCCGCTTGGAGTAGACGGACGGGCCGGTCTCGGCCGGTTTGTCGCTGGCGCCGTAACCGCGCAGGTCGGGGCAGATGACGGTATGGTCGGCGGCGAGGTCGGCGGCGACGTGCCGCCACATCAGGTGGGTCTGCGGGAAGCCGTGCAGCAGGACGATCGGGCTGCCCGAGCCGCCGACGGCCGCGTGGATCGTGACGCCGTCGGCGACGGCGACACGGCGGTGGTCGAATCCGGGGATGTTCATGATGGTGCCCTCCTTCGTGGGTGACCGGGTCGGTTCCCAGCGTGCCGGGGGCGGATGAGCATCCGGTGAGCAGAAAGGATGGGGGGCGTGTTCGGGGTGCTGGGGCCCGTGGTGGCCTGGGACGACGAGGGCGAGCCGATCCCGCTGAAGGGGCCGCGGCATCGCGCCGTGCTGGCCCGCCTGATCGTCGCCCGGCGCCGCGTCGTCCCGGTGACGCGGCTGGTCGAGGACCTGTGGGACGATCCGCCGCCGGACGCGGTGGGCGCGGTGCGCACGTTCGTGGCCGCCCTGCGCCGGGCGCTCGAACCCGGACGCCCCCCGCGCGCCCCCGCCCGGCTGCTGGTCACCGAGGGCCCCGGGTACGCCCTGCGCGCCGCCCCCGACGCCGTGGACGCCTGGCGCTTCGAGCAGGCCGTGACCGGCGGCCCCCCGGAACCGGCCCGGCTGGAGGAGGCGCTCGGCTGGTGGCGCGGCCCCGCCTACGCCGAGTTCGCCGACGAGGACTGGGCGCGCGCCGAACGTGCCCGCCTGACCGAGCTGCGGCTGCACGCCGTCGAACGCCGGGCCGAGGCGCAACTGGCACTGGGCCGGGCCGCGGAGGCGGTCCCCGACCTGGACTCGCACGTCGCCGAGCACCCCTGGCGCGAGGACGCCTGGCGGCTGCTCGCCCTCGCCCTCTACCGCACCGGGCGCCAGGGGGACGCGCTGGCCGTGCTGCGCCGGGCGCGGACGCTCCTCGTCGAGCAGCTCGGCGTGGACCCCGGGCCCCGGCTGCGCCGCCTGGAGTCGGACATCCTGCACCAGGACCGCGGGCTCGCGGCCCCCGCCGACGCCACGGCCCGGGTGTGGGCGCAGGCGGCCGAGGCGTACGACCGCACGGTGGGGGCCGGGGCCCGGGCGCGGCTGGAGTCGACGGTCGGCCTGCTGCGCAACCTCGCGGTGACCGGGGGCGGCGGCCTGGAGGCGGCGCGCGGGCATCGTACGGCGGCCATCGAGGCGGCCGAGGAACTGGGCGATCCGGAGCTGACGGCCCGGGTGATCGGCACCTACGACGTGCCGGCCGTCTGGACCCGGTCGGACGACCCCGAGCAGGCGTCCCAGGTCGTCGCCGCGGCCGAACGCGCCCTGGACGCCCTGCCGCCCGGCGCCCCCGAGGCGGCGCGGGCGCGGCTGCTGGCCACGATCGCCGTCGAGTCGCGCGGCACCCGTTCGGCCCGGGGACGGCGGGCCGCCGCCGAGGCCGAGCGGATCGCCCGCCGCCTGGACGACCCGGCGCTGCTGGCGTTCGCGCTCAACGGGGTGTTCATGCAGGCGTTCGAGCGGGCGGGGCTGGCCCCCTACCGGGACGGGATCGGGGCCGAGCTGGTCGCCTTGTCGTCGCGGCACGGGCTGGTCACGTTCGAGGTGCTGGGGCATCTCGTCCGCGTCCAGGCGCGCGGGGCGCTCGGCGACTTCGGGACCGCCGACCGGCACGCGGACGCCGCCGACCGGCTGGCGGAACGGAACGAGCTGCCGCTGGTCAGCGTGTTCACCGAGTGGTACCGGGTGTTGCGGGGGGCGGCCTCCGGGCGGGTTCCCGCGGCCGAGGAGGAGGCGGCCTACCGGGTGGCCGCCGCGCGGCTGGACGACGTCGGGATGCCGGGGTTGCGACAGGGGCTGCTGCCGCTGGCGCTGCTGTCCGTACGGGTGCGGCACGGCCTGCCCGTCCTCGGCGGGGAACCCGTGGAGTGGGGGCCGTACGAGCCGTGGGTGCGGCCCCTCGTCCTGCTGGACGAGGGGCGGGGCGCCCAGGCTGCCGAGGCGGTCGGCCTGGTCCCGGAGCCGCCCCGGGACCTGCTGTTCGAGGCCATGTGGTGCCTGGTCGCGCGGGCCGCGGTCGCGGTCGGCGACCGGCGGACGGCGGCCCGCGCCCGCGAGGCCCTCACCCCCGCCGCGGCGGAGCTGGCCGGAGCCGGCAGCGGCCTGATCACGCTGGGCCCGGTCGCCGACTTCCTCACCGCCCTCGGCACCTGATTTCCTGCCTCACCACGCCATGGCCGCCGGTCTGTCGGTGGCGGGCTGTTCAATGGAAGGCATGACGGCGGACGCGGGCAGGCGTGGGATGTTCTGGGACATGCTGGCGGGCAAGGTTCCGCCGCCGCCCGCGGCGGCGCTGCTCGGCTGGGAGCTCGTCGAGGTCGATCCGGAGGCGGGCACGATCGAGGTGGCGTTCCAGGCAGGCGAGCGGTTCGCCAACCCGGTCGGCGTGGTTCAGGGCGGCTTCCTGGCCGCGATGCTCGACGACACGATGGGGCCCGCGCTGGTGGCGACGCTGCCGGAGGATCAGTTCGCGCTGACCCTCGACCTGCAGGTGCAGTTCCTGCGTCCCGCGCGGCCCGGGCGGCTCGTCGGGCGGGGGCGCGTGGTCAGGCGCGGCAAGGACGTGTGCTTCCTCGCCGGCGAGCTCCTCGACCCCGACGGCAGGACCGTCGCCACGGCGACCGCGACGGCCATGGTCCGGACGACGGGCTGACGGGGTCTTCGTGTCCGGCCGGGCGTCACCCGGCGAGCGGCCAGGTGACGGCGTAGAGCGCGAGGGCGACGCCGGCGGTGACGAACCGGACGGCGCGCGGCAGGTGCGGCATGGTCGTCCAGGCCGCCGCGGGGAAGGCGATCACGCCGCTGAGGAGGATGAGGTAGAAGCCGATGACGAAGTCGGCCGGCATGAGCAGCAGCGCCACCTGCCAGATGGCCACCAGGTACAGCGCGGCCATCAGGGCGGCCTGCCACGCCGGCCGTACGCGGAGCAGGTGGAGCAGCGGCCAGGCGGCGACCAGCGCGACCCACCGGCCGTACTCCCAGGTCAGGAAGAGGTAGCCGATGCAGCCGGTGTACTCGCCGCAGTAGCGCGCCTCCACCGAGGGGATGAGGTTCGGCATCAGGACGGCCCACGCGACGAGGGCGACGGTGAGGACGATCCCCGCCGCGCCGGCCAGGACCAGCCTTCTGGCCACGCTCCGCGCGGAGGGTGCGACGGCCTGGGGGGCGATCATCCTCGCATCGTGACACCCGGGCACGGCGCTGTCGACGGGTGCGGCGGGCGGGTCAGGGGACGTCCCACTCCAGTTGGCCGGCGACCGCCTTCGGCTTCATGTAGCCGATCGTTCCGCCGGTCTCCAGGGCGTCGGCGGTCGCCTTCAGCAGGGCGTGGTACGAGCGGATGCGGATGCCGCCGGGGACGAAGCTCATGCTGCCCTCCTGGTCGGTCTCGCCGACGTCACGGCGTACGGAGTCGATCACGAGGCTGTCGCCCGAGCCGTCGGAGGCGATGGGGATCATGCGTCCGTCCCACCATTCGTCGCGGGGGTCGTCCGTGTCGTCGGTGGCGTCGATCCCGCACAGGACGCGCCAGTGGTCGCGGATCTCCCGGATGCTCTCGTTCCGGTTGCCCAGGAAGCCGAAGGGCCAGGTGCCCTCGGTGATGGCGGAACCGTTGTGGCGCAGCAGCGAGGCCCGCAGGTCGTCGGGGAACGACAGGCCCGTCTGCGCCTCGGCGACCGCGATGGTCGTGGCCTTTCCCGGGGCGCCGAGCGTGCGGTAGCTCTTGGGGGCGTTGGCCTTGAGCCACGTCTCGATCCGCCGCCACTGCCGGTCGACCGCGCGGGTCACCTTGGGGTCGATCTCGCGTACGTGCGGCTCGGCCGGCCGTGGACGGCAGTCGGCGTCGACCATCTCCTGGACGGAAGGCGGTTCCTGGGGTTCGGCGGGCTGCTGGTCGGCGGGCGCCGGCTCGGCGGCCTGGTCCCACCAGGTGTCCGGCTCCGAACCGCTTTCCACCGCCAGGTCGAGGTCCGTCACGCAGCGGACGCCGGCGTTCGCGTAGGCCGGGGCGCAGGGCACATTCTCGACCTCGGTCGCGGGGTCTCCTCCCTTGGAGAACACCGCCGACTCCAGGGCCTGCGCGGCCCCGGCCAGCACGACGATCGCCAGGCCCACCATGGCCCACCGGTTCAGGCGCCGCCGGGTGGCGCCGTCGAGGGGCGTCCTGTCGGCGAAGAAGGCGGCGAGGGCGGGGTTGTCGAAGAAGGTGGCCGATCTGGTGGCAAAGCGCTCGACGTCCGCCTTCGTCGGCGTCCCGAGGATGGGGGCGGGCGGCCACGGCGACGGCGCGCTCCCGGCGCCCGTCTCAGAGCCAGGCCGCGACGAACCGGGCCGCTCAGTGCCCGGCCCCTCAGTGCCCGGCCCCTCAGTGCCTGACCGCCCAGAGCCTGGCCGCCCAGAGCCCGGCTGTTCGGGAACCGGCCGGGCGGAGTCCGGCCGGTTCGCCGGCGGCGGTTCCGGTGTTCGGGAGCGGCGGACGAGCACGATCGCCGCCACCGCCGCGGTCACCGCCACGGCCGCCGCCGAAAGCGCCCACCATAAGCCCCGAGATGTGATCATCCGCCGCACGTGCGGCACAGTATCGGAAGGCACCGACACGTCCCGATGAATCACACCAACTGGCCGAATCCCGCCAAGACGAGCGCCGGACGCCTCTGAATCACACCAACCGGACGAACCCCGCCAAGAGGAGCGCCGGACGCGTCAGAGCCAGTGCCAGGTGATGTGCGCCTCGCGGGCGGCGTCGGTCACCCATTCGTCGAAGGCGGCCTCGCCGGCGGCCTTCAGGGTGGCCGCGTCCGCGACGGCCTCCTGTCGTTCGAGGACCTGGCCGGTCAGGAAGCCCTCCTCGAAGGGGACCGGACCGGCGGCGCCACCGGCCGGCACGTCCCGCAGCGGTTCGGGCAGCTCGCCCGCCAACGTCCGGGTCCTGGTCAGCCGCAGGTCCCACCGTCCGGCCAGGGAACCGTCGAGCTCGGCGGCCTCGACCGGGGCGTCCGACAGCACCCAGGCCGCCCGTACCTGGGCGAACCGGTCACGATGGCGGTCCAGGTACGCGGGAGCCAGCTCGGCCCGCATCCGGCCGCGGAACCGCTGGTCCTTGGCGGTCATGGTCATGTGCTCGTGGAACGCCTCGGCGGTCATGCCCATCCGGTCCAGCCACTCCAGCATCGCGTCGTGCCCGAGCAGGCCGCGCCGCCTGCGGAACCCGTCCGCGGCCGCCTGGACCTCCTCCAGGCCGACGTCCTCCTGTTCGGCGGCGTTCCGCAGCACGCAGAACCGGACCAGTTCCTCCTGCGACGACAGCCCGGGACGCGTCAGCGAACGCAGCATGAGCATCGCCTCGGACGCCGACACGTGCGTCCCGTCCACGGTCAGCACGTAACCGGCGGCCCAATGGGTCGAATGGTCCACCAGCCAGGACGTGCCGTCCTCGGCCTGCACGGCGAGCATGATGGTGCCGCCCGACGGGTGGTCGATCAGCAGGTCGTAGTCGACGACCGGCGAGCCGGGACGCGGGCTGGTCACGAGCTGGGCGCCGAGCCGCGGGTGCGCCTGGGCCCAGGCCGCGGCGGTGCGGCGGGCCTCCTCCACGGCAGAACGCCGGCGGGCCAGCCCGCGCAGCAGGTTCACGCCGCTTTCGAGGGCCGGGCCGAGGGAGAGCTGAGTCATTGCGCGTCCGTTTCTCCGGCCGTGAGCCAGTCGGCGATGGCGTCGCTGATGGGCAGGCCGGTCAGGTCTTCGATCCAGGCCCACTGGCCGTTGGGGTTGATCTCCAGGAAGACGTACTGGCCGTCGGGGGTGAGGATGAGGTCGATCGCCCCGAACGACACACCCAGCGCGGCGACCAGGTCCACGCAGCGGCGGGCGACGTCGCCGGGCAACCGGTGCACGCTGTGGCGGGCGCGGGCGAAGTCGTAGTGACGCCAGTCGTCGCGGGTGCGCGGCGAGTCCTGGGAGGCGATCTCGGCGGTGAACACCTGCCGTCCGACCACGGTGGCCCGCAGCTCCACCGCCTTGGGCACGTACGGCTGCAGGATGACCGGTTCGTGGACCATGCGCCCCCGGCCGCCGAGCGACCGCCGGTTCACGACGGTCGTGTAGACGGCGTGCGCGCCGCCGTCGATCGCGAAATTGGTGTGCTCCATCGCCTTGGCGATCAGCCGCCCGCCCGCGTTCTCGTAGGCGGGCACCAGCTCGGACGGGTCGTTGGTGACCACGGTCCGCGGCACGTCGAACCCCAGCCGCCTGGCCAGGGCCAGGTGGACCAGCTTGTTGTGCGCCCTGCGCAGCACCGGCTGGCGGGCCGGCAGCCAGCGCGCGTCCAGCAGGTCCCAGAAGCCTTCCGTGAACCACTCCGACAGCTCCGCCCCCCGCTCGCGGAGGTCGTCGGCGGTGACGTCGTCGGCGGCGCGCGGGCGTCCGGGACGCCGGGTCCAGACGGCCGTCGTCGTGGAGAGGTCGAAGACCTGCCCGTCCCTGGTCAGGACCAGCTCTTCCCCGTCCGCGCCGAACCGGACGGTGAGCCGGGCGGCGGACGGGTACTCGCCCGGGTCCCACCACAGGACGTCCGCGCCCCGGGCCTTCAGTTTGGGCAGGACGAGGTCCACGGTCGCGTCGCCGGGCTCGCTCAGAATCAGTAGCACGTGTCCCCCCAGCCGCGTGGGAGGAGGGCAAGCCCCCTCCCACGCGGCCGCGAATCGTCTCTATCAGTAGTCGGAGACCCAGTCGGTGGGCGGGTTGCCGTTGGTGCCGTAGCAGCGCTGAGGACGCATGCCACCCGCGACGAGGCCGAGATCGACCTCCTCGATCACCGCCAGTTCGTCACCCAGATCGTCCAGACTCACGATCTTCTTGCTCATGGTCGTCACCTCCTTTCACAGTGAGCTGCGAGCCCCCCGGCTCGCGGACGTGCGAACACGTCCTCAGCTCATGTGCCAAGCCCACCATCCGGGGTTTGAAGGCGACTTGGATGTGACTTGAGAGGCAGGAGTGACCGGCGTCAGGCCCCCCGGGCCAGCGCCACGCGGACGACTTCGCGGGCCAGCAGGCGGGCGGGGTCCACGACGGGGACCGGGACCGTGGCCGGGTCCAGGGCGAGCACCACCTCGGTGCACGCGGCCACCACGCGCTCCGCGCCGCGGGCGGCCATCGAGCGGGCCTGCGCCGCCAGCGCCTCGGCGTGCTCGCGGCCGGCGCGGCCGCCCTTGACGGCGGCGATGGCGTCCATGACCTCGCGCTGGCCGGGCTCGTCCGGCTCGACCGGGGTGATGCCGTGCCGGCGCAGCGCGGGGCCGTACAGGTCGGCGCGGAGCGTGCCGGTGGTGGCCACCAGCCCGGCGGCGCGGACGCCGTCGGCGGCGAGGGCGGCGGCGGTGACCTCGACGATGCTGACCAGCTCCAGCCCGGCCTCCTCGGCCAGGCGCGGCACGAACGCGTGCGCGGTGTTGCACGGCACGGCCAGCACCTCGCACCCGGCCCGGCTCAGCGCCCCGATGCCGTGCCGCAGTTGCGGGGTCGGGTCCTCACCGTGCCCGAGCAGGCTCGTCGACCGGTCGGGGACGCGGGGATCGCCCCAGATGACGACCGGCACGTGCTCCTGGTCGCCGGTGGCGCCGGTCGCGGCGGTCTCCTCCACGAGCTTGCCGTAGAAGTCGACGGTGGCGGCGGGGCCCATGCCGCCCAGCACGCCGACCATCCTGGCCCGGCCGAGCGCGGTCATCCGTGGGGCCTCCCTTTCCTGTGGCTTCCTCCGACGGCGGTCGGGCCCAGGATCGCGGTATAGGGTGTGCCGACCTCTGGAACGCAGTAATCAGACATCAAGGGGGGATCAGTGCAGGATTCCGGCGCCGAGCCGCCGTCGTTGCTGGCCGAGTCCGACCTTGAGCTCATCGACGCGCTGCAGATCAGCCCGCGGGCGAGCTGGGTGGAGGTGGGGGCGGCCGTCGGCGCCGACCCGGTGACGGCGGCCCGGCGCTGGCAGCGGCTCACGAGCACCGGCGAGGCCTGGACCTCGGCCGCCCTCGGCCCGCGCCAGATGCACGCGCTGAGCATGGCGTTCCTGGAGATCGACTGCGCGGCGGGCGCGGCGGCCGACGTCGCGGCGGCGCTGGCGCGCGAGCGCCACCTGATCACCGTGCAGCACGTGGCCGCCGGGCACGACCTGTTCGTGATCGCGGTGGCCCCGTCGCTGCCGGCCCTGGCCGACCACGTGCTCACGGCGCTGCCCCGGGTGCCGGGCGTGGCCAAGGTCCGCACGCACGTCGCCACGCGGGTGTTCGAGGCGTCGTGCCGGTGGCGGCTGCGGGTGCTGCCGCCGCGCGCCGCCGCCGCGCTGGCCAGGCGGCCGGCCGCGCCGGAGTCGGCCAAGGAGATGGACGAGATCGACCGGCGGCTGTTCACCGCCCTGCTCGCCGACGGCCGGGCGCCCTACGCCGAGCTGGCCAGGGCGGTGGGCACGTCCGAGCGCACGGTGCAGCGCCGGCTGACCAGGCTGGTGGCCACGGGCGACCTCGACTTCCGCTGCGACCTGGCGCGTTCGCACGCGGGCTGGCACTCGGCCGCGCTGCTGTGGCTGCGGATGCCCGACGCGCTGCTGGAGGAGACCGGCCGCGCGCTGCTCGGCTGGCCGGAGACGCGTACGTGCGCGGCGCTGGCCGGGCCGCGCAACATGCTGCTCACGGTGGGCCTGCACGGCGTGGCCGACCTGCATCCGCTGGTGGTGCGGCTGGAGGAGCGCTTCCCGCACGTGAACGTGGCCGACCGGCAGATCGTGCTGCGCCAGTCGAAGCTGTACGGGCGGCTGCTCGACCCGTACGGCCGGTGCGCCGAGGTCGTCCCGGTGGACCCGTGGAGCCTTCCGCGGGCCGCGTGATCAGCGGGGCGCGGGGACCGTCCCGCCGCGGGACTCCCTGCACATGCCCGCGCGCAGCACGGCGGCCTCGCTCGTGGCGACGAGCTGCAGGTCGCCGACGGCCAGGGCGGGCAGGCCGAGCGCCGACACCGTGGCGGTGATCCGGCCGACCTCGCCGCGTACGCGTGCCTCGTCGCAGCCGACCCGGGGCGCGGGGGCGCCGAGCGTCGGCATGACCAGCAGGTCGATCCCGGCCGTGTCCGCCGCGAACGCGGCCCGCAGCGCCGCCAGCCGCTCGACGGCCCGCCGGTGCTCCTCGTGGCCGATGCCGCCGGCGGCCGCCAGCTTGGCGCGTACCCCGGGGCTGTAGCGGGCGGCGCACTCGGGGAAGGTGCCCTCGTGCGTCCGGCGCGCCTGCGCACTCACGATCGTCCAGTACGGTTCCAGCACCTCGGCGGGCAGGGCCACCTCGCGCAGCCGCGCGCCCAGCTCGGCGAAGTCCCCGGCCTGCCCGCAGCCCTCGGCGACGCCCACGACCAGCCCGGCCAGCGAGTCGGGCGGCTCGACGACCTCGCCGGTCAGCGCCTGCCAGACCCGGGCGCAGTCGGCGACCGAGGTGGTCATCGGGCCGACCACGTCGAAGGCCGGCGCGAGCGGCGCCACCCCGGCGGCGGGCACGGCCCCCGAGCGCGGGCGCAGGCCCACCACGCCGCAGCAGGCCGCGGGCATGCGCACCGAGCCGCCGGTGTCGGTGCCGAGCCCGAACCGGGCGATCCCGGCCGCGAGCGCCGCGGCGGTGCCGCCGCTCGAACCGCCGGGGGTCAGGTGCGGGTGGCGCGGGTTGCGCACGTCTCCCCAGTGCGGGTTCTCGCTGGTCACGCCCCAGGCGAACTCGTGCTGGTTGGCCTTGCCGACCAGCAGCGCGCCGGCCTCGTCCAGCAGTTCGACGCAGCGGGCGTCGGCCAGGGCCGGTTCGGCGCCGTACAGGGCGGAGCCTCGGGTGGTGGGCAGGCCGGCCACGTCGATCATGTCCTTGACCACGTACGTCCAGTTCCGCAGCGGCCCGTCCGGCGTGGGACGGACGTCGCGCCCGAGCCGGTCGAGCACGGGCTCGGGACCGGCCTCGATGAGGATGTCGTGCCCGCTGTGGAGGCGGATTGCCTCGGCGGACTGGGCGATCGCCGCCTCGCGTTCCACGGTGGAAGATCTCCTTAACCTTGCGCGGGCACGGCGACGCCAGGTGGTCGCGGCCCGGGGGTGATCCGGCACATGCTGGCAGATCGGCCCTGGCCGCGTCGAGAGGCGGGTCAGACGGTCAGCGCGTCCAGGAGCCACTGGAGGCGGGCGGTCTCCCGGTCGGGATGGACCAGCGTGAAGATACTGCGGCTGATGTTGAGCCATGGCACGTCGACCACCACGACGTCCTCGCCGTGGCCGCGCAGTGCGAGGTCGGGGATGAGGGCCGCGCCCACGCCCGCGCCGATCAGCGACAGAGTGATCTTGAAGTCGTCGGAGTGGCAGACCACGCGCGGGTGCAGGGACCAGTGGGCGAACAGGGCCTCGAAGAGCGTGGCGTCGCTGCTGGCCGGATGGTGCATGATCCACGGCAGGTCGACGAGCTGCTCGGCCCGGTACGGCGACAGGTCCGGCCAGAGCCTGGGCAGGACGAGCTTGTACCGGTCCTCGGCGATCCACCGCCTGTTCAGCACCGACGGCCACGACAGCCCGGTGTTGCCCACCTGGTAGACCACGGCGGCGTCCATCTCGCCGCCGCTGCCCAGACGGGCGATGAGCTGGGACGACTCGGCGACCGACAGCCGGATCCCGGCCCGGTCCTCTGGTTCCATCTCCCGCAGGACCCCGGCCAGCACGTCGGTGAAGCTGGGGAACAGCCCGAGACGGATCTGCGGCTCGCTGTTGCGGTGCACCGCCTGGACGGTGGCCACCATGCGCTCGATGTCGGCGAGCACCGTCTCGGCCTGCCTGGCCAGCACCTCCGCCGCGCTGGTCGGCAGCACGCTGTGCGCGAAGCGGTCGAACAGCCGCACGCCGGTCTCGCGTTCCAGCGCGGCCATCTGCTGGGAGACGGCCGAAGAGGTGTATCCGAGACGATTCGCCGCGGCCGCGAACGACCCCAGACGCACTACCTCACCCAGTGTGCGCAGATGTTCTGGCTTGAGCATAAGCGTTCCTTGCCCTCAGCGCTGCTAAATGTCGTGTTTATATCGCTTCCTACTTCTTTCTGCCACTTCTACAGTGAGCCGCACCACCCCACCCGAAACCCCTGAGAGATCCATGACATGCGCGTATACCGCAACGCCACCATTCGCACCGGCACCAACGGCGCCCCCGCCGCCCAGGCCATGGCCGTGGACGGCGAGCTGATCGTCGCCGTCGGGAACGAGGCCGACGTGCGTGCGGCGGCGGGCTCGGGAGCCGAGCTGGTGGACCTCGAAGGCGCCGCCGTCCTGCCCGGCCTGTACGACGCCCACACCCACACGGCCCAGTACGCCCAGAGCCTCGGCGCGGTCGACCTGCGCGACGTGCGCTCCCTGGACGAGGCCCTGGCCAAGGTGGCCGAGCACGCGGCGACCCTGCGGCCGGGCGCGTGGCTGTTCGGCGGCCGGTGGAACAGCAACATCTGGAACCCGCCCGTCCAGCCCGACTGCAAGGCCCTCGACTCGGTCTGCCCCGACCTGCCCGTGGCGCTGCCCAACGTCGACGGCCACACCGTCTGGGCCAACTCCGCCGCGCTGCGGATGGCCGGGATCGACGCCTCCACCCCCGACCCGGTCGGCGGCGAGATCGTCCGGGACGAGTACGGGGAGCCCACCGGCATCCTGCGCGAGTCCGCGTCCTATCCGCTGCGCGCCCTCATGGTCTCCGGCGACCTGCGCGACCTGCTGCGCGCCGGCCAGGAGGAGCTGCTGTCGTTCGGGCTGACCAGCGTGCACGACATCGACGGCGAGGACTGCCGGGCCGCCTACCTGGAGCTGCGCGACTCCGGCGAGCTGAAGATCCGCGTGCACAAGGCGATCCCCACGGTCGCCCTGGACGCCGCCATCGCCGAGGGACGCCGTACCGGCCAGGGCGACGACTGGGTCCGCACCGGCCCGGTCAAGGTGTTCAGCGACGGCGCGCTGGGCTCGCACACCTGCCACATGCACGAGGCGTTCGCCGGTGAGCACGACAACACCGGCATCGCGGTCACCCCGTACGAGGACCTCGTACGGATCTTCAGCAAGGCGGCGGCGGCCGGCATCGCGGTCGCCACGCACGCCATCGGCGACCGCGCCAACCGGCTGGTCCTCGACGCCTACGAGGCGATCGGGACCACCGCCGGCCTGCGGCACCGCATCGAGCACGCCCAGCACCTGCGGCCCCAGGACCTGACCAGGATGGCCAGGCTGGGCGTCGTCGCCTCGATGCAGCCGGTTCACTGCACCACCGACATCGCCCTGGTGGACTCGCTGCTCGCCGGCCACGACCTGGCCTCCTACGCCTGGCGAGGCATGCTCAACGCCGGGGTCGCGCTGGCCTTCGGCTCCGACGCGCCGGTGGAGAGCCCCGACCCGTGGGCCGCCCTCTACGCCGCGGTCACCCGTACCAGGCAGGACGGCACGCCCGCCGGCGGCTGGCAGCCGGAACAGCGGCTGAGCATGGCCGAGGCGATCACCGCACACACCCTCGGCGCCGCGTACGCGGCCGGCGAGCAGGACCGCAAGGGCGTGCTCGCGCCCGGCATGCTCGCCGACTTCATCGCCGTGGACACCGACCCGTACCTGGAACCGCCGGAGGCGGTGCTGCGCACCCAGGTCCTCACCACCGTCGTCGGCGGCGAAGTCCGCTGGCAGCGATCCTGAAGGAGCACCCCCTCGTGAACATCCGCACCATCTCCGCCCTCGCCGCCGGCGCGCTGCTGGCCGCCACCACCGCCTGCGGCGCCCAGTCCCTGGACGGCGGCGGCGACGCCGCCCCCGCGGACGGCGGCACGGCGGCGGTCACGCTCGACCAGGCTCCCACCGAGGAGAAGGCGGCCGACGTGATCAACGCCATCACCCCGGACAAGGACCTGGCCGCCAAGGCGCCCGCCCGCCTGAAGACGCAGGGGCTGAAGGTCGTCACGTCCGTCGGCTACCCGCCCATGGAGGTGTACGCGAGCGACGGCAAGACGGCGATCGGCTTCGACCCGGCGCTGGCCAGGGCCATCGCCAGGAAGCTCGGCGCCAAGGTGACCATCTCCGACGAGGAGTTCAACTCCCAGATCCCCGGCGTGCTCACCGGCCGCTACGACTTCGTCATCTCCTCGATGAGCGACACGCCGGAGCGGCAGAAGCAGGTCACGTTCGTGGACTACGTGCAGGCCGGCGCCGGTCTGCTGGTCAAGAAGGGCAACCCGGCCAAGATCAACGGCCCGGCCGACGTGTGCGGCAAGACGGTCTCCGTCGTCGACAACGGCTCGTCCATGGAGCTGGCCGAGCAGTACGACGCCGACTGCAAGAAGGACGGCAAGCCGGCCGTCAACATCCTGAAGTTCCCCGGCGACCAGGAGGCCCTGATCCAGCTCACCGGCGGCCGGGCCCAGGCCACCATCACCGACTACGTCGTGGCCGCCAGCAAGGCCGCCGACCCCAAGCTGGACGTCGAGGCGATGGCCCTGGAGGGCACCGAGAGCCCGTGGGGCATCGGCATGAAGCCGGACGACAAGGAGCTCGTCGAGTCGGTGAAGGGCGCCCTGGACTCCCTCATCGCCGGCGGCGAGTACGCGAACCTGCTGAAGGCGTGGAACCTGGACAAGCTGGCCGTCCAGTCCGCTGTCGTCAACGGCGGTAAGTGACCATGCGCACGGAACCCTTCACCGGGCCGTCCGGGGAGCACATCCCGGTCGCCAGGGCGCGGCACTGGGGACGCCTGGCGGCCGCGGCCGTCGTGACGGCGATCGCCGGCTGGCTGGTCTACCTGGTCGTGGTGAACCCGCGCCTCGACTGGGGCAAGGTCGCCGAGTACCTGTTCAACGACCGCATCCTCGCCGGGATCTGGGTCACCATCGAGATCTCGGTGCTGGCGACCGTGCTGGGGCTGGTGCTCGGCGTCGTCGTGGCGATCATGCGGCTGTCGCACAACCCGGTGCTCAGCGGGCTGGCCACGCTCTACATCTGGTTCTTCCGCGGCACGCCGGTGCTGGTGCAGCTCATCTTCTGGTACAACCTGGCCTTCCTGTTCCCCGAGCTGGTGCTCAAGGTGCCGTTCACCACGATCGGCGTCAAGTGGGACACCAACCTGGTGATGACCGGTTTCACCTCGGCCATGCTGGGGCTCGGGCTGAACCTGGCGGCGTACTTCGCCGAGACCGTACGGGCCGGGATCCAGGCCGTCGACCACGGCCAGACCGAGGCCGCGTACGCGCTGGGCATGACGCCGGCCAAGCGGATGCGCGTGATCGTGCTGCCGCAGGCGCTGCGCATCATCATCCCGCCCACCGGCAACGAGTTCATCTCCATGCTGAAGACCACGTCCCTGGTCTACGTGGTGGCCGGGCACGACCTGATGACCAACGCCAGCCAGATCTACAAGGCCAACAACCTGATCATGGAGCTGCTCATCGTGGCGAGCCTGTGGTACATGCTCATGACCGCCGTGGCGACCTTCCTCCAGGGCCGGCTGGAACGCCGGTTCGGCTCCGAGGCCGTACGGCTGGTCCGCGGCGGCGGGCTGGCGGCCCGGATCCTGCCCAAGGCGGCGGCGTGAAGCCCGTCGTGCACGCCACGGGCGTGCGCATGGGCTACGGCGACACGCAGGTGCTCAACGGCGTGGACTTCACCGTCGCGCCCGGCGAGGTGAGCTGCGTGATCGGGCCGTCGGGATCGGGCAAGTCGACCTTCCTGCGCTGCGTCAACGGGCTGGAGCAGGTGCTCGGCGGCAGCCTGCGGGTGCTCGACGAGGAGGTCGGTCACAGCCTGCGCGAGGGACGCTACCGGCCGTGGACGCCCAAGGAGTTCGCCGTCTTCCGCCAGCGGATCGGCATGGTGTTCCAGCGGTTCAACCTGTTCGCCCACCAGAGCGCGCTGGAGAACGTGGCCTGCGCCCCCGTCCACGTGCTCGGCGTCCCGGCGGATCGGGCCCGGGTGACCGCCATGGAACACCTGGACCGCGTCGGCCTGGCCGCGCACGCCCACAAGCGGCCCCACCAGCTCTCCGGCGGCCAGCAGCAGCGGGTCGCCATCGCCAGGGCCCTGGCGATGAGCCCGGAGCTGATGCTGTTCGACGAGCCCACGTCCGCGCTGGACCCCGAGCTGGTGGACGAGGTGCTGGAGGTCATGCGCGGCCTGGCCGCCGACGGCATGACGATGGTCGTGGTCACCCACGAGATCGCCTTCGCCAGGGAGGTCGGCGACCGGCTGGCCTTCTTCGCCGACGGGGTCGTGGTGGAGAGCGGCCCGCCGGCCGAACTGCTGGCCAACCCGGGGCACGAGCGGACCAAGGCGTTCCTGTCCAGCGTCCTGAGCTCGGACAACCGCTCCTGACGACGGCCCGGCAGCCCGACCGCGGCTGCCGGGCCTCCGATCAACGTGCGCTGAACCGCAGGAAACCGGCCGTCTGTGTCGTGGCGGCGATCAGGGAGCCGGCGATCAGCGCCAGCCACAGGCCGTTCAGCCCCCACGCCTGCGCCGCCGGGCCCGCCACGGCGGCGAGCACGCCGTTGCCGAGCACGGCCGACCCCAGCGTCCAGGACGACCGCCGGAGCGCCGTCAGACCGGCGGACATCACGATCGCGCAGTGGTCGGCCAGGGCGTAGACCACCGACAACGGCACCAGGCCGACGGCGACGGCGAGCACGGCGGCGTCCGAGGTGAACAGCCCGAGCACCGCCTCCCCCAGGAGGACCAGCACGAGCCCGCCCGCCAGCACGCCGGCGGCGCCGATCGTCAGGGCCGCCCGGTTCAGCCGACGGGCCTCGCCGGGGAGGACGGCCCGGGCGATCTCCGGCGTCGCGGCCTGCGCGACCGCGACGGCGGCCAGCCCGAGCAACCCGTGCAGCGACAGCAGGACGGCGTGGGCCGCCGCCCCCTGGGCCCCCGTCCGCGCGGCGGCGTAGGTCACCCCGCCCAGGACCGCGAACTTGACGACGAGCGTGGCCGACATCGGCAGGCCCACCCTGGCCATCCGCAGGATCTCCCGGGGACGGGGGCGTCCCGGCCACGGCGACCGTCCGCGCAGCTCGGGCAGACGCAGCAGGAGCGTGTTGGACACGGCGACGGCCACGGCGGTGGACGCCAGCAGCGCGACACCGCTGCCCTGAACCCCCATCCGCGGCACCAGGACGAGATGCAGCACGATGTTCGCAGCCGTGCTCGACAGGCCGGACCTGAGCACCAGCCGGCTGCGTCCCAGCGCGACCAGCATGCCGCCGGCGCCGCTGCCCGCGGCGTACAGCAGCACCTGAGCCGCCATCAGCGGCGGCAACGCGCCGAACTCGGCCGCCACCTCGCCGGGCGCCCCACCGATCCGCGCGATCATCGGGACCCCGAGCATGACGCCCGCGCCGGCCGCGCCGAGTCCGAGAGTGAGCCAGCGCGCGTCCTTCAGGACGGCCAGCGCCTCGCCCGGACGGTCCCGGCAGGCGGCGACGAACGGCGCCATCCCCCGCAGCCCGCCCGACACCGCGGCCGTGACCGGGGTGAGCACCGCGTTGACGAGGGCGAACGCCGCCAGTTGCGCGGTGGCCTGGCGTCCGAGTAGGGCGGTGCCGACGAGCTGGGCGACGACGCCGGCACTCATGGACAGGTAGAGCGGAACGGCGGCGGCGAGAAGCGCACGATGTGGGGAGGGCATGAAAGGCAAGATCCCGGGGGCGCCTGCCCGCCGGGATGCATGATCATTATACCGGTACGCCGCCCGTCCCGTCTGCCCCTTCGCCTCTCAGCCGCCTCCGAGCCGGCCCGGCACAAGGGGCCGTCCGGAACGAGGGTCCAGGGTGATCGTCTGCCCGCCCCACAGTCCACGGTCGTCCCCGGGCCGGTCGTCCAGGCGGACGTGTGCGGGATCGAGCCAGGTCACCCTGGGCAGGCCGTCGTCGTATTCGGTGGTGAAGCGCTCCACCAGGGGCCATTCGCGGGTCAGCGGGCCGTCCTTCCTGCGGACCACGAGCGTCCAGTCGGGGACGATCCAGTCGTCGTACAGGACCCGCACCTCCAGCCCGCTGCCGTCCGGGCCGGGGATCGTGGAATGCACCCGCACGACGCTCACCAGACCGACCAGTCCGACCGTCGCCCAGATCATCACGAGCGCCACGGCGGGCCCGCGCGGACCGGCCCCGAAGGCCAGCGCCCCCGAGACGATGACCAGGCTCGCCGCCACGGTCCCCAGCAGGACCGGCCGGTCGAGCACCACGTAGTGCCCGAGCCCTCCCACCAGGGCAGCCGCCACCACGACCACCGCCAGGACGAGGAGGCCGGCGGCCACCCGCCCGCGCAGACTCTCGCCGGGGTCGTCCATGTCCGTCGAGGTCGTCCGCGGCACGGCGGGTTCAGGCAAACCTGACCTCCAGCCTGATCCGCTGGTTGGTCCCGCTCTGCTCGAAGTCGGCGGTGACCTGCGAGCCGAAGGAGGAGCTGCCGGTCAGCTTCACCTGGAGCGGGTAGACCTTGCCGCTGTCGGCCGAGCGGTAGGTCGCGGTGATCCGGTACCGCCCCAGGGGCACGTCCACCACCGCCCAGCCGCTGTCGGTGTAGACCGGTTCGCGACCGGAGACGACCCTGCCCTTGCTGCCGTCGATCAGCGGGCCTACCGGGGTCATCGTCAGCCGTACGTTCTCCTGGTCGACGTTCTCCGGGAGGTTGTCGAACCAGAGGTTCGTGGCGACCAGGCCGCCGTAGTAGCGGCCGTCGGTGCCCGGCCGCCTGCCGGTGACGCGCCAGGTGAAGTTCCGTACGCCGCCGGCGCTCGCCCGGACGGAGGCGGTCGAGGAGGGCTCAAGGTCGAAGGTGTACTGCCTGCCGTTGAACTGCCGCGTCACCGAGGCGCTGACCACCCAGGACGACGGTTCGTGCGGCAGTCGCGTCCGGTAGAGGCCGTTACGGTCGCTGAGCAGCACGATGTCGCTGTTGTAGTAGCGCCGGTCCTTCACCACGACCTTCGCGCCCTCGACCGGCCGCCCGGCCGAGTTCACCACCCGTCCCTGTACGGCGTAGGCCGCCGCCGCGATGCTCACGTCAGCCGCGTCGGCCGGGCCCGGCGCGCACCCGAGCACCGCGCTCAGGACGAGCGTCGCCCCCGTCCTGCCCAGAACCGACCGTTTCCTCGTCTCCCCCACGCCCATCTTCTCCCCGTCCGCCGAATGCGTCCCGTCCTGCCGGCCAGAAACGAGATCACCCTGGCACCGGCCCCTTGGAAACGGCTGGAAAGCACTGGAGACGGCCAGTGGAGTGCCCTCGGCCGGATGGTCCTCGGCTGGGGCGGCGGGCGAGCCTCGGCTACAGTGGAGAGGAGATTGTGCATAAGCACCTATGACTTTGGGGAGGCAGAGCCCGCCGCGGCGGGCTCGTTGTCGTGAGAGGTCTGACGAGCAGCCTGGGGCAGGACGAGTCAGGGGCCGTGTGGCGCGGCGCCCCCCACCCGGTCCTGCTGGTGGACGCCGCCGGTGTCATCGCGCAGGCCAACGACGCGGCGCTGCGGCTGCTGCCCGAGGCGGTCCCCGGTGCGGCGCTGGCCGACAGCGCCCCCGCCTGGCTCTCCCGGGCCCACGACGCCCCCGGATCTCCGGATGCCTCCGCCGATGCCGGCGTGCGCGGCCTGATCGGGGAGTCCACGTTCGAGGCCCGTCCGGTCCGCGACGGCGACGTGACCGCCTGGTGGCTCACCGACGCCACCGACCTCGTACGCGCCACCCAGGCCCTGCACCTCGAACGCGAGCGCACGTCGTTCCTCGACAAGGCCTCCAGCGAGCTGCTGTCCTCGCTCAACCTCGACCGCTGCCTGGAGGTGACCGCCCGGCTGGCCGCCCGCCACCTGGCCGACGCCGCGCTGGTCATCCTGCCGCCGTACCGGCGCAGGCACTCGATCGCCTACTGCGGCCCGGACGGCGCCGTCGTCCGGGAGGAGCTGGCCGTCGACCCCGAGGCCGTGCCGGGCCTGGCCGAGGCGTTGCAGGGCTATCCGCCCCTGCCCTCCCGCTGGATCGATCCCGCCGCCGCCCCCGGCTGGCTGGCCCGCGACGGGCTCGGCGAGGTCGGCTCGATGGTCGTGACCGCCCTGCCCGGCCACGGCGTCCCGGCGGGGGCGCTCGTGCTGCTGCGCGGCAACGGCCAGGCGGGCTTCTCCGACGGCGAGGAAGTCTTCGCGCGGCTGTTCGCGGCCCGCGCCGGGGCCGCGATGTCCGCCGCCCGCCTGTACGCCGAGCAGGCCGACATCACCGAGACCCTCATGCGCGAGCTCCTGCCGCCCCGCGTGCGCAGCCTGCAAGGCGTCGAGGTCGCCGCCCGCTACCGGCCCTCCGAGCACACCGCCCGCGTCGGCGGCGACTTCTACGACCTCCACCCGCCCGCCGAGCCCGGCCAGGAGTCGCTGGTGGTGCTCGGCGACGTGGCCGGCAAGGGCCTTGAGGCCGCCGTGCTCACCGGCAAGATCCGGCACACCCTCCAGGCCCTGCTGCCGCTGGCCGACGACCATCAGCGCGTGCTCGAACTGCTCAACGGCGTCCTGCTCAAGAGCAGCGACCGCTCCCGGTTCGTCACGCTCGTCCTGGCCTCGATCCGGCGGGCCGGCAACCGCGTCCTGGTCCGGGTCACCAGCGCCGGGCACGCGCCGCCCGTCGTCGTACGCGGCGACGGGCGCGTCGACGTGGCCGGCACCAAGGGCACCCTCATCGGCATGCTCGAACGCGTCACCAGCGTCACCGACACCGTGGTCCTCGAACCCGGCGAGACCTGCCTGCTCTACACCGACGGCATCACCGAGGCCGTCGGCGGCCCGCTGGGCGACGAGATGTTCGGCGACGAACGGCTGCTGGAGGAGTTGCGGCAGTGCGGCGGCATGCCGCCCGAGGCGATCACGGAACGTGTGGAGATGTTGTCCTCCCAGTGGGTAGGGGGTGGCGATCACGATGACATGGCCGTGATCGCCATTACGGCGCCGCGCGGAGCACATCTGAGCGCGGTGGGAGGACACGGACGGGGAAGGTTCACCGCATGACGCACGCAGACGGATTCTCCGCCTGGCGCGAAAAACTCTGGAACGCCGCTGTCGCAGGCGACGAATACGCCGCCACCGACGCCGCGCTCGCCGCGCTCGACCAGGACATCCCTCTGGAAACCCTGCTGCTGAAGGTCGTCGCCCCCGTACAGGCCCGGGTGGGCCTTGAGTGGGAAACCAATCGCATCACGGTGGCGCAGGAGCACACCGCCACCGCCGTCAACGAGCGGGTGCTGGCCGCGCTCGCCCACCATCCGGCCGCCCGCGCCGCCGCCGCGAACGGCCCGGTCCTCGGGCGCATCGCCGTCGCCTGCATCGACGGCGAGTGGCACGCCATGCCCGCCCGGATCCTGGCCGAGGTGCTGCGGCTGCGCGGCTGGCGGGTCGACTACCTCGGCGCCCAGGTCCCGACGCCGCACCTCATCACGCACCTGCACCGCACCGCCTGCGACGTGGTGGCGCTGTCCAGCTCCATCCCCACCCGGCTGCCCGGCGCGCACGCCGCCATCACCGCCTGCCAGGCGACCGGCACGCCGGTGATGGCCGGCGGCGCCGCGTTCGGACCGGACGGCCTCTACGCCCGCCTCCTCGGCGCCGACGCCTGGGCCGCGGACGGCGCCGCCGCCGCCGACCGGCTCGCCGCCGGCCCGCTGCCCCGCCCCACCGCCCCCCGCCAGGCCGTGGACGACCTGCCGCACCTGGACGACCAGGAGTACACCCTGGTCAGCCGGTCGGCCCGGCGCCTGGTCAGGGACGTCATGGGCGGCCTGGAGGAACGCGTCCCCGCGATGGCGGCCTACACGCCGCAGCAGCGCCGGCACACCGCCGAGGACGTCCTGCACATCGTCGACTTCCTGGCCACCGCGCTCTACGTGGACGACCCCGCGCTGTTCGGGCGCTTCCTCACCTGGACGGCGGGCGTCCTGACCGCTCGCGGTGTCCCGGCCGGTGCGCTGCTACCGGCCCTCGACCTGCTGGGCGGCCGGCTGGAGGACTTCCCACGCGCCTCGGCCCTGATCGCCCACGGGCGCGATGCCATACGCGCCGCGTCCTCCCCCACCGACGACCCCCCTCTCCCCGGCCACGGAAAGATCGCATGACCGCCTTCGCCCCCGATCCGCTGACCCTCGCCCAGGACACGCCCCACCCGGGGGTGCTGCGCGTCCACGTCAACGGCGACCTGGACTACAACACCGCGCGCGAGCTGCTGGCCACCGCCGTCGCCGCGCTCGCCGACGGCGCCCTGACCGACCTGCACCTCGACTTCGACGGCCTGCACTTCTGCGACTCCAGCGGGCTGTCGGCGCTGCTGATGATCCACCAGCACGCCGTGTCGGCCGGCACCCGGCTGCATCTGGAGCAGCGCCCGCGGGTGCTGGAGCGGCTGCTGGACGTCAGCGGCACGTACGAGCACCTCACCGGCGCCCCGGCCGCCGTCACCCAGCATTCCTTCACCCAGGACTGAACCTCGCCGGGGACCGTCCCGCCTCTGGAACCCGTCCGGAGCCCGCCTTCGGCCGGGTTCAGCCCGCCGTGACCCAGCCGGCTGCCGGGAGGCCCCTCTCGCGGCCCGACGCGCGACGGAAGACCGCGGCTCCGGCCGTCGCGGCGAGCACGGTGTCGCCCATGGCGATGTGCTCGGCCATCCCCGTACGGCGCATCATGTTGGCGCAGTTCGACGGGGGCCTGGCCACCGCCAGGTCGCCGCCGGTCTCATGGGCGTGCTTCCACAGCGCGATGACGACGGCCAGCCCGGTGGAGTCGAAGAACTCGACGCCTTCGAGGTCGAGCACGATCATCCGTATCGGGGCCCGGCCGCCCCCGTCGCCGCCCCCGTCGCCGTCTCTGTCGCCGTCTCTGTCACCGTCGCCGGCCACGATGCCGAGTGCCCATTTCCGGAACTCGGGTTTCTGCGTGAAGTCGAGGTCTCCGCTCAACTCCATGACCAGGCAACCGTCCGCCTGTCTCGTCTCCGCCCGCAACCGGGGCCCCTGCCAGCTCGTCTCAAGCTCTTCGCCGTCGATGCCGTCCACCTCCAGGTGCCTGCTCTTCTACCCGTCTGCTTCGGGCCCACGCCGCCGTTGGTGAGAAGCGTACGCATCCCGGGTGGTGGACGCCGCCCATCGGGGGATACGAGATGAGATGTCCGGGATCAAGCCGTGGGACAGGTAGGTTGGCCGACCATGGACGACCTCCGACGCCCGTTCCGCGCCCGCCCGCCGATGTCCCGCACCGGCCGCGGCCGTACGCTCGCCTGTCTCCTGCTGCTGGGCGCGGCGGTCGCCGGGACGGCGGGATGCGGCAGCGCGGACGCCACCGGCACGGCCGCGCCCGCCCCCGAACCCGCCCCCGCATCGGCGACCGCGACGGCGACGGCGAGCGCCGGGGCCTCCTCCGGTCAGGCGCTGCCGGCCCCCGCCGCGCCGCTCCCCACTGACCCCGCCCGTCTGGCGACCGCGCTCCGCGAGACGGCCACCGCCCTGAACGCGGCCATCGACCGCTGGCGGCCCGCGAACGGAACCCCGCCGCGGGACGTCGAGCTCCTGGCCCTCTACCAGCAGCGCCTCTACCGCCACGCCGCCCGCCACCGCGACCTGGCCGACCGCGCCTTCGCCCGCCTGCCCGCCGCGCTCGCCGCCCAGGCCAGGGACAACGTCACCGCCCTGCGCGAGCTGCTCGCCCTGACCCGGCCCATCAAGCCGTCCGCCGTGTTCAAGGTCCAGCGGGCCCGCCCCGCCGACGAGCTGCTCGGCCACTTCAAGCGGGCCGAGCGCCGTTTCGGGGTGGAATGGGAGGTGCTGGCGTCGGTGATGCTCGTCGAGAGCAAGTTCGGCCGGGTCCGCGCCGACAGCCACGCCGGAGCCCAGGGGCCCATGCAGTTCATGCCGGCGACCTGGCGGGCGTACGGGATGGGCGGCGACGTGCAGAACCCCCGGGACGCCGTCATGGCCGCGGCCAACTACCTGCACGCCAGCGGCGCCCCCGGCGACAACCGGCGCGCGTTGTACGCCTACAACCGGTCGCGGGCGTACGTGGACGCCGTGCTCCTGCACGCCCGGCAGATGCGGCGCGACCCGCGCGCGTACTACGCGTACTACAACTGGCAGGTCTTCGTGCTCACCACAGCCGGGGAACGCCGCCTGACCGGCCCGAAGTGACCCCGCGGGGGTCTCAGTGTCATTGCACTGTCACCGCGACGTCCGAGCGGACCTCGCCGCGTCGGCCATCTCCGTCAGGACGTCGTCGAGCGGCGTGGCGGCCACTCGGCCGCGCCTGCCGGGCGGTCTTCACCCGCGCGAGCGCGGGGCGCTGATCGCCGGACGGCTCAGCGACGCGGGCCGTACACCGGCAGGGGACGGGCGTTCCTGCCCTGGACGCGGCGCTCCACCGCGCCGACGGCCTTCATCAGCGGCAGCCGGACCAGGGCGTCACGGACGCAGCGCCCGCCCTCGGTTCTGGGCACCATGAGCCGCACGTTGGGCCCGATCTGCTGCTTCTTCTCGACCAGCGGGCGATGGACGGCGTCGTACCGGGCGAAGGCGACCCGCTGATCCCCGCCGGCTGCGGCCAGCTCCCCCGCCAGCCGGTACGCCCCCACCAGCGCCAGCTCCGCGCCCGCCCCCGAAGCCGGGGACGCGCACCAGGCGGCGTCGCCGACGAGCACGACCCGCCCTTGGGACCATGAGTCCATGTGCACCTGGCCCAGGGCGTCGAAGTAGAAGTCGGGGTCGGCCAGGGCCGAGTCGAGCAGCTCCCTGGTACGCCAGGACGTCTCGTCCCCGAACGTCCGGCTCACCAGCCGTTTGTGCTCGGCGACGTCCCGGTGGTCGTAGTCCAGCGGCGCGGACCGGAAGATGAAGTACGCCTTGGCCTGGGCGTGGTTGCCCGACCGGTAGATCCCGGCCATGCGGCCCGGCGTGTTGAACATCGTGACCCAGCGGTCCTCCCCGAGCGCCGCGTCGGCGTCGGCGAAGGCGAAGTAGTGGTCCTTGTGCCTGACGAACTCCTCCTCCGGCCCGAACACCAGCCGCCGCACGTGGGAGTGCATGCCGTCGGCGCCGACGACCAAGTCGAAGGCGCGGGCGGGCGCGTGCTCGAAGGTGACCCGCACGCCGTCGTCGTCCTGCTCAAGGCCGCGGATCGTGTCGCCGAACAGGATCTCCACGTCGGTCGCCTCGTCCAGCAGCGCCACCAGGTCGCCGCGCATGATCTCCACCGAGCCGGGGTCGCGGAACTCGACGCGCGCCACGGGCCGGTCGCCGGCGTCCACGAACCTCATGCCGTGCACGTCGGCGGCCAGCTCGCGCACCCGCGGCATGATGCCCATCCGCGCGGCCACCTCGACGGCGTCGCCCCGCACGTCCACGCCGTTGCCGCCGGTGCGCAGGCGGGGAGCGCGCTCGACGATCGTGGGCCGGAAGCCGTGCCGGGTCAGCCAGTGGGCCAGGGCGAGCCCGGCGATGCTCGCGCCGGAGATCAGGACGCGCTCGTTCATGGGGACTCCATCGCGCTAGAGTTAACTGAAATAAGCGTTCCAGTTAACTATGTGGAATGGACATTCCAGTTGCCAACACCCGCCGAGCCCAGACGCCGCGCCGACGCCGTGCGCAACCGCCGACTCGCCCTCGACGCGGCCATGACGCTGCTGGCCGAGCCCGGCGCGCCCCTCACGGTCGAGGCCATCGCCAAGCAGGCGGGGGTGGGGGCCGCGACCGTCGTACGCGCCTTCGGCGGCAAGGACGCCCTGCTGGACGCCGCGGTCTCCCGTCTGCTCGAACCGGTCGTCCGGCGCGCCCGCGACCTGCTCGCCGAGACCACGCCCTACCAGGCCCTGCGCACCTTCCTCCGCGAGCTGGTCGCGTTCCAGACCGCCCACCACGCCGTCAACGACCAACTGGACGGCCTCGACCTGCCGGCCACCACCGCCCTGCGCGCCGGCCTGGTCGCCGCCGTGGAGGAGATGATCGAGGGGGCGCGGCGCGAGGGCGCGATCCGCACCGACCTCGACCCCGCCGTCGTCACGACGCTCATCGGCCGGACCGCCCTGGCCGTCGCGCGCACCCAGCCCCCCTCGCAGGTCCTCGCCGACGCCTACCTCACCGTCCTGCTGGACGGCCTGCGCTCCGCCCGGTGACCCCGTCGGCTCGCTCTACACGCGCAGGACCCGCGGCTCACCCGACGGGCGTCCCCCCGCCGCCAGCACCTCCGCCAACAGGCCCGGAAGCCCCACGGGCCGCAGGGACTCCGTGGCCTCGGCCGCGGCCAGCTCGGCCGACGACCACCATCGATGCCCCACGATCCCCTCCTCCTCCCCCGGCTCCAGGTGGGCGCGGGTGACGGCCTGCGTGCCCTGCGTCCGCGCGAGGAAGTACCGCTCCTGCACGTGCACGGGCTCGCCGTCCCACCGGACGACCCCGTCGAGGATCCACAGGCACGGCCCCCACTCGACCTCCGTCAGCCCGGTCTCCTCCAGCAGTTCCCTGCGAGCGGCCTGAAGGAAGTCCTCGCCCGCCTTCAGCCCTCCGCCCGGGGGCACCCAGAACAACTCCCGGACCGGGGACCCGGGAACGACGATGACGCCGTCGTACCTGTGCTGGATCATCAGAACGCGATCGTGCCGGTCCAGCAGCACAGCCCGGGCACCTCGTCGGCTTCGCGTCGGCGAATTTGTCGTGGCCATACGCCATGATCGGCGATCACCCACCCCGTACGCCCCCAAGGAGTGTCATGGTCGCCGACGACAGAACCGGATGGTCCGGCATGGACCGGGACAGCTGGACGAACCTCAGCGTGGTCCGCTCCCGGCTCGACGCGGGCGCCGACCCCAACTCCGGCGTGTACTTCCACGAACGGCCGCTGCACGCCGCCGCCGAACGGGGCTCGGCCGAGGTGGTCACCGAACTGTCCCGGCGCGTCGACGACGTCGATGCCGAGCAGGAGGGCCGTACCGCCCTCTGGGAAGCCGTCTTCAACAACCGTCCCGACAACGCCCGCAGCCTGGTCGCCGCCGGGGCGGACCCGTGGCGGCCGATGATGAACGGCTGGTCCCCCGGACGACTCAGCCTGGCCACCCCGACCCCTGACCTGTTCCCCCTCCCCGCCGGCGAGACCGGCCTGTCGGACACCGAGGCCGCGGCCGTGGCCGACGCCAGGCACCTGATCGACGTGCTGGGCGAGCCGGAGGACGACGGCTTCAGCCTCGCCTGCGTGGCGGGCGTCGGCGCCGCCGAGGCGGCCCGGCGGCTGGAGGCCGTACCGGCTGACGACGCCGACGTCGAAGAACTGATGGAAGACCCGTTCGCGGACTTCGACAACAGCCTGGCCATCATCGGCGTCACGGACGTGCCCGGCGGATGCGTCGTCTTCCAGCCCGAGGGGTACAACGCGTCCACCCCGGGCGTCATGAAGCGCCTGTCGGCCGGCTCCGTCTGCTACGGCATGTTCGCCAACCCCAAGAGCGGCAACCAGGGAGCCGTCTGCCGCGACGGCGCCATGGAGGATTGGGACACCCATCCCGGCGGGGGCTCCGTCTCCGACGACGTGCCCGCCGAGGAGATCCTCGCCACCTACCTCTACCACCACCGGGCGGTGGCGTACTGCTTCGCCGGCGCGGGCCTGCGACCGGCCGACGCCCGATCGCTCACCTTTCGACCTGACATGTGGCTCAGGCTTCCCGAGCGGGACTGGTGGAGCTGATCAGGGCCGATCGCCCCGCGCAAGGGCGCGCCCTTCTTCGCGCATCGGAAAAAAGAGACAAGATCCACAAAACGCACCAATGAAGATCAACGAGCGCTACCGTGGAAATGATCACTGCGGCGGCGTGTGCCGCCCCACGAGGAAGGACCATGCATGCGACAGAAGGCCGCACGGTTCGGTGTGACACTGGCCATGGCCGGAGCCCTCGCCGCCGGCACCCTCGCCACCGCTGCTCCGGCCGGCGCCACGGCTACGAGCTGGGCCCCTTACCAGGCGTACCGCACCCTTCAGAACTGCGTCTCGGCCGGGACCACCCTGCTCGTCACCAAGGGGTACAAGGAGTACGAGTGCCGCTGGGACAGCCCGTTCTACATGCTCTGGCTGAGGAAGTAGCTCACCGGCGCGGCCAGGGGTCCCGCCGCTGAGCCGCTCGCCCGGCGGCGTCACCCCCGCGATCCACGAGGCCACGGACGACGTCGCACGTGTCGTGCGGCGCCGTCCGCCTCCCTCAGCCGTCCGCCTCCCTCACCCGTACGGCGAGCGCACGGATCTCATCGCGCGACCGCGATCCCCTGGACGCCCCTCCACACCTGATGACCCGATGCACCCGCCCCTACAATCGGCGGTCGGGCACGGATCCGAGAAGGGCAGGGGCCCGAGGGTGGAGTCGACCGGCGCGTTGGCGGAGGCCGACTGGCAGGTGCATCGTCCCGCCGTCTTCGGGACGGCCTACGAGATCGAAGCCGCACTGGACGAGCTGGGCCCCGAACGCCGTCTCGGGACGACGGTGACCGAGGTCGGCGACGGGTACGCCGCCCTGTCCGACGGCACCGAGGTCGAGGCGGACGCGGTGGTCCGGTCGGTGGGGATGCGGGCCGACGACCTCACCCGGCAGATCCGCGACGAGCTCGACCACCTCGGCCGGACACCGGTGGATCGGTGGCTGCGCGTCCTTCCCGAGGTGTTCGTCGCCGGGTACAACGCGGCGGCCGACCTGCTCGGCGTGCCGCTGCGCGACTTCACCCCCGGCCCGTACGTCACCTGCCTGGACCTGGGCGCCGCCGGCGGGTCTTCACCCTGGGCCGGGACCGACGGGTGATGGCCTCGGGCGACGACGGCAAGGAGGTCAAGGTACGGATCAACCAGGCGACCCACCCGCCGGTCGACGACGCGGAGAAGATCCTCGCCGCGGCCGACCGCGTCCACATCGAACTCCCCTTCTTCCCTCGCGACGAGAAGAAGCCCACCCCCGCCGCCTGACCTCCGCCATGTGGCCTGCGCGAATGCAAATTCGGCACCCGCCATCCGAGTAGCGCTCATACAGAAACCGATATCGGCCTATTTCCGATATCGATATTAGACATCACCTGATCACACCTGCTTTGCTGCTGTCCTCTGATCGACGACCAGCAAGGATTCGACATGCGACATCTCCACGCCCGCCGATTCTCTGCCGCTCTGCCCGCGACCGCCCTGGCGATCGCCCTCGTGTCCGGTGGCGCCCTCGGCGGCGGAACCGCGTCCGCCGCCGCCACCGTGGTGATGGCCCCGGCGGCGGTTCTGGGAGAGGGCCAGGTCAGGAAGGACCTGCGCGCGCTGGAGGCGTCCTTCAAGGGCCGTATCGGGGCGTACGCCATCGACACGGCCACCGGCAAGACCGTGGCGTACCGGGCGAGCGAGCGTTTTCCCCTCTTGTCCACGTTCAAGGCGCCTTTGTGCGCGGCCGTGCTGAACAAGGCGCGCACCTCCGAGCCCGGCCTGATGAGCAAGGTCGTCAAATGGACGGCCGCCGACATGAAGCCCAACTCGCCGGTCACCGAGAAGCACATCAAGGACGGCCTGACCGTCGCCCAGTTGTGCGAGGCGGCCATCACCCGGAGCGACGGCACCGCGTCCAACCTGCTGCTCAAGCAGATCGACGGGCCCGCCGGACTGACGAGGTACTTCCGTACGCTGAAGGACCCGATCTCCCGCATGGACCGCTGGCACCCCGAGCTCAACGACTGGACCCCCAAGGACAAGCGCGACACCACCACGCCCGCGGCCATCGGCCGCGACCTGCACCTGCTCACGGCGGGGAACGCGCTGCACGCCGAGGACCGCGAGCAGCTCGTCGCCTGGCTGCTCGCGAACAAGGTCGGCGATGAGCGCATCCGCGCCGGCCTGCCCAAGACCTGGACGATCGGCGACAGGACCGGCACCAACTCCGACGGCTTCGGCGGCGGGAACGACATCGCCGTCATCTGGCCCGAGAAGGGGGCCGCCCCCATCATCATGGCCGTCTACACCAACCGCACCCCGGGCCTGGCCACCGACAACGGGACCATCGCGAAGACCGCCACCATCCTGGCCCGCGGCCTCGGCAAACTCTGACCTCACGCCCGGAAGCGTCTCCCGGGCGCCCGCCTCGTAGGTGGCGCGTCCACTGACTGCCGCCTCCGGGACATCTGCGGTGCCGGCTGGCGCGCGCCATAGATCCGTCAGCCCTCCTGCGTCTTAGGGTGCGAGACACGAGGAGAGCCCTTGCACCCTGACCATCAGCGCGACTTCACCGAGTTCGTCGCCGGCCGATCCGACAGCTTGATCAGGCTCGCCTACGTCTTGACCGGCGACCAGCACGCCGCCGAGGACTTGCTGCAGACGGCCCTGGCCAAGACAACCGCCCACTGGCGGCGTATCCGCGACAACCCGGAGGCATACGTCCGCCGGGTCATGTACCACGAACAGGTCGGGCGGTGGCGCAGCCCGCGCTGGGGCCGCGAACGCGTGCTCGAAGCGCCTCCCGATCACGGCGTGGCCGACCGCACCTCCGAGGTGGAGACCCGGATCACGCTGGCCAAGGCGTTACGGGTCCTGCCCGCGCGCAAACGAGCGGTGCTGGTGCTGCGCTACTACGAAGACCTCCCGGAGTCCGAGGTCGCCAAGGTCATGGGCTGCTCGGTGGGCACCGTACGCAGCCAGACCCATCAAGCCGTCGCCCGCCTGCGCGAACTGGTCGGCGAGACCGTCATCCTGGAGGGCCTGCAGTGACCATCGACGAACGGCGGATCGCCGAAGAGTTGCACCTGATGGCCGACGAGGCCACCCCCGTGAACCCGCTGGCCTACGCCACGCGGGCTCTCGCCAGGCGCCGGCGCCGGGCGTGGTCGGTCGCCGGACTCACGGCGGCGGCCGTGGCCGCCACCGTGGCCGCCACCGTGGCCGCGGCGGTGGTTCTGCCCTCCCCGGGCACCTCCGGCCCGGACACCGCGGCCGGTGTGGCCACCCTGCCGGACAACGCCCCCGAGCAGTTGCGGCTGGTACGCGAATGCATGCCCAAGGGCGGACCCGTGCACGACATGGACGGGAACCTGCGGATCCCCGAGCACGGGGTGACCGACGACTTCCGGGTGCTGGTGGAGTACCGGGACAAGGGCGGGGTCACCGCCCTGGTGGGCAGTGACGCCGGTTTCGTGCTCTGCACGCCGACCGAACAGAAGGACATGGCCGAGCGCGCCGTCTTCACCTACTGGGGGTTCAGGCCGCCCGGGAACCTGGCCGGGTTCTCCGGTGATCTGCAGGTGGACGCGTACACCAACCACACGTATCCGTACACCGTCGGCAAGCAGCGGGTCCAGTACGACGACGTGTACCGGGTCGTCACCGGGCGGGTCAGCGACGCCGTGCGGCGGGTCGAGGTCGACTGGGCGGACGGGCGGCGCACGTCCGCGCGGATCGCCGACGGGTTCTTCATCGTACGGATCATCGGCAAGCTGGTGCGCGACCCTGAGGACCCCAAGAGAAAGGAGGCCACGATCCTGGACTCGCCGCCTGTCACGGTGACGGCGTACGGGACCGACGGGAAGATCCTTCGGCAGCAGAAGAACGTCGTGTTCGGGCCGCTGGGGCGCGGCAGCGACTGACGGCAGCCGCTGGAGCCGCCTGGCGCGGACGCGGCGACGGCTGCCGGCCGACTTGTGTTCGCCTATGGACGAACTTCTAGCGTCGATGCCATGACGCAAGACGATCTCAGCGGGCGGCAGACATGGGCACGCGCGATGCGCCCCCCTCCGGGCGGCGGATCCGGCCGGTCGGGCATGAGCAGGCTGACAGGTCCGGAGCTGCGCGCCGCGAGCGTGCTGGCGTCCGGCGGGTTGATGGCGGTGCTGGACGCCACGATCGTCGCGGTGGCGCTGCCGCAACTGATGGCGACGTTCGACACGTCGCTGACCGCCGCCCAGTGGATCATCACCGCGTACACGCTCGCGATGGTCGCGACGATGCCGATCGCCGCCGGTCTTGCCGGACGGTGGGGAGCCCGCCGCGTGTACGTGGGGGCGCTGGCCGGTTTCGCGGCCGCCTCCGCCGTCGCCGGCCTGGCCGGCGACCTGGGCTGGCTGATCGCCGCACGAGCGGCGCAGGGCCTCGGCGCCGGCCTGATGGCGCCCTTGGGAATGGCGATCGGGTTCGGCGCCGTGGCGGCCGAACGCCGTGGCCGGATGATGACGGTCACCGGCCTGCCAATGCTGATCGGGCCGATCCTGGGCCCGGCACTGGGCGCGCTGCTCCTGGGCGCCGGGTCGTGGCGGGCGTTGTTCTTCGTCACGGTGCCGCTGGCGCTGCTGGGCGTCGCGGGCACGATGGCCTGGCTGCCGGCCGACGCCGCACACAGGCGTCCTGGCTGGCCTGACCTGGCCGGAGCGATGCTGCTGGTTCCGGGCATCGTCCTGGTGGCGTACGGCATCAGCGCCCAGGACGGCCCGGCCTGGGCGCGGATCGCCACGGCCGTCCTCGGTGCGGTGCTGGTCGCGGTGTTCTCGGCCCGGGCGCTGGCCCATCCTGAACCGCTGTTGCGGATCGCCCTCCTGCGGAACCCGACGTTCGGCCGGGGCGCCGCGGTTCTCGCCCTGTACGCGGCCCCCTACTTCGGCTCGGCCCTGTTGGGGCCCGCCTACGTGCAGATCCTGCGTTCGGACGGCGCCTCGGTGACGGCCGCGTTGATGGTCCCCGGTGCGGTCGGCATGGGCGTCAGCCTGCAGGTCGCCGCCCGGCTCCTGGAACGGCTCGGTCCCCGGCTGGTCGTCGGCGCCGGGCTCGGCGTCGCGATCGCCTCCGGCCTCCTCCAGGTGATCGTTCTCCGGCCGGACACGTCCTACCTGGTGCTCGGCGTGCTCGGATTCCTCCAGGGAGCGGGCACCGGCGCGATCATGATGCCGACGATGTCCAGCTCCAGCCGCGACCTCAACGGCTCCGACCTGGCCTCCGGCTCCGCGCTGTTGTCGCTGGTGAACACGGTCGCCAACGGCATGGGCACCGTGGCGGTCAGCGCGCTGTTCACGGTGCTGACCGCCGCGATGACCGGCGGTGGGTCGCTCGCTGCCCTGTCCGGCCTGGGAGCGGCGGACAGAGCGACTCAGGTGGTCACCATCGTGGATGCGCTCCGGTTCACTCAGGTGGCGGCCCTCGTCGTCATGTCGCTCGCCTTGGTCGTACGGTTGCGCTCCCCGAGACGAACCCCATGACCCGTCCTCGGGCCGTCGGTGGGGTGAGCCGCCGATCCGCGGATCATTCTGTTGGGACTTCTCACGCGTTGAGTGAGGCCAGGGCCCGGCGGGTGACGTCGGCCGGGGCCGCGGCGATGACGTCATCGAGCGCGTCCATGGAGGTCTGAAGGTCGCTGATGGCCTGAGCGATGCGGTCGCGCTCCCGGTGGAGGTCGGCGACCAGGTCCGAGCAGGTGGGGACGAGGCGGTCGCCGGTGTCCCGCAGGCACGGCAGGACCGTGGTGATGGTCGAGGTGTTCAGCCCGGCGGCCAGCAGGCTGCGGATGCGGCGGACGACGGCGACGTCCTCTTCGACGTATTCCCGGTAGCCGCTGGCCCGCCGCTGCGGGTGGAGCAGCCCCTGCTCTCCGTAGTAACGCAGCAGGTGGACGGCCACGCCGGTCCGCCGGGACAGCTCACCGATGCGCACGACGCCCCCTGACGGCGAGCCGGGCATCACCCCGCCTCGACTTGACTCTCATACCGATATGAGACTTTAACGTCTGCCGCATGAAGATGAACAAGGGGTTCGCGACGCTCGCGGCATTGTGCTCAAGCGTCTTCGTCGTGGGCACGTCGGAGTACCTGATCGCCGGGTTGCTGCCCCAGGTCGGAGCCGACCTTGACGTCTCCGTGGGAACCGCCGGACAGGCGGTCACCGCATATGCGCTCGGAGTGGTGGCCGGAGGACCGCTCATGGCCCTGCTGACCTCGCGCCTGCCGCGCAAGGGGCTCGCCATCGGACTGATGCTGCTGTTCGCGGCAGGCAGCGCGATCAGCGCGGTGGCGCCGTCGTTCGGCCTGCTGCTGGTGGGACGCGTGGTGTCCTCGCTCAGCCACGCCGCCTTCCTGGCTCTGGCACTGGTGACGGCGACCCGGGTGGTCCCGGCCGAGCGGACGGGCTCGGCCATCGCCACCGTGGCCTCCGGCTTCACCGTGGCCACGCTCCTCGGGGTGCCTCTGGGGGCACTGCTCGGGGAGGGCGCCGGATGGCGGGCTCCCTTCGCCGTGCTGACCGTTCTGTCCCTGGTGGGCACCCTGCTTCTGGCCGCCGTCCTGCCCCGGCAGGAGGCGCCGTCCACACGACTGCGTGACGAGATCCGCGTGGTGACGCGCCGGCCGGTCATGCTCGCCATCGCCACCACCGCGGTGGGCTTCTCCGGGGTCGCCACGGTGTTCACCTACATCGCCCCGCTACTGATCCGCGTCTCCGGCTTCTCCCCCGCGGCGGTCTCCGGTCTGCTGCTCGCCTACGGCGCCGGTAGTTTCATCGGCAACCTCACCGCCGGAAGGCTGACCGACAGGTCGATGAGCGCCACCGTACGGGGGGTCTTCGGCGGGCTGGCGGGAACGCTCCTGCTCGTCCCGTTCGCCGTGGTGTGGCAGCCCACCGCCGTGGCCGCGGTCCTGGTACTCGGCCTGCTCGCCACCGCGACCATCGCCCCGCTGCAGGGACTGATCCTGCACCACGCGGGCGCCGCCCCGAACCTGGCGGTCTCCGCCAACGTCGGCGCCTTCAACCTCGGGGCCGCAGCCGGCTCGGTCATCGGCGGCGCGATCGTCGCCGCCGGCGCTCTGCGGTGGACCGGCCTGGCGGGGGCGGTGCTGAGCCTGATCGGACTGGCCCTCACCTGTCTCGTCCTTCCCCGGACGCGGACGCCGACGAAGGACCCCGGACAGGAAGTCCCGATCGCCGTCTGATCCCCCGTCACCCACCCAAGGGGACAGTACGTCTCCATGACCAGGATCATCTCGCCCAGCTCGCGGCGTCACAGTCGGGCGGTCATCGTCATGGTGGCGGCGGCCAGCGCGGCGAGCAGGGCCCAGGCGGGTGCGAAGCTGCCGGTCAGGTCCGTGAGCAGGCCGAGCACGGGAGGCGCCAGGATGATCGCCACCTGACTGACGGCCATGGCCAGGCCGAGGACGAATCCGGTCCGGTCCGGCGGCGCCGATTCGGCGGCGTAGGCGACCCAGGGGCCGTACCAGCCGATTCCGAAGAATCCGAGCCAGACGAAGACCAGGCAGGCCGCGACGGGAGACCGGCCGATCGGCGTCGTCAACACCATCATGGCGATGATCACGGCGGCCATGCAGGTCATGACGCAGGCGTGGCGACCGGATCCGTGACGGTCGCTCCAGGCCGCCAGGCAGACCCGGCCCAGCGCGCCCGCGCACTGGACCGCGACGTAGACCAGGGCCGCCGAGGCGGAGTCCATGGACGCCACCTCGTGCAGGTACAGCACGGTGAGAACGCCCACACCGCTGTGCACCGACGCCATGCTCGTACCGGACAAAATGATCTTCTTCATGTACGGTTCGCAGAGCAGTCCCAGCCGCACGCGGGACGTGTCCGGCATCGGACGCCGGTCCGGTGGACGGCGGTAGAAGACCATGAAGGCGACGGCACCCGACAAGGCGACGAGCGCACCCGCCACGAGCGTCGACCGCCAGCCGAAGGCCGTCGCCAGTACGGGAAGCGCAGAGGCGGCGACGACGCCGCCGAGCGGAAGTCCCGCCTGACGGACACCCATGGCCAAGCCACGCTGCGAGGCGTCGAACCAGGACGCCACCGATTTGCTCCCACCCGGCTGAATGGTGCTGTACCCCGCGCCGACGACCAGCAGGGCGACGAGCAAGGAGACATATCCCGGGGCCGTACTGCCGACGGCCAGCGCGGCGGCGACCACAAGAGCGCCGATCCCGACGACCCAGCGTTCGTCGTGGCGGTCCAGCAGTCGTCCCGCCACGAGCAGTCCGGCCAGAGGAAGCAACTGAGCCGCCGACTGCAGCAGGCCCAGTTGGGTCGTGTTCAGCTCCAGGTCTCGTTGCAGGTGGACGCTCATCGCGCCGATGCCCTGCACGAAGAACGCGGCCGTGGCCTGGCTGAGGGTCGCGACAGCCAGAATGACCCAGCGGTACCGCGAGGCCCTCACGGCTTCCAGCACAACAGGGGATCCGGATGGTCGGAGAAGCCGAGCTGCCGGTAGAGCGGTTCCGCCTCGCGAGAGGCGGTGAGGTCGACCCGTACGGCGTCGCGGTCGCGGAACCAGTCGAGCAGACCGAGCATGATCGACCGGCCGTGCCCACGCCGCCGGTACGACGGGTCGGTGACCATGCCGATGACGTGGCCGATCCGCCCGTTGCGAGAGTGTGGACCGGGGAACCACTGCTCGATCGTGCCGATGCCGCAGGCGGCCAGGCCGGTGTCGCCGTCCGCGACCAGGATCCGGCAGTCGGGTTCGGTCAGCTTCTGCTGGAAAACCCGTGCGAGCGCGTTACGCCAGTCGTCCGCGGCGTTCGCGGGGTTGAAGAAGTCGCCGCCGAGGTCGTCGAAGAGCAGCGCCCGGAGGCGGACGAGTTCCGGAATGTCACGCTCTGTCGCTGTTCGCGTCATGACGTACAGGCTGATGTAATGGGCTTGTGCACCTCAACCCTTACGGCGCGGACGTGGTGAACTTCGCCGCGGAACTGGCGAACCGCCCGCCGGCGAGCGCACCCGAACTCGCCGACCGCTGCCGCACGGCCGGGCTGGTGCTGGAACTCCCCGTCGAACCATCGGATCTCGACCAGACCCTCGCCGTCATCGACGCCTGGACGAACGTCGTCGACGCCCCGAACGAGCGCGAGAAGGCCAAGCTGGTCAACGAGATGCTGGCCCGGTCGGCCGCCTATCCCCGGCTGACCGACCACGCTCACGGCTGGCACCTGCACTATCGCGACGACCTGCAGCCGCTCGGCGCGGTGCTGTTCGCGCTGATCTCCGTGGGCACGGCCATGCACCTCGTCAGCCGGGGGATGGACCGGCTCGGACGGTGTGCCGCCGCCGACTGCGAGATGATCTTCGCGGACACCTCACGCACCGCCCGGCAGCGTTACTGCTCCCAGCCGTGCGCCAACAGGGACGCGGTACGCCGCCACCGCGCCCGCCAGTCCACGCCGACGTCAGGGTGATCGAGGCAACCCCGCACGCCGACGCCATGGCCTGGCCCAGCATTTCGGGGGCACTCACGGGCGAGGGCCGTCACCTGCCACCGCCTCGTCCAGAGCACGAAAGGAAACCCGGGTCGCGGCAGCACGGTCTCCTCGATCGTCTCCGTTCCTTCAGGACGTCCTGCGGGGAAACCCCAGTGCTCGCCGTCATGGCTGATCAGGACCAGCTCATCGGCAGCCGTCACGCAGATGCCGGCGGCCCCGTGAGGCCTGCCTTCCTGCGGGTCATCGACAGAGTGCCAGGACACCAGCCAGTCCTGGCCGTTCGAATACGTCAGCATCCGCTCCCGGTCACGGGCAGGGACGACAGATGTCATATGGCTCTCCTGCTGAGGTTCGCGATCAGAAGGACCGGCGAGGCCCTTGAGGCGGCTGGAGCGGCGATCATCTCCGAACCGGTCCGGGACCCCGGGGCGATCTGAAACTGCCACTCTTGTGCCATGGTTCGCACATCACTGATCGCATGCTGCTTAGCCATCTCGCTCGCCGGCTGCGCAGATAGCCCGGCACCGGTGGCGTCATCCGAGTCCGCTCAGCCTAAACCCGCCGCCGCCCCGCAGACTCCCCTGCAGCAGAGCACCATTCCCGGCACGCAACGGTATTACGCCACCGATCTACGACCCGGCGACTGCATCGAACCTCTTCCCCAGACGTACATGGTGACCGTCGTCCCCTGCCACGTGCCGCATTCGGCTGAGTTCGCCACCACATACGTCCTCCCCCAGGGACCGTATCCGGATGCGGACATGACGCGGCTCGCGGAGAACGGATGTCTTCCCAGAATGCGCATCAAAAAGTCGAAAACGGATGAGATCGGCATGGCGTGGCTTGGGCCGGCCTTGGAGGACTGGCCGCGTTACCGGACCGTGTACTGCCTGGCCGTACGCATGGACGGAAAGAAGACAACGGGGCGAGTGGTCGAGTAGCGACCCGTCGTCTCCCTCATGAGTGACCAGGGCATCCCGATCGCGACCATCGCCGATCTCGTCGGCCACGCCGCCACCAGCGTCACGTAGGCCGCCCACCTCCCCGGACCGCCGAACCTCCGCCCACGTGACGGGTGGAAGCGTGGTACTGGTGAATGAGCCAGGTGCCGGCCGCCCTTTTGGCCACGACGGACAGGCATATCAGGTGGACGTCACCGGTAGGCGCGGTGAAGGTCACCTCCGCGAATCCGTGCACGATCTCCTCGCTCAGCCGGCCACCCGACACCACCTCGACCTGTGCCGTCGTGCCGCGAACGACCCTGGCGTAATAGTCGAAGACCTCCTGCGGACCGTGTCCCAGCTGCGGACTGATGCCCTGGAAAAGCGCGTCCTGGCTGAACAAGGCGGCGATCTCGGCCGGTCGGTGTGCGTTGAAGGCCTGCTGCCAGTCGTGGAGCAGCCTGGTGAGAACGTCTGTCGCCCCGGTGCCGGTCATCGCGGGGAACCTGCGTGCAGAGCTTCCCGCGTCCACCGGTGTCGTGGCCGCGTGACCAGGGTACGGACACCTGCCGGCTTGGGCTCGGGCATGCCGCCCGTGGTGAGGATCGTTCCATTCCCGCGGGCCACCGTGGCGGGCGCGACGTGAGCCGCAGCGTTGACCGCGGCTCGCAACGTCCGGTCGCTCCGGGCGATCAGTGCTGTCGGCAACCGCTCCCTGGCGAATCTCCGAGCCACCGCCTGCCCGATCCCCGGACCTGCCCCCATGATCACGGCACCTGGCATTGATCTACTCCTTACCTGCTGAATCGATGCTCGGGACGGTAAGGCATCACATCCATGTGAAGGTCAAGGAGAAGAAACCGGATACGGATCGGCGAACTGGCAGGACCTCCTCAGGCCGGTCCGGCTGGACAACGGCCACCGCGAATACCCTGCGGCGGATGCTCAGGAACGTCGCCGAGCCGGTCCCCACACCCAAGGGCACGAACGGACGTCCCAGCAAGACACACACCCGACAGCGAGCGGAGGCCGTACTCAGCCACGCTTGGCACGGAGGGAGCCCGCCCTGCGCTGGGTGCGGTAGAGGCGCGACCTGGAAGATCGCTTCCCGGACAACCGCTGATCGTTTCCCGCGCCGGCGGACAGCAGTTGGTGCCGAGAACATCACCAACTGCAGAAGTGTGAAAGAAGACAGCTTCTTGAGCCTGAGCAACCTTCAGTTCTTCCGGCGGCGTAAGGACGGGTGACTGTCGCCTGAGAAAGGACCGTACATGGCGGATGGATCGGAGTACGACGCGTTCGTCGAGGCGTCATGGCACCGGCTGCTCCGCACCGCCTACCTGCTCGCCCGTGACTGGGGTGTGGCCGAGGACCTGGTGCAGACGGCGCTGCTGAAGGCGTGGCAGGCCTGGCCGCGCCTGGGCGACGAGCGTGAGGCGTACGTCCGCAAGATCATTGTGAACCTGCACGTCTCCTGGTGGCGGCGCCGCTGGAGACGGGCCGAGCTGACCAGCGGGTCGCCGCCCGACCAGGCGCAGGCGGCCGACCACATGGGACAGGCCGACGATCGCGAACTGGTCTGGCAGGCGCTCGGCCGCTTGCCTGCCCGGCAACGGGCCGTCGTCGTGCTGCGGTTCTTCGAGGACCTGACCGAGGTCCAGACCGCTTCGACGCTCGGCTGCAGCGTCGGGACGGTCAAGAGCCAGGCGAGCAGGGCGCTGGCCAAGCTTCGGGTGGACGAGTCATTCGCGTACGACAGGAGGGGGTAGCGCCGTGCATATCGACCAGGGAGAACTCCGCGACCTGCTGGATGAGCGCAGCAGCCCTGCGCTCGACCGCCCGATCCCGTGGCACTCACTGCGGACCAGGACACGCGGCGCGCGACGGCGCCGGTTGTCGGCCGTCGCTGTCGCTGTCACTTTCGCCGTCGCGGTCGTCACCGTGGGAACGATCGTCAGCCTGCGCGGGCCGGAGCAAGTCGATCAGCCGACCACCGCGACAGTGAGCGAGAAGTTCCCGATCCAGTACGAGGAGTCCGACGGCACTGTCTACCGCAGGCTCGCCATTGCGGCCTTCGACCCATCACGCGAGGAATCGACGACATTCCAGGTGAAGGTGAGCGGCAAGCCGGTGGCCATCCTGCCTGACTGCCCGCATCCCAAAGCGGGGCCACCACGTGTCAGCGTGCGGGTGCCGGGCCTGAACAAGGACTTCACGCTGTCACTGAAGAACTCATGCGAGCGGGGCAAAGCGGTCGACACGCAGCTCTTCCCCGCCGGGACTCGGACGGTGAGATTCTCCGTCACGACCTACCCTTGGGTGACGCCTCCGGGTAAATGGCGGTTCGGCGTGTACGAGTGGACGCCGCCGGCCACGATGAGGACCGCCTCGCCTCCGGTCGAGCCGCTCGCGAAGATCGGGGAGGAACTCAGCCTGGTCGCCAAGGGCAGCGCCACCTGGCCCGGCACCCGTGAGGTGACGCTCACCGTGCCGAACAGGGGCCACGGCCTGGCCATCGTCACCTACTGCGGGGACGGCCTCGCCGAGCGGCTCAGCCGGAAGCTGTGGGTGAACGGGCGCCTGAAGGACTTCGGCGTCTGCTCCTTCCCGCCGTCCGGGGCCGGGTTCCTCCATCTGGGCAAACGGCCGAGCAGTGAGAAGACGACAACGATCAGGGTCCGGTTGGAGACGTCCATCCCCGAGTACCTGCGGCGCCCCGGAACGCTGACAGTGGCCGTCTATGACGGCGACCTATGACAGTGCGTGATCGTGCCATGCGGTAACCGGCTCAGGGGCATGGTCGGCATCAGTGTCCTCAGCCGGTGACGGTGGTGGCGATCGAGTGTCTTCTCTGCTTGATCACGGCGTCGTCAAAGCAGGCCGGTATGCGCTTGATGCGTATCGCTATGAAGGTGGATCAGAGAGCCATGTGTCGGCCGGCTTGAGAGCCACTTGCTGATCAACTGCCTTGGAAGGTCATTGAAAAGAGAGCCATGCCCGTGGGTCTGGGGCATGGCTCTCTCGTGACGCTGTGTGTGTTGTCGGCGTACACATCCCGCTGCGGAGGCGGCAGCAGGGGTGCGACGTAAGCGCATGTTCGACCAGGTTCAGCGGAGTTCCTGGCGTTCTGCTGTTTCGCCCAGACGATGGAGCAGGTGCGCCCAGCCGTCGCCGGTCTCCTCTTCGAGTGCGGCCGGCAGACCACTGTGGCGCAGGGTGAGCTCGGTGCCATCACCGTCCGGGGTCAGGGTGACCTCGACTCGGGATGCCTCGGGTGCCATGTCGGGCGCTCCTGGTGTGGCCTCCCAGCCGAAGGTGAAGACGAGACGTTCGTACGGCACGAGCTCCACGAACCGTCCGCGCATCACCGGGCGTGGGCCCTCGTGCATCGCAACCTGCAAGGTGCCACCAGGGCGGGCGTCCAGCTCGGCCGTTCCCCACCATTGCGCCAGGCGTGCCGGGTCGGTGAAGAACCGCCAGACCGTCTCGGGACGCGCACGGATGTGCAACGTCTGCTCAATCGTCCTGCTCACAGCGATCCCTTCATGTCCTGGTCACCAGTGTGGGCGCGTTCTTCTCGCTCGGCTTCGTGCTGGAGGCGGCTGAGCGAGGTGGACCACATGGTCTCCAGGAACGTCACCGCCTCGGCCAGCCCCTCCGGACGTAGCCGATAGAAGCGGCGATTGCCTGCGCGGCGGACGTCGACGAGGCGGGCTGCCGTCAGCGTTCGCAGATGCTGGGATACCGCAGGGCGACTGATCTCGGGAAAGCGCTCGGCGATCTCGCCTGCCGATACCTCGCGATCCCGCACCAGGACGAGGATGGCGCGGCGGGTCGGGTCCGCCACAGCGCGAAGCGCGTCGTCCATGGGCCACCGCCTTCGTTTGCGCACTGCCGGGACGGCATGTAAGTGTTTAAGCAACATCTTACACACTATCGATGACGAGGATTCACCATGTCAGGAGACGACAGCACCCGTGCCCCGCGATCGGAGAACCAGCGCCTGAATGCGCTGGTTGGCCGTTGGCGTTCGCAGGGGTGTATAGCGGCCACCGCGATCGACCCGGCGATCCGCATCGCCGGGTCGGACACCTACGAGTGGCTGGCCGGCGAGCACTTCCTCATTCACCGTGTGGACGTGCGCATGAATGAGGAGCACGTCGAGGTCATCGAGATGATCGGGCCCTACGATCCAGCGAGCCGGACCTACCCCATGCGCTCCTTCGACAATCACGGTAACTTCGTCACCATGTGGGCAAGCGTCGACGACGAGGGCGTCTGGACGTTCGCCGGTGACACGGAGCGGGCGACGCTGGTGATCGCCGAAGACGGCGACTCCATGACGGCGGAATGGGAGCGCACCGACAACGGCTCAAACTGGCGGCACTGGATGGACATGAGCTTCACGAGGGCTTCCAGCCCCAGCGCCATCCCTCGCCGCTGAATCCCTCGCAGACCAGAAGCCCCACCGTCGAGCTCGCTCCTGGCAGAGGCGCCACAACACCATCACGCTGCGCGCGTCTATCTGTACGCGCCTTTGCGCATAGAGGTGTATGCCGACAAGTGTGGTCAGCTGGCTTGTTCGGCTCTGGCTCGGGTCCGGGCAAGGCGGTAGGAGTCGGTCGAAGGTGAGCCGGTCGACGATCGCGGCGCCGAGGCGCGGGTCGGTAGAAGCCGGAGAAGGACTCGTTGCCGGCGACGGCGACGCTGTTCTTCTCTCTGCGTCCGGTGGGGACCTGGAAGAGCGATCTCTCCATCGACGAGATCGCCCAGCTGTGCGGCCATGCCGACACCACCGTGACCAAGATCGTCTTCCGCCACCAGATCCGGCCCGCCATTCAGACTGGCGCGCCGGCCATGGACCGGATCTTCGACGGCAGGGATGCCTAGCCATGCAACATGTCACCCAGAAGATCACAAAGGCCCTTCCGGAAGATCCGAAAGGGCCTTTGACCTGGGTGGGGTGTTCACGAGTGGGGCCGAACAGCACGGATATGGCGGTGGCAAAGATCGCCTCCCGGGTCTTTCGTGATCGTTTCCCACGCCCAGGGGGCAGAATTGCCTCACCTGCCTAGGGGAGCGCGTCGTGCGAGGATCTTGCGGTAGCTGATGCGCCATCCCTGGTCCGTGCGTACGGCGGTGTCTTCGTAGGTCACGCTCCCGCTCGTGCCGTCTACGTTGATGCCGATCCCCTTGGACAGCGCCCCCACAGTCCCGTCGGCGTTCTCGGTGAGAACGATGTTGGTGACGTGGTGACCGACCGGATTCAGCTCGCCCAGAGCCCGGCCAGCCTCGGCGCAGGCCGCCACACCTTTCAGGGGTCGCTGCCCGAGATCGGTGGTGTCGTAGGTGACATCCACGGTGAAGACCTCATCGAGACGATCGAGTTGCCCGCTGTCGCAGAGATGACCGTGCATCGCGATCAGTTCGGTGATGGTGAAACGGTCCTGGTCGCTGAGTGCCATGACGGATTCCTCTCCTGAAGAGTTCGACGGAGGCATGTCCACGTCGGGTCGCGAGGTGTGCCTCGAACAAAAGCGGGGACGTCCCCGATTTCTCGGCTCTACACTAAACGGGGAGTTCCCCGTTTTTCAATCCTGGAGTGAACGGATGACGCACACGGACAAGACGACCAGGCCGAGGCGGGCACGGCGAACCGATGCCGCACAGAACGCCGAGCGGCTGCTCACCGCCGCCAAGGACCTCTTTGATGAACACGGTCCCGATGCCCCGCTCGATGAGGTGGCGCAGCGCGCCGGTGTGGGCAATGCGACGCTCTACCGGCACTACCCCACCCGGGGCGACCTTCTCGTGGCCGTGTATTCAGACGAAGTGACAGCGCTGTGCGATCAGGGGCGTGCGCTGCTCGCGGAACCCTCCACAGCCGAGGCCCTCTTCACCTGGCTGGACGGCTTCGTCGTCCACATCGCGACCAAACGCACTCTGGCCCTTGCCGCGAGCGAACACAGCGGCACGCCGCGTACCGAGCTCTTCGAACGCTGGCACGACTCTATGAGATCCATCGCGGAACGGCTCCTTGCCCGGGCTCAACGAGCTGGTACGGTCCGCGCCGACCTCTCCGTTGCCGATGTGCTCGCGCTGACCAGCGGCGCCGCGCTCACCAGCACCAGCACCCGGCATGCGCAACAGCTCGTGCAGATCTTGCGGAACGGCTTTGTCACCACCAAGGCCTCCGCTCCGCCGGACGCACCGTCAGTTCGATGAGGGGCGGAGCAAGCAGCCCTGACGATGGTTTCATTCGAGAGCCGCCAACGCCAAGGGATCTCGCGGTCTTCGCGGTCAGCGATGCCATTGCCGCCTACAGTGTGGAGTTGCAGCTATGCGTTGAGTGATGTCAGCGGTCCGGGGCGCAAGCGGGAACTGCTGCGGGACATCGTCACCGCGCTGGTGCTCACCCCAGTGCGCTGGGTCAAAGGCCGGGGCTACCTCCGTCACTTCCGCGGCGACGTCGGCATCGACACCACCGCCACCCCGGTCTTCGCCCGTCCGCCCCAAGTTCGCCGCTCCACCGGCGAACTGATCGCCTCCACCGAGATCACCGCGGGCTGGCATCACTCGGCCAGAAACGGCCCACCCGAGTACGGCTACAGCGCCACCCTCACCGTCGCCGCCCGCGCCCGCTCCGTGCTCGGCTCCTTCCCGCAGTTGGCGCTCGGCCTGGTCCTCGACACCCCGCACAAACGTATCGGCGCCAACGCCATCACCACCCTCAAACCCCTGCCCACCCTCGGCTTGCCCGCAGCATTCGCAGTCGTCGACCGCGCCTACACCGACCAGCAGAGCGCCCATTTCGCCCAGCCCGCACGCGAGCTCGGCTACCGGCTCGCCCTCGATTACAAAGCGGATCAACTACCGGTCTGGACGACGCCGCCACTCGCAGCCCATCGGAAGAACTCACCGCGCTCATCAGCGCGCGAGAGCCGTACTTGCTGCGCCTCAAACAGAGCCCGAACGCAGGCGGCACCGTCCGCTTCCAGTGCCCGGCAGCAGGCACCTCCCCATCGCTGACCTGTCCCCGCTTCGACCGCCTCCACCAGCGCGGACCCAACCGGCCCACCGCAGTCGACCTCACCAATACCCGGCAACGAGCTGCTCACCCGGCGGCCAAACCCCGCGTCCTTCCCCCACAGCCCGACCTGAAGGCCGGCGAACTGCCGAAGATCTGCCACCAGCACACCATCACCGTCCGCAAGGACGACCTCGGCCACCTCGACAAATTCCGCCAGGACCTGGCCTACCTCAGTCCTGCCTGGATCGGAACCTACAAGTCCGTCCGGGCCAACACTGAGGGCCTCAACGGCAGGATCAAGGGACACGACCTTGACCTCGGCGACCCCAAGAACCGGCTCGCCCACGGCCGCGTCGCCCAGACAATCCTGGTTGCGCTGCTCGTCACCGTCGCCAACGACCACTTCCTCGACCAGTGGCGCCACGTCCACGAGCCCCAAGACGAGCCCGTCACACTCGCCGACACCCCGCAGACTCCAGCCGGGCCCTTCGACGGCACACCACCCGCAGGCCAGGGCAGGCCGCCACCCGCCCCATAAGCCGCACAACCCGCCACCCTGTCGCAGCGCCCCACTCACCGTCGGCTTCGCCATGCCCAACGGCCGGATCTCGCTCCCCCACCAGCGGCCTGACACCACCCGGGCCTTCCCAGACACCAGCTCCGCGGTCACCAAACCAGGACGAACCAAATTCGGAAACCCCTGAAATGACAAGATCCCGCCTGATCGCGATGATCAGACGGGATCCCGTCAACTTCAGTCCGGCCGTCTCATGAACGGCCCTGGGTGGAGATGAGGGGATTCGAACCCCTGACCCCTTCGATGCGAACGAAGTGCGCTACCGGACTGCGCTACATCCCCAAGGACTCGACCAGATTAGCAAACTCCCAGAGGTACTCGCGCCACCCTTTCAGTCGCCCACCGCTCGTCTGGGCGGTTCGGCGTACTGGTCGAACAGGACGTCGGTGTGCAGTGCGGTCAGGTCGATGACCTCGGCCTCCATCTCGGCCGCCGCCCGGCGCCGCTCGCGTGCCCGCCGTAGCCGCTCAGAGCGCGCCTGGAGCGCCCGTTCGCGGCGTTCCCGGTCGACCTGTACGGCGATCCGCAGAAAGGCCGTGTACGCCAGCATGACGACCCCGGACGGCGCCACGCCCCACCACGGGATCATCTCGACCCCGGCCGTGACGACGGAGGCCAGCACGAGCAACGCGGTGAAGAACAACAACCGTCTGCGTCGCGCTACGATGATCGCCCTACGGCGAAGCCGGAACTGCCGGACATCGACCTTTTCGACCTCGGGTGCGTCCTCGTCGCCGATGGTGGCGTCGAGATTGTCCAGGTCGGGCAGGGCGTGCTCGCCGGTGTAGTGCTCCTCGAGCTCGGCGAGCTCCTGGAGGTTCGTCTTGTCCCGGCGCAACCACATCGGAATCAGGACGCACAGCCACATCACGACGATGGCGACATAGAGGAAGGCGCTGCTCACGACCACCTCCGGGCAGCACGAAAGCGCGTCTGTGCTCGTCGCGCCTTCATTGTGCTCACGTCACGCACCGTAAGACCGTGTGTCACTGATTGACGAGCATTCGGTGCGGTGTGTCGCGAGATCGTCAAACCTCTTCGACCGGAGATCCGCCGCGAGCGGCCGACTCACGTGCTCGCCGCCACTGTACGAGCAGGCCGCCGGGGACGTCCTCGACGGTCAGCGCGTAACAGATGTGGTCGCGCCAGGCCCCGTCGATGTGGAGTTGGCGACGCCGAATGCCTTCTTCCCTGAACCCGAGCTTCTCCACCACCCTACGACTGGCCTGGTTCTCAGGACGGATGTTCGCTTCTAGCCGATGCAATCCGGTGGTGAAAAAGCAATGATCGACGGCCAGGGCCAGGGCGGTGGGGATGATGGCCCGCCCGGCCAGCGCGCCGTCCACCCAGTAACCGACCTGGGCGGAACGGGCAGAACCCCACACGATGGCCCCCACGGTGAGTTGCCCCGCGAAGCGGCCGTCGTAGGTGACCACCCACGGCAGCGCCAGCCCCTGCCGCGCCTCGCGACGCAGGGTGCCGACCATGGAGATGTACGGGCCGAGCCCCGTTCTGAACAGCGGGGTCTCGGGGTTGCTCGGTTCCCAGGGACGCAGCCAGTCGGCGTTGCGCAACCTGGTCTCGCGCCAAACGCGTACGTCGCTCAGCCGCAGCGGCCGAAGGCCCACCGGGCCTTCGCTCAGGTTCGCCGGCCAGCCACGAAGTCGATCCACGCCTCTCATCATCCCCCCATCGGGCTCGATGTCGCCACGGATCATCGATCGGCAGACCGAAACCTGGTCAGCGGGGGTGGTCGCCGCCCTTGATCTGCTCGACCGCGTGCCGCAGGACGGGCGCGAGCACAGCCACCCCATCCCGGACGCCACCGGACGAGCCGGGCAGATTCACGATCAACGTGTCACCCGCCTGACCGGCCAGCCCCCGGGACAGGACCGACGTGGGCACCTTGTCGCGATTCGCCAGGCGAATGGCCTCCGCTATACCGGGAACTTCCCGGGTGATCACGCGGGCGGTCATCTCCGGCGTCAGGTCGAGGGGCGTGAGCCCGGTGCCGCCGGTGGTCACGATCACGTCGTAACCCTGGGCGACGCCGTCGCGCAGGGCCGCCTCGACCGCGTCGCCGTCGGGCACCACCAGCGGACCCGAGACCTCGCAGCCGGCGTCGGACGCCAGCAACTCGGCCAGCAACGGCCCTGACTTGTCGGCATATATCCCGGCGGAGGCGCGGTTCGACACGGTCACCACGAGCGCCCGGATCACGTGGCCTCCCTGGTCCACAGACCGGTCTTGCCGCCCACCTTCTCCTCCACCCGGACGTCGGTGATCACGGCGGCCGGATCGACCGCCTTGACCATGTCGATCAGCGCCAGGGCGGCCACGGTGACGGCGGTCAGCGCCTCCATCTCCACCCCGGTACGGTCGGCCGTCCGCACCCGGCAGGTGATCGACACCCCCCAGTCCTCGACGTCGAGCACGACCTTCACACCGTGCAACGCGATCGGATGGCAGAGCGGAATGAGGTCGGGCGTGCGTTTCGCCCCCATGATCCCAGCGATCCGGGCCACCCCGAGCGCGTCGCCCTTGGGCACCTCGCCCGACCGCAGCAGCGCCACGACCTCGGACGACAGCAGCACCCGCCCGGTCGCCGTCGCGGTACGGGCGGAGACGTCCTTGGCCGAGACGTCGACCATGCGCGCCGCGCCCGTCTCGTCCAGGTGCGTGAACTCGCTCACAGCCGGATCACCTCCACCTCGGACCCGCCGGGCACCTCGGTCACGTCCTCCGGCACCACGATTAGCGCGTTCGCCGAGGCCAGGGCCGCGAGCTGGTGGGAGCCCTGGCCGTGGACCGGCGCGACCGTGCCGTCGGAGGACAGCACGCCGCGCAGGTACGAGCGCCGGCCCGACGGCGAGCGCAGCGCCGCGGTGACGTAGGCGGTCACCCGGGCCGTGTCGGTGGGCAGGCCGCGCATCTTGTCGAGCGCGGGACGTACGAACAGCATGAACGACACGAAGGAGGACACCGGGTTGCCCGGCAGGGCGAAGATCGGCACCCGGTCGTCGCCCAGCACGCCGAACCCCTGGGGCATGCCGGGCTGCATCGCGACCTTCTCGAACCTGACCGTGCCGAGCGGCGACAGCGCCTCCTTGACGGGCTCGTACGCCCCCATGGAGACCCCGCCGCTGGTGATGATCGCGTCGGCGCGCACCAGGTGGGTGTCGAGCTGGTCGAGCAGCACGGCGGGATCGTCGCCGACGGACCCCGCGCGGAAGCCCTCGGCGCCGGCCTCGCGCACCGCGGCCGTCAGGGTGAAGCTGTTGGACTCCCAGATCTGCCCGCGGCCCAGCGGCGTCCCGGGCTCGACCAGCTCGGCGCCGGTCGAGATGACGACGACGCGCGGCTGCGGACGCACCCACACGCGCCGCCGCCCCACACCGGCGATGATGCCGAGCTGGGCCGGCCCGATCACCGTGCCGGCCTTGAGCACCACCTCGCCCGCCTGGACGTCCTCGCCGGCTCGGCGAATCGCGTTTCCAAGCGGTACGTCACGATTTATCTGGACAGAGACCGTGCCCCCGTCCGTCCACTCCACCGGCACGACGGAGTCCGCCCCGGCGGGCATGGGCGCCCCGGTCATGATCCGGACGGCGTGCCCGGGGCCCACCGCCCGCAGTTCGTCGGACCCCGCGGCCACGTCGTCGATCACCGGCAGCGTGCCGGGAACGTCCTCGGCCCTGACCGCGTAGCCGTCCATCGCGGAGTTGTCGAACGGCGGCAGCGGCACCGGCGAGGACACGTCCTCGGCCAGCGTCGTGCCTAGCGCCCGCTCCAGCTCCAGCTCCAGAGGCGCCAGCGGACGCACAGTGGCCAGGATCTCGGCCAGATGCGCGTCAACCGATCTCATCGAGGAACTCCCGCAGCCACGGCACGAACTCCGGCGCGAGATCCTCACGATCCGCGGCGAACTTCACCACTGTCCGCAGATAGTCGAGCTTGTCGCCGGTGTCGTAGCGCCGCCCGCGGAACAGCACGCCGTGCACGGGGCCGCCCTCCTCGGTGCCGCGGCCGGCCAGCGTGCGCAGCGCGTCGGTGAGCTGGATCTCGTTGCCGCGCCCGGGCGGCGTGCTCTCCAGGACCTCGAAAACGGCGGGATCGAGCACGTATCGCCCGATGACCGCCCACGTGGAGGGCGCCTCGTCCACCGGCGGCTTCTCCACCAGGTCGGTCACCCGCACGACGTCGTCCTCGACGGTGCCGGCGATGGTGGCCACGCCGTAGAGCGAGACCTGCTCCCTCGGCACCTCCATCAGCGCGACGACGCTCCCGCCGAACGTGTTGCGCACCTCGATCATGCGCTGGAGCAGGCGGTCGCGGTAGTCGATCAGGTCGTCGCCGAGCAGGCACGCGAACGGGTGGTCACCGACGTGATGCTTGGCGCACAGCACCGCGTGCCCGAGCCCCTTCGGCTCGCCCTGCCGCACGTAGTGCAGCGTGGCGAGCGAGGCGGGCTCGCGGACCTGGGACAACCGTTGCTCGTCGCCCTTGGCCTCCAGGGCCTCCTCCAGCTCGAACGCGCGGTCGAAGTGGTCTTCGATGGACCGCTTGTTCTTGCCGGTGACCATGAGGACGTCGAGGAGCCCGGCGGAGGCCGCCTCCTCGACGACATACTGGATCGCGGGCTTGTCGACGATGGGCAACATCTCCTTGGGTGTCGCCTTGGTCGCCGGGAGGAACCGGGTGCCCAGACCCGCGGCGGGCACGACGGCTTTCGTCACAGGGTCGAAGTCAGCCATGAGTAGACCCTAGTGGAGGTACCTGTGGACAAGCTGAACCTGCGTCGCCAACTGCTCGCGGCGCGCACCCGTCTGTCCTCCGAACAACTACGGGCAAACGCCACCAAGGTCCGCGAGACGCTGCTCGAACAGCCGTGGGTCCAGATGGCCGGTCTGGTGGCCTGCTACTGGTCGGCGGGGTCGGAGCCGGAGACGCACGGTCTCGTGTTCGCTCTGTGGAAACACGGCGCGACGGTGATCCTTCCGGTGCTGAAAGAGGACAATGACCTGGATTGGGCGGTCTACGACGGCCCGGACACACTCGCCCCGGGTCGCTTCGGCATCATGGAACCGGTCGACACGCGTCGCGGCGTCGACGCCGTCCGCACGGCCGCGCTGGTGATCGTGCCCGCACTCGCGGTCGACCGCGGCACGGGGGTGCGCCTCGGACGCGGCGGCGGCTCGTACGACCGCGCGCTGGCCAGGGTGGGGCCGAACGTCCCCACGGTGGCCCTGCTGCACGACGGCGAGCTGATCGACGACGTGCCGGCCGAACCGCACGACCACCGGGTCCGTTTTGCGATGACGCCGGAAGGACTCACTAGGCTTATGTGACCGAAGGGACGAGAGGGGGCCGGATGACGCTTGATGTCTGGCTCCTGATCGGCGCCGGAATTGTCATCGCGGCCATCGCGTCCGTACGCGTCGCACATCGCAGCGGTCTGCCCAGTCTTCTCCTCTTCCTGGCGCTGGGTCTGGTTCTGGGGGCCTCGGGGTTCGGCGCCAAGCTCGAAAGCCCGCAGGCCGTCCAGCAGATCGGCCTGATCGCGCTGGCGGTGATCCTGGCCGAGGGCGGTCTGACCACGACCTGGTCGCACGTCCGCAAATCGGTGCCGCTCGCCCTGATCCTGGCCACCGTCGGCGTGACGGTGAGCATCGTGGTCGTGGCGCTGGCCGTCCAGGGGCTGCTCGGCATGGATCCGACCGAGGCGCTGGTCCTCGGCGCCGTGCTGGCCTCGACGGACGCGGCCGCCGTCTTCTCGGTGCTGCGCAGGTTGCCGCTCCCGACCCGGTTGGCGGGGGTTCTGGAGGCGGAGTCCGGCTTCAACGACGCGCCCACGGTCATCGCCGTCGTACTGCTCAGCGGGGCGTCGCAGCGGCCGGCGTCCGTGGGAACGTTCCTGCTGGAAACCGCCATCGAGCTGGTCATCGGCGCGGCCGTGGGCCTCGCGGTCGGGCCCGCGGGCGCGTACGCGCTGCGCCGCGTCGCCCTCCCGGCCTCCGGCCTCTACCCGATCGCCGTGCTGGCCCTCACCTTCGTCTCGTACGGCGGCGCGGTGCTGCTGCACGGCTCCGGCTTCCTGGCCGTCTACCTCACGGCCCTCATCCTGGGCAATTCACGCCTGCCGCACCGCGCCGCGACCAGAGGGTTCGCCGAGGGCGCGGCCTGGCTGGCGCAGATCGGCCTCTTCGTCATGCTGGGGCTCCTGGCCACGCCCAAAGAGCTGCCGTCGGCCATCGTGCCGGGCGTGATCGCCGGGTCCGTGCTGGTGATGGTGGCCCGTCCGCTGTCGGTGCTGGCCAGTTCCACGGTGGCCCGCGTCCTGCGGCTGGACCGGGTGAGCTGGCGCGACCAGGCGTTCCTGTCGTGGGCGGGGTTGCGCGGCGCGATCCCCATCGTGCTGGCGACCATCCCGTGGGCGTCCGGTGTGCAGGGGTCGAAGGAGATCTTCAACCAGGTCTTCGTGATCGTGATCGTCTTCACGCTGCTGCAGGGGCCCACGCTGCCGTACGCGGCCCGGCTGCTCGGGGTGAGCGCGCCCGGCGAGGCGCACGACCTGGAGGTGGAGTCCGCGCCGCTGGAGGAGCTCAAGGCGGACCTGCTCCAGGTCAAGGTTCCCATCGGCTCGCTCCTGCACGGCGTGGAGATCTTCGAGCTGCGCCTGCCCGCCGGAGCGGCCGTGACGCTGGTGGTCCGCGACGGCAAATCGTTCGTGCCGGACAACAGCACCCGCGTCCGGGCCGACGACCAGCTCCTGCTGGTCACCACGGCCGCCTGCCGTGACCAGGTCGAACGCCGTCTGCGCGCCGTGAGCCGCAGCGGCAAGCTGGCCGGCTGGCACGGAGAGCGGGGGTTGGAATAGGTGTTTGGCCCAATCGGTTAGCATTAGCAGTCGCATCGCTCGAGTGCCAGAACGTATAAGGAGGAGCGCGTGCCGACCTACCAGTACGCCTGCAACGACTGCGGTGAGCAGCTCGAAGTCGTTCAGAAATTCACCGACGATGCGCTGACGGTGTGCCCCAACTGCCAGGGCAACCTGCGGAAGGTGTTCTCCGCCGTCGGCATCGTGTTCAAGGGTTCGGGCTTCTACCGCACGGACAACCGCTCGTCGTCCTCGACCTCCTCCGCCTCTTCGACCACCCCGTCGAAGCCGGCCGAGAGCAAGTCGAGCGAGTCGTCGTCCTCCTCGTCGTCCACCCCGGCGCCGGCGCCCGCGGCGGCCTCCAACTAGGCACGTCGACCCCGCCCGCACGGGCGGGGGTCCTCATCGAGGCCGGTCGGCGTACGCGCCGAGCAGTTCCGGCGCGATGCGGTCGACGAGCCGCTCCAGCTGTGGATCGGACCCCCAGTCGGCCACGAGCCTGCTCAGCCCCTCGCACGAGCAACGCACGAGCCTCAGGGCCGCCCGGTCCCCCTCCGGCGTGAGCCGCAGCCGCTCGCCGTCTTCAGAACGCTCCACCAGCCCCTCGTCCACCAGGCGGTCGACGTGGGGCCTGCCGTGTTCCCTGCTGACCTTGGCGCACTCGGCCAACTCGCCCGCCCCGACCCAACCCTTGCCGTTGAGCCTGGCGAGCACCCACACCCCTTGCGGCGGGACGCCGCTCAACCCGGCCAGCGCCCCGAGCCGTTCGTAGTAGCCCCTGCGCAGGTCGGCGTCGGCGAGCCGCATGAGCCCCCGTTCGACCTCCTCCAGCGACGACCGCTCGGCCGACGTGGCGCCCAGCCCCTCGCCCAGGTCCGCCGCCTTGGTGGTCTCCCTGAGCCGCGTCTGCGGGATGAACCAGCTCAGCACGAACGCCCCGAACATCACCGGCGCGGCCACCCGGAAGACGGCCGCGATGGCGTCGGCGTACACGTGGAGGAACTGACCGGCCAGCGCGGGAGGCAGCCGCTGGATGACGGTCGGGTCGCGCTGGATCCTCGACGGGTCGAACCCCGCCGGCAACCGGGCCCTGGCCAGCACCTCTCGCAGATCGCCGTTGAGCGTGCCGGTGAAGACCGCCCCCAGCGTGGCGACCCCGAAGGACCCGCCGATCGAGCGGAAGAACGTCGCCCCCGACGTGGCCACGCCGAGGTCCTTGAAGTCGACGGCGTTCTGCACGACGATCACCAGCACCTGCATGGTCATCCCCAAGCCGATGCCGAGCACCAGCAGGTAGCCGCCCATCGTCAGCAGGCTGCTGCGCTCGCTCAGCCCGGACAGCAGGAACAGCCCGATCGTCGCCACGCCTGTGCCCGCGATGGGCAGGAAGCGATATTTGCCGGTCTTCGAGATCACCAACCCGCTGGTGATCGACAACGTCAGCATCCCGGCCATCATCGGCAGCAGGTACACCCCGGACAATGTGGGACTCACCCCGTGCACGACCTGCAAGAACAGCGGCAGGTACGTGAGCGCCCCGAACATCGCGAACCCCACCACGAACCCCACCGCGGACGACATCGCGAACGCCCGCACCCTGAACAGCCCCAGGGGCAGCACCGGCTCCGCAGCCCGCCGCTCGACGGCCGCCCACGCCGCGACCAGCGCCGCCGCGGCCAGCGCCAGGCCGGCGATGACCGGACTCGACCAGGGATAGGTCGACCCGCCCCAGGTCGTGATGAGCACCAGGCACGAGGTCGCGCCGCCGAGCAGCACCACCCCGGCGTAGTCGATGCGGTGGCTGGTGCGCGTGTCGTCGCCGGGCAGCCCGGCCGCGATCACGGCCAGGGCGATCGCGCCCAGGGGCAGATTGATGTAGAACACCCAGTGCCAGGACAGGTGGTCGACGAACAGCCCGCCGAGCAGCGGCCCCACGATGCTGCTGACGGCGAACACGGCGCCGAAGAAGCCCTGGTAGCGCCCGCGTTCGCGGGCCGAGACCACGTCGGCCACGATCGCCTGCGCGAGCACCATCAGGCCGCCGCCGCCCAGGCCCTGGATCGACCGGAACCCGATCAGCTCCCCCATGTTCCGGCTCAGCCCGCAAAGGGCCGATCCGAGGAGGAAAATGATGATCGCGGTGATGAAGAGTTTTTTGCGGCCGTACTGGTCGCCCAGTTTGCCCCACAGCGGCGTGGAGACGGTCGAGGCGAGCAAGTAGCCCGTCACCACCCACGAGAGCTGCTCCAGCCCGCCCAGGTCGCTCACGATCGTCGGCAGGGCCGTGGAGACGATGGTCTGGTCGAGCGAGGCCAGCAGCATCCCGAGCATCAGCGCGAGGATGATGAGGCCCAGCCCTTTTTGCCGCATGCGGCGATCCTACTCTTCGTACTGGTGTGCGCACGCTCCGCATTCAGGTTATCCACAGAACCGCGTTCGGCGTTCTCGGCGCCCTCGGCCGTCCGGCTACTCTCGGCGCCATGGTCACTCGCGCAGACATCGGCGTCCTCGGCGGTTCGGGCTTCTACTCCCTCCTCGACGACGCGGAGGAGATCGAGCTCTCCACCCCCTACGGGCCGCCCAGCGACGTCGTCACGGTCGGCCGCATCGGCTCGCGTTCGGTGGCGTTCATCCCCCGGCACGGCCGCGACCACCGCTTCCCGCCCCACCGCATCCCCTACCGCGCCAACCTGTGGGCGCTGCGCTCGCTCGGCGTGACCCAGGTGCTCGCCCCCAGCGCCGTCGGCTCGCTCAAGGCGGAGTACGGGCCGGGCGCCATCGTCGTGCCCGACCAGGTCGTCGACCGCACCTCGGGCAGGCCGCAGACCTATTACGACGTCTCGGGGGCCGTCCACGTCTCCTTCGCCGACCCCTACTGCCCGTCCGGCAGAGCGGCCGCCGTGGCCACGGCCCGCTCCACCGGCTGGGGCGACGTCGTCGACGGCGGCACGCTGGTGGTCATCGAGGGCCCCCGCTTCTCCAGCCGGGCCGAGTCCCAGTGGTTCGCGGCCAACGGCTGGTCGATCGTGGGCATGACCGGCTACCCCGAGTCCGTGCTGGCCCGTGAGCTGGCCCTGTGCTACACCTCGCTCTCCCTGGTCACCGACCATGACGCCGGGGTCGAGGCCGGCCAGGGCGTGACCCACGACGAGGTGCTGGAGTTCTTCGCCCGCAACGTCACCCGCATGCGCACGCTCGTCGCCGAGACCGTCCAGGCCCTGCCCGTCGACCGCATGTGCCCCTGCGGCTCGGCCCTCGACGGCATCAAGCTGCCCTTCGAGCTGCCGTGAGCAGGCAGCCCGCCTGGTTGCGCGCCTGGGCCCGGCGCCGCCGCCTGATCGCGGCGGCCCTGGCCGCGCTCGGCGTCCTGGCGGCCTATGTCGCCCTGCGTCCCGCCGCGGGCCCCGAGGTCCTCGTGGCCGCCCGCGACCTCGCCCCCGGCCTCCTACGTCCGGGCGATCTCCGTCCGGCGCCGCTCGACCGTCCGCCCGACGGGGCCGTGCGCTCGTACGCGGCCGGCCGCTACCTTGCCGGCCCCATGCGCCGGGGCGAACCCCTGACCGACGCCCGCCTGCTCCATCCGGTGCCGCTGCCGCCGGGCACGGTAGCCGCTCCGGTGCGCATCGCCGACCCCGACGCCGTCGCCCTCATCTCCCCCGGCTCCACCATTGGCGTCCTGGCGGCCTGGGAGGGCGGCCGGCCGGCCCAGCTCATCGCCGACGACGTCCGGGTGATCACCATCCCGCCGGCCGCCGACGACTCCCGCACGGGCGGCGCGCTGGTGGTGCTGGCGGCCACTCCGTACCAGGCGGCCCAGCTCGCCGGCGCCCAGATCTCAGGACGCCTCTCCATCACCTTCAAAACGTAACGTCGAGTAATCGTTCGACTACGCTTCTCGGCCATGAACGGATTCAGAAAGTTCCTGATGCAGGGCAACGTCCTCGACCTGGCCGTCGCGGTCGTCATCGGGGCGGCCTTCAACTCGATCGTGCAGTCGTTCGTCGCCGATCTCCTCACCCCGCTGATCTCGGCCTTCGGCGGTCTGCCCGACTTCTCGTCGCTGAAGATCACCGTCGGCGCGTCCAACTTCATGTACGGCAAGTTCGTCAACGCGGTGATCTCGTTCCTGATGATCGCGGCGGTGGTCTACTTCCTGGTCGTCAAGCCGTACACGCATTTCAAGGAGCGCGCCGCGGCCCAGATCGAGGCGAAGACCCGCGACTGCCCCGAGTGCCTGTCAGAGATCCCGAAGGCCGCCTCACGCTGTGCCTTCTGCAGTGCCGAGGTCGTGCCCGCCTAGAGACCCGGCTTAGAGCTGCGAGTCGATCTTCGGGTCGTACTCCCAGTGCCACGGCTCGAACGGGCTGCTGTAGGCCCAGGCGGGATGGAACCACCCGTACCTCTTGGAGTTGTTCTCCATCCACACGAACTCCGTGGACCGGAACCGCTCCACCCCGCCGCACAGGTCCACAGCCAGCCCGAGACCGTGGTTGCTCCGCCCCGGCACGGCGGCGAACCCCGGCCGCCGGTAGTAGACGGACTGCTGCTCGGCCAGGCTCCGGTAGGCGTCCGTCACGCAGATCGCCTTGCCGAACCGCCTCCGGTAGGCCTCGTTGAGGCTGACGAAGGCGATCGTGGCGTCCGCCCGCAGACTGAACCCCTTCTGCTGCAACGGACAGAGCATGCTCTTGGGGATGAGCCCGTTGGGGAAGTTGTTGGCCGTGGCGGCCTGGAGGGGGTTGCAGCCCAGCGCCGCCCGTCCAACCTTGTCGATCTTGATGCCGAGCTTCACCAGCGCGGCGGTGAGCGACTTGACGATCTTGTCCGAACGCTGCCTGAGCGTGTCGATCTCGGCCGCCATCTGAGCCTCGGCCAGCAGGTTGCCCGCCCGCAACTCCTGGGCCTCGGCGGCCAGCCCCTCAGCCTGCTTGTAGAGGGTGCTGGTCTGCTCAACGGCCTGCTGCCTTACCGCGACCATCTGGGTGGTGTCCGAAAGCGCCCGCAAGGTGCCGACCCCGGCGTCCCCCGACAGGAACGGCACCACGCCGTCCGCCCCGATGGGCTGCTCGTAGAGCAACTCCGCCAGCTGCGAGACCGGCTGCCGGATGACCGCGAGCCTGCGCTCCAGGTCCTGCAGCCCGTTCAGCTTGGTCTTGAGCTCCTTCTCGGAAGCCGCGATCGTGGCGCGCCGCTTCTCCAGGGCCTTGGTGGCGTCCTCAAGCTCCTTAGCCGACCGCTCGGCCTCCTTGCGCAGCTCCGCCAGATTGCTCGGATCCCGCCGGTCCATCTGGGTCCGCGCCTGAGCCTGCGCCGCGGATGGCACGAAGAGAGAAGCCATCGCCATGACGACCGCGATCAGACCCGCTGATCGAGGGGATGGCACGTTCGACTCCTCCGTTTGCACACTCGTTACCCGGGTCAGGCACGCACGTTACTACAGCCCCCCGAGTGTCCGGACCGAACTCCGAAGAGCTGCTATGAGACAAAAAGCGCACTATGTACGGCTCCCCCTCCCCACCAGCACCGTCACCCCCCTACGCCCGACTCTCCATGAAGTCCTGCGCCTTCCCTGAGCCCTTTGGTGTGGTTTCGCCTTCGGCGGCCCGGGATCCGGCGTCGCTGTGCATCCTGGGGTCTTCTACGTGGATGCTTCGGGACGGCACGTACTGGGCAGATGTGTCAGCCGCAGTCCTGACCTGCATTCCCTGCGGGTCGTAGGCCGTACGCCGGCCTGCAGCCATCCTTGAGTCGACTGTCGAGGCGTGGCATCGCCCTGACCGGCGTCCGGCTCCTCCCTGTGCGCTTAAGCACCTTTCCTCACCCCTTCACAAGCCCCCAGCGTCCTCTCTGCCGCGAAATCGCATGACTCACCTGCCCGCGCGGACTCACCCAAGCACCCGAGCTCCTACGGCTCGGACGTCACGCGGGGAGAGCAGCGCGCCCCTATCGCCAGCGCTTCTTCGAGATCACCGCCGACAGCCTCCACGGGTATACCTTCCGGAACCGTGCGGCCTGCAGCGAGTGGGCAGTTCCTGAGCTGCGCCACCTGCCCCGCAGCCCCTCCTCATACGATGCGCACCGCCGCCAACCCCTGCGCCCTACACCGGCCTTGCACCGGACCACCGTCAAGAGCTGCCGAAGCCGACACTCGATGTCCCACCCCGCCAGAGCTGTCCGAAAGGGTAGATCCAACTCCATCAACCACCACCAGACTCACCCAAGCCACTCCCGCCGCCTCCAGACGCCACGACATAGAGGGACCAGGTCGCGCGGGCATGAACCGTCGCCGACCGGGCGACACCGCACACCACGGGCACACCCTCCTCAGCCCCTGCCCGCCGCCGCCCTCACAATCCCGACAGCCAGCCATAGCGGGCATTCTGCGCCGCCTCCTGCTCACGCTCCCGGCACATGTCCCACAGCCAGGTGTCCTCCCACTCCCCCGCACATCCAGGCGAGGGCTGCGAAGGCGTAGTCGCGTACGGCTCCTCCTCAACCACCGGAGCCGGATCAGGCGCAGGCTTAGGCGCCGCGGGCCGCACCTCCAAGGCCTCGGACGCCTCAGAGACCTTCCGCACAGGCGCCGGAATCACCCCTCCGTACCGCCGATCGGGATGCGCGGGCGCGGGCATCCACACAGGCTCGAACGCCAACCGCACCGCCCTCCGCCCCTCCATCCCCACCGGCCCACCAACCCCCTCAAACCCCCGCATGTCCCCAGCCAACAGCCCGCCGGCGAGAATCGCAGGAGCCAACAACGCCCCGAACAACACGACGGGCCGCCTACGAGCTTGCGTGGATCGCCTCCTGGTCACAGGCAGACGCTATCCACGCACGAAGCGCAGGAATCTGACCGCTTGTCATGCCTTTACCGCAGCTCAGAGCACCCATAACCAACGTCACCAAACTCACCCCGGCCCGAAGGCCCACGCACCGTCCAACTTTCGCTAGGCTTACGAGAGTCCGCCTCCGTAGCTCAGGGGATAGAGCACCGCTCTCCTAAAGCGGGTGCCGCAGGTTCGAATCCTGCCGGGGGCACTCATCTCGACCAGGTATTTCGGCCTCTGACCTGCGGTTTCTCAACCGCAGGTCCTTTGCTTGTCAGCCCCAGTTAGGTCACTCAGGGCAGCGATATGCAGCCGTAGGACAGAGTTTTGGGGACGTACGGGGGATGATCTTGGAAGCGTTTCCCGAGGTTAACCGCGGATTCTCTGACGGTCTGTTGGGGCGGACCCGTCGTATCTATGATCGGCATCGTGCAGCGCCTCGCCCTCTTCGATCTCGACAGGACGCTTATAGATCTCGGTGACGCATTCGCCCGGTGGGCGGAGGAGTTCGCCGAGCACCATCACTTGAGCCGCGAGGATGTGGCCTGGCTCGCCTCCCTGGATCAGGGCGTACATCCCCATCGAGAGGTGTTCTTCAACGAGGTCCGCGCGCACTTCGCGCTCACAGAATCCGTCGAGGAGCTCTGGGCCGGCTACCGGCAGCGGATGCCGTACCTCGTGCAGTGCTACCCCGGCGTCCTGTGCGCGCTGTCTGATCTGAGGGCCGCAGGGTGGCGCGTGGGGATCGTCACCAACGGCACGGCGGACAACCAACTCGGCAAGCTCCATCGAACCGGCCTGGCGGAGGCGGTCGACGGCTATGCCGTGTCGGGGGTTGAGGGCGTCCGAAAGCCGGATGCCCGCCTATTCCACATCGCCGCCCAACGGTGCGGAGCCGGCCTCGCCGAGGGCGGTTGGATGGTGGGTGACAACCTGGTCGCGGACATCGCAGGTGCTCAGGCTGCGGGCATGCGAGGGATCTGGGTCGATCGAGGTACGTGGCCGGGACACGAACACCGGGCCGATCATGTGGTGACGGACGTGACCGAGGCGATCACCATCATGCGTGATACGCACCAGCCGGGATAAATGTTGAGCTTATGCCGTATGAGTAGTTCGGCTCGACGGCACTTCGATTGGCACTTATCGTCACATTGATCCCACAGATAGTCGTCCTCAAGATCCAAAGGATCCGGGATGATGATGCCTCAGGAAGAGCTCGCCGCCGCGCGGCGGACGATCGAGCAGGTACGCGACCAGCACGCTAACGACGTGCGCAAGCTCATCAGCCTGCTCGAAGACGGCGCGATGAAGGGTAAGGCTGCCGACAAGCTGCTCAAGGATTGCCAGGCATGGGAGGCGGCCTATCGAGGCGTTTTCAATCGAGCCCTGGCACTGGTCGATTCCGCGCATCCTGGCCCCGCCAAGCCCACTGATCCCCTTGGGCTGAGGACCCCACCACTGAATCCGCCAGGCAGGGCCGGCCTATGAGTCCCCTCGCGAATCGGATTGGCATTGACCCCGAGCTGATGACTCAGCTGATCAACGAGATCAAACGCCTGAAGCAGACCTGGCCGGACGCGGATGCGCGCATCGCCAGTGCTTTGAGAGCGATCGGAACCGGTATGACGGGACCCGGAACGCTGACAGACATCGCCTTCCAGATCGCCCAGCAGGTCCCGGATCTCCAGCGCCGCCTGGATCTCATCGTCTCCACGCAGAAGATCGGACTTGATAAGGGTGTGCTCTGGGCGGACGAGTCGCTCTGGGTTTCGAACTCGCCCGCGAGCGGTGCGGCGTCGGCGAAGAAGGTAGCCGACGAACTACGCGAGGCACGACAAAACTTCCCCTTCTTGGACCATCCGATAAGTCAGAAGACGCTCGATGCGCTGGAGAAACACAAAAATGATCCATACTTCGCCATCGCATTCGCGAAGGAGATGCCTCCTCAGGAGCTCAAGGAGCTCTTGAGGCTTTTCAGGCAAACCCAAAGCGAGAAGAGTACACAGCAACTCCTGAGCGTTCTCGGCACCATATTGGGGACCGCGTCGCGCGGAGTGGGAAACCTGAAGCTTCCCAAGAACTACGCCGACGAGCTGATCCGCAGGAACGACGTCGCCCGAGACAGCATCAACGTGAACGAGTTGCTAAGGCACGGGTCTTTCGATGATGAATTCCTGCGAGATGTGGCGAACAAGGTATACGACAACACACAGAAGAGTCCCAGTGAGCAGGGGGACATAATTAGCTTTGGCTCAGGCCTGGCGGCAGCGCTGGCCAACAACCCCAGAGTCGCGCAAGATTTCTTTGCCGATCCGGCACGGAAACCGCTCGCCTTCTTGATGAGGGAGAACCATTGGGATGACGGAGGCCGAGACCTGGGGCGAGCGATCGAAGCCGCTACTACAACGTACCGGGATCACGCTGAACCTCCAGGAAACTCCCGCGGGTACAAGTCAGCCCTGATCGCCTCCTGGGCGGCGCATTTCTGGGCTGACAAGAGGGTTCAGCGGGCGATCCCCAAGTCCCGGCTTAGCGCGGCCCGCATCTTGTCGGCCTACATCGGCGACGTTAATCGAATCCCAGCTAGCAGCTCTAAAGAGACCATGGGCGTTACGCCCCTGGCCGACCCAGATCCGAATTTGCCTGGTCAGCAACCCTACGGCGCCCAGTTCGAGCGGCAGCCCCTCAAGGACATGATGACGTGGACGTTCGATGACCCCAGCGCAGTCAAGATGGTTACCGAAGCTCACGGCCAATACAGCCTCAAGGTTGTGGACGCACAGGCAGACCAGATCGAAGAGGCGAACCGCAAGGTGTTTGCAGAGTGGAAGAGCAACCATCCGAATGCGACCAAGGCTGAGCTTGCCGAGCAGTGGCAAAACATTGTCGAAGCAGGGATGGTCAGCGCTACGGCGGAGGAATTCAAAGCCAAAGTATTCGATCTGAGCAGGTCCCTCCACTTGATCGTAGACGCTGCCAACCTTTCCGATATCAACAAGGCGGATCGGAAGGACGAATCCTACGAAGCCTTCACGGACGCGATCATAACTACGACCAAATTGGTACTCACGCCAGCAGGAGATATCGTCCTTGCGGGATACGAGGGTATGCAGGACAGTCTTGATGACTCCTTCAAGTCAGAGGAAGGAAAGAAGGCGCGAGCTCGGGCCGGATCAACTCTCAGCCAAAGCCAGGACTTGTTCAAAGACCTTGTCGCCGGCGCGATGCTGCGACACGGACTGTTCGGAAAGGACTCGACCCCTGGCAGCACACATCCGCACGCCTCCCGCAACTACGCCGAAGGCTCACCGGGCGACTTCCTGAAGAAGGATGGACAGCTCAAGCCGCGCAGCAGTATGAACGCCACAGAGGACTTCGCATATACAGAATGGCTAGAACGATCAAAAGCCTCACGCATCTTCAACGGCATAGGATCCGCGGTTCGGAGTGGATTCATTCCGCCCGAACCACCCCCGCCCCCAAAGGGGGACGAGTGAGTAGCCGTGCCGTTCTGGCGGCCATGCTTACCGCTTTTCTGACAGCTGCTAGCTGCTCGCCCCCTCCTGCGCAGGAGGATCGGCGCCCGTTGGGCAACGTCACCGCCGATCCTCGTGAATGTGGACTCATCTCCCGCGATGCCATCGCTCGCGTCACAGGCTTGGATGACTTCTATACGGACGGCACGGAGTCGGCATCGCACTTCGCGTATTGCCAGGTGACGAGGTCGCCGGGTACATCAGAGCCCGCATGGATGTTGGTCGAACTACGAAAACCGATGGCCACGTCCATCGAAAATCTCGAAGCCACCAAGGCGAGCGACAAGGGGGCGTCACTGCCGAACGGTATGGGGCCCGGATTCAGCGCTCTGATCAGGGACAAGGCAGGGAACCCCGTAGGCGCCTACGCACTGGCATGGGTGTCTGACGGATCCAAATTGCTGTCCGTCCGGATCGCACGGGGCGCTCCCGGGCGAGACGTTCGCGCCGACGCCGTCGAGTTCGCCCGGCAACTCCGGCCCATCCTCCTGACCGCTACCTCCTGATGCCTGCGCTATCCGTAGAGAAAGTGACATGCTCGATTACGGATGAGGGAGTCTGGGCGGGAAGGCGGAAAGAGGTCGTCGCACTTTGCGGCGAGCAACGGGACTCCCGGCCTCCTTTCGCGACCCTCAGGAGCCACAGGCCTTGTCCTTCTTGGACGCCGGGGCGGCGTCGCGACTGTCGTGCGCGGAGTCCTGGGAGCATTTTCGTAGCGCTGACGAGGCGCATGCGGGTCTCGTGATTGATGACGGTTCTTCGTCCGTTCCGCCTTGTTCTTCGATTGCTTGTGATCTGTCTGCGGCACCGCCGAGGGCGAAGGCGAATGGGGAGAAGGCGTGTGCGTCGCCGGTGAGGTGAACACAGTTGGGCGTTCGGCAGGGCTCTCGCGAGACGTCGGCATCGAGACGGCCTTCCCTTGAGGTGAGGCGTTGTCTGTACCCCAGGCGCTCGACCAGACGGCGATGCTGGCGCAGGCCAGGAGGCCGGCGATGAGCACCGAACGGGTTAGACGCTCCTGGATTCGCAGGGGTGATCGCTCGGGTGGGGCAGGGGTTGAATACGTTCGCCAGTCGAGGGAGTCGGACGTGTTGAGGAGCGGGGGCCGGTTCCGAAGTGGGAGGCCGTAGGGCGGTCGCCGCAATGGGCGGGGCTCTTCTGGAGACGGCGCGGAGTGAGCGTGATCGGGGTTCATGGTCCTCCTCTCGCTGCGTGCATGACAGGGTGGCGCAGCGTGACGGGTTTCGGCAGGAACGACGCGCATGGGTGACAGCGTGAAACGAAATGGCCCCGGCAGATCCGGGGCCGAAGGTGGACAAGGGTTAGTTATGTGTCCAGGGCGTTGTTGATTTTGCTGTTGATCTGTTCTTGCTGGCCGTCGAGGCATTTGGCGTAGACGCGTAGGAGCACGTCAACGCTGTGACCGGCGCGTTTGGCTACCTCGGGGGCCGGGACGCCAGCGTTCAGCCAGAGGGAGACCGCTGCGTGGCGGAGGTCGTATGGTCGTGCCGCCAGTGATGAGGCGGCCTGTTCCGGAGTGAGGGCCAGTTTGCGGGCTTCCTGCCAGACGTAGGAGTGCGCCGAGCTGGAGTAGGTGCCGCCGGTGCCCGTGCTGAAGATCCTGCCGTCCTTGGCCGTGCCGTACGTGGCGACGTGGACGCGAAGCATGGTGACCAGGGCGGGCGGGATGGGGATCTCTCGTGTCTCTTTGTCCGCGCGATGCTTCAGGCTGCGGGACTCATGGGTCTCGCCGGAGTTGGTCCAGCGTTTTGTGCCTTGGGGCCGGGCCTTCTCCAGGACGATCAGGCCCCAGCCTGTCTCGGGCAGTGTGCAGTTCTTCAGCCGGAGGTCGGCCGCTTCCTCCGGTCGAAGGGCGGCGTAGTAGATGCAGGCGAACAGGGCTTGGAGCCGTGGGCCCCGCTTGCGGCCCACTTTGGGCAGGGCGTCGAGGAGTTGCCGTGCTTGGGCGGGGTTGACCACCGTGCGAGGGTCGATGACCGTCACGGCCTTCGGCGCCGTCCATTTGATCTCGTCGAGCGGGTTGCTGCTGAACACCTTCTGCTCGACCGCGTGTTCCAGCAGGTGATGCAGGATGGCGCGCTTGCGGCGTACCGTGTTCGCCCCCGCGGGGGCGCCAGCGAAGGTCACAGAGATGGCGTCGAGAGCCGTACGCAGGATGTGGGCTTCTCCGAGTGCCGAGAGCGGGAAGGATGCCCTTTCCAGCCAGGTCAACGCCGTTGCTTGGGCCGTCGTGAGAGCAGTACGCCTGCCCTCTGGGAGCAGTACGTGAATCCTGAGGATCTCCCGTAGTTCCACGGGGGTGGGGCGGCGCGGCGAGTCGGCCACCAGGGCGGGGATCAGGGTCAGGAGCGCGTACGCGTCCGTCTCGCGGGTCCGGGCCGCTGATGTGTTCCAGCGCCGGAGAACGTACGCCTGGGCGAACTCCAGGAACGTCGGCCCGGAGGATCCGGCGGCGAGCATCGACACCGGCAAGCCGGTGGTGATGTCGAACTCCTCCCCCGTCTTGGTGGCCTGGCGCAGGTCGGACATGAAGGCGTTGGCGAGGCCCTTGGTTCGGAAGCTCTTGGACTTGGGCTTGCCGGCGACCCGCCAGCGGGCGATGAAGACAGGAGTCTCGCGGTCCGTGCGGTGCTGGATTCCACCGAGCTTCACGTCGTACGTGGTGTTCACGCGGCCTCCCGTCGCGAGTCGAGCCAGGCTGTGAGGTCGCTCCGCCAGACGCGGAGTTCGAGGTTGGGCAGTTGGATGCAGACCGGCGCGCGGCCGAGCTCCCGCCACCGGTAGAAGGTGCGCCGGGACACCCCGCCCAACTCGGCGAGGACTTCCGGGACAGTCAGCAGTTCGTCGCGCCTACTCATCGGCGGTCACCGCCTGTCCGGGGAGCGGCGTGCCGGTGAGCGCAGCCGCGAGAACTTGGTCTCCGAGGGAGAGGCCCTGTCCGGCGTACTCCCAGTGGGCGACGACGAGGATCGTGTCTTCGTCGAAGAGAGGTAGCCGCCCGGGGCTGATCTCTTCTGTGCGCATGTGTTCTTCGCGGGCGGCGCGGAGTTTGCCGAGGGTGGTGGAGTAGTGGCGGCTCTTGGTGGAGAAGTGGCCGCGGAAGCCGAGCATGTGGGCCCAGTGGGTGAGCCGCAGGTCGGCCAGGTCAGCGTCGCTGCCCAGTCGCATGCAGGAGGTGATCAGGCGGCGAGCGTGGTCGCGGATGGGGAGGGCGTCGAGGTTGTCGAGGGGTTGGATGCGGCGGTCCAGGGTGCCGACGCATTCGGCGGCTTTGGTGGCGTACTTGGCGATGTAGGCGGCGACGGCCTGTTCGGTGAGGTCGCCGTTCATGGTGATGGGGCGGACGTCGAGCTGTATGCCCCACTGGAACGTGCGGCTCAGCGGTTTGACCTCGGCGGTCACCACGGTTGCCGCGTGCTGGACGGCTTCGGCCAGGGCGTCGGCGGTGGCCCAGGCCGGAGGCGGGGAGTCGGGGCCGTCCGGGCCGTCGAGGCGGATGACGGCGTGGAAGTGGACGACGCCGCGTCGCTGGTATTCGGCGACCTTGGCGAAGGCGATAGTGACCTGTTCGCGCAGGGCCTTGACCGTGAGGCCGTTGAGGCGGGCGAAGCGGCGGCGTAGAGCGAGGGTGAAGCGGCGCCAGAGTTCGGGGCTGATGGCGTTGAACAGGACGGAGCCGTCGTAGTCGTAGCAGTCGGGGCAGAGCGGTTCACCAAGGCGCGGGTCGTCGGCGCTGTGGCGGTCGGTGCAGGACAGGACGCGGCCGTGCGGGCAGGCTTCGGCGTTGCGGCGGGCGTGGCAGGGCAGAGCCTTTCCGTTCTTCTCCCGCCGCACGTGGACGCTCCCGAAGGACGGCGCGGTGAGGGTGACGAACAGGCACGGGTGGCTGCTGACCGTTTCCGGGACGCCCTTGCCGCCGACGAGGCCGGCGCGGACGAGCTGGTAGGTGTCGCCGCGGTAGACCTCGGCGCAGGCCGGGCAGCGAGAGGCGCGGCGGGTCTTGCACGGGACGCGCAGGACGCCGTCCGGTTCGCGGTTGGTGGTGTACCGGTGGAGCAGTTGGCCGGTGGCCTGGTCGAAGTGCTCCACCTTGCCGCGGAGATGGATGGGCTGGCGGCAGCCGCCGGTGCGCTTAATCTGGTGGGCCCAGCGGTCGTAGTCGGGGTCGTGGAGTCGGGAGATCATCCCGGCTACAGCGTGAGAGTGGGCAAGGTGGGGCAAGATGGGTTCCGTCCTATCCAGTGACGCTGGTGTGGATGGCCCCCGGCCTGGCGCGGATCTTGGCGGATGTGTGGCCAGGCGGGGGGCGCTGCGCGTTATGCGCCGTGGTTGTCGATGCCGGTGCCGTGGCAGTCGGCGCAGGTCTGGTCGTCGGTGATACCGGTGCCGTTGCAGGTGCAGCAGCAGTAGTGCGGGATCGGGATGGTCATCGGTTGTCCCTGGGGACGATGCGGACGTACACGCGGTACTTGCGCGGGTGAGCGCGGTCCGGATACGCCCTCGACATCGAGGTGACGGTGAAGACCTCACGCAGATGGATCAGACCGAGGGTGATCTCAGCGCGGTTTCCTTCGAGGCGAATTCGCATGTTGGTGAGTCCCTTAGACGTCGGGCTGGATGCAGTCGCGGTAGCTGTTCACCGCGTCATGGCGGGCTTGGGCGGCAGCGAGGATGGCCACAGCTCGGTACTCGACCGGTCCGAAGTGCACGGAGGTCGCGTAATGGCCGTACGGGGAGCTGTCGAATTCGATGGGTGAGCCGATTCGGGTGGCGATCCGGTCGACCTCGGCGCGTAGGTCCTCGTCGTCTTCGTAGTCGGGGAAGTGGTGGAGGGTGACGCCGAGCGGAGCCGGTACGTCGGGGTGGGTTTCCAGGAAGATGGCCAGGTTGAGCAGGCCGTTGATCAGTTCTCGTCGGTGGTCGTGCATGACGTTCCCTTCAGGTCCGCAGAGTGCGGAGCAGGTCTGAGGCGAGTTGGTCGGACACGCCCAGGCGAGCGCGCAGTAGGTCGTGGGTGATGGGCTTGCCGTGCTTGGTCTCGTGTTCCGTGGCCACGCGGCGGGCGTAGTCGACCAGCGCAGGGGCGGGAGCGGGTCCGGCCTCGTCGGCGGGGACGAGCGCGGGACGGTCCTCGTGCGGAACGGCTTGGGGACTCTCTGGAACGGACGGGGACGCTTCCGCCCAGGACGAGGACGTCTGTAGGACGTCCTGGGACGGTTCAGTACGGGCAGTGGTGGCGCGGCGTTCGAGCATCGAGACCGCGACGAGGAAGGCAGCGGCCGGAGTGGCTGCGGTGATCCAGCCCCAGACGGTCGGGGTGGCTTGTTGCAGGTTCGCCGCCAGGGACAGGACGACGCCGCCGGCCAGGACAAGAACGGGCCAGGAGACGAGGCCGCGCCGAGTCTTGCCTGTCTTCTTGTCGCGCTGGCGTTCACGGGCGGCCATGACGCAGGTCAGGTCGATGCAGACCGCGATGGCCCAGGCCATCCAGCCTTGCTGGCCGTTCTCGGTGGCGGTGTCGCGGATGTGGGTGAAGGATCCAGCTCCGGCGATGAGGGCCAGGACGACGACCGGGCCGGTGTCGAGCAGCCAGGCGGCGAAGCGGCGCATCTTGTTCCTCCTCTCCGGCGAGTCAGGCGGTCTGGGAGTCAGGTGTCTCGTGAGGTTGTGCGGCCATGACGTCCGCCCAGGTCGGTGCTCTGTCGGCGTAGGTGTGGGCGGCGTGTTCGGCGGCTTGCTCGCTGACGTAGAAGGAGCGGGCGCGGTACCACTGGCCGTCCTGTCCGGCGACGATGGCGACGCCGGGGGTTTCGGCGGCGATGGCGCGAGCCGAATCGAGTGCGGCCGGGTCGAGGTCGCCGAGCGTCATGGTCGCGGTCTCGGGATCGTTGACCCGATGGCAGATCCGTCCAGAGCACTGAGCCCGTAGTGCGGTGACGCCGGGGCCGAGGTCAGAGCCGATCCGCTGACCACAGCAGAACAGGTAGATGCCGAATGCCCTACCGAGCTGCGCCACCCGAAGCAGCGCGGTCGAGGTCTTGGCGATCTCGTCCTTCTCCGACTTGTCGGCCATCAGGTACAGCTCGGCCAGTTCGTCCACCAGGACGACGACCGGCACCGGTCGCATGGTGGGCGGGAGCTGCCAGATGTTGCGGGCCGAGGCCATCCGGCACACGCCCATCCGGTCGGTCATGAGCGCCACCAGGTCATCGAGCAGTCCGCCGCACTCGGCGCGGCTGGTGGCCAGCGCGGACAGCCGCGGTGCGTACGGCGTGAACTCGACGCCGCCCTTGAGGTCGAACCCGACCAGGGCGACCGGTTGCGGGGCAAGTCCGACGATGAGCGCGTTGGCCAGGTTGGACTTGCCGGACTGAGTAGCGCCCGCGTTCAGCCAGTGCGGCACGGTTCGGAAGTCGACGACCCAGGGCTTGCCGGTTTCCAGTCGACCGACGGTGACCTTGAGCAGTTCCGTCGAGGGCGGCAGGTCATCGACCCTGACCAGCGGATCGCGCAGGGTGACGGCGATCCGTACCCGTCCCGGCTTGTCGGAGGAGACGCGTACGGCGTGCACGCCCCATGAGTGCGCCAGGCGTTCGGCGACGTCGGAGTAGTCGGCGGGAATCTGGCCTTCAAGGGTGTGCAGGGTGACCCGCCAGCCGTAGCGGGTCGGGAGCGGCAGCCACATGAACGGCTTGGTGTCCACGGCTACGCGCTGGAACTTGCGCTTGACGCGTACGACGCCGGTCGAGGCCACCATGCCCGGAACGGTGGTGAACCAGAACCGCTGCCGCTTCTTGGTCAACCCGCAGCCGAGAGCGACCTTGCGCCAGGACGCCCGCACGCTGATCGCGGTCAGCGGGTAGCCGACGACGAGCCAGAAGGTGCGGTAGTGCCAGCGGCGCCAGGCCCAGAGCCCGGCCGCGACCGCGGCCAGGACTCCGAGCACGGTGTAGAGCTGGTCAGACACTGGCGGCCTCCTGCTGCGGGAGCAGGGCGGAGGCCCGGTAGGAGATGCCCCAGCGGCCGGCGATCTCCCAGACGTAGCCGACCAGGCCGACCGCGTTGACGGCGTCGCCGGCCTTGACGGGCGGCTCACCGCTGATACCGATCTTGACGAGCTCGATCCGGCCGAACTCGTCCTCGACGGACACGGTGATCTCGTAGACGGTGTTGCCGTTCTTGTCGGTCTTGATCTCGCCGGTGTCCTTGTTGAGCAGCCGCGGCCGCGGTGCCTTCACGCAGGTGATGACGAGCTTGGTGGTGTCCACAGGGATGGGGACGGTGCGCATGACGGGTGTTCCTTACGTAGTCGCGTTATGACTCTTAGTACTCATGGAACACTTGGCGTTCTAAGTTGTCAAGGGATTCCACGAAGACTTGGTTGGCATGTCGTGCGGGGTGTGCTGAAGTAGAGGTCAGACGACCTCGCGGAAGGCATGGAATGGTCGAGAAGAGCGGTCGCCCCGGCTACCTCCAGATAGCGGACGACCTCCGTACGCAGATCAGAACGGGCTCACTCGCGCCCGGCGCTGCGCTGCCCTCGACCGCCCAGCTTGGGCAGCGGTACGACGTGTCCGCCAGTGTGGTCAAGGCGGCGATCAGCGTGCTTCGCACCGAGGGGCTGATCGTCGGCCAGCAAGGCAAGGGCGTGTTCGTACGCGAGGGCGCGGCGGAGTCGCTCCAGGAGCCGGCCTCGTCGGAGGTCATGGACCAGCTCTCTCAGATGCGGAGCACTCTGGCGGCTCTCGGCGAGCGGATCGCCGACTTGGAGAAGGCCGTGTTCCAAGGGCCGAAGCGATCTCGCTGACCCGGCAGGCCAGTTCCTCCATCTCTGCGTGAATGGCCTGAAGTTCGGCCAGAATGCGTTCGTTTGCGGTCACTCTCGGCACCCCTTTTCTGGTGGGTCATAATCCCCGGTGGGATGCCGTTAGTTCATCGCGTATTGCCGCTGGTGAGTATCACGGAGCGTTAGCTAAGCTTCTGCATTGCTGCCTGCACGGCGGTTACACATGCGCTTACACACGCCCGCCCCTCCAAGCGCGCAAAAGGATGCGATGAAGACAATTCACCGCCCCGGATGGCAACCTCTGCTGCTGCGCCAGTACCGCGAAGCACACGGACTCACCCTCGAAGCCGCAGGTGACCAGCTACGCCAGGTCGCCGCGCGGCATGGACTGACCGCCCCGGCCGCCAATTTTCAGACACTCTGGTCGCACGAACAGGGATCGGTATATCCCGGACCTCACTACCGTCGGGCCTATTGTCTCCTATACCAGGCAAACGAACCAACGCTGGGTTTCCGGCTGCCGCTTCCGGGCGAAGTATCCGAAGTGGAAAATTCCATCTCGGATTTGCCTCAGCCCACAGACCCCGCCGTGGACAACGCCGCCGCCGAGGTCATCGAACAGGCGCTCGTCAAAGTCTCAGGCGCCCCCGCGAACGCCGAGCAGAACGCCCTCCTCAACCGCGTGGTCGACGCCTGGCGACGCCGCCACGGCCAGGGCAGCCCCAAGCCCATCCTCACCCTCGTCGGCGGCTACGCCGGATCCGGCAAGACGGAGTTCTCCCGCTTCCTGTCCGACATCACCGGCTGGGCCTTCCTCGACAAGGATTCGCTGACCCGTCCCATGGTCGAGCGGCTACTGACCTCTCTCGGCGGCGACCCCCACGACCGGCACACAGAGTTGTACCTGCGCGAGGTGCGGCCACTGGAGTACCGATGCCTCATGGAAACCGCGTTCGACAACCTCAAGGTCGGTACTTCGGCCATCCTCGCGGCCCCCTTCATCGCCGAACTCCAAGATCCGGACTGGATCTCTCGGCTCACCAACCGATGCGCCGCCAAGGGCATCGATGTCGCTGTGGTGTGGGTGCGCTGTGACGCCGATTCCATGCGCGAGTACATCGAGTTCCGCGGCGCGCCCCGAGACGCCTGGAAGCTCGCCAACTGGCAGACGTACGTCAACAGCCTCAACGCCGACACCAGCCCGCCCACCGCGCACATCACCGTGGACAACCGACTCGGCGCCGCCATCAGCCTGGCCGACCAGACCCGCGAGACCTTGAAACGGATCCTCACATGAAGGGCATCATCCTGTACGGGCCACCCGCCAGCGGCAAGAGCACCATCACTGTCGCCCTCAATCGCCTCGACCCACGGTTCACCTTGGTGCGCAAGCTCAAGGCCGGCAACCAGCGCGGCACCGAGTACGACTTCGTCAGCGTCGGGGAGTTGGCCAGGCTTCGGGCCGGAGGTCGCCTGCTGCTGGAGACGCGCCGCTACGGCAACACATACGCCATAGACCGCCATCAGATCAACGAGCTGGTGTCCACCGGCCGGGTGCCGATCGTCCACTTGGGCGCCATCGCGGACATCCGCCGGCTGACCGAGGCTGCGGCCTGGTTTGTCGTCCTGCTGTGGATTCCACGGGCAGTCTGCGAACAACGCTCGTGGCGGCGTCTCGACAGCGACACCCCGCAGCGCTTGCAGGCGTGGGACGAGACGCTCGCCGACCTGCACGCTCACAGCGAGGTCCCGTTCCCCCACCGGTTCCAGACGGACTTGATCAGGCCTGCCGAGATCGCGCAGCAGATCGTGAGCGCCTACGACGGTCGCGCGGTGGTTCCGATGAATCAACGGGCGTAGCCGGCGAGAATCTGCATCCATAGCTGCCGAGCAGCCCGAGCAGGCATCCACCTAGTCTGAACGACGCGTTGGAGGCCGTCCCCGGACAAACGCCGGACGAACCACAACCCGCCGGCGGCGCACAGCTCGTACATCGGACGCATGCAGATGCACGAGTGCTCCTGGACCCTGATTCGATCGCATCGCCGTACAACCACTTCCCAGGCCACCTCAAACGCCTCATCTTGAGGAGTCGCCAGGTGATGGCTGTGGTAACTGAAGTGCGACGGTGACCCGTTCACGCCTCGACCTCCAACCGCGCCTGCGCGCGAAGCAGCGAGACGAAGGTCTCCAGGTCATCAGCGCTCACCGTCTGCTGCATCCCGGCGTCAACCTCTACGTCGCTGAGCTGAACGCCTCTTCGACTCCCGTAGAACGCACCTGCGTCGCTACGGAAGAAGGACCAGCCAGGGAAGCAGGTACGGAGTGCTTCGAGGCCATGACTGATTGTTGCCATAGCACGAGCGTAGAAGCCATGGACGCAGCCTGTCTACCCCTAGGGATACCGAGGGATATCGATAGATCCCTATAGGCGAGTGACGACCCTTGAAGTCCCCTTTCTACCCTTAGCCTGTGATCGAATTTGAGCCGGACCGTCCCCGCTGGCAGCAGGTCGCCGAGGTCCTCCGCGGACGAATCAGCAACGGCGAATACCCGCCAAAGTACCTCGTCTCGGAAGTACGCCTCGTCCAGGAGTTCGGCGTGGCCCGCGACACCATCCGCAAGGCGATCCGCCAGCTGCGCGACGAGGGCCTGATCTACACCGTGCCGAACCTCGGCAGCTTCGTCAGCCCACCTGGCGAAGCGGAACCCGCGAAGAGCTAAGCCCGGACACACAGGCGGAGTAGGCTCCCGAGACGTGAGCCGCCGGATCGATTACTACGACGACCCAGACGCCCCGTTGCCGAACAGCCTCGTCCCTTCGGTCAACGTGGCCGTCGCCAACGAGGCCGGCGCCCTACTCCTGATCCGCCGCAGCGACAACGGCAACTGGGCCCTTCCCGGCGGCGCCATCGACCTCGGCGAATCCATCCCTGCCGCAGGCATACGCGAGACCCTGGAAGAGACCGGGATAACCTGCGAGATCACCGGGATCGTCGGCACGTACAGCGACCCGAAGCACGTCGTCTTCTACACCAGCAACGGGGAAGCGCGGCAGGAGTTCTCCATCGTGCTCACAGCACGCTCCACCGGGGGTGAACCGACCCCGAGCTCAGAGTCCCGCGAGGTCCGATGGGTAGCCCGGCAGGACATCGAGAGCTACCAGATGGATCGGTCAATGCGCATGCGCATCAACCACTACCTCCAAGCAGCCGGCCCGCACATCGGCTGACAGGCAAGGCGCCCTGGCATGGAGCCTGAGGTGAGCATGAACAGCGCCCTCGAAGCTGCAGGTCAATGCCGTGATCGTCGAGTGGATGAGGACTTTCTCCACGGTTTTAAAGGCGGCCCGCTACGCGGTCCGCCGGGCGCGGAACCGGTCAGCGTGCCCGGCTGCGGCTCTTCGGCCGGTCCGGGCACGCACCGCCCCCGCGCCCACGAGCCCCACAGAAGTCGCCAGTCAGGCCGCGACGATCGCTCACTTCGGTACTCGCTTCTCAAGCTGGGGCGATCGGCTGCCGCGCGGCTTCCGGTGCTCGGGCCTGGCGGCCCTGTGCTCCGGGTCCGCTTGCCATCGGGCTAGTACTCCAGCCGCACTTCCTTGCTGAAGAAGCCTGCTATGGCATGCCAGGGCCTGCCTGGGCAGATCCCGAGTGAAGATGCAACGGCCACCGCTGTGATCATTCAGGTAAGATGGAACTGAAGATCATGCGGTGGCCGCGATGGCCAGAGTAGAACATCTAAGCGCCGCTCGTCTGCAGGCGGGTCTGGATGAGGCGTTCGCGCTGGTAGCCAGCCGATTCAGGCGCCCCGAAGTGCGGCACCGCGCTCGTGCGTGCATCGGCGGGCTGCTGTCCGGGCTGGAACGCAAGAACGGCTGGTCACTGGCCGAGTACGCAGGCGAGGCCACACCAGACGGCATGCAACGGCTGTTCAACGCCGCCAAGTGGGACGTCGACGGCGTGCGCGACGACATCCGCCCCTACCTGACGACGCATCTGGGCGAGCGCGATGCCGTGCTGGTCGGCGACGACACCGGTTTCGTCAAGCAAGGCACCCGCTCAGCCGGGGTGCAGCGGCAATACACCGGCACCCTCGGCAAGGTCGCCAACTGCCAGATCGGGGTGTTCCTCGGCTACGCCTCCAGCCGGGGACGGGCCTTGCTGGACCGGGAGCTCTACCTGCCCTGGGACTCCTGGATCGCCCGGCCGGGGCGGTGCGCGGCCGCCCAGCTGCCTGAGCACGTCGGCTTCGCCACCAAGCCGCAGCTGCTGCAGGCCATGATCGACCGGGCCATTGCCGCCTGCGTGCCGTTCGGCTGGGCGACCGCCGATGAGGCCTACGGCGACAACGGACCGTTGCGCCGCTTCCTGGAAGACCACCAGATCGGGTACGTGCTCGCGGTCTCCCGCGCCCACCAGATCACCACCGGCGCCAGCAAGGCCCGCGCCGATGTGATGGCCGCCCAGGTCCCCCGCTCCGGATGGCAGCGCCTGTCCTGCGGCCCGGGCGCCAAGAGCGAACGGCGCTATGACTGGGCGCTGATCGCCACCGACAGTCCGGCGCACCGCCTGCTGATTCACCGCTCTCTCAGCAATCCTTCCGATCTGGCCTTCTATCGGTGTCACACGCCGCGACCGGTGCCGTTACAGCGTCTGGTCGAGGTGGCCGGCGCGCGCTGGACGATCGAGGAATGCCTCCAGACCGGCAAGAACGAGGCCGCCTTCGACCACTACCAGGTGCGGCTCTATCCCGCCTGGTACCGCTACATCACCCTGGCCATGCTCGCCCTGGCCTTCCTCGCGGTCACCAGCGCCGCCCTCGCCGCCGAGCCTGCCCCGCCGACCAGTACCAGCGGGCTCATCACGATCTCCGCCAACGAGGTCCGCCGCCTCTTCGCTCTGCTCACCCGGCCACCTACCAGCCGGCCCCACATCCTGCACTGGTCACGCTGGCGACGACGCCACCAAGCCCGCGCCCGACAAAGCCACTACCAGCGACAACAACTCAAAGATCGAGAAGTGCGGCTGGAGTACTAGGGGGTACAGTCGCATGACACTGCTGTTTCAAGGCCACTCCTTCACAATCCGCCCTGCTGGACGTCAGAGAGAAGATGAGTAACCGTCTCCGCTCTGTCGACGTGTGAATACCGAGTTCGGCAGTCGTTGACACCAGCCGCCAACACACACGGAACAGGCGTACGGTGCACTAGAGCGAAACTAGCTCGTGAGTGAGTCGGGCAAGGCTCTGAGCATCCCGCATGGTGACATCACCAACCAGATAGGCCGCTCCCCGGGTTATGTGCGCCCGCAGTTGCTCCACAAGCGTTGCTTCATCGAGCACCATGCCTTGCTGGAAACAGTGCATTTTCAACAGCCACCAGTAGAGGTCGCCGCCACTTCCGCTAAAAACCTTCCACGTCATTTCCACAGCAGTATCGCTCGAAGGCGGATTGGTAGGCGCGCTGGATTCTGCCAATGATCGACACAACGCCCATCGACATAGCACATTTGAGGTTGGGATGTTCGTTCGCCGCTTAAGCGTGATTAGATATTCACGTACGTCCATCCCCAGGCGGACCATCTCTGGTGCAGGTACGGGAACATTTAGATTTACGCTCCCGATATTGTCGACCTTTCTACTTCGACTACCCATGATCTGCACCTATCGTCCGTTGCCGTGTTTGAGCATGTGCTTGTAGCGCAAAATAACCAGGCACAACGATAGATGACTGCTGTGCCGCGTCATACTCCAGCCTGATCATATGACTAACCGAATCCCCCAAGTAATCAAACATTTCCGAAGTAATTTCTGTGTCGGTAGACAACACTATGACTTGGTGACTGGCCTGAGGGATGTAGCGTTCGATAAGCCGCCGTCGATGATCGAGGTCCAGACGGCCGAGAGGGGTATCGATAACAACTGGAAGCAGGCGTCCGGACGCTCGCGCGAGGCCGGCCAACAGCGAGACTGCGAGTAGTTGGCGTTCTCCGGCGGACAGCGTACGCGGCTTAATGGGCTTCCCGTCATAGCCCAAGAGCTCCAGCTCACATGTGACCGGATCGATCTTAACTTCGTGGACGAGTCGTTCCTTGCGCAGCAGGGTCTGCAAAGAGTCACGGATAAGGGCCTGAATACGGCCGGCGTGGCGTCCCATCGCCGCATCTCTTAGCCTACTCAGGGTGTCTCGAGCACGAGCGGCATGCTCAAGAATGCGACGGGCCTCCTCCGATTGCATGGTGGTTGCATTAGCTTCCAGAAGCTCCCGCTTGACCATGCGCTCCGTATGCAACCTGCGCGCGGTCTTCTCTTCAAGATGCTTCTTAGCTTGTTCGAGTCGGACACGCGCCTGCGCCAGTGCATAGGTAGCTGCCCGGTAGGCAGCGAGCGTTTCCTCCATTGCATCAGCGTCAGGGATCGCGGAGACTGCGCGTTCTGCATCCTCGGCTGATGACTGAGCCGCGGCGATTTCGTCAACGTGCCTCTGCAGTTCAGCGCGTTCAGCGGCCATATAACCTGATAGAAGCTGACGGGCCAGCGCCAAAGGTTGAGGATCCACACCGAGGACACTCGCAACGCCTTCTCCCGATTTGCGACGCGCGACGTCCTCGGCCAGGAAATCTACGACGGCCCTCTGGATCTCATCGGTAGCGCGATGTTGGCTCAGGACCTTCATAAGCGCGGCATCACGATCAGCGAGAAGACCGGCAAGGTTCCGATTGTCCGCCTCGCGCCGTTCAGCTACAGCCTGGATGGCCACCTGCTCGAGCAGTGGCTCTACGAGAGCCAACGGCCCTAGGCCCCCAAGTGCCTCGACTAGAGTCTGCTGCTTGTGCTGCAGGTTGGCGGCTGTGCGCCGCTGCCGTGCTCTCAGCTCTTCGCTAGCCTTGTAACGGTCGCCGCCTTCTCTGGCCAGTTGAGCTTCTGCCCGCTCAGCATCTAGCTGTGCATGAACAATGCCGAGCTCCGCCGCGTCCACGGCCTGCCGAGCATCAGCCTCCTCGCTACGCACAGCGTCTAGTTGCGCGGTCTTCGACTCAAGAAGGTGCCCCTTCTTGTTGCTGGCCACTGCCTCTTGTTGCTTCTTGCGTTCAAGTATCACCAGATCGCCTTGCAGACGATCCACAAGATCGAGGCCCAGCAGCCCCCCGATGGCCGCGCGAACAAGCTCCTGCGCGGCCTCTAGGTCGGCAAACGCCTCAATTTGTTCTCCGTCGAAGAAGAACAGATTTGCCACGCCACGCGGGGCCAAAGCCTCCACATGATCAGGCCACGCTTCAGTCAAGTTGACGTCGACTGCTCCATTACGAATAACTTCTACAGTCTCACGAACTCGGTCCCCACTAGTCCGCCAGGAGCGTCTGACGCGAAAGACGTGCCAGGCACCATCATGAATGGCGCGAAACACCAATTCGACCATGGCACCGTTGGAGGGATCAGCTCGACGGTTGATCAGCTGGCGCAGGTACTTCTCATAGCTGCCGGCCCGTCGGGCGCTACCGGGAGTGAGTCCGCCGTAGAGCGCCAAGAGTAGCGATTCCAGGACGGTGGTCTTACCAGAACCGTTCAGTCCGCCGAGCAGCACAACAGGACGGTCCTGAGATTGAGGCTCCAGGGGGATACAGTGCGCCCCGGCGAAAGGCCCGACGTCGTTAAGCACCAACTCTTGGAAGATCATGCCGTTCCTGGTTCTACGTTCACGGCGTCGAACAGCGTCTGGTCAGACTGGTGGGATGCCGTGCGCTGAAGATAGCCGGAGCTGATGTTCTCGATGGCGTCATTGAGGTCTTTACGCATCCTTGCATGCGTTACGGCGTCCTCCTCATCCGTGTAGAACCCACGAATCAAAGCTTGTTCCAACGCCGGGAACAGACCCGCACGTCGTACTTGGTTGCGGTGTCTACGTTCGACATCAAGCAGCTCCCGCACAGTCTCAAAGTGCAACCGATCATCGCCGCACAGCTCGGCTAGAAGCTCAATTTCGGTCGCACCCAACGGCAGAGCCTCATCGAGAGGGCGGCCTGGGTACGGCTCACCCATCACCTCTACATAGATTTTCGGCAGGCTGTCTTCGAACTCGTGCTTGTCGACAACCCAAATTCGGCGGATCTCTTCCAGCTCAGCAAGGCTGATTAGCTCAATCGTGCCCATGTCAGGCGGACCGTTGCGGCGAACTGCTTCTTGAGCTTGCAGGAGCCGACGTAGCCATTGCTCCCGTGCTGCTTGGGTGTAGGGGCCGGGGATGGGTCGGTCGTGGAAGAGCTGCACGTTGCCATGCATGCGCCGGAAGTCTCGCAGCGATCGGTCATCGGCCAGATCGAGATCATTACGCAGCTCGAGGAGCGGAAGCATCCACTCCTTCTCGGCGTCGTTGGTAACCATGGCCGTCATGGACTTATCTTTTTCGACCAGCGTGCAAGTCCAGCAGCCGAAACGGCTATCTCCACAGCTTGGGGTTGAGGAATCAACGACCAATGGGCATTCACCGTCAGATGTAGCCCCTTGATACATTGTCAACAAGTCTTTGTTGGAGTATCCCCACGGGTTGGCTACCTGCATTAGGTACATCCATACCTCGTCCGAACTCCATGATTCGATTGGGCTGTAAATTAGCGAATTAGGTAGATTCGCATTCGGCGACAGCCGCTCACGCACACGCTTGGCTTCGTGTGCGGACATAACCCGGGCTCGCGTGGCCGACTCGGCCTTACGTGTCCCCAAGACCAGAATGGCCTCACCATGTTGGCGAACCATTCGACGTATGAACGAGTTCGAAGGCTTAATTTTTAGGCGTTCAGTGCACCACCGAAAACGCGGCCTAGGCGCCGGATAGCCCTTGCCGATGAGGTTCACCCAAAAAGTATCGGTGATCTCAGGGGTCAATTTATGTGTCCGTATTGGCAGCCCTAGCTCCTGAGCCTTGGCTTCCATAACTTCCAAGCTACGGTTCACCCATGCGGATACGACCGGATTTTCGACCAACGTATCGGTAGTGATAACGTGCACCGGCTTAATTCGAGCCTCATCAGGCATCTGCGCCAAGGCGTGCCACACCAGCTGAAGCGTAGCTGTGGAGTCCTTGCCTCCCGAGTAGCCAACTACCCAAGGGATATTGTCCTCCTGGTAGAGCTTGATGATCTCGGCAGTCATAGCCCTTACCGTGGCGCCCAACCCCGCCCCCTCGAAGGGCCTACGGCGGCGGACAGGAGTCTCAAGAGGGATGGAGGTCACAAGCGATGCTCCTTGCGAAGGGCGTCTTCAGCGCGCTGCTCTTCGATAGGCAGCGGAAGACCCAAGTGGATACGAATCGCAGCAGTAGTCAGCAGGACGTTGTTGAGCGCCTTGCTGACTCGACCACCGATCATGGCCCGGCCTTCCCAGAGCCCAGTGTTGGACCGCGCCCAGTCCAGATCATGCAGTTTACCCAGCGTCTTCCGCCAGGTGTCCGGGTTTTGATCGGCGAGTAGAAGGCTGTTGCCGATACGGCCGAGCGCGGCAAGGACGATGCCATGCGTGTGAATGAAGTCAGCCCGGACCTCAGGTGATCGCATCCGCCGAGCACGGACATCTCCCCATTCCGGAATCTGATCATCGACAATGCCCCAGAAGGTCAGTGCCAGCCTGGTTTGCGCCTTGGGAGCAACGTCAGTGACGCTATCAAATAGCGAGCGGTGAGCTCCATAGATCGCCGACAGCGTGAATAAGCGGCGAGACTCCTTGGAGAGGGAAGTTGCCTCTGTCTCCACAAACCCCTTGAAGACCGGCGAGGTCGCCACCACTTCCCTAGTAAGCGCTGCCAGTGGATCACGATGGTCATAGAGAACACCGATAGATTTGGAGGCTCGCACGGCATGCCGGTTAAGATCCGCAAACATTTGCTGGCAACGTTCGAGACCCTTGTCAATAAAAAACACTACCGCGATAGTCTCATCGCCTAGCTCCGGACGAGCCTTGAGTGCTTGCTCGATCGCGGCCCGCCGGTGCTGGCCATCATTGATGATGAAACGGCCGTCCATCGGGATTCGGAGTACGCCGGTCGCCGCCCCGTGGACACCTCCGCTATGCGGGACAAACCGTACCGTCGCGTCCAAGGAGGCAGTGATGGCCGAAAACGTATAGCTAGTTGGGTTACTCTCAAGGTAGCGCGCCATCTCAGGAATGCGACCTTTGTTCAAAGTACGCTGCGCACGCAGTTCCGGAGGCAGATCGTCGTCATCCCATACGAAGATCTTTGGGAGTAACTTCAGCGGGCACATCGACACAAAAAAGACACGCCCCGCCTGAACACCGCGAATGGCAGGGAAAGCATACTCGTATTCGGCCATCATTGGCTGCGACGGCAAGCCGGGTACAGCAACCCCATCGCCTGAGCAGGAAGCTGGTACAGCGTCGGATGACGTCGGAGACACGGTGTTACGTTATGTGTAGACGTAACCAACGTCAACTTCGTCGCTCCGCGACCTCCGACACGAGCGGCGGTTGTGCGAGGGTAGAGCTAGTTGACGAGAACAGCGTGGAGGAGCATCTGTGACGGTGTACCTAGACTTCAACGCAACCACTCCCGTCGACAAGCGGGTCGCTGACGAAGTGCTGCGTTTCCTCGTCGAGGAGTACGGCAACGCTGGGAGCCGAACCCACGAGCTTGGACAGCGTGCTCAACAGGTGGTGAACAGAGCTCGCCTCCAGGTCGCCAGGCTAGTCGACGCTGACGACGACGAGGTGACTTTCACCTCAGGTGCAACAGAAGCAAACAACATCGCCCTTCTGGGTCTCGCGTCCGAAGGACAGCAGTCGGGGCGGCATCACATCGTCTCCACGGCAATCGAGCACAAGGCGGTGCTGGAACCCCTCGCACACCTGCGTGCCCGCGGTTTTGACGTCGAACTCGTCAAACCTGGACGGGACGGTCGGGTATCAGCTGAAGAGGTCCTAGCCGCAGTGCGGCCTGACACACTGCTGGTCTCCGTCATGGCTGCCAACAACGAGACGGGCGTCTTGCAGCCCATCGAGGACATCTGTCGTGGAGTCGCCGGCCACGAGCTGTGGTTGCACGTCGATGCGGCTCAAGCCTTCGGTAAGGAGCTAAAAATCCTGCGCCAACGCCGCATCGATCTGATGTCGGTGTCCGGTCACAAGATCTTTGGCCCGATGGGCATCGGAGCGCTGATCGCACGTCGCCGTGGATTCCACCGTCCGCCGCTGGAACCACTGCAGTATGGAGGCGGACAGGAACGAGGCCTGCGCCCCGGTACTCTTCCCGTTCCACTCATCGCTGGGCTAGGTCTTGCTGCCGAACTCGCCGAGAAGGAGCATGCCGAGCGTCGCGAAGCCTGCCTACGCTTCCGGGCTGAAGTCGTTGCCGGCCTCCAACCTCTGAACCCGATTCAGCATGGAGACGAGCAACAAACCCTCCCGCATGTCCTCAACGTCTCACTCCCCGGCGTCGACTCGGAGGCGGCAATGCTCGCCTGGGACGGCCTGATCGCCGTATCCAACGGGTCGGCATGCACATCCGAGTCCTACGAGCCCAGTCACGTGCTTACAGCTATGGGGATACCAGAGGATCAGGTTCGTGGAGCACTGCGCCTGTCGTGGTCACACACGACGCCAGCAGTCGACTGGCATGACGTTGTGAGTCGCGTTCAAGCACTCATCATCTAGTCACCACGGCAGGCCCTGAGCGTGGCATCGGCACTTCGAAGCCGCAGCTGGGGCCTAATATTCATACACAGGGTAAGAGGAAGGCGCCCCGGTGTACGAACAGGCTGTCGCGGACGTACAGTCCGCCACCACGCCCACACGCAGGGCAACAGCTGTCAAATGGGCACAAATTCTCGCAGTAGTCGAATCCCCTGATCCCCTCCACACGTTGCTCGGCTGCGAGCTGATCGGTGACGTTGACGTCACCCTGCATTGTCGCACTCAGCGGGCTCGCAACCTACTTTACAGAAACAGGCTCACTCGATTTGATCGAATCGGCGCGCTGAGCCTCGAGGAGTTGCGCAGAATCCGACAATGTGGCCGTGAGAGCCTCCTCGACATCCTAGCCGCAGTATTACTAGCTACAGCAAGAGATGAAGCGATGCAGTGCGCAATAGCGATTCCGCTACCAGGAATGGACTCGATATTGGACCTTGCCGATCGAGAGCAGTCGACTCATCTAGATGTCAACGACGCCTCTATTTCTGATCCGCTTCTCGACCTGCTCAGGGATTGCTGATGTCCGAGAATCTGCCATCATGGGACCCTAGATGGAAGCGTCGCTACAATTCGCCGCCCGACAACCTGATTAATGGCTTCTATATTCCCGCCTTCGGTCGATCCTGCACATATGATCGGGCAGTAGGATTTTTCTCTGCCAATTTGCTAGCACAGATTGCGCCATCCATTGACAGATTCATTCTTAATGGTGGCGCGATGCGCCTCATAACATCGCCGTCAAACCTCAACGACGAAGAACTCATGGCGCTAGGCAAGGGCGAGGAGCTGAAAAGCCGTATCAAAAAAGATCTAGAGAAGGCAATTACTCAATCCATCCCGGATCTTATCTTGAAAGATCGACTCCAGCTCCTCACATGGATGGTAGCTAATAGTCGACTAGACGTCCGTATCGCTTTGCGGGTTCATGCGCAGCATTACGCGCTGTTCCATGAGAAGATTGGCATATTCGCCGATCACGATGGCAATTGGATGACATTTACCGGTAGTCCCAACGAAACCTTGGGCGGAGCGACACTTAATTCGGAATCTTTCCCACTCCACCGCAGCTGGGCCAACGAGGAGCAGCGAGCCTACGCAGAGGAAGAGCGGGATCGCTTCGAACAGGTTTGGAATGAACAGGTAGATGGCATCGCTCTATGGAGGGTGAACGAGTGGATCGAAGAACCCATGCGGGCGACGTTCGGCATTCGTAATCCATCACCCGCTCGAGCACACACGGACGAGGTGGATGAGCTTTCCCTATTGGGCATCAGAAGCCCTGACGACATAGCATTTGTCCCATCGCTTCCAGAACATCTAGTTCTCCACGATTATCAAAAGAAGGCAGTAAACGACTGGCTCCGCGCAAGTGGGCGCGGCACATTCGCTATGGCTACTGGCACAGGGAAAACCATTACTGCGTTGGCGGCGGCAACCCAGGCATCGATCCATATTGCCGAGAACGACGCCCCCTTGCTCGTCCTAGTCATTGTCCCACTCATTGATCTTGTAGAACAATGGCGCAGGGATGCCGAACGATTCGGATTTCGGCCGGCTATCTGCCATGGCAAGCTCAACAAAGGACAGCAGGAGCATCTGAAATCGGTCTTCTCCGCGGCAAGGTCCCGCTATGGCCGCCGAACCGAGATGGTCATAACCACAGCTGACAGCCTTACGCCCGGTGTTGCTTCTGAAGCTGTTCAGGCAGACCACTTTCTCCAACGGCAACTCAGTCGCCATACCGGACACTTGCTGGTCATCGGAGACGAGATGCACTCGCTGGGTACAACATCACGTCTGGCCGCTCTACCCAATAACGCAACATTGACCTTGGGGCTGTCCGCAACACCCAAGCGGCACGGCGACGAGGAAGGCACAGAAGCTCTCCTGGAATATTTTGGGAATCCTGTGATCTCGATCAATATCAAGGAGGCAATTTACAAGTATAAAGCACTTGTGCCCTATGACTATCTACCATCGCAGATTGAGCTCACAGCCGAGGAAGTTGTGAGGTACAAGCAAATCTCACAGAAGATTGCTACTGCTTATGCGAACGGCGACGATCAGGCAGCCGACGCCCACATTAGAGCTAGGACTAGGCTGACCCAACATGCCAGCAACAAGCAGCAGCGACTTCGCCAGCTTATGGCCCAAGGCCTAAAGGATCAGACTCACCAGATCATCTACGTCGCGGAAGGCCGGGATCCCGAAACGGACTTCCCTCAGTTAGCGGAGACGGAGAGAATGCTTCGACAGGACTTCGGGATGAAGGTCGAACGCTACTACGGGGAGACCGATCCTGCGGCTCGCGAAGCGTTGCAGGTCCGGCTTGCACGCGGGGAAATCCAGGCGCTACTTGCAATGAAATGTCTGGATGAGGGCGTTGACATACCCTCTGTCCGGATTGGCGTGATTACTGCATCCACCCAGAACCCCCGTCAGTTCGTCCAGCGTCGTGGCCGCCTCCTTCGCCGCGATCCCGACAACCCAAAGTCTCATGCGATCATCCATGACTTCATCGTCATGCCACCCCTCCCATCTGGTGTGCCCAGCGACTCCGAAAAACGACTTCTTGGTGCAGAGCTGGCACGCGCAGCCGAACTAGCCGATGCCGCACGAAACCGGGAGATGTTGTTTTCTATCATCTCCTGGGCCCTTGAGTACGGCCTCAGTCCCACCGACTACCCCTGGATGAACCTCGCAGAAGGGGATAGCATGGAGGAATGGAGCCAGTGAGCGCCTTCAGGGAACGCATGGCCGAACTCGCCTCGCGACTTAGTCCTCAAGCCAAGGACGTGACACAGTTCGTCATCTTCGCAGAACAGAAGCGGCGGTTTTCCGAGGACCGTAGCAGCCTGGCAGACGAATTCGCCAACCGCGCACTTCTTGCAACGCCTAAGGATGACGATCAGTGAAGTTCAAATCCTTGAGGGTCTATAATTGGCGATCCTTTCACGGGCTGCAAAAAATAGACTTCTCGATAGACGACAAGAAACCTGTAACGCTTATCTTAGGTCCCAACGGAGCCGGCAAGACCGCCCTCCTCAACGCTTTTACTTGGGTCCTGTACGGTCACTTCACCGATGGGTTCCAGCGACCCGATAGCCTGATTAACTTCGAGGCCCTAAAGGCAGATCCGTCAGCGGAATCATGGGTTGAACTTATCCTTGTTCATGACAACAGTGAGTTCTGCATTCGACGAGTCACCGACCAGCGTCGGCAATCGTCTGGCGAAACGGTTCTCACCGTAACCAAGGATGGTCAGCGTACTGTCGAGGATGACATATATCGGATCCTTCCTAAGCCTTTGAAGGATCTCTTCTTCTTCCCAGCTGAGACCTTCAGTACTGCTAACGTTCTAGAGGGCGATAGCCCGGGAGACGGCGCATCCTTCGATGTCGGTACCGCCATCAGGTCGCTTCTTAGCGGAGATGTTTACGATCACGCAGTCGAAGATCTTCGCCAGGCGATAGAAAGCGAAGCGCTAAAGCCACCCAAAAATTATACGGATGACACCGTTGAGGCAGCTCGCAAGTGCTGGGAACAAGCTCAGGCTGAACTAAATGCTGCAGAGCAGAGACGGGACAACCTTCCAGCCCTGCTGGCTCAGGCACGCGACCAAGCTGCGAAGGCAAAGAAAGAGGCGGAAAAGTACAACCCGGTTGAAATTAAAAAGTGGGAAGCTGAATACAGGCGATTGAAGGATAGAGTCAACCAGGCCGAGCAGCTGGTCGAGCAGGCCAACAACAGATATGTTGATCTTGCCGGAGCTGCCTATCTCCATTTTGCCCATTCTGCTGTCCAGTCTGCGGTATCTCGGCTTGATATGGCGGAGAAGGCTGGTCTCATGCCGCCACGGATTCACGAGTCTGTCCTTCATAAAGCGCTAGAGGATGATCGGTGTCCGCTGTGCCAGGTAGACCTTAAAATGGAGACTCGTACTAGGATTCAGCAGCTACTTGAACATGTCACTGAGGCAAATGTTGCTGCGTTAGGACTAGAGGCGAGAAGCATTCTTAAGGCGTATATCAATCGAGCCGAGCGACAAATTGGCCACATGGGTGGACACATCTCTGCACTGGCCGAAAGTCTCAAAGTTGCTGGCCCGAAGCCAAATGCTGACATCAAAATGCTTCAGTCCGTGCTACGCATGTGTATCGATGGAGCAGATCGTCAACTAACCAAAGCTGCGCGAGAATTCAAGGAGTTTCAGGAGGCGCAAGAAGTCACCATACCCCCTGCAGGCCACAGCCCGCTCGATGTTTTGTTGATACGACAGAGGGCGGTAGATCATCTTGAGGAGGAAACCAAGCACATTGATGCCAAGGTCAATACGCTCGAGGTCAACGTGCGAGCTAAGCTGGCGGACTACACGAAAAAGTCTTCAAAATCCGACGGATATAAACGTAAGACGGCTGCCATCGAAATCCTTCGCGAAGTCAAGGAGTTTTTCGACGAAGCACGCAAAGGCCTTAACCAGCATGGCCGGATAGATTTTGAGCGGGCAGTCAATGCTACATACTCCGATCTAATCAAGAAGCCATACAACATCCGTGTGAGTGATGATTTCAGCATCAGAGTAAGCGCGTCAAATGTTGACCAGAACATGCCTCTCTCTCAGTCGGAGAAAGTGCTACTACTGATCGCCTTTCTCGGTGCTATCGCTAGGCTCGCGCCTCACTATGAGGAAATAGCTCGCTTTAACGAGCAGTTCTACCGCACTGGATCCATCGACACCTCTCAAAAAGTGGGCTTCCCAGTCGTTCTTGACTCACCAACCAGTCCACTCGACACCGAGTACGAGGTTGATGTGATCAAGGCGCTTCCTCACTTGCTTCCCCAAATAGTCGTTATAACCTCGGCCAAGTCGGTGGACGCTTGGGAGAATATCGGTTCACATATTGGCAGCGCGTACATCATGGAACTCACATCCCACAAGACGAACGAAAGAGTCGTAAGGTGGAATGGCAAGGATTACCAATACGGCATCCATGATGCTGGCGTAGACCCGGCAAGGACGCGTATTTCTGATATTAACTGAGAGGCGATATGGCCAACGTTAACATCTATCCAGCACATAAGGATATTCTCGACACTCTTGTGACATCTACGAGAACGAAGTCTGTTGCCGCAGAGACGAAGACTGGTCCATTCAAGGAGATGCGCGATGTTTATGTGTTTGCTGCATCACTAGCTGTCGCATTGAACCGACCTACGCCTGCCGACAAGATGCCTACCTCAAAGAAGGATGTAGTACCAATTCAAGATCGGGTATTCCTTGGTGCAGAGGGAGCAGAGGAACTGGCCGTTGCTGTGGTGCTTACAAGTTCCAACGGTGATGCGGCAGCCCGCGATTCACTCCGTTCTCAGCTTGATTTGTTGACTGATAGTAAGTCTGGTGAGCGTTTTGCACTGTTGGACCGCTATGCACACGCTGGTTTCGAGTGGCTGTTGCAGCACGCACCGGATGAGGGCAGTGTCCGAGATCTAGTGCTTTCTGCCATAGACAGTGTGGAATGCGTGCAGAGGGAGACCGACGATGACACTCATGTCGTCGATCCGCTCCTGCCACTTCTAGGACTCAGCAATGCAGTGCTGGACTAGTGGCCCAGCCCTCCGGTCCAGCTCATCAACACCCCGTGACACCGTCGCCTCACACGTCGCCGTGACCGTGGCGACGGTCCGAGTCCCACCATGTCCCAAGGCTTGAGTCTCGGCGCACCGGCATCAGCCAGCGTTACATCTGCACAGATACGGGCCCCTGTACAGAGGCATGGCGGACCGGCGCCGACGAGGTCGGGTTGAATCGCCCCGAGTTCAGTGGAGACTTTGTTAGCGGCGAGGTCGGACCGTAGCGTGGTATCTGTCTTGGGCTGGTTTGTTTCTCCGCCATCATGTCCGCGTCAGCGCCATGATCCGGCGAGGTACTCCGAACCAGATGAGGGCATGCTCGATTTTCGATCAGCTTGCGCAGGCTGGGATCTTGGCCGTAGACCTCGTCCCCGCTCACCCATCTGACCCCGTACACCGGCACCGATGCCGCAGCGATCACTGGACGGCAGCACTGGCTCCGTCCATGCAGGAGCTCCCACCGCCGCACACCGATCGGTGTCGGCCATCGCTATCGGTAGCCGTGCGGCCTGCGGGAGATATAGACGCTTGCAAATCGACGCCTGATCGCCGGCCGAGTCATAGGCCAGAAGCACCCAGCCTGGCTATTTGCCCTACTTGATCGGGCCGTTTTATCCACGATCAGCACCCCGGCCGGGTGGCCCACGTGCTCGGCGACGTAGCCGCGTATGTCATCGCAGCCCACCTCAGCATCCAGTCCGCAGTGCGCAACAACCGCTGCATCTCCTGAGGGTCGGCATATCTGTCCTGCTCGGCCAGTTCCAGCAGTTCTTGTGCTCGATCTTCGACACCAGATCGTAGGCATGATGCCTGCACCAGGTCATGTACTTAGCCCTGGGCGGTACGATGCCGGTCCACTCCGCCGAACCGGCTCCGAGATCCGACCCGGCAACTCGTCGATGATGCTCTGCCGGCAGGGTCTACGTTGTGACTCACGGCCACGCAGCATAGTCTTTGGGGGCATAGGGACGAAGGACGATAGTGCTCGTTTTAATCGCAAGAGCGATAACCTCATTGAGACTGATCCGGCACACGATGCACCGCTGATGGCGCATCCGGATGTGGCTGCTCGTTGAACCGCTCGCAGTGCTGGCGGAAAGTGGGGAACGGATGGACTCCTTTGATCTTGGACGGCTGACCGACTATGACTTCGAGGTCCTCTGTCGAGATCTGTTCGGACAGATACTCGGCGTGTCGCTGGAGATTTTCCCTCGCAACGTCACGGACCTGGGAATCGACCTCCGTTACGTGAGTGAAGCCGGACAGACGATTGTGCTGCAATGTAAGCATTGGCAGAGCAGCAGTCAGGCACAGCTGATCAATCGCATGACAAAGGAAGAACTGCCAAAGATTAGGAAACTCAACCCGAGCCGCTACCTTTTAGCCACCAGCGTCAAACTGAACGTTCCCGGCAAGGACAAGCTCCGCGACAGATTGAAGCCGTTCGTCCGTTCCACAGGGGATCTCTACGGCGTCGAGCAACTCGTCGAACTGCTTAGAGGCCATCCCGAAGTGGTAAAGCGACATTTTCGGCTCTGGTTGAGCAACACCGCTGTCCTGCAGACAGTGCTCAATCAAGACGTGTATATACGGTCTTCAAGACTGCGGACGAAGGTGGCGCGTGTGGCTGAGACCTTCGTACCGCACCATGGTTTCGAACGAGCACGCGACGTGCTCGATAGGCGACGCGTCTGCGTCATCACTGGAGTCCCCGGCGTTGGCAAGACGACGGTGGCGTGCATGCTCGCGGCTCGCCTCATTAGTGACGGATATGAAGCATACGAGATTTCCCAAGACGTCAGCGAGGTGAATGAGATCTGGCGTGACGGCGTGCGGCAGCTTTTCCTCTATGACGACTTTGTCGGCCAAACGACGTTGGAGCCCAATCTCAACAAGAACGAGGATGCCCGGTTGGTGTCTCTTATGCGAGAGATTGAGGTCTCGGCGGACAAAGCGCTCATCATGACGACTCGGGACTACTTGCTTGAACACACTCGTCAACGGCATGGCCGACTCGGGGAGGAGGACTTCACGCCGGATCTGAGCGTGGTTCACCTGACCGACATGACACCTGAGGTCCGCGCGCAGATCCTTTACAACCATGTCTATTATGCGAAGATCTCAGCTGCGGAGAAGCTTCGCTTCGCCGATCGCGACGTATGGTGGAAAATTCTACGTCACCCCAACTTTAGTCCGCGGCTCATCGGCGATACGCTGATGCTCGCCGGCCCGGCAGAGAACGTCGCGAAGGTCATACTGGAGAACTTGGACAACCCACGTCGTATCTGGGAACGCGTCGTGGAGAACGAGCTGAACGACGAAGCCGTTCATATCTTGGAGGTGCTGTTCACGTTCGGCAGAGGGGCTGCGCTGGCGGACCTAGAAGAGTCGTGGTCGAGGTACTGCAAGGAGCTTAACCTACCCAGTGAGAAGCGGCTTTTCCGTAAGGCATTGAGGATATTGGCTGGGTCGATGATCACAATCGACGACGGCGGAGTATCTTTTCACAACCCATCCATCGTCGACTACCTGCGTCACCACATGAACGAAGGTCGCACCCGACTGCCCGCGCTCTTGGCCAGCTTCATCGACGCAGGACAAATTGTTCGGCTCATGTATACCGCCCAAAGCCATGGCGCAGACGGCATTCTGCGGCAGCTCAGGGAGTGCCGTGTCGACGTCGCGAGATCGATTTTGGACACGGTCGATACTGTCGAGGACTCTCTTTCCGACGAGGACGACAGCACGGCGCGACACCTGGAATGGATTCTAGAGACAGCGGAAGATCTCGACTACGCTCCACTGGCCGAATACGTCACGAACAGGACAGATTTTGACCTCCGCCGCAGCTCACATCTCTCTCATATTTCCAGCCTTGCGGCGACGATGAGGGCCAGTTCGCTGATCCCCGATGAGCATGCCGGACAATTTAGCCAGGGTGTTAGAGAGGACCTTCTCTACGAGGTAGAGGAGCAGCTCGAACTAGATAACTGGCAAGGGGCCTACGAGCACTTTATGATGCTCGACGAGACGCTGGGCGCGGAATATGCTCATTTGACGGGTCGACTTGTGGCATGCGCATTGGACGAGCTCGCGGAATACGCGATGCTGGAGGAGATTGACGCCCACAACTTAGTGTCAATTCATGAGCTCTTGGAGTTTTTGACTAAGCATGACGCAGCCGAGAAATTGCCCAAAGAATTCGACAAGGTCGAACAGGTGCTGATCCGGCTCAAGGCGGAGCGGGCACAGCGCGAAGCTCGTGAGGATGCCCGTGAGTTCGGAGCAGCGTACGACCATGGGGAAGACTGGGTCCAGACTGCGTACAGTTCTAGGCAGCAGTGGATTCAGGAAATACGTGGCCGTCAGACAAACTGGGCTGAGATCGAAGGGCTGATGAGTCGCCTCGGTACGTGACAGTGCAGTATGTCTGACCGTAGATCGGCGCGCCGTCGGGGCGGGCCGATCTGATCGTCTTGAGCGCCGCGAGCGTGTTGGCGCCGCACTTGCGCTCCCAGATTATGCCCCACAGCTGGTCCTCGCCCAGGCTGCTGCAGCCATGGAAGGTAGCGCACGCCGTGGGTGCGAATATAGGTCGCCCGCTGCTACTTCAGCCGACCCCGTACCGCCCAGCCGGAGCCCAACTGAGGCCGGATACAGCGACCCAAACTGGTCGAAGGCAAGACACCATTGCATGAAGCGAGGCAGTGACCTCCTCAATGCGGTCCAGCTTGGCATCGTGGTCGGGATCGGTGAACTCCTTCCAGGTCCGGGTGCGCTGAAAGAGATTTTGCGTGCGCGCTTAAGTACTGCCGCAGCCACTCACGCCAGATCACCACGCTCCGGGTGGGGTTACCGGCTACGTGGTTGATCTCGCGATCGAGCCGGGGATATATGAGGGACGATCTTGCACTGCCCACGCCATGTGTGGGCTATTTTCCCAGCTCAATCTGCCTGCAGGAAGAGAAAAGCCCTCACTCTCCTAAAGCGGGTGCCGCAGGTTCGAATCCTGCCGGGGGCACTCACCTAGATCGGCATTTATAGCCACTGACCTGCGGTTTCACAGCCACAGGTCTTTTGTTTTGTGGACCTTGATAGGCAGTCGACGGTGTCCGCGTGCAGCCGTAAGACCATGATCAGAGGATATGCTCCGGATGATCTTGAAGGCGTTTCCCCAGCTCAGGCCCCAATTTGCCGCCATCTCGACCTCCGGTACCCGCTACAACCGCCCGGACACTGGACCAACGCCACGGATGATCGTGCCAAATACCTGCCTAACCCCTACTGGACGTGCAGCTCACTCGCCGAGCACGCGTCCCCACGCCGGGACAACCGTGGCCACCAGAGCCCAGCTGGCTGCGACCAGCCCATATGAGAGCCACGGTGTTCACTCCTGCGGCGTGAACACCAACGCTCCTCGCTCGCCAGAGGAAACTCACCGCAATCTCGACGCTGCCCTGGCAGGTCTGGCTCTCCCTTACTTCCGGCTCGGTCGAAGGGCGCGTCAACCGCTCGCGTCATCTGTGGACTCTGATGCCAAGCCGGGCCACGCTGGCCCACGGCTTGTCGGCAGATATCGACTGGCTGGTTCCGTGATGAACCTGAACAATCGCTACCGTGATGGGCATCTCCGGCTTCGAGCCAACCTTTCTCGTCGGGCTCGAAGCCATCTGCGAGGAACATGGACCTGGCCTGGCCGCGCTTGGTGGCCGGCGTCTGACGGGGTTCGCGCTCGTGCGATTCGTCGAGGACGGGGACTGGTTCGCCGACTGCCCCGTCGTCCTGCACTTCGACGGCATCCAGGCGGAGATCTGCCACTGGAAGCTCGATGAGCTATCGATCGGCTGGAACACCATCGACACCACGGCCGCGATCAGCGGCTGGGAATACCTTGAGCAGACGCCAGGCTGGTCCGACACCGACGAGCGCCTCCAGCCCTTCGTCGGCCAGGAACTCCGCGAGGTTGCTCTGCTTGAGTGGCGGCCATCATCACGTCACGACCTGGCGGACGGCACCCTCGCTGTGGAGTTCATCTTCGACACCGGTCGTTTCCACATCGCCAACGCTCTTGATGAGAACAGCATCGATATCGGCGAAGCTCATCCGAATTTCGTGCGACATCGGCTGGGCCGGTGCACGCAACCCAACTAGAGATCGGCCTCCAGTTGATCTTCTTGATCGGTAACGGGGCGCCTCAGCCGGGGCGCTGATCTGCCAGGACGGAAGCCAGCGACGGTGGGAACGTCGGCGAACCGGCCGAGCAGCCGTTCCGGTCACGTCCACGGATGTGGTGTATGAATCGATCTTCGAGTGATCCCTTTTCTGCAGATTAAGCGGTAAGTGTCTGCGGAAGCGGGTTCCCGGTCGGTGTGTCGCTGGCGATGAGTCGGACGCGGGCTTTGGCCAGGACGTCCAGGCCCATGTAGCGGCGGGCCTCGGTCCATCCGGCTGGTCTGCTCGGCCAGTACCGCGCCGACCAGCCGGATGATCGCGGCCCGGTCGGGGAAGATGCCCACCACGTCGGTGCGGCGGCGGATCTCTTTGTTCAGCCGTTCCTGCGGGTCATTCGACCAGATCTGGCGCCAGGTCTCGCGGGGAAAGGCAGCGAAAGCCAGTAGATCCTCGCGGGCGGCGTCCAGATGCTCGCACGCAGCCGGAAACTTGGCCTCCAGGGCGTCGATGACCCTGGCGTGCTGGGCGCGGACCTGTTCGGTGGTGGGCTGGTCGAAGATGGTGCGCACCAGGGTGGCCACCCACGGCTGCGCTGACTTCGGGACGCACGTGAGCAGATTGCGGAGGTAGTGGGTGCGGCAGCGCTGCCAGGCCGCGCCGGGCAGGCTGGCGCCGATGGCCTCGACGAGGCCGCGGTGGGCGTCGGAGATGACCAGTTGGACGCCGGACAGGCCGCGCGCGACCAGGCTGCGCAGGAACGCCAGCCAGCCGGCGCCGTCCTCAGCGGAGGTGACCTCCAGGCCGAGCACCTCGCGTTGGCCGTTGGCGTTGACGCCGGTGGCGACCAGGGCGTGCACGTTGATGGTGCGCCCGCCCTCGCGTACCTTCTGCGTCAGCGCGTCCAGCCAGACGAACGTGTATGGGCCGGCGTCCAGCGCACGGGTGCGGAACGCCTCGACCTGCTCGTCCAGCACCCTGGCCATCTGCGAGACCTGGCTTTTGGAGATGTGTTTGATACCGAGCTGCTCGACCAGCTTGTCGACGCGCCGGGTCAATGCCGTTGCCTTATGGCGGTTTGCCAGCGAGAGTGACGGTCGGTAGTGGAGTCGATGGAGAGGAAGAGCGTGAGCCGGGCCTGAGGCGGGCGAAGCGGGCGCTGACGCGTTTGAGTCTGCGCGGGCAGTGCCGATGGCGTCTGTCCTCGACGGGGTGGGAACGCAATTCGGTGACTGTCCGGTGAAGTGCTCGGCGTTGCCAACGGGGAGATAGCGGCCGGCCGAGGTTACGTCGGACGGCTTGTTGAGCCCTGCGGAATGAGATTTCGTCGGGGTCGATGGGCGGGGTCGCCTGGGCTGCGTGGTAGATAAGCGTCTGGGTGAGGTGGTGCACAATCAGCTGGGCCCAGATCTCTTGGCGGATGCCGTCCGGATAGTGGGAGCGTAAGACGGTGCCCGTGCCGCGCTGCTGTGTCTTCAGTTCGGCGTAGGCGACTTCGGCCTCCCAGCGTTGGTGATAGAGGACGGCCAGTTCGCTGGCTGGAGCCAGGGTGGGGTCGAGTAATGAGGTGGCCAGTCGGTAGAGTTTCCGCCCTTCGCCGAGGTGGTATTCGATGACGCGGACGGTGACCTGGGCGGGTATATCGCGGTTGGCTCGTCGGCGTTGCTTGGCTCGGTTTGAGCCGATGCGCACGGTGGCGAGGTAGCTGCCGTCGGGCAGGTCACCGACGCGATGGCGGGCCACCTTGGGCCGGATGCGCCACAGGAGGTGGGCGCCGGTACTGGTAAAGGCATGCCATAACTCGACACCCAGCATGTTGCGATCGGCTAGCACGAGGGTGTTCGGACCGGTGGCTGGCACGAGTTGGCTGGCGAGGGTTATCTCGTTGTCGTCACGTTCGCCGACCGCTGCGGCGATGATCGAGTGTGTCCCGATCTCGAATAAGACACCGAGCTCTACCTGCGGATATCCGTATTTCTCCAGGATGTTAGCGCCTTTGCGCAGGAAGGCTGCGGCGTTGGCTGGAGTGTCGGCGACGGCGAGCGCGGTGCCGTCGAACGCAGTGAGTCGAAGTCCTCGCCAGAATGCTGATGGGCATGCATCAAGGCTGGCCATCGGGCCGGTGACCTGGTCAAAGACTTCCTGCAGCACGGCTGGCCCCACGCGTCGCCGGGCACGACACAGCGAGGACTTGTTGGGGACGTGCCAAAGGCCGGTCTCTTCGGCGTCGGCGGGTACCAGCTCGCGCAGTACGTGCTCGTAGCCCAGATGCGGAAACAGGCAGCGCGCCATTTCGAAGTAGACCATCATCCGGGTCGAGAGCAGGCGACGTCTCCGCTCATACCGCCCGCACTTGGCGATGGCCGGATCTATCAGCTCCGGCGGGCACCATCGCGTGAGAACGCTCAATCCCACCTCTGGACAGCCTTCTTCACCCATAGTGATGGAGTTACTCCACTATGCATGCAAACGCAACGGCATTGACGCGCCGGGTCGAGACCCCGAGTAGATAGGACGTGGCGACGACGCTGACCAGCGCCTGTTCGGCGCGCCGCCGGCGTTCCAGCAGCCAGTCAGGGTAGTACGAGCCGGACCGGAGTTTCGGGATGGCCAGCTCGATCGTGCCGGCGCGGGTGTCCCACTCGCGCGTCCGGTAGCCGTTGCCGGAGTTGGTCCGCTCGCTGCTGCGCTCTCCATAAGAGGCTCCGCACAGGCCGTCGGCCTCGGCTGACATCAACGCTTCGGCCATGGTCTTCACCATGGATCGCCAACAGATCCGGGTCGTCGGTCTCGATCTGCTTCGCCAGCCACTGGGCGGGCGTCACACTGTTGTCGGCGGCCATCGTCTGGTTCTTCTTCGATCTTGATCTTGCTACTCGAAGGATCACTCGATGGCCGTCTTCATTTCACGACGCCACGCCTGTGACCAGGCCAAACTCGTACACCACTCCGATGGACGCAACCGCCGTTCCACGGCTGCCTTGCCGTTGCAAACCGCGGGTCGGCCTCGCCCTGCCGCGCCGGCGCGACGCCGACCGAGCGCGTTGGAGAAGCGCTCACGGGATCTGTCCGGCAGGCGCAACCCGTACGCCTTCAACGGCCTCACCCCAGGACCACCGATCCAGCCAGAATCGTCGACCTGAAGGTACGCCGACGAGACCGGCTCGGCGGAGCCCTCCACGAATACTCACATGCCGCTTGAGCTGCGTGGATGACGTTTTCAGCAGGCGCAATGTGCCAGAACTGCAGGTCACCGCATGAATCGAACATTCGAGCCCTACACCGGATCGGGGCATCTTGACCAGGGCCGCGAGCGGCCGGCAAGGTGAGCGGCCGGTAAATGGATGGCGAACCATCACGGCCTGTCCTTACACTCGGCCTCATGTCTGTGCCCCGAATTTCCTAGCCAGGACACCCGGTTCCACGCCACCCGTGTGTCCTCTAGCAAATCCGGAGTGCAGTTCCATGCTTACCCTACGTGGCGTCGACGTACGTGCTGGCGCCCACCTCCTGCTGTCCGGCGTCACCGCCCACGTCGCCCCCGGCGACCGCGTCGGCCTGGTCGGCCGTAACGGCGCCGGCAAAACGACCCTTATGAAGACCCTTGCCGGAGTGCTCCCGCCTGCGGCCGGCGAGATCGTCCGTACCGGCCCCGTCGACTACCTGCCGCAGGACCCGGCCGCCGCCGACCCGGCCGTCACCGTCCTCGACCGTGTCCTGTCCGTCCGCGGCCTCGACCAGGCGGTCCGCCGCCTGCGGGCCGCCGGGTCCGACCTGGCCGAGCGCGGCGACGAGCGGGCCATGGCCCACTACGTCCGGGTTGAGGCCGAGTTCCAGGCCCGCGGCGGGTATGCGGCTGAGGGCGAGGCCGCCCGCGTCACCGCCGGGCTCGGCCTGCCCGACCGGGTGCTGAACCGGCCGGTGGGCGACTTGTCAGGCGGGCAGCGCCGCCGCGTGGAACTTGCCCGGGTGCTGTTCGCCGAGCCCGGCGCCCTGCTGCTCGACGAGCCGACGAACCATCTCGACGGCGACTCCATAGCTTGGCTACGCTCTTTCCTGGCCGGGCATTCCGGAGGCCTGGTCCTCATCACCCATGACACCGGACTGCTGGCCGACGTGGTCAACCGCGTCTGGCACGTTGAGCACGGCGCCCTGGAGACGCGCAACACCGGCTGGCACGCCTACCTCGCCGACCGCGAGGCCGACGACCGTCGCAGGACGCGCCTGCGGTTCACCGCCGAGCGCAAGGCCGCAGCGCTTCATGCCCAGGCCGGCCGCATGCGCTCCAACGTGGCCACTGCGACCCGGGCCAGGGACATGGCCCGGCGCGCGGACCGCATGCTCGCCGAGACTCCCCCGCCCCGCGTCGCCGAGAAGGTCGCCCGCATCCGGCTGCCCGAGCCCGCGCCCAGCGGCCGCACGCCACTCGGCGCGATCAGCCTGGCCAAGTCGTACGGCGGGCGGCCGGTGCTGGCGGGGGTGGATCTGGCCGTCGACCGGGGCAGCCGGCTCGTGGTCCTGGGGCTCAACGGCGCGGGCAAGACCACGCTGCTCAGGCTGCTGGCCGGGTACGAGCGGCCCGACTCGGGACGGGTCGTGCACGGGCACGGGCTGCGGCTGGGCTACTTCGCCCAGGAGCACGACACGCTCGACCCAGCGCACACGGTCGGACAGCACCTGGCCAGCGCCGCCTCGCACTTGAGCGACGGCGAGGCCCGGACGGTGCTGGGGTCGTTCTTGTTCAGCGGCGACGACGTGGACAAGCCTGTCCGGGTGCTGTCGGGCGGGGAGAAGACCCGGCTGGCGCTGGCCGGGCTGGTCAGCTCCCAGGCCAACGTACTGCTGCTGGACGAGCCGACCAACAACCTCGACCCGGCCTCCAAGGCCGAAGTGCTGGCGGCTGTGACCGCGTACCGGGGCGCCGTGGTGATGGTCACGCACGACCAGGAGGCTGTCGCAGCGCTTCGGCCGGACCGGGTGCTGCTGCTGCCCGACGGGGTCGAAGACCTGTGGAACGACGGCTACGCCGATTTGATCGCCCTGGCCTGATCACGCCGGCTCCTCGGTCACGGTTTCGATCGCCATCCTGGGCGCCTCGGTTGTGAAGGCGCCGTCCCGCCCGTACACGAACGGGCGGGGCGGCGGTTGCCTGTGGGTGCCGAATTTTGTGTCTCCTCATGCGACCTGGGCGTACTCCATGCAGGAGGCCGCCGAGCTGGTCTCGTCGGGTGACCTTGATGTCGGCGTCGGCTGGATCGGGCAGCGCCCGCAGCCAGCCCGCAAGAGAGCCACTGCGTCGCTCCTCTTGGGTTGAACGCCAACTGCTGGCCCAGATCGACAATGGGAAGCAGCAGATCAAGGGCATAGATCACGGCGTTGAAGTGTGGTGGCATCGGCCGGGCGCTGCTGGCGGCGTTCATCGCCGCCGCCGTGGACGCCGCCAGCATCGGCCGGGCGCTGCTGGCGGCGTTCATCGCCGCCGCCGTGGACGCCGGCGTCTGGACGATCCAGTCGGGTGTCTTCCCGGAGAACGCCGCAAGCCTGAGCCTGCACCAGGCGCTCGGCTTCCGCGTCGTGGGCACCCGCGAGCGCATCGGCTGTCACCACGGTCTCTGGCGGGACGTGCTGATGATCGAGCGCCGCAGCATCTTGACCGGGACCTGAGTCGCCGCTCTGGACGGCAGTCGGGAAACAGGGGCGGCCGTCTGGTGGTTACATCCATCGTGGCCGGTGTGCCCAGTGTCCCCGGGCCTCACCTATTGCCCTCGCGGGCTACCGTTCGGCTGGAGCCGCGCAGAGATCAGGTGTCCACCAATCGGGCCAACTCCACAGGCGGCGGCCTTGGAATTTCCAGGCGGACGGTCATGCGGCGTCTGGGTGGGCGGACAGGCCAGGGTGGTACCGACGGAGTGAAGTGGAACCTACCCGACGGAAGTGGCTGGGCATTTGGATCACACGCCGGACACCATCGTGCTCCGGGGCGGAGCCGAGGAGCGGGGGGTGGCTGGGCGAGGATGTGGGATGAGGGCATCGGCGATGAGATCAAGCAGCGCCGATGCCTGGCTGGATCGGCCATGGCGCGGTCATCGAGACGGTGCTGAGCGCACCGTAACCCCCTGTTTCATCTGGTCGGGTCTCATTACGGATGAATCGTCACTACGTTCCAGCGTGCTGGCATGCCGTCGCCATGGCACTCCACCGCGGTCGCCGACCTGACGCAATGAGCATGCCGCCATAGGTGACGAGCTCTATGATCAGGTTCGTCCTGATCGTTGAGATTCGGAGAAGATGTCAATCTCATGCGCCGCGCCATGGTCCTTCTGGGTGGCGTCGCCCTCGCCATCGGCGCGTTCGTCCTCTTCTACCGGGGCCCGGGACAACCGTTCATCCGCGGCTACGTGAGCGACGTCGTCGCCACCATGCTGGTCTACGCGTTCTTGGGGCTGTTGTGGCGCACCACCGCCGCACGCCGCACCCTGGCCACGGCCGCGATCGCCGCCGCCGTCGAGTTCTACCAAATAGTCGGCATGACCCCGCCGGGCATCGGCGGTGTCCTGGTCGGCGCGTTCCCCGACCCATGGGACCTGGTCGCCTATGCCATCGGTGTGGTCGCGGCCCTGGCCTGGGAACGCCGATTGGTCCGATCCGATGATCAGACCGGGTGACTCTCGAACACCACCCAACCGGGGCTGACGGTACGGACGCCCCCACAGCGGCGAGGCCATCGAATTCGTTCTGCGCGGCGGCCAGCCGTCACAAAGCAGGACTGCCGTAGCTCCGATAGAAACGGCAAGATCAAGAGATTACGTGGCCATCGACCAGTATTTCCGATGTCCGCCTATCGGTACCCTTCTGACCATCCGCCTGGATTCACGTGTCGACCTGGAGTTTTAGAGGCCGAGCAACGTGCCCTCGATCAGCGAAAACGCCAGTCAAGAGCCTTGCCTCACGGCCGACGCTGTATGGCTGTGATCGAGCGACTGTGACCAACGTTTCCCGGTATATCGCCGGTCGCTGCCACAGAGAGCCCGCGGGTGACTTCGCCATCAGGGTGTCAGTAGTACGGAGGGGCTGTTCGGAAGCTCCTACGATGGGCGAGTGGATATTTCCCGACTTCCGGTAGAGGCCCGGCAACGGCGCAGTGCCGAGATCCGCGAGTTCCTGAGGTCGCGCAGGGCCAGGTTGACTCCGTACGACGTCGGTATGCCCGCCGGCTCCGGTCGCCGCGCCAAGGGGCTGCGGCGCGAGGAGGTGGCGGTGCTCGCGGGGGGAGGAGTGTCCTGGTACACCTGGCTGGAGCAGGGGCGGGAGATCCACGTGTCGGCCGGGGTCCTGGACGCTGTCGCGCGGGTGCTCCGTTTCGACACGGCGGAGCGCGAACATCTGTACCTGCTCGCCGGGCTCAACCCGCCCCAGGCCGAGCCGTCGGACCGGCCGGTCTCCGCGGAGTTGCAGCGGTTGATCGACGGTTGGCTCCCGTCCCCGGCCTACATCCTCGACCGGCACTGGAACCTGGTCGCGGTCAATCGCGCCGCGCAGCTGGTGTTCGGCTATTCGGACCACGACCACAACTGCCTGGTGAGCTTCTTCACCAACGCCCGCTTCCGCTCCTCGCTGACCCACTGGGAGGATGCGGCCCGGATGATCGTCGGCCAGTTCCGCGCCGACGCGGCCCGCTACCCGGACGACCTGGAATTCGACAGGCTGGCCGCCGACATGTGCGCCGCGAGTCCGGCCTTCGCCGAGATCTGGGCCGAGCATCCGGTCGGCAATGCGACTGAGGGCGTCAAGGTCGTCCGCACATCGGAGACGGGTGAGCTGCTCTTCGAGTACAGGTCACTGTCGTTGCCCGACCGGCCAGGACACCGGCTGATGCTGCACACTCCGCAGCCGGGCACTGCCACCGGGGCGCGGCTGTCGGAGCTGATGGCGAGCGCCTGAAGGTGGTGGTACCAGACCTAGGTTCAGCCGGAACTGCTGGAAACGGACGATCCGCTTGAGGATTGCCGCATGAACCGATTCCTGAGCAAGACCGTTTTGATCACCGGCGGGGCCAGTGGCATGGGCTTCGCCACGGCGCAGAGGCTCCTGGGCGAAGGCGCGTACGTCGTCATCACCGGACGCGACCAGGTCCGTCTCGACACTGCGGCCGCCCGCTTGACGGACGCCCTGCCAGAGTCCGGCACGGGCCGGGTGCTCGCGGTTCGAACCGACGTCGCCTCCCCGGCGGACCTCGACCTTCTGATGCGGCGGATCGAAACCTGGCGCGGTGGCCTGGACGCGGTCTTCGCGAACGCCGGCGTGGGTGTGTTCAAACCGAGCGCCGAGATCACCGAGGCGGAGTTCGACCACACCGTCGGCGTCAACTTCAAGGGCGTCTTCTTCACCATCCAGAAGGCGCTGCCGCTGATGGGGGACGGCAGCGCGATCGTCATCAACGCGTCCTGGACGCTGTATCGCGGGCTGTCCGTCGCCTCCGTGTATTCCGCCAGCAAGGCAGCCGTCCACAATCTCGCCCGGACGCTGGGCGCCGACCTCGCGCCGCGCGGCATCCGGGTCAACTCGGTCAGCCCGGGTTACATCGACACCGAGATGTACCGCGACGCCAACCCCGACCCGGGCAGCGAGGCACGCAACTCGGCCGAGGTACCGCTCGGCGCCCTCGGTCACGCCGACAACGTCGCGGCGGCGGTGGCGTTCCTGGCCTCTGACGAGGCTGCCTACATCACCGGGCAGGACCTGGTCGTGGACGGCGGGCTCGTCGCCAGTGTTCCTGCCGCCTGAGCCGGCGGGCGCGGCTGGCGGGCGCGGCTGGCGGGCGCGGCTGGCGGGCGCGGCTGGCGGGCGCGGCTGGCGGGCGCGGCTGGCGGGCCAACCCCTTCAGTGCCTGGCTCCGCCAGCCGCAGAGTTTCACTGTCCATGGTTTATGAACGCACCCCCTGTCGATCCGCTATATCGAAATATTCCAAGAAGGGCTTTCGCCCGCCCCTCGCCAGGGTCGTCTCGCCACGTGAGCTTCGCGAAGCAGGGGTCATCCCGCAGGGACTTTCGTGGAGTCCGTGATCACGAACCCTTGTCTGGGCTTGCCGCAATCTGGATTGACGCCTGGCCGGCGGGTCTCCAGGGCGTTCCCGGTGCGCCTCACGTGCGGCCACCAGTTGGACATGGCCTCTCAACGATTCACCGGCGTGACAGCGCCTGCCTTAAGTCCCCGACAGACCCTCAAGCAGCGGGCCAGCCATTCCAAGATGGCGACAGCCACCACATCAGCAGCCGCGATCTTTTCCGATATCTTTCCGCCGAACGTCGCACGCTCTGCCCCATCTACAAAGATGCAGGCAGAGGGCATGATGTGGTCTTGTCGTCCGTCGGACTCCTAAGGCGAGTTCTGCCTGAGGGCACTCATCTGGAACGGCTTCAGGCTCCTGGCCTGCGGTTTCTCAGCCGCAGGTCCGGCCTGGCCCTCTTATCGGCTGGAGCAACATCGCCGCCGCCGCCGCCGACCACTACCGCAGCCACCCCGCCGACAACATCGGCCTTTGAGTAGGTGCGGTTACCTGGAAATGCCGTTGTCGGCCGAGCCGGCAACTTGCGCGGACGTTCCCAGGTCTCGTGGAGGAGCCGCACCAGCGTGGCGGACGCGCGTATACGACGCCGTGACGGCTCACTACTATTCCGGCATGCTGTCCGATCTTGAGTTCTACGTCTTCGAGGCCCTGATCGTCGTCATCCTCGTGGGCCTTCCTCTGATGACCGCGGCGGGGGCCATTCCTACCGCGTTGCTTTCCGCCCCGGCCAACCGTCACACGTTGATGAGTCGAAGAGCCGTCGTCTTAGGATTGTTCGCGTCGTTCGTGGGCTTCTGGATGATGGGGCTCGGCGCGTGGCTGGCGCGTGAAGATTCACGCTACGGCGCCATCGATTTCTTCGGTTTCCTACTGATCACGCTCATCGGCGCGGCTCTGCTCGCCGCCGGTCTCGGCCCGCTGCCGTCGTGGCTGCTGGAGAGCCTCGGTCCGTTCGCGGAACGGCTGCCGCTGCCTCTTCGCCTGGCGGTCCGCGATCTGGCCCACCGTCGATCCCGTGCGGTGCTCGCGATCACGCTGGCGATGACGGTGACGGCCTTCGGCCTCGCGCTGACGGTCATCGCGGTCGGCGAAACGGCGCAGAGCAGGGCCGAATACCTTCCCTCAGGGAGGCCCGGCAGCTTGTTGGTGCAGTCAAGCCCTGCGCACCTGGGGGGTTTCTCAGCCGCGGACGCGGCCACCGTACGAGCGGCGATGGAGCGGGAACTGCCCGGCGTGCCGATCGCCCAGAGCGAGACCGTTCCAGACCCATCCTGGTTCTTCCGCGCCACGGCGGAGCACGTCGAGACGCCAGAGGAGGCCGTCTACTGGGATCAGGCCATCGGTGACGAGAAGTTGCTGCGGTACCTCACGGGCGATCAGTCGACGCCTTACGACGAGGGCACGGCCGTGGTGATCACGTCGGCCGACGTGAAGGTCGACTCGGTGGACCTCGCCTACGAGATCGACAAGAACGATGAGACCACGGCGAGCAAGACCGTCCGAGCGATCGTCGCCAGGACCTCCGACCCCCACATGGAGACGATCTTCGTCCCTTCGAAAATCGTCCGGGATCTCGGCTATCAGCTCCAACCGAGCGAGCTGATCGTCGACCCCACCCTCCATCGAGTCACGGCCCAGGAGCAGCAGCGCCTCGACGATCGACTGGACGACGCAGTCGCGGAGATCTACGTCGAACGGGGCTTCGAGGCTTCGATCGGGTGGCTGCCCATCACCGTGGCGGCGTTCCTCGCCGCCCTCGTGTGCGCGCTGACGTCCGGCTTCGGCAGGGCCGCGAACTCGCGCCAGGCCCGGGTCATGAGGCGGGCCGGTAGTGGATCGGCCGGGGCCTTTCGGTGGTTCTGCGCCTCCCGCGCCGGTATGAGCGCCCTGTGCGGAACAGTCCTCGGCGCCATCGTCGGGTGTCCCGCCGGGATGTTGCTGCTGTGGCCTCTGACGATGCGGACCACGTGGGAGGAGCCAGTACGGGTGCCGTTCGAGACCCCGTGGCCGGCCATCATGGGCGTCGTAGGCGGCCTTCCCCTTCTCGCCGCGGCTCTCGGCGCGCTCTTCGCTCGCGAGCGGCCGCACGTCTCCGCACCTCAGGGCCTAACTGAGGTAGAGCGCTGAGCTTGTGTCTCGCCTGACGTCGGGAGTACAGGTTTCGGTACAGCCTGGCTTAGAGCTGCGTGAGGAACGCTTCGTGGATGTCGTCGTGGACCCCCCAGCGGATGCGCAGGCGTCAGAACGCATGAAGCAGGGCGAAGGTCCGCTCGACCACGTAACGGTGTTTCCCCAGGCAGGCGAACAGAGGGCGGATCTGCAGCTCGCGGACCAGGTGGCGGCACCTGTCGTGGTCATGGCCGCGGTCGGCGAGTACGACGTCAGGGCGCTGATGAAGCCGATACACGTTCGACCAGGGAAGGGACGGTATGCCCCCTTAACGCCCTGATCTACGAAGAATCCACATGCGGGAGAGGTCCAGGGCACCGTCGCTCGTAGCCGCTCCATCACGACAAGGTCCGATCCGAACCGGCCGATCGGGAACTCGCCCGCGTCCGCGGACAGTGCAGTGTGTGGATGTGAACATGCGCGCCCGCATACGAGATGGCGATCAACGCGCGTTCGAGGAGCTTTTCGACCGGTACGCCAAAGCCGTCTACAACCACGCCTACCGGATGACCGGCGACTGGTCGGTGGCCGACGACGTGGTGTCGCTGACCTTCCTGGAGGCGTGGCGGCTACGGCAGCGGCTCGCCCCGGACGGCGGTTCGTTGCGGCCGTGGTTGCTCGTGGTGGCCACCAACGTGGCTCGCAACCTGCGACGGGCCAGACGGCGTCACGAGGAGGTGATGGTCAGGGTGCCCCGGAACGATGTCGTCCCGGATTTCGCCGAGGAGTTGGTCGGGCAGATCGCGGACAAGGAGCGGTTGGCCGAGCTGCGTACGGCGATCGGAGGACTACGCAGACATGAACAGGATGTGCTGCTGCTGTGCGTCGGGGCCGGGCTCGACTACGCCGAGGCGGCCGAGGCACTGGGCATTCCGATCGGGACGCTCAGATCACGATTGTCCCGGGCTCGGAAAAAGCTGGAACTCGCCGTGACCCGGCGACAGATAGATGGCGACCGCGACACCGCGGCCCGGTCCATGCAGGAGAGCACCCAATGAACATCTTCTCGGAGGAACGGGATCTTCCTGAGGGCCGTCACCAGCTGCTCAAGGAGTTCGTGATGACCGCTCTGCAAGAAGAGTCGAAGCCTGCCAGGCCCCGCCGCAAGCTGCTGCGCGCCGGCGTACTGGCGCCCGTGCTGGGGCTGGCCGCCGTGGCAGTGGCAGCCGCTCTGGTGATCGTCCCCGGCCAGGCGGGGAACTCCCCGTCGGCCGCTGGTGCGCGAGACGTCCTGCTCGTCGCGGCCACCTCTGCGGAACGCGCCCCCGAGGGGTCAGGGACGTACTGGCACATCACCATCACCCAGGAGGGCAAGCCGCAGCAGGAGTACTGGTACAAGAAGGACGGTCAGTTCTGGCTGAAGGGCGAAGGGCTCAAGGGTGAGGGCAAGCTGAAGCAGTTCACCGACAAGCCTCAGCCGTTCGCGATAGGCCCTCTGCGGATGACTTTCGAGGAGCTACGGCAGCTCCCCGGCGACGAGAACAACCTGTACGAGAAGCTGAAGTCAGCCATCGCGGACGGCGATCTGCGCACCAGCGCCGGCAAGCTGAACGCCGAACAGCAGGAGTGGGCCGCCATGGAAACCCTCCTGTCACTGGTCAGCGAGGCCCCGGTCTCACCCGAGGTCCGCGCCGCCGCCTACCGGGCACTCGCCGCCCGGCCCGGCGTCCAGGACCTCGGCGACGCCGACGGCGGACGGCGGTTCCAGGTGCCGGTGCTCGACGGTCAGGAAACACTCACCATCGACCCGGAGACCGGACAGCTCCGCAGTACCTCCGTCTGGGCGCCGCTCAGCGGAGGCACCGCGCACTCCAGCGGGCCCGTCACGATCAGCACTGAATGGACCGACCGACTGCCCGGCTGACCCGCCGGCCCCGGCCCTGCCGTACGTGGTCGGAGACGGCGACGCCCGGCAGGGCCGCCGGTCTCCCCGTAGCGAAATTCCGTACAAGGCGGGATTTGCGTCACCATGATCGTGTCGCTTCGCGGTGAAGGAGGCTGCTTGGTCGTTTTTGCCTGTGCGGAGTGCGGCGCCGTGATGACCGCGCGGGTAGCGCGGGTGGCGCTCCCTGACCACTCCGGCCAGAAGTACGGCCATGACCTGCTCGCCCATCTGCTGCGACCGGGAACATACGCGGTGGACCCCGGAAACGGCCGGCCTTGGCAGCCGTTCGAACCCGAGCCGGAAGAACATGGCGTCCGACTGCTCACGTACCGCATCACGGGCCCCTCGAACAGGATCGCCATCGCGCCCGGCGACGTCCGCGGGACCGTCTTCATCCCGGAGCGGTTGGGCGGATGTTGCTGCGGCTGGGACGGCCAATACGGTCCCAACCTGGCCTGCGCGAAGTGCGGCTGTCCGGTGGCGACCCGCGTCGACGACTGCGGGTTCTGGCAGGTGGTGTGGCTGCAGCCGGACGCCGTGCGTCCTGTCGCCGTCGCGGTGGCGCTGGCGCACCTGCTGGTGATCTCGGCCGGCAGGCGAGTAGCCGTCCCTGAGGGGCCTGTCGCTGCGGCGTTTCGCCGGGCGATCGACAGCCTGCTCCCCACGGGGCCACCGGAACGACAGCTCGTCCTGGCCGGGCCAGGCCTGTCCCCCACGATCACGGACATCGCCCTGGTGCCGAAGCACCCGCAGACCGGCGAGGTTTGGCCGGGTGCCGCGGGAACGGTGGTGCCGCTGGCCGCGGACGTGTGGACGTACATGGCCTTCAACGACGATCGGCGGCTCATGCCCGCGGCGCGCGGGATGCCTGCCGGCGTTCGCCGCGACGATCCACCTCCGCTGTTGCCGCACACTCTTTTCCGTCCTGACGGGCGAGTGTTCCTCAGCACGCTGGAGCGGCTGGCACCGGTTCCACAGCCGTGGCTGCGTCGTATCTTCGACCTGGTCAGAGACCGGCCGTACATGGACCCGTTCTCGTAGGCGTCAGGTCTCGAATGCGGGGGCACGGCAGCCGTCCTGGCGGGGATCCTCGGCCGCCCCTTTTGAGGCCCCTGAACAGGCTTGATGTCGGCGGGACGGCGTTCTCAGTACAGTGTCGGGATGGCAGGTGAGCAGCTGAGTGTGCGAGTGGACAGCTGGATCTGGTCGGTACGGCTCACCAAGACTCGTTCGATCGCCTCCGACGCCTGCCGGGGCGGTCACGTACGGGTCAACGGGGTCCGGGTCAAGCCCGCGCACGCCCTGCGAGTCGGGGACGAGGTCCGGTTGCGGCACGATGGACGCGAACGCATCGTGGTCGTCTCCCGGGCCATCACCAAGCGCGTCGGCGCCGCCGTGGCCGCCGAGTGCTACGTCGACAAGAGCCCTCCGCCCCCTCCGCGCGAGGAGACCGTGGCGGTGGCCGTCCGAGCTCGGGGCGCGGGGCGTCCTACCAAACGCGAACGCCGCAGCATCGACAAACTGCTCGCACGCCCCACGCTGGAAGACCGGCAGGGCAACCGCGCACGCCCAGAGTGATCGAACAGATGACCGGACGCGGAGGCGACCGGCGTGTGGGGCGCCACAACACCACACCAGGGTCGGTACGGCCCTTGGTCTTGGCGTCCGCGTGGTGCCATCCCCGCATGGAGAGGTGGTCGCTGTCGAAGGCGCCGTCGCGGAGAGGCTACGCACCGGCGGCGCAGCGTTCTGGCAACCGCTCGATCCCCTCAGTCGGTGTCGGTCGCCGCCAGGACGGCGAGGCTTCGGCCGTCAGGTGACAGGGCCGCGACGGCGATGTCCCAGGCGACCTGCTCGAACCACTTCGTCGTTGCGGAGAACGTGAACCACCGGTGGTCATGGATGTGACGCTCAACGTCGGCGAAGGTAGCGGTCTGCGGTGCTCCGGAGAGTCCCGCCATCGATTTCCACGCCTCCAGGCGCCCATATGCACCGTGGAGACCGTTGTTGTAGGCGCCTCCGGTGGAAGCTGCGGCGAAGAGGACCTGCCAGACCTGCGGGGGAGCGCAGGCGAAGGCCGATGGCGCCGACCGCTGCCCCTCCGGGGCAAGGCAGTCCAAGTCCAGCACGGAGAGAAGTTTCGCGATCGACCCGCCGGCAGCGCTGAGCGCGAACGTGCGTGCCTCGATCCGGCCGTTGGATTCCTCGGCCCAGTTCGCGACGGCTCTCGCCATCTCTGCCGCCGCCGATGGCGTGGTGGTCTCCACCGCCGAAGCGGTTTCGCCGTCCCCCGCGGGAGCGGGACCGACTCCGGTGTCAAAGGGCCCGAACGGTAGGGAATAGCTGGAACCGTGGACGCTGTAGCTGGGGAGATCGGGACTCTGCTCGATCGAGGAGCGGTGCAGCGGCAACCAGCTCAGGGGGTGGTGCCCCCGGTGCCGAGATGTCGCCCATTGCGCGATCCCCTGCAGGTCACCGACGGCTTCTCCGCGCAGCACCAGCTCGTGTACGAGACAGGCACGGAGCTCTTCCAGCCCTCCGGCGTGCACCTGGCCTCCAGCGAAGGCGCGCGTCAGATCGCTCGCCGGCCGGCTTGAGGCCAGGAGCGACGCGGCATAGCGCGCCATCTTGCGGTCACCGGAAGCGACGGTCCCGATGAGACGCAGGGCATGTCCAAGATGCTCTGCGTCGGCGGCGACGGTCAGCAGGCGAAACACTGAGTCGAAGACACTCCTGTACTGCCAGATCGGCCGCTTCGCCGCCCCGTACGTCCTGAACAACGCGACCCCGAGATCCGCGACGAACGCGGCATCACCTTCCGCCAGACGCTGCTCGGCCATGTCGCGCACGCCGTTCACATCGTTCAGATCCGATAAGAGCGCGACGATCTCCTCAACCTTCTCGACCATGATCAGAGCCTACGGGGACACTTGATCAGGATCCGCGCGCCAAGGAGGCCCTCGGCGAGAGCCTATTCGGCGTCATTCAAGGCGGCCGTGAGGTTTCCCGTGCGTAGCTCTTGCTGTTCGACCCATCTCTTCCCCTCGGCGGCGATTCCTTCCAGGACGTGGAGCGTGTGGGGAAGGCCGGCGGCGTCCAACGACACCTTGGACACCGCTCCGGGAACCTCTCCCTGTTGCAGCTCTTCCATCCCCGAGCTCACCTCGACGCTGATCTCCTCACCGTTGACCAGTGAGAGCTGGAAGACGCGTTCGTCGTTGTCCGACTGACTGACCCGTACGGCGGCGACCGTTTCGAAGCGGTAGTTGAGCCGCTGCCGGTCGTGGAAGGTGCCGTTCATGAAGTCGAGCTTGACGGTGACCTGGCGGACGCCTTCCTGGGTGATGAGGAAGACCAGGAGCTGGTACTTCTTGTAGCGCCATGGGCCGCCTTGTAGGCGGGCGTGTGCGCTCGACCGAGCGGGAGCCTCGATGAAGGCGTGCGCGATGACGTGGCTCATGGTCAGCCTGTAGTGCCGCAACGCCTCGTCGAGGAGCGCCTTACGGTCGCAGTCCAGCCAGCCGGCCATCTCCTCGTCGCGGGGTTTGTCCGCCATCCTCGCGCGCCACCGGTCCAGTGCAGCCAGGTCGTCCTTGTAGGTCTCGTCGCTTTCGAGCTCGTCGGCGGCGTGGCGGCGGCGCTCAAGGATGATGTGGAGCCACGCACGGGAACCGATCCACCCGGAGACCAGCAAAAGCAAGATCGTGCCGATTGCCGGCAGGGGCTCGACCGGTACGGCGTTGACCGCGGCCCAGCCGCCTCCACCTGCGAGGGTGAGGAGTCCGAGTATCGCCAGAGCCTTCGTTCGTCCGGGGGTGGCGAGTTCCTCCCGGTAGCTCCGCAGCGTGCCTCTTCTATGGCGGGCGTTGGCCTGCGTCGCCCGGTGCCGGATCAGCCAGGCGAGGCGCTCAACCCCGATCCCCCTTCCTCCGTAGACCGCCGCGATCTCATCGCGCAGGCCACGGCGGATTCCTGCCGTGTGGGCCATCCAGTTGTCACGGTCGACGCCCGGCGGTAGGTATCTGGCGAAGTAGTGGTCGATGCGGTTCTCGGCCTTCTTCGCGAAGCTGCCGGGGTTGGCTTCGCTCCTGGGCCCCAGGTACTCCCAGTCTTTGGCGCGACGGCGTACGACACGGAAGCGCCAGTCGGCGACGTTCGGCGCACTGACGTAGGCGCCTCCGATGCCCAGCACGTAGGCGAGCACCAGAAGGACGCGACCGCTCTGCAGGATCAGATAGCCGAGGTACGCGGCCGCCATGACGTGCAGAACTGTCGCGGTCAGGGCCTGAGCCCGAGTAGCGACCGGTGTGTCGGGGGGCTTCGGGACCCAGGGCTCGGGCTTCTTCGGCGCCGGATGGAAGAACTTCCAGATCCGATCCTTTCGGTCATGGGCCATCTGCTCGTTCTTGGCCTTCGTCAGCGCGAGGTGCCACAGATGGTCTTCGATCGGGCCGTCGAGGTACAGCTCCAAGTGGTCGAGGATCAGGCTGCGTTGGGGTTCGCGGAGCGCGTCGAGGTCTTTGACGACGATCCGGATGTCCTCCTCGGCCTTTCCCGCCGACTCCAGGAGCCGGTCGATGATGCGGACACCGTCCCGCCACGGGTCGTCGCCCGAGAGTCGCATGATGGTGCGCCGGTCACGTAGCTGGGCGGCTTCCTCCTTGGTCAGCTCGTGCCGCGTCCGGCCGCTCACCATGGCGAGCAACCAGTAGAAGAAGACCTCGTTGGTGGCGTAGTCGACCCTGGCCTCGTTGATGAGTCGTCGAGCGGGGCCCGGCATGCGGCCTTTCAGAAAGGAGACGCCGTCCCGGAACTTCTTCTCGGGCGGGTCTTGTGGGCTCGTCATGTAGATGACGTCGCCGTGCACTGTCCCCGCCTGCACTCCGATCGTGGAGTCCGTGGCCGCGTTCTCGACGCGGTGCCCTGGATCTGTCATGACAGGGACTGGACCAAGGCGATGATGACGGTCAGCTCGGCGGCCAGCTCAGCCACGTCGCCGACGAGCCCGCGCAGCTTCTTCAGTGCCAGGGTCAGCGTGTTCCTGCGCTCTGGCGTCTTCGTCTCCAGGGCCTGGTCGGCCGTGACCAGTTCCGTCTCGGCGGCCTTGTACGTCGCCTCGTCCAGGCGCCCGTCCGCCCACGCCTGCCAGAGGCGGGTACGGAAGCCGGCCAGCGCCTCGGGCAGGTCCGCCGGCTGCGGCGTCGCAGGGGTGATCCGGATGCCGCCGTGCACGATGCCTGCCTGCACGCCCACGTGCGCGTTTCCCTTGGCGATGTTCCTGACCGTCTCGGGCATGGGGGAGCTCCTTGTCGTGGGTTCGTCGGTGAACAACTCCTCGGCCAGAGCCGCGGCGAACGAGGCCGCGTTGGCGGCGGCTCGCGGCTGCCACTGCTCGCGGTCGGTGGCTTCCTTGGTGCCGTCGGCCCGGTCGCTGATTCCGCGGATCACGACGACGGGAAGCGCCCGGTTCAGGTGCCCGGCCTGTGCCACGCCGGCGCCTTCCATCTCGATCGCCCGTGCGTCGTTGTAGTGGTCGCGAATCCAGCGGGCGTGCTCGGAAAGCCGGGAGTTCAGGACTATCTCACCGGCGGCGATCGCCCCGAAGTGCACGTTCGGGCGCGGGTCGAGCCCCTTGGCCCATGAGTTGCCGCGGTGCAGGTGCTGGGCGATCTGCTCGGCGGCATGCGAGGTCGGCCAGACGCGAGGACGGCTCCTGAAGCCTTCGTCCTCGCTGGTGCCGCCGTGGAAGGCGTAGACATGCGTGGCCACCACGATGTCTCCGAGAGCGATGTGCGGCTGCAGCGCGCCGGCCACGCCCACGAAGAGGAGAGCCGCCGGACGGAATTCGGAGATGGCCCGTTCGGCCAGCACCGCAGCGGAGTGGTTGCCCTTGCCGACCTGTGCCAGCGCCACCTCGCATCGTCCATCCGCCAGGCGGCCCACCTCGAAGAGGGTGCCCTGCGGGTGCCGACGCAGGCGCAGGCCGGCCAGCTTCTCTCTGATCGCCTGGTATTCCAGGTCTAGGGCGGTGAGGATCACGACGGGGCTCACAGCACCTGCTCCTTTCCGTTCGGCGAGTCGACGGGACGGATCATCGGGGGATGGAGGACCTCTTGAGGGCCGGCCCTGAACAGGCGGGCCGGTCGTCCGGCCGTGGCTTTGCGCGCCGAGTCGGCCGGGATGATGAAACCGTCGGTTTTCTTGATCTTTCGGTAGAAGTTACGCGGGTCGAGCGGCATGCCCCACACCGCCTCGTACACGTCCTGAAGATCGGTGATCGTGAACGTCGGCCCGCAGAAAGCCGTGGCGAGCGCGGAGTGCTCAAGCTTGGACCGGGCGCGCTCGACGCCGTCCGTGACAATGCGGCGATGATCGAAGGCGAGCCGTAGGTCACCGGAGAGCACGAGGTCGGTGGGTCGCCAGCCCGCGTCGGCGGCGTCGGTGCCGGCGGTCGGTTCGGGCAGCCTCGGGGCGATGGCCAGGAAGGCGACGCTCACCACGCGGCCTCGCGGATCACGGCCTGGGTCGTCGTAGACGCCCAGCTGCTCCAGCCGGAGCGTCTCGACGTCCAGGTCGGCCTCCTCCGCCAGCTCCCGATGAGCGGCGGCGAACAGGCTCTCCTGCGAGTGCTGCAGAAAGCCGCCCGGCAGCGCCTGAGTGCCCTTGTACGGCTCGATGCCGCGCTCGACGAGCAGCACGTGCAGCCGCGAATCACGCAAGGTGAGGATGACGAGGTCAACGGCGAGCAAGATGGCCGGCGGCTCCCATGGATCGTCGCTCATGGCCCGACCGTATGTTTTTGTCAGTCTGACAAAAAGTAGCGCCGTGGTTAGCTTTGGCCATCTCCGGTGATGCGCGAGGCTGCTGCATCTTCCCAATGCCGCGGGAGCCGGGGGCTTCACGCCGCGGATGCCGCGCCCAAGGGCTGCCATGCCGGTGACACTACGCCGCCGCACCGACACTTTCGGTGTCGGTGCTCCTGGAGCAGATGGTGGACGGCCGGGGCCGAAGTCGCGGGCGGGCCGTACTCCTGGGGAGGTTTCCTGAGCTCGGCGTAAACCATTTCGCGGTGGGCGGCCGCGCCCTATAGTCGCCGAGATGAGCGATCTTCAGCCTGGTGTCTACCAGCATCTGGTCACTCGCGACGTGGACGCCCGGCTGCGTGCGGTGTCCGATCACGAGCTGATCGATCGCCGGTCGTTGGATCTCGCCGACTCTCACGAGACGCTGGCCCGCCACCTGGCCGCGCTCACTCGCCGGGCGCTGCGCTCTGTGCGCGGTGAGAGCGACACGGTACGGCTGGCCCGGCAGGTGGAGATCGTCAACCGGGTCGCCGACCTGCTCGGTGAGCTGGTGCCCGAGGCCGCCGCGCCCGAGGAACTCGTCGAGGCCGCGGATGAGTTGCTGGGCATCGCCAGGGGCAGGGACGCGGGCGGGGGCGTGAGCTTTCCCGCGCGGCCGGTGATTCCCCTCACCGGAAGCGCGTTGCTGGTCAACGGCCGAGGACAGCCGGAGATCGGCCATGAGCTCAAGCGCGAGCTGGCCTCCGCCGGCCACGTCGATCTGCTGTGCGCGTTCGTGAAGTGGAACGGCGTGCGGGTCCTGGCGGCGGCGATCGAGGAGTTCCTCCAGCGCGGTGGCCGGCTGAGGGTCGTGACCACCACCTACATCGGTGCCACCGACCGCCTGGCGCTGGACCGGTTGGCGGCCATGGGCGCCGAGATCCGCGTCTCCTATGACACCCGGATGACCAGGTTGCACGCCAAGGCGTGGCTGTTCCATCGGGGCAACGGCCTGTCCACCGCCTACGTGGGCTCCTCCAACCTGTCGCGCACCGCCCTCAGCCACGGCCTGGAGTGGAACGTCCGCCTCGCCCAGGCCGAACAGCCGCACCTGATCGACACGTTCTCCGCCACGTTCGACGACTATTGGGGCGATCCGTCGTTCGAGCCCTACGACCCGGCGCACGATGCCGAGCGGCTCGACCGCGCCCTGTCCGCCGAGCGGGCCGGTGGCCGGCCGGTCATGCTCGACTTCGCACACGTGGACGTCCGCCCGTACTCCTACCAGCGCGAGATCCTCGACGAGCTCGACGCCGAACGGCAGATCCACGACCGGTGGCACAACCTCGTCGTCATGGCCACCGGCACCGGCAAGACCGTCGTCGCCGCGCTCGACTACCGGCGCCTGCGTGCGGCCGGGCAGGCGGAGTCGGTGCTGTTCGTCGCCCACCGCAAGGAGATCCTGCGGCAGAGCCTGCTCACCTTCCGGCAGGTGCTGCGGGACGAGACGTTCGGCGAGCTGTACGTGGACGGCGCCCGCCCCGAGCATTGGCGGCACGTGTTCGCCTCGATCCAGACCCTGGACGCCAACCCGCTCCCCGAGCCGGACCGCTACGACATGGTGATCGTGGACGAGTTCCACCACGCCGAGGCCGCCACCTACCGGAAACTGCTCAACGGAGTGCGCCCCAAGGTGCTCCTGGGCCTGACCGCCACGCCGGAACGGGCCGACGGCCAGGACATCAAGGGCTGGTTCGACGGCCGCATAGCCGCCGAACTGCGCCTGTGGGAGGCGCTGGAGCGCGGGCTGCTGGCCCCGTTCCAGTATTTCGGCGTCCACGACGGCACCGACCTGCGTCAGATCGGCTGGCGCCGGGGTCAGGGCTATGACGTCGGCCAGCTCTCCAACGTCTACACCGGCAACGACCGCCGCGCCGCCGTGGTCCTGGAGACCGTGCAACGCAAGATCGGCGACGTCGGGCGGATGCGGGCCCTCGGCTTCTGCGTGAGCATCGACCACGCCCGTTTCATGGCGGACCGCTTCACCCGGGCCGGGCTCCCCTCTGTCGCCGTCACCGCGCACAGCCTGCGTGACGAGCGCGACCAGGCGCTGCGCGACCTGAGAGACCGAAAGATCAACGCCGTGTTCACCGTCGATCTCTTCAACGAGGGCGTCGACGTCCCGGAGATCGACACCGTGCTGTTCCTGCGGCCCACCGACAGCGCCACCGTCTTCCTGCAGCAGCTCGGGCGCGGGTTGCGGCTCGCCGACGACAAACCATGCCTGACCGTGCTCGACTTCGTCGGCCACCAGCACAAGCAGTTCCGCTTCGACCGGCGCTACCGGGCGCTCACCGGCGCAAGCCGTACCGGCATCGCGCGGGAGATCGAGCAGGGCTTCCCGACGCTGCCCGCCGGCTGCGTGATCGACCTGGACCGCGACGTACGCCGGCTGGTTCTCGACAACGTCCGGCAGGCGCTCAACCTGAACTGGCGGGACCTGACACGCGAACTCCGCGACCTCGGAGACGTCAACCTGTCCACCTTCCTGCAGGAGACCGGACTGGACGTCGAGGACCTCTACCGTCGCAGCCGCCCGGGCTGGGCGTCGCTGCGGCACGCCGCCGGCTTCGGCGCCACATCGGGTGACGCGGCGCTCGGACGCGCCTTCGGCAGGATGTTGCACATCGACGACCTTGAGCGGCTCGCCTTCCTCACCGAGGTGCTGGCCGGAAGGGCTCCGCGATCGCCGCGTGAGCTACGCCTGATGGCCATGCTCGACGTGATGTTGTGGGGCGGCACCGAGCCGACCTCCGGGATGGAGGCCCGGTTCGCCCGCCTCACGGGTGCCCGCGCGGCGGAACTGTCAGAGCTCGCGGACGTGCTGCGCTCCGGCCTGCGTCACGTGGTCCCGCCTCTCGACCCGGTCGTGCCCCTGCACGTGCACGCCCGCTACAGCAAGAACGAGGTCCTGGCCGCCTTCGGCATCGACCGGCCCGCGCACATGCGGGAAGGGGTCAAATACGTGCAGGCGCACCAGGCGGATCTGTTCTTCGTCACCGTGGACAAGTCGGAGGACCATTACTCCCCCACCACGCTCTACCACGACCGGGCGATCAGCGAGGACCTGTTCCAGTGGGAGTCGCAGAGCACCCTGCGCTCGTCGGCCGCCACCGCCCGCCGCTACATGACGGGCGCGTCCACGGTCCATCTGCTCGTCAGGCAGTCCAAGCGCGACGAAGGGCTGGGGGCTCCGCCTTACACGTACGCGGGGCCCATGCGGTACGTGAGTCATGAGGGTGAGCGGCCCGTCCGCTTCGTCTGGCGTCTGGATCATCGGCTTCCTCCCGAGGTGTTCCACTACGCCAAGGCGACCGCCGGTTGAGAGGCGAGAAGGTCAGTCGGTGGGGTGGGCCGCGTCCAGGAGGTGGCGCAGGCGCAGGCTGTCGGGGGCCAGGGCGGTGATCAGGGCGGCGGGGCCGGCCAGTGGGGTCAGCGCGGCCTGGCCGGTTGCCGGGCCGTCGCCGAACAGCCGGGCCTGGAGCGGGTGACGTTCCAGCTCGGGGTCGACGACGAGGATCTGGCCGGCGGCGCGGTGACCGGCCAGGACGGCCGGACCGTCCCAGCCGGGGACGTCCGGACCGTAGGCGGTCTGCTGGTCGAGCAGGAGGTGTCCGTCGCGGTGGACGACGAGGCGGACGGCCAGCCGGCCCGGAGGCTCGCCGAAGCGCCCTAGGACCTGCTCCTCGCGGAGGACGAGGCGCGCGGTGGCGGCCAGGTCGACGGTGCAGGTCTGGCGCAGGTTGCTGCCGGCGGCGGAGATCAGCGGCTGGGGCAGCCAGTGCAGACCGGCGTGCTCGCCCACGGTCAGGTGCACGTCGTAGGTGGCGGGCTCGGGGGTGGGGCCGCGCAGGGCGATCGCGGCCGAGGCGGTGGTGATGTGGAGGTGGGCGCCGGGTTCGACGGTGGCCTCGACGCGCAGCCGGTCGCCGCCGAGAGGGGCGTTCATGGCGCCGAGGACGCACACCCGTGCCTGGTCACCGTGCGAGTGGAGGCGACGCAGGTGGAACGGGCCGTCGCCGGCCAGGGCGGACAGTACGGTGCCCTCCCCCGCGCGGGTCGCCGTGATGCGAGCGGTGCCGCACACACCCGGCTCGGCATGGGGTGCGAGGGTCATGCGGGCCCCGGGGCTCGGGCCGCCAGGCGATGCAGGACCCAGTCCACCACGGGCCTGACGCCGTCCTCGGTCTTCAGGGCGGTGAAGGCGACGGGCAGCTCGCCGCGCTGGGCCTCGGCGTCGCGGGCCATGACCGCCAGGTCGGCGCCGACGTACGGCGCGAGGTCGGTCTTGTTGATGACCAGCAGGTCGGAGGTGGTCAGGCCGGGGCCGCCCTTGCGCGGGATGTCGTCGCCGCCGGCGACGTCGATGACGAAGATCTGCGCGTCGACCAGGCCCTTGGAGAAGGTCGCGGTGAGGTTGTCGCCACCCGACTCGATGAGGATCAGGTCGAGTGGTCCGAGCAGTTCCTCCAGGTCCTCGACGGCTTGGAGGTTGGCGGAGATGTCGTCACGGATCGCGGTGTGCGGGCAGGCGCCGGTCTGGACCGCCCTGATGCGCTCGGCGGGCAGTACGGCCTCGCGCAGCAGGAACTCGGCGTCCTCGCGGGTGTAGATGTCGTTGGTGACGACCGCGATGGACAGGTCCTGGCGCAGCGCGCGGCACAGGGCTGCGACGGTGGCGGTCTTGCCGGAGCCGACCGGGCCGCCCAGGCCGATGCGCAGCGCGCCGTGGCGGCCGCCGGGGTGATGGGCTGAGCCGGCGGAGACGTCGTGGTCGTGGTGGAGGTGCATGGCGCTCCCGTGGTCGGACGACAGGCGTACAGGTGTCAGGAGGCGAACAGGCGGGCCGGGCGGGCCACGTGCTGTTCGGCGGTGATGTCGAGCAGCGGCGCCGAGGCGGACGGCAGCGCCGCGACGCCGTCGGCGTGGACGCGCCCCGCCGCCTCGGCGGCCCGCCGCGCGACGTGGTCGAGGTCGGCGGCGAGCCGGGCCAGGACGGCGGTGGCGTCGAAGGGGTCCAGGCTCAGCAGGCGGACGGTCGCGGCGGCCGGGCCGCTGACGCTCTCATGGGCCGCCACGCAGGCGGCGTCGTACGGGCTCAGCCCGGCGGCGCGGGCGGCCACCCCGAGCACCACGGGCTGATGGGCGCCGCGCGGTCGGACAGTGGCCAGCGCGTCGAGCTCGGCGCAGGGCCAGACGGCTCGGGCGGCGCGCAGCAGTTGCCGTCCGAGCGTGCGCGCGACCTGCCGCAGGGCCGGAGAGGGCGTGCGGGCGTCGGCGGCCTCCTCCAGCAGCAGCGGGTCCAGCCCGGCGGCGGCCGCGGCCGCGAGCCCCGCCGCGGTCAGCCCGCTGGTGTGCAGCCGCCCTCGGCAGAACGCCTCCAGGCCAGCCGCGTCACGCACACGCCCGGCCGCGACGGCCGCCTCGGCGCCGCCGGAATGAGCGTGCCCGCCGGCCGGGAACCGGCCGTCGGCCAGGACGAGCAGCGTGGCACGGCTCATCGGCGTGACTCACCTTCCTTCAGTGAGATGACGGGTCAGAACAGGAAGTAGAGCTGCGCCATCGGCAGTTCGGTGGGGGGCTCGTGGTAGTCGATGCGCCGGCCGTCGATCCGCACCTCATAGCCGTTGGGGTCGACGTCGATGACGGGGGTGGCGTCGTTTCGGAGCATGTCCCGCTTGAACACCCTGCGGGTGTTGCGGATGGGCGTGAACGACTTGTCCACCTCGACCCGGCCAGGCAATCCGGCCGCGATCGCCTGTTCGCTGACGAAGTTGACGGAGTTGGCGCCGGGGGCCCTGCCCGTCGCGCCCCACATCGGGCGGGGCAGGATCGGCTGTGGGGTGGTGATGGCGCCGTTGGCGTCGCCGACCTGCGCGTACGCGATCTGGCCGCCCTTGATCACCCGGTGCGGCCTGACGCCGAAGAACTTCGGCTCCCACAGCACCAGGTCGGCCAGCTTGCCCACTTCGACCGAGCCGACCTCGTGGTCGATGCCGTGCGCGACGGCCGGGTTGATGGTGTATTTGGCGACGTAGCGGCGGGCGCGGTGGTTGTCGGTCTCGTCGGCGCCGCCGCGGTCGCCGTCCAGGGGGCCGCGGCGCTGTTTCATCACGTGCGCGGTCTGCCAGGTCCTTGTGATCATCTCTCCGACGCGTCCCATCGCCTGGGTGTCGGACGACATGATCGAAATGGCGCCCAGGTCGTGCAGGAGGTCTTCGGCGGCCATCGTGGCGGGCCGGATGCGCGACTCGGCGAAGGCCCGGTCCTCGGGCACCTGCGGGTTGAGGTGGTGGGCGATCAGCACCATGTCCAGGTGCTCCGGGACCGTGTTGCGGGTGTAGGGGCGGGTGGGGTTGGTGGAGGCGGGCAGCACGTTGGGCAGGCTCGCCATCCTGATCATGTCGGGGGCGTGGCCGCCGCCGGCGCCCTCGATGTGGAAGACGTGGAGAGGTTCGTCGCCGATGGCCGCGATGGTGTCCTCGACGGTGCCGGCCTCGTTCAGGGTGTCGGCGTGCAGGGCCAGCTGTACGCCGGTCGCCCGGCACACCTCCAGGCAGCGGCGCAGGACCGCCGGGGTGGCACCCCAGTCTTCGTGGATCTTGAAGCCGAGGATGCCGGCGTTGACCTGGTTGTGGAGGGATTCGGTGGACATCGTGCTGCCCTTGCCGAGCAGCCCGATGTTGACCGGGAAGGCGTCCAGGGCCTTGAACAGCCGGTCGAGGTGCCAGGCGCCGGGCGTGACGGTGGTGGCGGTCGTGCCGTCGGCGGGGCCGGTCCCGCCGCCGATCAGGGTGGTGACGCCGGAGGCGAGCGCCTCGCGGATCTGCTCGGTGCAGATGAAGTGCACGTGGGTGTCGACGCCGCCCGCGGTGAGGATCTTGCCGTTTCCCGAGATGATCTCGGTCTCGGGGCCGATCAGGAAGTCGGTCGCGACGGGATGGCCGTCGTGCAGCCGGTTCATGGTCTCGTCGTTGTAGGCCTTGCCGAGCGCGGCGATGCGGCCGTCGCGAAGGGCGACGTCGGCCTTGACCACGCCCCAGTGGTCCAGGATGAGAGCGCCGGTGATGACGGTGTCGGGCGGTCTCGGGGCGCCGGGGGTCGCGCCGTCGCGTGGCGCGAGTGACTGCCCCATCGACTCCCGGACCACCTTGCCGCCGCCGAAGACGATCTCGTTGCCGCTGCGGCCGGGGCCGCCGGCCCAGTCCTCGGTGATCTCGATCCACAGGTTGGTGTCGGCCAGGCGGACACAGTCCCCCGTCGTCGGGCCGAAGCGGTCGGCGTACTGTTCGCGCGTGAGGGGTTCGGCCATCAGAGGTCGCCTCCGACCTTGCCGTTCAGGCCCGCGACGTGGCGCCGGCCCTCGATGGGCACCAGTTCCACGTCCTGGGGCATGTTGGGGGCGAAGCGCACCGAGCCGCCTGCGGGGATGTTCAGCCGTTTGCCGTAGGCGGCGTCACGGTCGGGGTGGATGTCGAGGCGGGAGTTGGCCTCGTAGAAGTGGTAGTGGGAGCCGACCTGGATGTGACGGTCGTCGGTGTTGGTGACCCGTACGGTCGTGGTCGGGCGGCCGTCGTTGAAGCTCACCCGCCCCTGGGAGGAGTAGTCGATCGCGCCGGGAGGACCCTGCCTCCCCGGCCCGGCCACGCAGGACGGCGGGGGTTCCGGGTCGGGCGGGCACGGCGCGGGCTCCGGGACGGGCGGACACGGCGGCTCCGGCTCAGGCCGGCCTTCGCACGACGGCGGCTCCGGGCACGGCAGGGTGGTCGCCGGCGGGATCGGCTCGCGGAGGGTGACCATTTTGGTGCCGTCGGGGAAGGTGGCCTCGATCTGGAGGTCGGCGATCATCTCCGCGACGCCTGGCATGACCTCGTGCGGCATGAGCACCGGCGGTTGCTGCTTCGCCATGAGGTCCGCCACGGTCCTGCCGGCGCGCGCCTCTTCCAGAACCCAGGAGGTCAGGATGGCGACCGCCTCCGGGTAGTTGAGCTTCACTCGCCCTCTGCGCTTGTGGGCCACGTCCGCGGCCACGTGGATCATCAGCCGTTCTTGTTCATGCAGGGTCAGGTGCACCCTGTCACCTCGGTTTCGCTTCTGGCCCCAGGGCCTCGCCCTCGGGGCCGACGGTGCGGATCTACCGGTATGACCGATGTCGGGGTCAGGTCGCCGCCCGGTTGCCTGCTCACCGGGCGGCGCTCAGTGGCTCAGCAGCCTCGCCCGCAACCGCACCCGCCGCCGCCGTGGGGCGGGCAGGGGGCCGGTGGGCGGGCGCAGACGACGACTTCGTCGGTGACGGGGCCGTCGGTCTCGTTGGCGGTGGCGGTGGCGGTGTTGGTCAGCGGGCCGGGCTTGGTGACCTTGGCCAGCAGGGTGAGGGTCTGGGTGGTGCCGACGTCCATCGCGCCGACGTCCCACAGGCCGGTGGCCGGGTCGTAGCCGCCGGCGCTGGGAGTGGCGGAGATGAAGGCCAGCCCTTCGGGGAGCTGGTCGACGACCGTGACGCCGGTGGCGTCGTTGGGCCCCTTGTTGGTGACGGCCACGTGGTAGGTGACCGCCTCGCCGACGGCGGCCTCGGTACGGTCGGCGGCCTTGACGACGGCGAGCTCGACGACCCGCTTCACCGGCGTGGTGGTGGCGTTGGAGGTGGAGGTGAGGTGCTCGGGCGCGTTGCCCAGGGTGTTGTCGTAGGAGGCGCCGGCCTGGTTCTCGATCTGGCGGCCGGCCCCGGCGCGTTCGACGCGGACACGGAACTCCACCGTGGTTCCGTCGGGCGCGTCCGCGGTCGAGGGCAGGCGGCCGCCCTGCTGGGCGGTGGCCCCCTGGCCCAGGTGGAAGACGACGCGGCCGGCGTCGGCGTACGCCTGGTCGTCGCCGGCCGCGTCGCTCTTGCCGCCGCTGTCGGGGCCGTCGATGACGCGCAGGGAGCCGGGGACGTAGCTGGTGCCGGCCGGGATGTCGTCGGTCAGGACGAGGTTGTCGGCCGGGGCGCCGCCTTCGTTCCTGGCGTTCACCCGGTAGGTGATGACGTCGCCGACCTCGACCTCGCCCTCGGGGATGGCGGCCTTGGTGAGCACGACGCAGGGTGCGGTGCCGAAGACGATGCCGTCCAGGAAGTTGCCGATCGCCGGGTTGCCACCGGCGGCGGAGATGGACTTGAAGGCGAACCGGGTGGTGGTCTGGCCGGGCGGGACGACGTATTCGCCGGTGTAGTGGCCCCAGGCGGTGTTGCCGTCGGTCATCCGGGCCTGTTCCACCGGGGCGTTCGGGGGGCCGATCTGCAGTGCCATGGTGTCGGCGCCCTGGCGGCCGCGGTGGGAGAGTCTCCAGTACAGCTTGGTGCCGGGTGTGGTGGGGAGGTCCTGGTACAGGGTGGAGACCATGTTGGCGTTGAGCTCGGCGAACTGCCGGCCGTCGTCGGAGGGCACGCTCAGGAAGCCGGTGTGCCAGAGTTCGATCTGGCCGTCGGAGGCGGTGGTGCGCCAGCCGGGCACCGCGCGGGGGTCGTTGTGGGAGGCGTCGGGCCGTATCTCGTAGTTGGTGACGACGGGGGCTTCGAAACTGCCGTTGATCAGGGCGATGCGTGGCCCGCATCCGCCTGGTGAGGGGTTCTGGGGTACGGCCACGAGGTGTCCTTCCGTCGAGGTGGCGGGAAAGCGGCCGGCGTCGCCGGCGTTCGTGGGCGCCGGCCGGGTCCCGCGCGGCGAGCCGCCACGGGTGCGGGGGCGCAGGGCGGACCACAGGCGGGCGGCCCGGGATGGTTTGTCGGCGTGCACGGGTGAATGGCCTCGCGTGGTGGGCGGGCGGAGTCGGTGCGGTCGTCGGGTCGTGTGCGTGGTGTGCGCGGCGGGATCGATCCGGTTGGACGCAGTCGTTGCCTTCCGATGCCACGTGCTGTGAGTAGCCGACTACCTACTGAAAGTAGTCGAAGCCGGTCAGGGCGCTGAACTAGCCGCACAGTGAGAGCCGCATGGCCGGAGGGCGCGGCTCTTCTGTGGAACGCCGGCCGGCGACTGGTCGCCCGTCCGGCCGGACCCGCCTGTCGGCCGGTCGGAGCGGCGGCTTACCGTGGAGGTAGGTGTCGGATCGGCGCTAGGGGGACGCATGAAGCGACGCTCTGTGCAGACCGCGATGGCCACCGGGGCATTCCTGGCCGTCGTGACCGCGAGTACGGGGGCCACCGCGGCGACCATGGGATCACCGCCGACACCCTCCCCAAGCCCGCAGCCGACGTGCATGGGCATGGGGGAAATGCACCCCGTCACCAGCGAGTACGACTACCTGTCGCAGATGGTGCCGCACCACCAGGACGCCATCACCGCGGCCCGGCAGCTCCAGCGGTCCGACCGGCCCGAGATGCGGCAGCTCGGGCAGTCGATCGTCGCGACGCAGACCGCCGAGGTCGCCCGGATGAAGGGCTGGCTGGAACAGTGGTACCCGCAGAGCCCGTCGCCGAGCCCGAGCTCGACCACGATGCCCGACCTGTCGGGGCTTTCCGGGGATCAGCTCGACAAGGCGTTCCTGCAGCACATGATCCCGCACCACATGATGGCGATCATGATGTCGCAGCAGCTGCTCAACCACGGCGAGGCTCAGCACACCGAGGTCGCCGCCTTCGCCCGCAAGGTGCGCGACGACCAGTGGGCGGAGGTCCGCACGATGCGGCAGTACCTGACCCAGTGGTACGGGGAACAGAGCATGCCCTGCATGCCGCACATGCCGGGCATGACGCCCGGGCCCCACACGGGAACACCCGGCCGGCCGACGCCCACGGAGCCCTCTCCGGCAGGCACGTGACGCAAGGCCCTCTGCCCGCAGGAAGACCACCTGCGGCAGAGCACCGGATTTTCTGCGGAGGCCGCCTCCGCGACCGGCTCGACCATGCCCTGACGGAACCCACCTGGTCGGCACGCGCGGGGTGGTAATCTCCTCGCCCGAGTCGCCGGAGCCCTTGCGCATGCGACTCGGCGGTCAGGGGGAGGCTCCCCAGCACGGCATGTCCGGTTGACGACGGGTCGTGGCCCTCACGCACGCTGACCAGCGTCGTCGCAGCGTACTTGTTGACATTCGCCGCATAGGCGACAGAATACACATATGAACAGTTCTTCAGGCGAGAATGTGTTGGTGGTGGACGGCTGCACCGTCAAGGTGGTCGACGCCGACCGCGTCGCGGCCGTGCACGAGCGCATGCCCGCCGCCGAGGACCTGACCGACACCGCCGACGTCTTCGGCCTGCTGTCCGACCCCAACCGCCTGAAGCTGCTGGTCGCCCTGCTGGACGGCGAGCTGTGCGTGTGCGACCTGGCGGCGGTGACCGGGCAGAGCGAGTCGGCGGTCTCCCACGCGTTGCGCCTGCTGCGCGCCCACCGCATCGTGGCCGCCCGCCGCTCGGGCCGGATGGCCTACTACCGCCTTGAGGACCCCCACGTACGGATGCTGCTGGACCTGGCGCTGGCCCACACCGAGCACACCGAGGCCATCCACCCCGAACGGGAAGGCGGGCACTGATGGGCACGGGTCACGGGCACGGGCACGCCGGAGCCCGCCACCGTTGGCGGCTGGCGGTCTCCTTCGTCCTGATCGGCGGATTCTTCCTGGTCGAGCTGGCCTACGGCCTGATCTCCGGGTCGCTGGCCCTGATGTCGGACGCCGGGCACATGGCCGCCGACGTCGTCACCCTCGGCGCGGCCCTGGTCGCCACCAGGATCGCCGGCCGCCCCGACACCACCGGACGGCGCAGCTACGGCTCCTACCGGGCCGAGGTGTTCGCCTCCCTGCTGGCCGTGCTGCTCATGCTGGGCGTCGCCGTCTACGTGGTCGCCGAGGCGATCGGCAGGATCGGCGGCCCGGCCGAGGTCTCCTCCGGGCCGATGCTCGTGGTGGGCGCGCTCGGCCTGGTGGTCAACCTGATCGCCCTGTTCCTGCTGCGGTCGGGCGCGAGCGAGAGCCTCAACGTCAAGGGCGCCTACCTGGAGGTGGTGGCCGACACCGCCGGCTCGGTCGGCGTCATCGCGGCGGGCTGGCTGATCACGGCGACCGGCCAGGTGTTCTGGGACACGGTCATCGCACTGGCCATCGGCGTGTTCGTCGCCGTACGCGCGATCTCGCTCGGACGGCAGGTCTTCGCGGTGCTCGGCCAGCACGTGCCCGAGGGCATGGACGCCGCCACCGTGGCGGCCGACCTGGCGGCCATCGAGGGCGTGCGCGACGTGCACGACCTGCACCTGTGGACGCTCACCTCCGGCATGAACGTCGCCACCGCCCACCTCGTCACGGGCGACCAGAGCGACAACCACTCCGTCCTCGATCAGGCCCGCGACCTGCTGCGCACCCGTCATGGCGTCGCACACGCGACCCTTCAGGTGGAGCCGGACGGCCACATCGGCTGCGACGAGGTCGGCTGGTAGCCGGGGTCTCCTTCGACGGCCGCCGGTAGAGCCAGGTCAGGCGGGGTTCAAGCACCCACTTGAAGAGGTCGCGGGTCTGCGGCAGGCACAGCACGATGGTCAGGGCGAAGCTGCTCGACAGGATGGCCAGAGCCCCGAGCGGCCCGAAAAGCCAGGGGTAGGACAGCCGGCAGCGGCGGCGTTGCGCTCGAAGGCCAGGGCCTGGGCCTTGTCGTCCTTGATGTTCACGCCGAGGAAGCGCACGCCGCCGGCCTTCGTCAGGGCGGCGACGTCCCTCAGGACGGGCGCCTCGGCCCGGCAGGGAGCGCACCAGGACGCCCAGAAGTTCAGCACCGTGACGGATCCGGCGTACGAGGCGATCAGCGCGGAGCCGTCGCCGAGCCGCTCGCCGCGTACGACGGGTGCGGGGCGGCGCCGCTCGGCGGGGAAGATCGCGACCTTGCCGTCCCCGGCGACGAACCGCGTGGACCCCGCGGGTGACTGCTCCTGCGCGGAGCCGACGCAGCCCGCCGTGAGTGCCAGCCCGACGAGCGCGGGCCGGTCAGCCGCCGCCCAGGACGGCCACGGCGGCGATCATGGCCAGGATCAGGACCGTCACGACGGCGACGGCGACGGCGATCTTCAGGTTCGTCGACATGCTTCAGCCGGCAGCCGGAGGCGACGTCTCGGCCGCGCCGCGGGCGGCGAGCATGCCGCGCATCAGCTCGATCTCCGCCTGCTGGGCGGCCAGGATCGAGCTCGCCATCCGCTTCACCTGCGGCTGTCCGCTCCCCTGCGCCGCCTGGGCCATCTGCACGCCGCCCTGGTGATGCGGGATCATCAGGCGCAGGAAAAGAGTCTCCGCCTCCTTGCCGCTCGCCTGTTCCAGCTGCTTGAGCTGCTCCCGCGTGGCCATGCCGGGCATCTGGGCGGTCTGCTGTCCCATGCCGGGCATGTTCTGGTGGCCCTGCCGCATCCAGGCCATGCGGGGCTCCAGCGACGCCTGCGACAGGCCCCACATGTCGAGCCAGGCGTACATCTGCCCGATCTGCTGCTGCTGGGTGGTCGCGATGTCGTAGGCGAGCGTCCTGACCTGGCGGTCTGTGGTCCGGTCGCGGATGATCAGTGCCATCTGCACCGCCTGCGCGTGATGGGCCTGCATGTCCCGGGCGAAGCCGGCCTCCAGCGACGCGTCCCCGGGCGGGCCCACGTACCAGAGGCGGAACCCGAGCCCGGACAGCGCGAGCGTCAGCACGACGGTCACCGCCACCAGGACCCCGCGCCGCCGCAGGAGGGGCGGGAACCTCATACCGACGGCTCCCCGACCCCACCGCTGCAGGACGCGCCCGGCTCGGGCGTCCCGGGGCCGTTGATGTTGGCGCGCAGGAACGCCGTCAGCCGCGGGTCGTCGGCGCGGTCGAGCTTGAGCTGCTTGCCCCAGGAGCTGAGCACGACCGGCGCCGACAGGCCCGTGTACGGCGACAGCACGACGAAGTCACGCCCCTGGGCCTGCTTGAGCAGGATGTCCAGTTGCTCCTTGGGCAGCCCCGGCCGGAAGGCGACCCAGACGGCTCCGTGCTCCTGGCTGTGGACGACGTTCTCGTTGCGCAGCGGCTTGGTGTAGATGCCGCAGTTCTGCCACTCCGGCGCGTGGTCGCCGCCGACCGGCGGGGCCTGCGGATAGCTGACGGCCTTGTCGGTGTGGTTCCGGGCGCTCACGTTGATCGTCTGGACCGCGTCCAGCGACCGGCCGGCCCGGTCGGCCTGGACGAAGGCCGTGGCCGCCACGGCCAGCCCGCCGGCGACGACCACCGAGACACTGATCATGACGACCCGGCGCCGGCGCTCCGCGCGCCGCTGCTCGGCCTGCAGCGCGGAAAGCCGCTCCTTGAGCGTGCCTTCGGCGTTCTTGCCCATCCGCCTACCTCCGACGACGTTCTTCTACCGTACGTAGAACTTCTACAGTACGTAGAATATGAATGCCGTAAGCCGACGTCCCCGTGCGGTGATGAGCTTCTCGGCCTTGCGCCGTTCCCCGCGCAGCCGGGTGTCCCGCTCCTACGAAACGTAGAAACTAGCGGGAGTGTACGGCGTCGCCGCCCGCCGGGCATCCGGTCAGACCGTGACGCACACCAAGGGGGCGATCAGCACGGCCAGGGGCCCGCCCAGTTGCAGGACGGCCGCCGCGTAGGCCACCACCGGGACCCAGCCCGGTTCGCCGCGCCCATGGAGCAGGCGCTGCAACCGTTCCACCACACCGGCGTCGGCCAGCGCGAACGTGGCGGCCGCGCCCGGGTCCTGTCCGACGGCCGCCATACGCACCAGGGCCCGCGCCAGCGGCAGCTCGCCGTGCGCGCGACAGGCGTGATCGTCGGCGATCATCTCCAGCAGCACGGTCACCGCCCGCTGCCCGGTCCGCACGGCGGGCAGCCACGAGAACGCGTGCGACAACGCCACGAAAGGCAGCAGGGCGAGGTCATGGCGGCCGCGGGCGTGCGCCTGCTCGTGCCGCAGGACGGCCTCCAGCTCCACCGGCGTCAGCGCGTCCAAGGCGCCCTGGCTCAGCACGATCCGCCGGCGCCTGCCCGGTACGCAGTAGGCCACGCGCCCGGCCACCGGCAGCACATAGGCGTCGTAGGCCGGCAGATGCTCGGCCACGACGTCGACCAGCAGGCGCTGCCGCCGCTGCTGCCGGATCGTCCCGGCCAGGACGCGCGCCGTGTGGACGGAAAGCCAGCCCAGCAGCCCCACCGACCAGGCCAGGGCCAGGACGTGCACGGGCCCGAGGCCGTCGAGCCCTTGCCCGCCGAGGAGCTGGCGGGCCAGCGTGTGCATCCCGTGCGGGAACACGGCCGCCAGCGGCGCGACCGCGGCCACCAGCCCGAGGGCGACCGCGCCCAGCCCCGCCCCGACCCCGAGGGCCTGCCACAGCGCGAGCGCCGCACGGGGGCAGCGCACGGCCCAGGCCGCCCGGGCAAGGGCGCGGGCGGCGCGGTCGCCCAGCGTCACCGGGAGCAACGCCACCCCGGCGGCGGCGAGCCAGCCGATCACCGAGCCGTTCCGATCTCCTCGTCCAGCGCCTCGCGCAGCGCCGCGGCCACCTCGGGCGTCACCGTGCCGACGAACCGCTGCACCGCCGCCACCACGTCGCCGGCCTCCTCCAGCGCCGCGCGCATGGCCTCGGCGACGAAGGCGTCCTTGCCCGCGGTCGCCTTGTAGAGATGGGCCCGCCCGACGCGCTCGCGGGCCACCATGCCCTTGTTCGCCAGGCGCATCAGCACGGTCAGCACCGTCGTGACGGCGGGACCGGAGGGCAGACCGGCCGCGAGGTCGTGGGCGAACATGCCCTCGGGATGCCGCCACAGGGCTTCCATGATCGAACGTTCAAGGTTGCCGAGCTGCATCCTGACCCTCCTTGCGGGCTCCGACCGGAAAGAGGCTACCGTGATGCCCGCCACACGGGGCGTAGGCAGGACGGTGACGTGCAGGCAGGGCGCGCCGTGGCTCATCCGAAGGGCCGCGCGTAGAGGGAGAAGGACTTGTCCCCTGTGGGGCCTTGGGTCAGGCCCATGCACAGCAGCGGCCCGGCGCCGGGCGACGCGAGGACGGCGAGCCCTTCGGGTTCGCGGGGGACGAGGTTCCTGGCCGTGCGGTCCAGGATCTGCTGCTCCACCTTCCCGCTGGGCAGGTGGATGCGGTAGAGGCGGATGTTCCCCGGCGAGGAGACGGGGTTGGCGGGGCCGTAGGCGCTGCCGAGCAGCTGGTAGGCGTGGTCGGCGCGCAGGGCCATGCCCTGGAACGGCAGCCCGAGGGCGGCGCCGGGCTGCGGGAGGTCGGCGAGCGGGCGGAGGTCGCCGGAGGCCAGGCGGCGCAGGTCCAGGAGCCGGAGGCGCGGCTCGCCGGCGAGCTTGTAGCGCAGCAGCAACCGGCCGGAGTCGGGATCGAGGGTGGGGGCGTTGCTGGTCGAGCCGGGCAGCGGCCGGCAGGTGGTCAGGAACCGGCTGCCGGGGGTCAGCACGGCGCCGTCGACGAAGGAGAAGCGGCAGATGCCGCGGCCGTAGCCGGAGGCCGGGCTGGCGTCCCATTCGGTCCACACCACAGTGTCGGGGCCCGCGGTCCGTTGAACGCCCAGGGCGCCGCCGTGGCCGAAACCCAGCAGGTACATCGCGCCGGTGAGGGTGCCGTCCCGGGACAGGCGGTTGAGGCACAGGTCGCCGCGCCGGGCGCGTTCGGCGTGGGTGCGGGAGCGGCGTTCTCCGTCCAGGCGGACGCCGCCCTGCATGAGCTGGAGGGCGTACAGGTGACCATTGCGTTCGTCGAAGGCGAAGGACTGCAGGACGGTGCCGTGCAGCAGCCGCCCGTCCCGCAGCAGGATCCGGCCGGTCGAGGCGAGGCTACGCGAGTCGGCCGCCGACGGGAGCGCCAGGGCGGCGGGCGGCCTGGCCGGCGCGAGATCCATCGCGGCGACCAGCGTGGCGATCGCCCCCGAACGCAGCGCCTCGCGACGGGACGGCTGAGGAGTCATCGGATCGCCCCGCCCACGGGTACGGGCGGACGCCGGCAGGTTCCGCGAGGGACCCCATCGCCGGCGGCGGGCCGCGCGCGACAGGTCACGCGCCCTGGTCGCCGTCATGGCAGGTGGCGGCCCAGTTCGCGGCCGGCTCGTCGGCAGCGGCGCGGACGGGGGCGGCGGCGGGCGCGACAGCGGTGGCCGCGACCGTGGCGGTGTCGGGCCGCGGGGCGTGATGGGTGGGGCCGTGCGGGTCGGGACAGTGCGGCGTCAGGCGTCGCAGGCCGCCGTCCTCGTCGAAGGCGTGGCCGCCGGGCATGGCGTGGTCGACCTGAAGCGTGGTGTGCTCGATGTCGTGGCGTTCGCGCAGCAGCCGTTCGACGGCCAGGCGGGCGGCGTGGCAGTCGGCCCCGGGAACGACCAGCACGTGTGCCGACAGCGCGGGATAGCCGGACGTGACCTCCCAGATGTGCAGGTCATGCACCTCGACCACGGTGTCGATCGCGGCGATCTGGCGGCCCACCTCGGCCGGGTCCAGCCGCGCGGGGGCGGCCTCCATGAACACCCTTCCCGCGTCGCGGACCAGGCCCCAGCCGGCCTTCAGCATCAGGGCGGCGACCACGAGGGCGGCGATGGCGTCGGCGCGGTACCAGCCGGTCAGCCAGACGACCAGGCCGGCGAGGGTGGTGGCGATGAAGGCGTACAGGTCGTTGAGGATGTGCTGGAAGGCGCCTTCGACGTTGAGGCTGGAGCGGTTGGCCTTCGACAGCAGCCAGGTGGCGGCCACGTTCACGGCGATGCCGGCCAGCCCGGTCACCACCACGAACAGGCCCTCGACCTCGGGCGGCACGATCAGGCGGCGGACGCCCTCGAAGGTGAAGTACGCCGCGAGCAGCAGCAGGGTGATGCCGTTGACCTGGGCGGAGATGATCTCGGCGCGCTTCAGGCCGTAGGTGAAGCCGCCGCGCGGCGGCCGGGCCGCGATCCGCATCGCGACCAGCGCCAGCATGATCGCCATGGCGTCGGTGAGCATGTGCCCGGCGTCGGAGATCAGCGCCAGCGAACCGGCGATCACGCCGACCACCACCTCCACGGCCATGAAGCCGGCGATCAGCGCGAGCGCCCCGCGCAGGTAGCGCCGGTCGGCGTCCGCGCTCACCGCATGCCCGTGCCCATGACCGTGCCCATGACCGTGCCCATGACCGTGCCCATGATCGTGCCCGTGCTCAGACATGCCTGGAGCTCCTCGGAGGGTGGGTGACGTGGGTGATGGCCAGATGCAGGCGGCTGTGCACGTCGGCGGCCGACGGCCGGGAGCAGGCCGGGCGTACCCGTGCGACCCGATGATCCGCTACATCTGACTGGGTGTTCATATGTACAGATGCTTGCCGCTGTAGCCCCGGAGGTCAAGAGCCCGCGACGGATGATCGCCGAAAACAGGCTTTACTCATGAACATCTGATCAGATGTTTAAACTTTCGGTAATGCGTCAACTACACACCGTAGAAGTTCGCCGGTCCGGAGCCCGAGGACCTGGTCGCGCTCTACAGGTTCCCCCGCACCGGTGCAGCCACACGCACAGGAAGGGCTCGCCACATGAGAACCGTCCACACCTCCGCCGCCGCGATCCTGATGATCACCAGCGGCTGGCTGACGCTGACCGCATCGCCCGCGCAGGCCGTCTCCCCCTCGGCCGGCCCGGCGTCCATCCGGGCGTCCACCGCACGGCCCGTCAGTTCGTGCCGCTACCAGTTCGACCACCTCAAGCGCGGCGAGACCATCGCCGTCCTCGCCGCCCCTCGCCGGGGGCAACGCGTGCTCGGCAAGCTCGCTCCCGGCGGCCGTGCCGTCACCGGGGGATGCGCCGCGAAGAGCGGCTGGCTGCAGGTCGCCACGCCGACCGGGGCCTGGGGCTGGGCATCGGCGCACCACCTGCGCAGGCTGCCCGCGGGGACCCGTTCCTTCACTCCGCGAGCCGGTTCCTGGACGCCGGGCTGCCGCTACACCGTGTGGGGCATCCGCCCGTCCAGTCATCTCAACGTACGATCCGGCGCCGGCTTCGGTCACCGCCCGATCGCCGTACTGCACCCCAACGGCCATGCCGTCACCGGGGCGTGCGCCGGCAGGCGCGGCTGGCTCCAGGTCACCACGTCCACCGGCGCACACGGCTGGGCCTGGAACGGCTACCTGCGCAAGACCACCTCCACCAGATGACACCCCCCTCCGTCTCCCGTCGCCCTGCCCTGGCCTCCCGCGTCAGACGTGGAACCACCGAGCGAAAGGAACACCGGTGACCGAGCCCCACGACCACCCGCACCACCACCATCACCACGAGGGCCACGACCACGACCACGAGAGCGGCCACGACCACGCCTCCGGCGACGAGACCGGCTGCGCCGACGACCACACCGCGGCGACCGGGCAGGGCCCGGACTGCGGCGCCGGACACTGCCACGACGATCACGACCCGACCGCGCCCTAGCCCGACACGGCGGCCCGCACCTCGGCGGTCAGGCCGTCACCCCCCGCTCGCGCGGCCGATCCCGCTCCGGCTCGTCCATGGGCGACGCCGGAGCGCCCCGCGCCCCGCCGAGTCACGACATCGAGACGACGGTGAAAGGCTGGATCAGTTCCTCATGCACGCCGAGCACGAAGACCACGACCACGAGAGCGGCCACGAGCGTGGCCCCCACCTCCCCCACAGCCACGCCGCCCAGGACGGCGCCACCTCTCCCCCGTTCCAAACAGGCCCGGCCGGGCGGCTCGCCCTGCTGACCTCCTCCGCGGTGCACCACCAGGTCTTCACCGTCGTCCGCCTGCGCTCCGGCTACGACCTGGCCGAGGTGGACGCCTTCCTGGCCCAGGTGGAGACCACACTCAGCCTGCTCTGGCAGGACAACGCCCAACTGCGCGAACGCCTCGGCGCCGCCCCTTCCGCGAGCACGCCCACCGAGGCCGGCGTGCTCGCGGCGGCACACCGCAGCGCCCAGGAAGCCCTTGAGTCCGCCCAGCAGGAAGCCCGCCGGATCCTCGCCGAGGCCCACGCCGACGCCGAACGCCTGCGCCGCGAGGCCGCGTCGGCCGCCGACGCGCTGACCCACGCCACCCGCCAGGCTCTCGACGACCAGCTCGACCGGCTCGAACGCGCCATCACCGAGCAGGGCCGGAACCTCCAGCACAACCTGCACACCCAGCTCGGCCACCTGCGCGCCGCGCTGGCCGACCTGGACACGCACGGCCCTCCGCCCAGCCACGGCGCCCATGAGGCCGCATCGCCGCGGCCGTTCCCCGAACGGCTGCTCCCCTCCCCCCGCGACCCGGCCGCCGGTCACTGACGAACGGCCTGTCCCGTCCGTCGTCGCGGTGTCACCACGCGACGACCGCTCACCAGTCCCGCACCCACGCCGGAAAGGCCGTGTCATGTCCGTGCCGCTCGGGGGATCGACGCCGCTGTCACCGCCCCCGCACGTCCTGACCCTGTTCGAGCTGAATGTGGCAGACACCCCCGTCGACACCGCCCTGCCGGCCTGGACGACGTGGGCCGCCGTGGTCCTGGTGGCGCTGTCCACGCTGGTCGGCGCCTCCCTGGCGCGCCGCAAGAACGCCAGGATCAGCGTCTGGCTGGCCGTCGCGTCGGCGCTGATGCTCATCACCGCCCTGGTCGACCTGCTGCCCGACGCCTGGCACGAGGCCGACGCCACCGGTGTGCCGCTGTGGGTGGTGGGGCTGGCCGGCGCGTTCGGTTTCCTGGTCATCACCTTCTTCACCCGTAAGGGCTGCGGGCACGGTCACGGCGACAAGGCCGGTGGCGGGCGGCACGCGCCCGGCCTGCACCGCCGGGTCAAGCAGGCGGTCAGCGCCGCCGTCTACGGCGGCGTGGGCACCGCCGCCGCGCTGTCCCTGCACCGCATGATCGAGGGCGCCACCCTGGCGCTGGCCGCCTCGGCCGTCGTGGTGGCCGCCCTGGTGATCCACTCGGCCAGCGAGGGGCTCGCCCTGACCGCCATGCTCGACCTGGCACGCAGACCGGCCGCGCCCTGGCTGGCCCTGTCCTGCCTGGCCCCGGCCGCCGGCGTCGTGCTGGCGACGGTGGGGCCGCTGCCCGCCCAGAGCGTGCCGATCCTGCTCGGCATGGTCACCGGCGTGCTGCTGCGCACCGGCGTCATCGGGCTCACCATCGCCCGTGACAGCCGCCGCCTGACCCGCCGTCACCTCGTCGTCGCCGCCTCCGCCGTGGCCGCCATCGGCGGCCTGCTGGTCGCCACGCAGACTCTGCTGGCCGACGGTCCGCCGCACTCCTCCTCGCCGGTCGCCGCCGGTCGCGGCGCCGGCCCGGCATCCTCGTCCGCCGCGGCGCCTCGGCAGCTGTCAGAGGCCCAGCTACGCGCCGCCGTCACCGCCAGGCAACTCACCCTCGAACAACTTCTGGCGCGCAGGGACGCCACCACCATCGCCGCCGACGCCACCACCCTGCTGCGCGCCCTGCCCGAGCACACGTCCGACCAGATCACCCGGACCCTGCGGCAGGCCGGGATCGATCCCGGCACCAGCGTCGGCGAGCTCACCCTGCTCCAGCGCCACCTCCTGCTCACGTCCCTCAGCGACGCGCTGCCCACCCCGAGGTCATGAGCTGAAGAGCCGGTCCAGGTGCAGGTCGATCGCGGTGAGGGCGTCCTGGGGTTCGATCACGTCCAGTTCGATCAGGGGGGTGAGGCCGGTGAGGGCGAGGAGCAGGTTGGTCTCGGTCGCCGGGTCGCGGTCGGAGTGGATGTGCCCGTCGGCGATCGCTCGGCGGACCAGTTGCTCGACGAGGGCCCGTCCGCGGACGAGGCCACGGCGCGCCTGCTCGTGGACGGCCTCGTCGTGCAGCGCCTCCAGGACGTAGGCGGCGCTCATCCGGCTGGTCGCACGGGCGTCGGCGTGCAGGGGGAGCATCTCGGCGAGCGTCAGCCGGAGCACGTCGCGGGGGTGCGGACGGTCGCCGAGCTCTCGCAGACCCTGCTCGACGCGCAGCGAGGTCTGTTCGGCGGCGAAGTCCACGGCGAAGGCGAGCATGGCGGCCCGGGTGGCGAAGTAGTGCTGCAACTGCCCGAGGGACATGCCCGCCTCCTGCGCCACCACCCGCGTCGTCAGGTGCGTGACGCCGCGCCGCTCCACCACCCGCCACAACGCACGGGCGATCGCTTCGCGGCGTTCGCGGTGATCCACCTGTTTCGGCATCTGCGGACCTCTCCCCCGACGTCTTTCCCATACGATTGACATAATACAGTTGACTTACAACTGTTCGAGGAGGGAAGCGTCGTGCATGAAGAGCCGAAGGTGCGGACCGCGGAAGGTGTGGTGCAGGGACGCCGGCGGCGGGGGCACGCGGTGTTCCGCGGCATTCCCTATGCCCTGCCCCCGGTCGGAGCGCTGCGCTTCGCCGCGCCCGCCCCGCCGCCGCGCTGGGACGGAACGAGGCAGGCGACGGAGTTCGGCCCCGCGGTACCGCTGTCCCTGCCGGTCGACGTGGGCCCGCCGCAGGGCACGGACTGGCTGACGCTCAACGTCGGCACTCCGGATCCGGGGGCGGCCGGACTGCCGGTGCTGGTGTGGCTGCCCGTGGGCGGCTACGTCTCGGCGGCGTCGAGCGACCCGATGTACGACCCGGCGGTGCTGGCCGAGGCGGGGCTCGTCGTGGTGACCGTCAACTGCCGCGTGGGCGCCGAGGGTTTCGCGTTCCTCGATGACGCGCCGCCCAACCGCGGCTTCCTCGACCAGATCGCGGCGCTGGAGTGGGTGCGGCGGAACATCGCCGCGTTCGGCGGCGATCCCGGCCAGGTCACCGTGGCCGGGCAGTCCGCCGGGGCGGGGTCGGTCGCCGCCCTCCTGACGATGAAGCCGGCGCGCGACCTGTTCCGGCGGGCCGTCGCCCACTCGGTGCCGGGGCTGCACAGCACCCCCGTGCTGGCCCGGCAGGTCACCGCCGCGCTCGCGGACCGGCTCGGCGCGACGGCCCCCACCGCCGCGGCCCTGCGCGACATCGACCCCTGGCGGCTGGCCGCCGAGCTCACCTCCTTCAACGCCGGCCTCCACGCGCACCGGGAGAGCTGGGGACGGCTCACGGCGACCGGCACCGCCCTGTGTCCCGTCGTCGACGGCGAGGTGCTGCCCGAGACGCCCTGGTCCGCGCTGACCGGCGGACGCGCGAGCGGGATCGAGCTGCTCGTCGGCCACACCAGGGACGAGTTCCGGCTGTTCAGCGTCATGAGCGGACGCCGGGGCACCTTCACCGACCACGACGCCCGCACGGCCCTGGAACTGCTCGCTCCCCGTCCGCGCGGGGCGGAGGCGTACCGGGCCGCGTTCCCGCAGGCCGGGCCGGAGGAGCTGGTGGAGACGGTGTACTCCGACGCCCTGTTCCGCATGCCGTCGCAGAAGCTGGCCGAGGCGAACGCCGCGGCCGGGGGCACTTCGTACCTGTTCGAACTGCGCTGGCCCGCCCCGGCCCTCGGCGGCACCCTGGGCGCCTGCCACAGCCTCGACGTGCCCCTGGCGTTCGGCACATTGGACAGTCCCGTCGGCGCGCAGCTCATCGGCGACGAGCCCGGCCCCGAGGCCGTCGCGCTCGCCCACGAGCTCAGGGAGGCATGGGTCCGTTTCGTCACCACCGGCGACCCGGGATGGGCCGCCTACCGGCCCGACCGGCGGCTCACCCGCGTCCTGGACGCCGAGTCGGAGACCGTGCCCTACCCCGAACAGGCCTCACTCCGGATCTGGGACGGCCACTCCCCCACGCCCTTCGACCTCCCGTAGGGCGTGCGGGGCGAAAATCGTTTGCCCGGCAGGGTGGCGCTCCGAGATCGTGAGCTCCATGAGGCTCTGACGACAGCACCCCGCCACTTCGAGATGCCGCCCGCCCATACCCTTTTTCAGCGAAGAGAGCGTCCTTGTCTCAGCGACACACTTCGGCCACCGTCACCGTGTTCGCCTCCCCCACCAGCTGGATCGAGTCCGACGCCGTCGCGCAGTGCCACCAGGTGGCCGCCCTCGACGGCATGACGCACGTCGCCGCCATGCCGGACCTGCACCCCGGGAAGGGCGCGCCCATCGGCGCCGCCATGACGTCGGCCGTCCTGTACCCGTTCCTGGTGGGCTCCGACATCGGCTGCGGGATCGCCGTGTTCCCCGTCAGGCTCAAGCGCGCCGTACCCGAGAAGCTCGCCGCCCGGTTCCCCGACCTCGACCGCGCGCTGGACCCTGAACGGGATGCCGACGACCCCGCCTGGGCCGTCATGAAGGGCGACATCCCCGCAGGTCACGCCGAGGGGCTCGGCACGGTCGGCCGGGGCAACCACTTCGTCGAGCTGGCCAGGGTCGGAACCGTCCTCGCGCCCGACCACGCCACCCGCCTCGGCGTCGACGCCGGCGACCTGGTCCTCGTCGTCCACAGCGGCTCCCGAGGGCTGGGCGAACGCATCCTGCGCGAGCACACCGCCGTCCACGGCGCGGGCCCCGCCCCCGATCCCGACGCTTACCTGGCCATGCACGACGAGGCCGTCCGGTGGGGGGCGCTCAACCGGCGGCTGCTGGCCGCCCGGGTCGCCCACGCGCTGGGGTTCGAGGCCGCCGAGCCGATCCTCGATCAGTGCCACAACCTGGTCGAGCGCCGCGACGGGAGCTACCTGCACCGCAAGGGAGCGGCGCCGGGCGACGGCCGCGACGTGCTCATCGCCGGCACGCGCGGCACCCCGTCCTACCTCGTGGCCGCCCACGCCGGGCCGGACGCCGGCCACTCCGTCGCCCACGGCGCGGGCCGCAAGATGTCCCGCGCGGACGCCCTTCGCCGCGGCCGGGCCAAGCACACGGTCGAAGAGCTGCGCCGCACCCCGGTCGGGTCGCTGGTGGTGTGCGGCGACCGCCAGCTCCTCTTCGAGGAGGCGCCGACGGCCTACAAGCGCATCGAGCAGGTGATCGCCGACCTCGTCGCCCACGACCTGGCCACGCCCGTGGCCACCACGATCCCCCTGGTCACCTACAAGACGGCCGACCTCGGGCCGGCGGCCCAGAGGAACCGGCGGCGCGGGAGGGGCCGGACGTGAGCGTCCACCTGCTCCTGTCGGCCGGGCGCGGCCCGCAGGAGTGCGCCTGGGCGCTGGCCCAGCTGCTGCACCGCCTGGAACGCGACGCCGCCCGGCAGGGCCTGGAAACCCGCCGGGCGCACACCGTCCCCGGCGACCGGCCCGGCACCTACCGGTCGGTCCTCGTCCAGATCGACGGTGACGACTCCGAGACGTTCGCCGCCTCCTGGACCGGAACCCTGTGCTGGCAGGCCCCCAGCCCCTACCGGACCGCCACCGGCCGGAAGAACTGGTACGTCATCGCCCATCCGTGCCAGGTCGACACCCCCCGGACGACGTTCGCCGAAGCCGATGTCGACGTCGTCGCCTGCCGCACCGGCGGCCCCGGCGGCCAGCACCGCAACAAGGCCAGCACCGCCGTACGGGCGACCCACCGGCCCACCGGGACCGTCGTCGTGGTCGACACCGAGCGGCAGTTCAGCCTGAACCGCCGCATCGCCATGCGGCTGCTGCGGGAACGTCTGGAACACGGCGACCAGGCGGCCGAGCGCGCCGTCACCACTGCCCGCTGGCGCGTCCACGACGAGCTCGTACGCGGCAACCCCACGCGCACCGAACGCCCGGAACCACCGAACCAGCCGCGCTGACCCGCGGTCCCGGCTCCCCTCAGGAAAGCCCCGGGACCCGTTGCGGGCCGGGGTGCTCTCGCGTGCGGCGTGGGGGCCGTCCAGCAGGGCACGGTACGCGTCCCGGAGCGGGGTGGTGTCCAGGAACGTCCTTCTTCTTGGACCGGCATCGCCGTCAGGCGAGCACCTGATCCCTGGCGGCGCCCACCGTGACCACGGCCAGGTCGGACCGCATCGAGCGCAGGTCGATCCGGTCGTCGAAGCCGCGCCGGTCGATGACCGCCCCGGTCCGGGCGTCGAGTGCGAGCACGGTCCGCTCGTCGGCCGCGACGTAGACGACCCGCCCGTCCGTCAGCACGTCCTGCGACGTCCCGGCCGGACGTTCCAGCGGCCGGCGCCAGGCGAGGCCGCCGTCGGCGACGCGGTAGGCGACGATCCCCGAAGCGGTGTCGGCGATCACCAGGTCGGCCGTCACGCCGAGGGAGCCGGCGGAGGGGTTGGGACGCAGTCCCGCGCGCGGGAGGCGCCACACGACCCGCCAGTCCGCGGTCCGGCGGACCACGAGCCCTCCGTCCTCCACCGTCACCGCCCGTCCTGCGCCCAGGTCACGGGCGTCGTACGGCCCGGCGTCGGCGAACGTCCAGCGCGGCTCGCCGTCCTCGGCGCCGAGGGCGGCCCCCGCGTACCCGGCGCAGCGTCGGGCGGTCAGCACGACGTCGCCCAGGGCGCGGGCCTCGTCGACGGGTCCGCAGGAGGCGGCCGGGCGCGTCCAGCGGGTGGCGCCGGTCCGGGCGTCCAGGACGTCGAGGCGGCCGTCGTGCAGGATCACCAGCATGCCGGGCCGGGCGACGGACAGCGTCCACATCGACCGCCACTCGCCGTCGAGGGTCCGGCCGGCCGCGGCGAACGGCCCGGCGGGCAGGTCCGCCCGCCAGACGACGCGGCCGGTCGGCACGTCGACGAGGGTGACCCGGCCGTCGCGCCAGACGGCCGCCCCGCGCCGGTCGTCGACCCGGACCCAGTCCACGAGGTCGTCGCCCCACAACCGCTGGTACGTCCACCGCCCACCGCCGCCGACCCGTACGGCGGCCACCCCCCGGCGGCTCACGCTCACCGCGACGTCACCGAACAACTCGGCGCCGGACGGGACGTCACCCAGGACGTCGATGGACGGCGTGCCACGCCCCGGCGGCCTCCAGGGCCCCGCCACAGGACCGGCCGTCACCGTGACGATCTCCCCCGGCCATCCCACGACGGACAGGACGGCGACGCCGACCAGCACCACGACCGCCGCGCGCACCCCCCGCGAACGCTCGGCCATGGCCCCGCATCCTCTCGCACCCCCGGCCCACAAAGGAACTGTAAGCCGAAAAAGCGCCCGTAACCCATAAAATCGTATTCGCGGCGAAATGAACGGGGTGAATGTTGAACTTCCTCCAGAAATGGCCGCGCTGATGGCGAAAACCGAAGTTCCCGTAAAGAGGGAAGGTCTCATTCGTGGGAGATCGTTTGCTATGTCAATCGGGCTGTTCACAAGTGCGCATGGCTACCTTCGGTATTCGTGAAGATACGATCTGGCCCTACGGGGCCGGTAACCAGCTCATCTGGCCCAAGACGTGCGGCCGTTTCCACAATGCTCCTTCTGAGCGCGGTATCGGTCGCGCTCCAGCCCGCCCAGCCCGCGGCCGCGCAACCGGTGCCGCTGGTCGAGGAGGACTTCACCGGAGCCACCGCGATTCCCGAGTTCATCGGTGTGGGATCGGCCTGTCTGACGGGCGCGCCGGCGGCCCCGCCCGCCGGGCCGGGCGACCATCCGCTCGGAGGTTGTCCCGCCAACGCGGCGGGTCCCGTCCCGCCGACCGGGGGAGCGCCGTTCGGCTACCTCCAGCTCACCAGCGCCGATCTCGACCAGACGGCGGCCGCCCTCTACAACTCGCCGATCCCGGCCGAAGAGGGCCTGGACGTGACGTTCGAGCAGTGGCAGTACGGCAACACCACGGCGGTGCCGGCCGACGGCATCTCCTTCTTCCTGATCAACGGGGAGGCCACGCTGGACCGCCCCGGCGCGTTCGGCGGCAGCCTCGGCTACGCCCAGAAGCTGCCCGACGACGACCCGGCGAACCCGTTCGAGCCCGGGGTCAACCAGGGCTACGTCGGCGTCGGGCTGGACGTCCTCGGCAACTACTTCGGGGACTGGGAGCAGCGCGGCCGCACCTGCGCCGAGCGCTCACCGGCCGGTACGGGGTTCCGCGTCCCGGCTCCGGGCCCGAACATGGTCACGGTGCGCGGCCCGGGGAACGGCACCGCCGGGTACTGCTTCCTGACCGCCACCACCAGCAACTTCACCACCACGGGACCGTGGCCGTCGACGCTGCCGGGCACTCTGCAGGGGCCCACACGGTCCGTGCCCAGCGACCCGCGGGCGGCACAGGAGGCGCTTGAGGAGTCCAAGCGCACGGTCAACGTCCGGATCACCCCGGCGCCGAACCCTGAGATCACCGTTTCGATCGACTTCAACGACGGCAACGGGATGCAGGAAGTGCTGTCCCTGCCCGCGCCGCAGCCGGTCCCGGAGACGTACAAGTTCGGTTTCGCCGCTTCCACCGGCCTGTTCACCGATGTGCACCTGGTCCGGAACGTGGTCGTGCGTCCGGTGGCCGAGCGTCCGGAGCTGAGGCTCACCAAGCGCATCGACGACGACGCCGAGCTGCCCGATCCGGTGCCGGTCGGCACCGAGGTGCCCTACGAGTACGTGGTCACCAACACCGGCAACATGAACATCACCGACCTGGTGGTGGACGACGACGTCGTCGATGAGGTCGTCTGCCCGCGGACCACCTTGAACGTGGGCGAGCGGGTCATCTGCCGCGGCTTCTACACGGTCACGGAGGAGGACGCCGAGCGCGGCTCGGTCACCAACACCGCCGTCGCGACGGGCCGGGCGGACGACACTGAGGTCACCTCACCGCCGTCCGAGGTGACCATCGGCGTCACGGACGAGCGCGGGATGCTGGAGCTGGAGAAGACCGTCGACGACTCCCGCACCTACCGTCCCGGGGACCGGGTCGCCTACCGCTACCTCGTGCGGAACACCTTCGACGAGACCGTGACCGACCTGCGGATCGACGACGACCGGGTGACGGACATCACCTGCGAGACCACCACCCTGGACCCGGGCGACGCCACGACCTGCACGGGCACGTACACGGTCACCGAGGAGGACGCGGCTCGCGGCTCGGTCACCAACACCGCCACCGCGGTGGGCATGGTGGAGGACGTCGAGGTGTCCTCGCCGCCGTCCGAGGCCACGATCGAGGTCGTGGGCGAGCGCGGGAAGCTGCTGCTGGACAAGAGCGTCGACGACACGCGCACGTACCGGCCCGGGGACCGGGTCACCTACCGCTACGTCGTCAGGAACACCTCCGACGAGACCGTGCGGAACCTCAGGATCGACGACAACCGGGTGACGAACATCGTCTGCCGGGCCACCACGCTGGCGCCGGGCGAGAGCACGACCTGCACGGGTATCTTCGTCGTGCCGGGCCGTCCCGGCGGCAAGGACTGCCGCAAGGGCTGCAACTTCACCATCACCAACACGGCCGTGGCCAGGGCGGACGGCCTGACCTCCGCACCGGCGACGGCCAGGATCCGGGTGACGCAGAAGCAGCAGCCCCCGCACCGCCCGTGCCGGCCCTGGAAGAAGAACGACCACTGCCGGCCCGGGAAGAAGCCGCACCACCCCGGCCATGACCACAGGTTCGACCACAAGGTCGACCACAGGTACGACCACGGTCGCCAGTGCCCGCCCGGGATGATGCAGACCTCGAAGTGGGGATGCGCTCCCATCCACGAGGAGAGGCCCGAGCAGGACATGGGCCGTCCGATGGACGAGTTCTCCGAGCCTCAGCGCGAGGACGAGATGGAGAACATGGACACGGACAACCCGTACGCGGAGGTGGATGACATGGCGATGCCTTGGGAGACCTCCTACTAGGTCCTCCCGCCTTCCATCCGTGTCGACCTGATGGTCCCTCCCTGCGGGGAGGGACCATCGTGCTGTCCGGCCTCAGGCGGTCAGCCCCAGCCGCCGACCTTCTTGAGGAAGACGATGCCGTCGATCGCGCCGAGCTGGGACGGGTCCAGCGGGAAGTAGGCGAAATCGTGCGAGACGCGCTTCGCGGGGTCCGTGACGAGGTCGGCCAGGCGGCGGGCGTCGATCACCGAGTGGTCCCCCGGGAGCGCGGACAGGATGCCCTCGACGGTGTCCGGCGGCGGGGTGACGTCGCCCGTGGTGCCGAAGGCCGAGGCCAGGTAGGCGTACCGGTCGCCCAGCCGGGTGGCGGCGATGGCCCCCGCGCTCCACCACTCCAGCCGCTGGTCGCCGAACTGCATGGACGTCCGGTCGCGCTGGAGGTGGAGGTTGGAGGAGAAGACCAGGGCCGGGCCGCGCCGGGCGACGGCCCGCAGGTTGGCCGCCATCATCGCGTCCCGCAGGGCCGACAGCCGGGTCCACCGTTCCGGGGAGGCGTCGGCCATCCAGTGGTGGTAGCGCAGCAGGCCGGTGGCGGTGCGCGCGTACAGCTCCGCCCGTTCCCTGTCCCGCGCGCCGAGCTGCGGGGACTGCGTGTCGAGCAGGGCCGCCAGATCGTCGGCGATCACCCGGAGCCGCTGGGCGTCGGCGGACTGGCCGATCGACTTCGACGGATCCATGGCCGTGGCCTCGTCCGACCATCGCTCGTCCGGGCCCAGCAGCGTGTCGAGGGTCTCCCTGGTGACCACGCTCGTGAGCAGCGGGCCGTCGAGGAGGTCGTACAGGCCGGTGAGCGCCTCGCGCGGGCTCGCCGCCCAGTACTCCAGAGGGCCGTCGACCCCGAAGAAGCGCAGTTTCTCGTCATGCTCCTCGTTGTAGGCGCGCATCCACCGGACGAGCTCCCGGTTGGCCGCCGAGGCGCCGAAATCGTGGCTGAAGCCGCGTTCCATGACGTCGTCGAGCGTGCCGGCGCCGGTCGTGACGTGGTCGTCCACCAGCAGGCCCTTGAGACAGTCGCTCTCGATGGCGAACGACCGGTACCCCTCGTTCTCGACCAGGTGCCGGAAGATCTCGTTCCGCACCTCGCCCAGTTCCCCCACGAAGTGCCGCGCCTCGCCGAGACCGAGCAGCAGCGGCTCGGCGGGAAGCGACCGCAGGAACGCCGAAACACCCGCGCCGTCCACCGGCCAGGCGATGTCCTTGATGTCCATGCCTTCAACGCTATCGTTGAACTTTCGATGTAACCTTTGCGCTTCAAAGACGGCTCCCAGCGCCTGAAACCCTCAACCGGCCGATTCACTTTGAACAAGTCGTTCAAAACAGACTGTTGACATCAGATTGCGTCGGACGGCATTGTTACCTCCATGTCGAGCACTGACCACCCCTTCTCCCCGCCGGACGCCGAGCAGGCGCGCCTTCAGCGGGTGCACGCCTCCCTGTTCCGGATCGCCGAGCGGCATGCCGCCACCGACGAGCAGCGGAGCCGGCAGGCGCACCCGTCGGTCATCGGTCCGCACGAGGCCGTCCGGCTGGTGTCGTTCCTGCTCAGCGGGGCCGCGAAGTTGGACGACGGCGAGCCGGAGGTGGACCAGGCCGACATCACCGCCGCGTTGAGCCTCGTCCCGCTGGTCCGCGGGGAGCTGGACGCGCTGGAGGCCGCGCTGCTGGGCATGGCCCGGGGGCGCGGGATGACCTGGCAGGAGATCGCCTTCGGGCTCGGGCTGGGCACCGCGCAGGCCGCCCGGCAGCGCCACGAACGCCTCACCGAACGGACGGAGACCGCGTCCGACTAGCCGGGCGCTCAGGTGCGGCGCGGGCGGTTCCACCAGAGGGAGAGCGACAGCGCCGCGACGACGAGCAGGGCGCCGGCCCCGGCGAACACGGCGGCCGCGTCCACCCGTTCCCGGACGACGGTGAAGGCGCCGGGAAGGGCGTCGAGGGCGGTTTCGAGCTGGTCGGCGTTCTCGGCGCGGTGGTAGGAGCCGCCGGTCGTCCGGGCGATCTCGCGGAGTGCGGGCTCGTCGATGACCTGGGGGTTGCGACCCCGGTCGAAGCCCCCACCGCCGCCGAACCCGCTTCCCCATCCGCGGAAGCCACGACCGTCGAACTGCGAGTTGTCGCACACCATCGGCGCCGGGTTCGTGGTGCCGAAGCCGATGGTGAACACCCGTACGCGGCGCAGCGCCGCCTCCTGGGCGGCCCGCTGCGGCTCGACGCCCTGGGTGTTGGCGCCGTCGGTGAGCACGACGATGGCGGCGCCCGCGTACCCCGAGCCGGCAGCGGGAGGGGTGGCCGAGGTGGCCGCGACCGACGGGTCCACCTCGGCGATCGCGTCGATCGAGGTGAGCATGGCCTGCCCGATCGCGGTGCCGCGGGCGACGGTGAGCCCGTCCAGCGCCTCGATCAGGGTGTCGGTGTCGTCGGTGGGCGGGACGAGCAGGCCCGCGGTGCCGGCGAAGGTGACCAGGCCGATGCGCGGTCCGCCGCGCTGCGACTCGATGAAGCCGGCGGCGGCCTTCCGGGCGGCGGTGATGCGGTTGGGGTCGACGTCCGTGGAGCACATGGAGCCGGAGGTGTCGAGCGCGAGCAGGATCGTCGTCGACCGCGTCGGCACCGGCACCGACGCCTGCGGCCGCGCCGCCCCGACCGCGAGCAGCGCGAGCCCGGCGACGAAGAGCGCCACCGGGATCCGCCGCGTCCAGCGCGTACGCCCGGGAAGAGCGGCCCGTACGAGCGCGATCGAGGTGACGCGCACGGCGGCCCGCCGCCGGCGGCGGAGCGCCCACCAGCGGATCGCGAAGATCAACGGGATGACCAGCGCGGACAGCAGCGCCCAGGGCCATGACATCGACATTCAGATCACCCGTCCGGACCGCAGCACGGTGAGCGCCGCGCCCGCGGCGAGCAGCACGAGGGCGAGCCCGATCAGCCCGCCGGCGAGGGGCAGCGGCTCGTCGGAGACGGTGAGCCGCAGGTCGATCGTGTCGGCGACGCCGTCGAGCCGCGTGGCATCGGCGGCCGGATGGTAGCCGCCGCCGGTGGTCCGCGCGATCGTGGTGAGGGTGTCCTCGTCGAGCGCGGTCTGCAGGTGGTAGCCGTCGACCCGCACCGCCGTCCCGGCCGTGGTGCCGATCCCGACGGTGTGGATGCGCACGCCCGCCTTCTGCGCCGCGGCGGCGGCCCGCTCGACGTCGCCGCCCTGGTTCTGGCCGTCGGAGAACATCACGATCGTCGCCGACGGCCAGTAGCCGACGTCGGGCGGCGCGCCGTCGCGGCCGACGACCACCTGCCTGCCGGTGATGGCCGTCAGCGAGGCGGTGATGGCCGCCCCGAGCGAGGTGCCGCCGGTGACCTTCAGCCGGTCGATGGCCTTGAGCGCGACGGAGTGGTCGGCGGCGGGCCGCGCGGTGGTGAGCGCACCCCGTTCGAACGCGACGACCCCGATGTCCACGCTGTCGGGCTGCGCCGACACGAACGCGCGGGCCGCCCGCTGCGCGGCCGCCAGCCTGGTCGGCGCGACGTCGTCGGCGCCCATGCTGTTGGAGACGTCCACGGCGAGGACGACGGTGCCCGCCGTCCGCGGCACCGGCACCATCGCCGCCGGCCCCGCGGTGGCCAGCGCGAGCACGCCGACGCCGGCGACCGTCAGGCCGGTCCCTAGGTACGCCCCGCGCCCGCCCGCCCCGGCGAACCCGGCCGCGGCGAGCGCCGACCTGCGGCGGCGGGCCGAGACGACGGCCGCCCAGGCCAGCGCCGCCGTCACGAGCAACCCGGCGACCAGCAGCAGCGGGGACGACAGGGTCAGGCGATCACCGATGATCCCCGTCACGGCGACCGGTCCCCGGTCCGGGCGACGACCTCGACCAGCGCCTCGACCAGGTCACGGTCGGTGCCGACGCGGTGGACCGGCACCCCGGCCCGGCGCATGCCCGCCGCGAGCCGGGCGTCGCGGGCGTCCACGGCCTCGCGGAAGCGGATCCGCAGCAGCGGGTCGGCGGAGTCGACGACGAGCTGCTCGCCGGTCTCGGCGTCCTCGACCACGATCAGCCCGGCCTCGGGCAGCACGTCGTCGGCCGTGTCCACGATCCGCAGGGCGACGACCTCGTGCCGCCGGGCCAGGCGCCGGAGCGAATGTTCCCAGTCGCCGTCGCCGATGAAGTCCGACAGGACGACGACGAGCGAGCGGCGGCGCGCCAGCCGTCCGGCCGCGTCGAGCATCCGGGCCAGGTCGGTGGTGGCGCCGGCGCGCGCGCCGGCGGTGCGGTCCAGCTCGGCGCCGATCCGCAGCGTGTGCCGCCGGGAGGCGCCCGGCGGCACGACGCGCGACATCCCGTTGTCGAACAGCAGCGCGCCGACGCGGTTGCCGCCCCGCCCGAACAGCCGGGCGAGGACGAGCGCCAGCTCGGCCAGCACGTCGTGCTTGCCGCGTCCCGGCCGTCCGGCCGCCATCGAGGCCGAACGGTCGAGCACCAGCCACACGGTCAGCTCGCGGTCCTCGGTGAACACGCGCAGGTGGGGTTCGTCCAGGCGGGCGGTGACGTTCCAGTCGATGTGCCGGGCGTCGTCGCCGCCGGTGTAGGGGCGCAGGCCGGTGAAGTCGACGCCGGAGCCGCGGTGGGCGGTGCGGTGGGCGCCCTGGAGGCGGCCGTCCAGCCTGCGGACGACCTTCCACTCCAGGCGGAGCAGCAGTTTCTCGGGGGCGGTGGCCATGACGGCTCAGCGGTTCCGCAGGACGACGTCGGGCGCGCGGACGGCCCCGAGCACCCGGGTGATGATCGTGTCGGCGTCCACGTCGTCGGCCAGGGCCTCGTACGACAGCACCAGACGGTGACGCAGCACGTCGAGGGCCAGTTCGGACAGGTCGTCCGGCAGGACGTAGTCGCGGCCGCGCAGGAAGGCCAGCGCGCGGGCACCCGTCACGAGCGCGATGGACGCGCGCGGGCTGGCCCCGTACGTGACGTACCGTTCCAGCTCGCCCAGCCCGGCCGTGCCCGGCGAACGGGTCACGGCGACCAGGCGTACGGCGTAGTCGACGATCGACGGATCGACGTACACCTGCCGGGCGCGGGCCCGCATCTCCATCAGCTCGGCGGTCGTGACCGTCGGCTGCGGTGGGTCCGGTGGGCGCAGCGCGCGTTCGACGATCGCCTGTTCCTCGTTCTGGGCGGGGTAGCCGACGACCACCTTCATCATGAACCGGTCGACCTGCGCCTCCGGGAGCGGGTAGGTGCCCTCCGACTCGATCGGGTTCTCCGTGGCCATGACCAGGAACGGCTCCGGCACCTGGAACGTCTCCCGGCCGATCGTCACCTGGTGCTCCTGCATCACCTCCAGCAGGGCGCTCTGCACCTTGGCGGGGGCGCGGTTGATCTCGTCGGCGAGCAGGAGGTTGGTGAACACCGGGCCGAGCTCCGTCCTGAACTCGCCGGAGTGCTGGTGGTAGACCCGCGTGCCCACGAGGTCGGCGGGGACCAGGTCGGGGGTGAACTGGACGCGCTGGAAACCGCCGGTGATCGCCGCCGCCAGGGACCGGACCGCCAAGGTCTTTGCCAGGCCCGGTACGCCTTCCACCAGCAGGTGACCGTCGGCGATCAGGGCCACGGCCATGCGTTCGAGCAGGACGTCCTGGCCGACGATGGTGCGCTTGACCTCGAACAGGACCTGTTCGAGCGGATGAGACGGGGGTGGGGTCATGGTGTCCCTTCTCTCGACGCTACGCGCAAGGTGGGTCAGATCTGTGGTCCGTCGCCCGGCGGTCCGTCGCCTTCGTCGCCGCCCAGGGCCACGCCGATCGGCACCGCGAACGCGATGCCCGCGAACGCGTCGTCGCCCCCGGGGTCGGCGATCGAGACGACGATCCCGACGACCAGTCCGCGGGCGTCCAGAAGCGGCCCGCCGGAGCTCCCCGGGTTGACGGAGGCGTCGAACTGGATCAGCCCGTTCAGGCCGCCGTCCTCGGCGGTCCCGCCGGTGGTCCGGTCGAGGCCCGACACCACGCCGGTGGAGACGCTGTAGGTCAGGCCGAGCGGATTGCCGATCGCCACGACCGGCGCCCCGACGTCCACGGCGCCGCCGAGCGTCGCCGGCACGACGATCTCCGGCAGCTTCGCCGGCTTGAGCACGGCGACGTCCCGCTTGGGGTTCGCCGCGGCCACGACGGCCTTCGCCCTGGTCCCGTCGGCGAACGTGAGATCGACGTTCTTCGAGCCCTTGACCACGTGATGCGCCGTCAGGACCGTCCCGTCCTCGGCCGCGATCACCCCCGTGCCGAACGACTTCCCCGCCCGGACGACCACCACCGACGGCCCGACCTTCCGGAAGACGTCCGGCACCGCGGGCGTCGCGCTGGGCGTCGGCGTCACGCCGGGCCTTTCTCCGGCGTTCTCCCTGCCACCACCGCCGCCGCCCAGCCAGTACGCCAGCACCGCCACGACCAGCACCCCGCCCCCGACGACGACCCGCCGAGCGGCCACGGCTCTCCCGGTTCCCCGAGCCTCGGCCGCACCGCCCTCCTGCGGCACGCACTCCATGCCCCCATACTCATGAATCGCACCGAAAACCGCTATAAAGAAGGACTCGTAAATGACCAACACATTTGCTCGGCCCCGCCGCGGTCTCATCACGGCGATCGTCTCCACCGTGGCGGTGGCAGCCATTTCGGCTGCCACAATTCACGTTCTGTCCGTGCCGAAAAGTGGCGGAAAGCCGGGCGCACCCGTCCTCTCGGCTCCGGAACCCGTGGAGAAGGTGTGGCCCGGAGCAGTGCACGTGTTACCGGCCGAATTTCCCGACGGCAGAAAGGTCCGGCCACGCCTGATGCTGGACGCCACCAGGCTCCTCCTGACCGCCGCGGCGGGATCGGGAAAGCCCGGCGGCCTCTACGCCTACGACGTGAACACCGCCAAGGCGACCAGGCTCGCCGCCCTCCCCCGCCCCTCCGGCACCACCCTCTTCCCCGACGGCTTCACCGCTGGCCAGGGCCGGATCGCCTGGTGGACGGCGCGCGGGGACGGCGACAGGAGAACCGCCGACCTGTGGACCGTCCCGGCGGACGGCGGCGAACCGCGCCGGCTCACCTCGGCTCCGCTGCCCCCGGCCTCCCCCGCCGGCCGCGTCACGGGCATGGTCACGGGCATCGCCGTCATCCCGGACCGCCTCGCCTGGTCGACCGGCGACGACGGCGTCTTCACCGTGGGCCTCGAAGGCGGCCGGCCGCGGCGCGTCGAAGGCACGCGTGGTCAGCACATCCTGAGCTGGCCCTGGATCGGCTCACCCGGGACGTTCGGCGACACCGAGACCCCCTTCCGGTCCGTCACGAACGTCGAGACCGGCGAGAAGCACACCCGGAACGACGTCATGGCCTGCGGCGTCACGATCTGCGTGACCCGCCCGGACCGGACGTCCATCGCCCACGTCCAGGACCGGGACGGGCGAGGACGACGCGACGTGGACGTGTCAGGGGTCGGGCCGCAACCATTACAGCAGGACCGATTTCTCACCGCCCAGCTGCCCGACCGCGCACTGGTCCACGACCTGCGATCAGGCGTCACCGCCGAGCTGCGGGACATCGACCCGCAGGTCCGCTTCAGGGCGCCGGCGGGCAGCGGCCTCGCGGTCTTCCGCCGCGGCGGCGACTTCGTGGTCGTCGACCTCACCGCCGTCCGGTGACGGGTGCCCGACATCGACCGCTTGCGGACACCACAGGACCGGTCGGTCCCGGCCGGGCCCGTCGCGCCGGCCGCCGCCACGGACGCCTCCTGCACGTGGACCAGCGGCTCCCGCATTCACATCTCCGACCTGATCGGGTACGTCATCGTCGCGAGCGGCACCTACGGCACGATCACCATCCCGTCCGGCAGCTACTTCTGCCAGACGGTGACGCACAGCCCGTCGATCGACCACGTCAACGGTCAGCGCTGCTGACCTCCCCGCCCGCGCCGGAGGCGGTCACGAGCGTGCGGAGGGTCATCGGCTCGGCCAGGGCGAGGGCCAGCACCTGTGCCGCATGGCGGTGATGCGGGGTGGCGAGGTGTTCCAGCCGCGCCCGCGCACTGGCCCACTCCTCGATCACCACCATGCTCGCAGGATGGTTGGGGTCGGCGTAGGCGCGGTAGGCCAGGCAGCCGGGCTCGTCCAGGGACGGTTCGATCATCGCTTCGAGGGCGGTCCGCAGCCGGTCCTCCTGTCCGGGCGCGGCCAGGCACTGGGCCACGACGACGAGCGACATCTCCCGTGCCCTCCTCACGCCTGGGGACGGGCCGGCGTGCTGGCCTGGAACCACCTCGCGGCGGCGCTGATCACCGACTTCGGCGTGCTGCCGCCCCGGCAGCGCAACCTGGCCCGCCTGGTGTTCCTGGACGAGGGCATGCGCGACCTGTACGCCGACTGGCCCGCCAAGGCCGCCGACGTGGTCGCCTACCTGCGCCTCGACGCGGGCCGCCACCCCGGGGACCCGCGGACGGCGGCCCTGGTGGAGGAGCTGTCCGCGGCCTGCCCGGAGTTCCGCGAGCTCTGGGCCGAACACCGGCTCAAGGACAAGACCCACGGACGTTACGTCTACCAGCACCCGGTGGTCGGCAGGCTCGACCTCGGCTTCGAGACCCTCCGCCTTCCCGACGACCCCGACCAGGCGTTGATCGCCCACACCGCCGAGGAAGGCTCCCCCACCCAGACCGCCCTCCGCCTCCTGTCCACCTGGACCCGCCCCGCCTTCCTCGACGTCGCCAGGCCGGGAACCTCCGGGGAGGACGGGGCGTTGGCCGGGTAACCCTGAAGTGACGTCTTCTGCGAGGTCACTGCGATGCCGAACATCACCGGGAATCCACCTCTTCGTCTCGCCGCGTCCGAGCGGCCGCCGTCCGAGCTGCCCGGCGGGCCCACGATCGTGTTGTTGCACGGGCTGGGGTGCGAGCGGGGGCAGTTCGTCCGGCAGTGGCAGGGGCTCAGGCCGGAGCTGGGGTTGCTGGGGCTCGATCTTCCCGGGCACGGCGGGTCGCCCGGGCTGGCGGGCGGCGCGTACTCGGTCGGGGCCATGGCGGAGGCCGTCGCGGGTGAGCTGCGCGCGCGGGGGCTGAGCGGGGTCGTCCTGGCCGGTCACAGCGCCGGGGGCCTGATCGCGGCGATGATCGCCGCGACCCGGCCCGAGCTCGTCTCCGGCGTCGTGGTGCTGGACAGCAACTTCGCGGTCACCGCCGCCGGCAGGCGGGCGAACGCGGCCCGGGCGCGCGAGTCCGAGGCGGGCGACTGGCGCGGCCACTACCTGGCCACCATGAGCGACGCCTGGGGGCCCGACGGCGGCCACGACGGGCGCGCGGAGGTCTTCCGGGCGCTGGAACGCACCCCCGAGCAGGTCGTACGGCCCCTGTGGCACGACATCCTGCGGTACGACCCCACGGACCTGTGCAGGCGCTGCCCGGTGCCGATGCTCTACGTACGCAGCCGCCGGGACACCGACCTCGCGGTCCTGCGCTCGCTGAACCCGCTGATCTCCGTGGTGGACCTCCGACCGCGCTGCCTGGGGCACTGGCCGCAGCTCCAGTGTCCGGACGTGGTAAACGACGTGATCCACGCTTTCGTGGCCGAGCTGACCGAGGAGGCCTGATGGACGTCTCAGTGCTGATCAATGTCGGGGCCGTGATCGTCTCCATCTCGGCGGTGGTGGCCTCCTCGCGCATCGCGCGCAACCAGTTCAGGGCGCAGCGGCACGGCAACCACGTCGAACCGCTGATCGACCTGCTCAAGGAGTTCCGGTCGCTGGAGTTCCACCGCAGCTACGCCTTCATCCGCGACGAGCTGCCCAAACTCCCCAGCGACAAGGGCATCTCGGGCCTGGACGACGACGTGCAGCGCAAGATCTACGACATCGGCTACTTCTTCCAGCTCTACGCGATCCTGGCCCACCTCGACATCATCGACAAGCAGTTCGTGAGCTCCCTGCTGCACCGCCGGTACGTCGAGATGTGGCACGCGCTCGGGCCGTTCGTGCGCCGGGAACGCGAGCTCCAGAGCCTGCCCGAGGGGACGATACTCAACATCTTCGAGCACTTCGCCGCCGACCTCGCCGCGCGCCCGCCGGCGACCATGCGGACCCTGCTCACCCAGGGACGGGCCCGCGCACGCTAGGAGTCGCCCCTCTCCAGCAGGCGGTCGAGCCTGATGGCCAGGTCGAGGGTCTCGCAGCGCAGGAGGTCGAGCCGGCGGCGGATCTTCGACCGGACCGCCTGGAAGTGTTCGTCGGTCTGCCCGTGGAGGCCGAGCAGCTCGTCGGTCAGGGCCGTCACGTCCTGGCCCACCTCGCTCCGGGTCTCGGCGAGGTCGGCCCTCATCTCGGCGAAGGCGAGCACCGCCTCCGAACAGTCGGCCTCGGCGCACAGCGTCGCCTCCAGCGCCTGGACGCGAAGCTTGATGTCCAGGATCTCCGCCTCTACATCCACTTACTCCTACCTTCACCGGTAGTAGGTAGGGAACCGGCCCGGTGGAGGAGGGCGGCCGGGTCCCACTTGCTGTAAGCACATGGTGGCAACCCGTGTATACCCGACACGACGGCCGGGAAGCAACGGGTGCGGGGGTCCCGGAGGGGCTCAGCCTGGCGCCGCGACGGCCTCAGGCTGAGCCTGGAGCGGAGCCGGTCAGGATCCGATCGGGCCTGCGTCGAACGCCGACGCGCCCTGCGGGCAGCCGGGAACCGGGCCCTTGCAGCAGCGCGACCGGTCGGCGGTGAAATGGTCGTTCATGTGGCGTCGGAGGGCTGCCAGCTCGTCGCCGAGGGCGGCGAAGTCCTGTCGCATCTCCGTCCGGATGTCGGCGATGTCGGCCTGCATCCGCGTGATGCCGGTCGTGGTCGCCGTGAGGTCGCCGGTGGGCCTGCCTGCCTTGAGCTTCCGCAGGCGCAACAGCAACCTGAGGATCTGCGTTTCTAGGTCCACACATTCCTGCCTTTGCGCAGCTTGGAAGGGGCCCGCACCGGACGGGCGGGCGGGAGCCCCGGGGATGAGAAAACGGTGACACACTGCTCGGCCACATGGGGATGATCACGATTTCGCCGGGTGGAGTTCCATTACACCGGCGCCCACGTTTCTTTTCTGCCAGCGGATATTGGCCACCGAAAGTGACGGACCGAAACAGGTCCAGCCCGGAGGAACGCGGCTAGAGACGGCGCACCGCCCGCACGGGCACACCGCCCCGCCCGCACGGGCACACCGCCCCGCCCGCACGGGCACACCGCCCCGCCCGCACGGGCACACCGCCCCGCCCGCACGGGTGCGCCCGCCGGCCCTCTCCCGTATGCCTACCAGGAGCCGACATATCCCCATAAAACGCGACTCCTCCGCTCAGCGGCCTCCCACTAGCCCATCCTCCGGAAAAATCTTCTGGCGCATTTCACGGCAAATCCGCAGATCAGGGACCGACAACAATGCGAATTTCCCTACACGCCCACCCTGGATCAAGCATCCTGAGCATGTCATCACGCTCCCCCACACCCCCCGTTTTAAGGAGCCTCCGTGACCCGGTTCGCCGTCGACCACACCCGCCACGCGCTCATCGCCACATGGGGTACGGGGATCGGCGACATCGCCACCACCGTGGCGGAAGAAGTGCCATCGAGCCCGGACACCCTCCGCCTGGCCACCAGCCTCACGGAGCTGTCCCACGCCTGCTGGCGCTGCTACACCCATCCGTCCAGCGCCGCCGACCAGCACGGCCCGAACAGCGTCGGCTGGCAGCGCCAGGCCGAGCGCGACGCGTTCGCCTCGGTCATCCCGGCCCTGCTGGCGCCCGTCCGGCCGGCCAACGGCGCGCTGACGCTCTACTCCACGCGGGTGGAGGAGGTCGCCCATCGCGTCGGCCGTACGCTGGCCACGATCAACCTCGCCCGGCTGTCCGGCCGTGTCGCCACCGACGTCACCGCGGAGCTGGCCGCCATCGAGAACGCCGAGCTCGGCGACCTGACCGCGCGCGCCCAGCAGGCCGTCATGCTCAGCCGGGAGGACGCCTCGCCCCTTCAGGTGGCCCAGGCCGACAGCCTGCTGCATCAGCATCCGTTCGGCACGGAGGCGCTGTTCACGAAGATCGACCCGACGGCGGCCGCGATCGCGGCGGCCCACTGGCTCTACGCCGCCGCGACCGTCAGCGCCCGCCACACCGGCCTGCACCCGATGCAGACGATCTCCGAGGTCGACAACATCAAGGCCCCTGCCCAGGAGAGCCTCACCGAGGTCATCTCCGCGATGAGCGGCGGCGGCTCGCCCCGGCACGCGGTCATGCCCATGATCCGCAACGCCCTGCACGTCGCCGAGGGCCACCTCTACGGCGTCACCGAGGCCAAGCACCGCATCGGCGTGGCCGAGGAGCTGATCGCCCAGGCCCGCACCGACCATCCCGAGCTCGGCCTCGGCCCCAGCACGGTCTACCTGCCCATCACCCCGCTCAACCCCGGCCGCCCGGCCCTCGACCTGCTGGAGAACCTCCTCTACGGCATCCGCAGCTGCTGGCTGACCTTCTCCCAGCACGCGGACACCGCGCCCGGCCGGGAGCCCAGCCGTACGCGACGCCACCACCGCCACACGGAGGTGTTCTTCACCGAGGTGCGCAAGAGGGCGGCCTCGAACCGTTCGCGCCTGCTGTAGGCGGCGCGGCGTTCGCGGCTGTGACCGCTGGCGGAAGAACAGGCGGACAGCTGAGGGACCTCCGGCCCGGATCGTGCGGATGTGTCAGCGACGGCCGTCGGGGCAGAAACGGGCCCCTTGAAATGGGTAGGTTACCGGACGGACCTCAGGGAGGGGGGCCGATGCGGCGCAGTGGCGGAGAGCTGATGCTGGGCGGCATGCTGTCCGCCAACCACCTGACCGCGATGGAGGAGCTGCCGCACATGGTCGCCCGGCACGCCGCGATGGCGGGCTTCTCCGACACCGTGGTCTACGTCACCGACCTGCAACAACAGCAGCTCATCCCGATCCCGCAGCAGCAGGACGTGTCCGGCGAGCCGCCGGCGGTCCTGCGGATCGACGGCACGCTCGCCGGTGTCGCCTTCCGCAACGCCGAGGTCGTCCGGGTGCCCGGCGGTGCGACCAGGCTGTGGCTGCCGCTCCTCGACGGCACCGAACGCATGGGCGTGCTCGGGGTGACGGTGCAGGAGGACGACGAGGTGGCCGAGTGGCGGGCCAAGCAGCTCGCGTCGCTGGTCGCGCTGCTGGTGATCAGCAAGCGCCCGCACAGCGACTCCTACTCGCGGCTGGTCCGCGCCCAGCCGATGACCCTGTCGGCCGAGGTGCTGCTGCCCCTGCTGCCGCCCGGGACGTTCGCCAACGACGAGGTGGTCGTCAGCGCCGTGCTGGAACCCGCGTACGAGGTGGGCGGCGACGCCTTCGACTACGCCATCGCCGGCGACACGCTGCACGTGTCGATCTTCGACTCGATGGGCCACGACACCTCCGCCGGGCTGACGGCCACCATCGCCGTCGGGGCGAGCCGGAACAGCCGGCGGCAGGGCGCCGATCTCGTCGGCACGGCCCAGGCGATCGACGCCGCCATCGCCGAGCAGTTCACCGGCCGCTTCACCACCGGCATCCTGGCCGAGCTCAACCTGCGCACCGGCTGGCTGACCTGGGTGAACCGGGGGCATCATCCGCCGCTCGTGGTCCGCGAGGGCCAGCAGGTCGCCACGCTGTCCGGCGAGCCCGACCCGCCGATGGGCTTCTCGCTGCAGCCGTGCACCGGGGAGCTTCAGTACCAGATCCAGCCCGGCGACCGGCTGCTGTTCTACACCGACGGGATCATCGAGGCGCAGAGCCCGGACGGCGAGCTGTTCGGGCTGGAGCGCTTCATCGACTTCATCCTCCGGCAGGAGGCCGACGGCCTGTCGGCCCCCGAGACGCTGCGCCGGCTGGTGCAGGCCATCCTGGAGCACCAGCACGGGCGGCTCCAGGACGACGCGACCGTGCTCATGGTGGAGTGGCGCAGCAGCAGGCACCAGCGGCTCATCATGTGAGGCCGTCAGGTGTCGCCGACGGCGACGAACCCGCTGTCGGGGCGGTAGTTGGGCGACTGGTGGCGGAAGTAGGTGTTGTAGACCTGGCAGTAGCGGCCGCCACGGGCCAGCAGCTCGGCGTGGCCGCCTTCCTCCACGATCTGCCCGTGGTCGAGCACGATGATCCGGTCGACGTGCTCGATCGTGGACAGCCGGTGGGCGATGACGATCGAGGTGCGGCCGGCCAGCACCACGTCGAGCCCCTCCTGGATCTGGGCCTCGGTCAGCGGGTCGACGCTGGCGGTGGCCTCGTCGAGGACGACGATCGCCGGGTCCTGGATGAGCAGGCGGGCCAGCGCGACGAGCTGCCGCTGGCCCATGGACAGGGCCCGGCCGTGCTCGCCCACGTCGGTGAGCAGGCCGTCGGGCAGGGCCTCGATCCAGTCGCCGCCGCCGACCGCGGCCGCCGCGGCCAGCACCTCGTCGTCGCCCGCCGTGGGCCGCGGGTAGCGGATGTTGTCGGCGACCGTGCCGCTGAACAGGAACGGCGCCTGCGGCACCGCGCCGATCTGCCGCCGGTAGGCGCCGAGGTCGAGTGAGCGGATGTCGTGGCCGTCGATCTGCAGGCGGCCTTCCTGGAACTCGTAGAACCTCGTGATCAGCTTGCTCAGCGTGGACTTCCCGGCGCCGGTGTGGCCGACCAGCGCGACGGTCTCGCCCGCCTCGATGACCAGGTCGAAGTTCCGCAGGACGGGGTGGGCCGCGTCGTAGCCGAAGGTGACGTCGTCGAACTCGATGCGCCCGGCCAGCCTGCCGGGGTCGGCCGAGCCCGTCTGCACGACCCGGGGCGGGGCGTCGATCAGGGCGAAGACCCGCTCGGAGGCCGACAGGCCCTGCTGGAACTGCGACCAGAAGGCGGCGATCGAGGTCAGCGGCATCCAGAAGAGCGAGACGCCCTGCAGGAACAGGTACCAGTCGCCCGCCGACAGGCCGTGGCCCAGCACCGACGTGCCGCCGAGCTGGACCAGCGCGACCGTCGCGAGCCCGGCCACGAGGAACAGCAGGGGGAAGATGGCCGAGAAGACGAAGCCCTGCCGCAGCGTCACCCGGTAGCTCTGCTCGTTGATGGGCCGGAACTCGTCGTAGACCTGCCGCTCCTGGCGGAAGTTCTTGGCGACGGCGATGCCGCCCATGGTCTCCTGGAGGTTGGCGTTGACCCGGCCCAGCGAGCGCTGGGCGCGGCGCGTGCTGGACCTGGCCAGCCGCCGGAACACCAGCGCGAGGCCCATCACGATCGGCGCCACCAGCAGGGTCAGCAACGCCAGCTCGACACTGCGCAGGAACAGCAGGACGGTGACGAAGCCCACCATCAGCACCTGGCTGATCAGGTCCATCGTCAGGGTGGAGACCGTGGCGAAGTCGTCGGTGTCGGAGGTGACGCGGCTGACGATGCGGCCCGAGGGGGTCTCGTCGTAGAACGACAGGTCGCGCTGGAGCACGGCGTCGAAGGCGTCCTCGCGCAGGCGGAGCACGACGTCGCCGGTCACCCGCGCGCTGTACCACTGGCGGACGAAGTTGAAGGCCCAGCTCAGCGCTCCGGCGAGCAGGATGCCGACGACGAGGAACGGGCCGACGTGGCCGATCGTGCCGTCCTGGATGGCGTCGACGCCCTGGCTGGCCAGCAGCGGCAGGACCGCCTGCGCCGCCGAGACCAGCACGATCATGGTCGCCACCAGGAGCATCGCGCCCAGCTTGGGGCGGAAGTAGGCGAGGATCCGGCGCATCAGGTCACGGTCGTCGTAGCTGCGGTCGTAGTCTTCGGCGTCGAGGCCGTCCATGATGAAGCCCATCAGTGGACCCTTTCCTGCTCGTCGAGCGCGCCCTCGCCGACCGGGACCTCGTCGTAGTGGGAGAAGATGCGGCGGTAGAGGGGGCTGCCGGCGATCAGCTCGTCGTGGGTGCCGAAGCCGGCCACCTCGCCGCGCCGCAGCAGCAGGATCTTGTCGGCCCAGCGGATCTGGGAGAGCCGGTGGGTGATCAGCAGGGTCGTGCGCCCTTCCTGGATGCGGCCGATGGCCTGCTGGATCCGGTCTTCCGTGGCGGAGTCGATGGCGCTGGTGGAGTCGTCGAGGACGAGGATCGCCGGGTCGGTCAGCAGCGCCCGCGCGATGGCCAGCCGCTGGCGCTGGCCGCCGGACAGCGTGAGGCCGCGCTCGCCGATGACGGTGTCGTAGCCGTCGTCGAGCTCGGCCACGAACTCGGCGGCCTGCGCGTCCTCCGCCGCCCTGACCACGGCCGCGCGGTCGGCCCGCTGGCCGAGGCCGAAGGCGATGTTCTCGGCCACGGACCGCGAGAACAGCACGATGTCCTGCTCGATGGTGGAGATCTGGGAGCGCAGCGAGTCGAGGTCCCACTCGCGGACGTCGACGCCGTCGACCAGGATGCGGCCCGAGGTGACGTCGTAGATGCGGGGCACCAGCTTCGTCAGCGTGCTCTTGCCCGCCCCGGTCTCGCCGACGATCGCCACCGTCTCGCCCGGCCGCACGGTGAACGACACCCCGCGCAGGACGGGCTCGCCCGAGCCGTAGCCGAACGTGACGTCGTCGAAGACGATCTCACCCTCGACGGACGCGGCGTGGCCGGCGGACGGCTGCGCCAGCTCGGTCTCGGCGTTGACGATGTCGAGGATGCGGCGCGAGGACACGATGCCGATCTGCACCAGCGAGAACGTGAAGATCGAGATCTGGGTCGGGAAGCCGAGCATGCCCATCAGCCCCATGAAGGCCACCAGGTCGCCGATCGTGATCGCGCCGGCGGCCTGGAGCTGGAGCCCGTGCCACAGCGCCCCGGCCATGGCGGCCGCGAACAGCAACGTGGGCAGGTAACGGGCCTGGACCAGGCCGTTGCGCACGAAGGAGTCGCGGTAGCGCCGGGCGTGGGCGCGGAAGCGCAGCCGCTCCTGCTCCTCCTGCGCGGTCACCTTGATCACCTCGATGCCGCGCACCGCCTGGCTCAGCCCGGCGTTGAGGTCGCCGAACTCGTCGCGCATGCGGGTGGCCACCGGGTTGAGCTGCCCCATGTAGTGGCGCAGCGCGAACGCGAACATGACCGCGAACACCACGGGCACCAGCAGCAGCCGGGGGTCGATCGCGGCGATGAAGAACAAGGGCACCAGGCCGGTGAGCCCGGAGTCGACGATCAGGTCGACCCCCGGGCTGATCATGATGGAGAGCTGGCGGATGTCGTTGGCCGCCCGCGCCATCAGGTCGCCCACCCGCTGCCGGTTGTGGAAGGTCTGGCTCTTGCCGAGCAGGCCGACGTAGAGCTCGTCGCGGGCGTCGCGCTCAAGCCGCTTGGCCAGGGTCTCGCTGCTCAGCCTGGCGACGAGGTCGAGCAGGCCGCGGGCCGACACCACCGCCAGCAGCGACAGGGCGACCAGGCCCAGCGCGGCGGCGGGCTCGCCCCGGCCGCCCAGCACCGCGTCGAAGGCCGCGCCGGTGAGCTGCGGGACCAGCGCGTTGAGCACCACCATCACCAGCGAACCGCCGAGGAAGCCGGTCAGGGGGAGCGGGTGGTGGCGCAGGTGGGACCAGAGCCAGCGGACCGGCCCCCGCCGGTTGTAGCGGGGGCCGCCTTCGACGGAGAACTCCGAACTGCCGGTGGTCACGGTGAAACCCCTTGGCCGAGGGCGGGTGAACGTCGGACCGTTTGTATCACCGGCCACCGACAGAATCCCACGCGTTTTCCGGCCACCCGATGCAGGCAAAGAGCAGGCAACGTCACACAATGAAACAGTAACCTTACGCACCGTGGACTCTTTCCTCCATCAGGCGGACCTGCTGCCGCCAGTGACCCTCCAGCCACCGGTGCGCCTCCTCCCGGCCGACGACCTCGCGGCCGTGGTGCGGGCTACGCCGATCGTCCACGACCTGCTCCGACTCGCCTCCGCCGCCGGTGATCCTGGGGCGGCGCGGCCGGAGTCCGGGCGGTTGTGGAGCGTGGCGGAGGACAGCAGGCTCATCGACGTGCGCGACGGGGCCGCCACGGCCGGCCCGGCGGTCGAGACCCTGACCTCGGGGCCCGCCGACGACGTGCTGGACACGTGGGGCGACATCCTCTACTCGCTGTTCTCCCCCGAGGCCGACGCGGCGGCGCCCGACGCCGGCACGAGCACCCTGCTGATGCTGCTCAGCCACCGCGACGCCCTGCTGCTGACGGAGATCCCCGAGCTGACCGACGAGGCGGCCGACGAGCTGGCCTGGCTGCGGCTGATCCGGCGCGAGGGCTCGTCGGTGTCGCTGACCCCGCTCGGCACGTGGAGCGCGCTCGACCTGTTCAAGACCCTCATCGGCCAGGACATCCCGGTCCACGGCGGCACGGCCGGCGTCGACGCCCCCACGCTGCTGCGGGCGCTGCGCACGTACGACGACGAGGAGCGCGCCGAGGAGGTGCGCGTCTGGCTGGGCGGCCGGGATCCGGCGCGGGCCGCCGAGGAGATCGCCGGCGTCCTGCTCGACGTCAGCCCGCTGAGCCGGGCCGTCGGCCTGACCGTGCTGCTGGAGGACCTCGGCGGGCCGGGCCTGGAGATCGCCGCCGCGCTGCGCGAGGTGCCCCGGCTGGGGGCGCTCATCCGGGCACGCGAGAAGGAGGACCACGGCCTCCCGCCCGCCCCCGTGGACGTGGCCTGGGTGTACGCCGACATGACCGTGGCCGCCATGGAGATCGGCGGGCCCGCCGAGTCGGTGCTCCAGCTCTCCGGCAACCTCGACGTCGAGGACGTGCTGAGCATGCTCGGCATGATGACGTGCAGCGACCATCCCTACACCACCCCGATGCTGCGCTTCCTCATCGAGCACCATCCGGCGCCCCGGGTCGCCTCGGCCGCGCGCCTGACGTTGCAGCGCTGGCGCGGGGTGCACGTACGGCCGCCGGGTGAGCGCGGGCGTCTGCCCAAGAAGCCCCGCAAGCCGCGCAAGCAGGCGGGCGCACAGAAACGACGGCGGCGCTGACACGCCGGATGGGACGGGCAGACAGGTGCGGGGTCAGAGTTTGAGTGCGGCGCCGATGCGTTCGGCCCACTGCCATGGGGCGTCCGTGCCGCCGGGCAGGGCGTTGAAGTACTCCCAGCCGCTCACCCCGCCCATCCCCGGATGCCGGTACAGCAGCTCGGCGACGGTGGCGGCCAGGCGGTCGACCTCGACGTAGCCGCCGCCCGCGTTGTCGGGGCTGGTGACCGCGCCGGCCACCAGCTTGGCCGCCGGCACCTGCCCCTCGGCGAGCACGGCGTCGTAGTCGCACGGGTCGGCCAGGCTCCTCGGGCCGCCGTACATCGGCAGGTTGAGCCAGGCGAGATCAGCGCCCCGCTCGCGGAAGACCTGGTCGTGGTCGACGCCGGCGGACGGGGTGAGCGTGAGGAGGAAGGCGGGGCCGAAGTCGGCGCGCAGCCGGTCGAGGAGGCGTGCGAGGCCGGACGGTGACACGGGCTCGGTCAGGTGGAGGTCCGCGCCGTCGAGGCGGCGACGGGCGAGAAGGCGGCGCAGGGGCGGGTAGCAGGTCTCGAAGTCGTCGTCGAGCCGGGCGAGATCGTCGATCATGGCCAGGGCGCGTACGCCGTACACCTGGGCGACCTGCACGTCGTCCCACATCTGGGCCAGGTCCGGGGAGTCGGGTGAGGCGCCGTTGAGCCGGACGACACCGTCCTCGCCGGTCCGCACCGTGGCGACGACCAGGTGGGTGAGGCCGGTACGCCGTTCGATCAGGGGCAGCGGGGAGACGTAGAGGCCGCAGTCGCAGTGGGTCCGGTAGTACATCACCAGGCGGGGTGTGTGCTGGGGCAATGCACGTCCTCCGTGAAGAATGAGGTGATACTTCACCATGTTCCGCACGATGGGTAAGATTAAAACTACGATCAGTTAATTTTACCCGGCACCGGCCTGGAGGCTGGTGATCAGCGGCCCGCCCGCGGCGGGCGCACCGGTTCCTTCGCGGCCGTGCCCAAGGGCAGCATGACCTCGACCCGCGTCCCGGCGTCCGGCCCGCTGTTGACGACGCAGATGCCGCCGAGCTCGGCCGCCCGTTCCCGCATCGAGCCGAGCCCCACCCCCGCGCTGTACGACGCGGGCAGCCCCCGGCCGTCGTCGGAGACCATCACGCGGAGCACCGAGTCCCGCTGGAGCACGATGCGGGCGCGGGAGGCCCTGGCGTGCCGCCGGATGTTGGTCAGCGCCTCCTGGACGATCCGGTAGACGGCCACCTCGACGGCGGCGGGCAGGTCGGCCATGCTCCCCTCGACCTCCACCTCGATCTCGGTGTCCGGGGACGACTGCCCGGCCAGCTCGCGGACCGCCCTGGCCAGGCCGAGGTCGTCGAGCGCGGGCGGGCGCAGGCCGTACACCAGCTCGCGGATGTCGTCGGTGACCGCGCCCATGCCGGCGTGCAGCTCGCGCAGCAGTTCGTCGGCGGCGTCGGGGGACTTCTTCAGGCTCATCCTGGCCATGTTGATGGTCATGGCCATGGCCGAGAGGGTCTGGCCGAGCCCGTCGTGCAGGTCGCGGCGCAGGCGGCGGCGCTCCTCCTCCCTGGCGGTCAGGATGCGTTCCCTGGACCGCTGGAGGTCGGCGGCCATGCGCACGGCGTGCGCCACGTCGGCGGCGTACGGGGTGAGCGTGGCGAGCACGCGCTCGTTGTGCGCCGCCGGGAATCGGCGCGGGCCGGGCGGCCCGACGAACAGGCGGCCGACGCGTTCGCCGTGCCACACCAGCGGCACCTGGCGGGGCTCGGAGCCGACCCGGCCGCTCTCGACGTACCGCGGCTCGCCGTCGGCGACCTCCACGGCCACACCCTCGACCGCCAGCCCGTCGCGCAGCACGCTCACCACGGACGTCAGCGCCTTGGCCGGGTCGCCGCGCCGGACGGCCTGGGTCAGGCGTTCGGCCAGCACGGCGGGGTCGCCGACGCTGCCGTACAGCAGGCGGTCGACGGCGCGTTGCAGCACCCGCCGCAGCGGCTGGAAGAACGCGCCCGCGAACAGGGCGGCGGCGACGCCGGCGATCTCGTCGTAACCGGAGACCACGAGGCTGGACAGCGCGCCCGCGCCGAAGTAGACCGCGCTCACCACGGCCACCAGCCCGGCCGCGACGAAGGCCCGGCTGATCACCGTGTCGATGCCGTAGAGCCGGTAGCGGGTCACCGAGAACGCGACGGCGATCGGGATGAGCGCCGCCCACCCGACGCTCGTCCACAGGAACGCCGGCTCGAACGCGGCCGCGATCAGGAACACGACATAGCCCGCGAACGCGAACAGCGGCCACCCGATCTGCCGCCTGCCCACTGGGTCGGCCCGGCGCAGCCGGAGCGCCAGGGAGAGCGCCGTCAGCGCCATCGCGACGTAGATGCCGGTCCAGGCGACCGTGGAGACGGCCTCCAGGTACGGCCCGAGCGCGCGGATCTGGACCGGATTGGGGATGACGGCCGGGTACGGATAGCTCCCGGCCGGCGGGTCGGGCCGGAACACCGCGCGGGTCAGGTCGAGCCCGAGCGAGAACGCGCCCAGCAGCAGCACCCAGCGCCAGCGCGGCGAGGGCAGCCGTCCGTCGGGCGAGTAGAGCGGCAGCAGCATGGTGAGCGTCAGCCCGCACACCGCCCAGCCCACCTGCGCGGGGAAGCGCAGGAACCCGGCCGTGACCAGGTCGCCGTCGGCGGCCAGCCGGAACATCAGCGCGCTGGACAGGTCGCTGACGGCGGCCGCGAGCCCGCCCGCGACCATCAGCCAGGCCATGTTCAGCCGGGGCCGGTGGAAGATCAGGAACGCGCCGACCGCCGGGAAGGTCAGGGCGGCGGCCGTCTGGGGCGTGGCGGTCCGCAGCGGGATCCACGCCTCCGGCAGGTGGGCGAAGACGAGCAGCGCGGCGACCGTGAGGACCGGGGACGCCACCCCCATGACGACCGCCGCGATCCGCGCGAGCCTGGCGCCCCGACCTGCGGAGCCACGCCCGCGCTCGGTTCCGGGGCCGTCGGCAGGCCCGACCTCTTCGGCGATCTCGGTGAACCCGGTCATCTCATCACCGCCTTCCCCAACACTTGAACAGGATTATGGCCCTTTTACTGGGATAATCCGCCCGTTGTGTCCGGGCCGTTACCGTGCGACGCCCGCCCTGTCACCTCACGGGCCAGGACAGGCCTCAACCTACTCGACGTCGCCGCATGGTTTCCTGGACGCATGCCCGAACCTGATCTCCTGATCGACGGCGGCGACAAGATGTGCGTCCAACTGCTCATCGAGCTGCGCGGGCACGTGCTGCGCGCCGGTCCCGGCGCCGTGATCCACCTGATCGCCACCGACCCCGCCGCGCCCTACGACCTGCCCGCCTGGTGCCATCTGACCGGCCACGCCTATCTCGGGCCGGTGCCCGGCGCCGAGCGCCCGACGTACGCGCTGCGGGTCGCGGACGCCGCCAGGCAGACCGAGCCCACCCGTCCCTGGCACGCGGCCTAGCGACGGCGACGGGTGCGGACCCGTCAGCGGAAGGAGCGGCGGTAGGCGGCCGGGGTGGTGCGCAGGGCGGTGTGGAAGCGGCGCCGGAGGTTGACGGCCGAGGAGAGGCCGACGCGGGTGGCGATGGTCTCGACCGGCAGGTCGGTCTCCTCCAGCAGGGCCCGGGTGGCGGCCAGCCGGCGTTCCAGCAGCCAGCGGGCGGGCGGCACGCCGAGCTGGTCGGCGAACTGGCGGGTCAGCGTACGGGTCGAGACCCCCGAATAGGCGGCCATGTCCTCCACGCTGACCTGGTCGGGCAGCCGGCCGAGGAGCCATTCGAGCAGCGGGGCCAGGGAGTCCGGCATGGGCCCCGCCGTGGGCAGCGGCGGATACTGGCGCTGGCAGCCCTCGCGGTGCGGACCGGCGGCGAGCTGGCGGCCGATGCGCATGGCGTGGGCCGCGCCGTGGTCCTGGAGGACCTGGTGCAGGCAGAGGTCGAGGGTGGCGGCCGAGGCCCCGGCGGTGGCGACGTCGCCGTGGTCGACGTAGATGACGGTGTCGTCGGGGATGACGAGGGGGTGGCGGGCGGCCAGCTCGCCGGACAGCTCCCAGTGGACGGACGCGCGGCGGCCGTCCAGGAGGCCCAGGGCGGCGGGGATGAAGATCCCGGCGCAGACGGCGACGATCCGCGCGCCCCGGGCATGGGCTCGGGACACCGCGTCGAGCACGGCCGGCGAAGGGACGAGGGTCCAGCCCGCGACGATCACGGTGTCGGCGTCGTCGATGGCTTCGAGGCCGCTGTCCACCCGCATGGGGACGCCGAGCGTGGTGGGCAGCGAGCCGGGTTGCTCGGCGCACAGACGGAAGCTGTAGTGCTGGGGGATGTCGGAGCCCTGGTAGCCGAAGACCGCCGAGGCGGAGGTGACGGGATAGAGCTCCTGGTGCGGCGCGACCAGGGCGACCACGCGATGCGGGCTCGGCGGGGCCGGGGGCGTCTCCGGGCAGTCCAGGACCATGGCGCAAATGTACCCAATGATGTCATTTGGGACACCAGTGCTTTGAACTGGAAAAATCCAGAATTGGGCCTCATGTGGACGAGGAGTTTCGCCCTGTACTTCGGGGCCCGCACGATCTCGCTGCTCGGCGACGCGATGATGCCCGTGGCCTCGGCGCTGGCGATCGGCAAAGTCTACGGGATCGCCGGTGTCGGCTTCGTGCTCGCGCTGTGGACCGCGTCGGCCGTGCTGGTCATGTTGTTCGGCGGGGTGGTCGCCGACCGGATCGGGCCCCGGCGCCTGATGATCGGCGCGGACGTGGTCAGGATCGTCACCCAGGGCGTCGTGGCCGTCGCCTTCCTCGACGGCGCTCCGCCGTTCGTCCTGCTGCTGGCGATGGCGTGCCTGTCGGGCATGGCCGCCGGGGTGTTCGAGCCGTGCGTCAACGGCATGGTCCCGCTGGTCGCCGAGGATCCGCAGCGGGCCAACGCGACGCTGAAGATCGCCGAGGCGGTCACCCAGCTCGCCGGGCCCGCGCTGGCCGGGATCCTCATCGTGGCCACCGGGCCGGTCTTCGTCTACACCGTGGACGCCGCGACGTTCCTGGTCAGCGCGGTGTGCCTGCTGCTGGTCCGGGTCGCCGTGCCGAAGCCGGAGCCGTCCGACGTGCTGAGCGACCTGCGCCGGGGCTGGGAGGAGTTCAAGGCCAGGAACTGGATGTGGTCGGTCATCCTGGTCTGGGTGTTCTGGGGCGTTCTGGTGGTGGGGCCGTACGTGCCGCTGTCGTCCCAGGTCATCGGGGCCGACTACGGGTGGGTGATGGCGGCGCTCGGCCTCGGGACCGTGCTCGGCGGGCTGGTGGCGATCAGGCTGAGGCCGCGCAGGCCGCTGGCGGCGGGAGCGGTGGCGCTGATCGGGTACGTCCCCGTGCCGCTGTCGGTCGCGCTCGGGCTGCCGCTGCCGCTGCTGATGGCCGGGCACCTGATCGGGGGGTGCGCGATGGCGTTCTGGTCGGTGATGTGGTCGACCACCGTGCAGACGCAGGTCGCCCCCGACGTGATGAACCGGGTCAACGCCTACCAGGTGGCGGGGTCGGTCGCGGGCATGGCGGTCGGGCAGGCGCTGGCCGGCCCGGTCACCGCGCTGGTCGAGCCGCGTGACTTCATGCTGGTGTCGGCCGTGGTGACGGTCGGCGTGGTGACGGCGCTGCTGGTGATCGGGCCGGTCCGGCGGCTGGGCCGGAGGTCGCCGCTCTCCGAGGGCGGGCCGGTCACGGTCGCGGCGTAGTTCGTCCGCATGCGGGCGGCGGGCAGGTTCGAGGGTCGCGGCGTCGTCGCCCACGGCACGTGCCGCGGGCCGGGGCGTGCGGCTGGCAGACCGCCCGCCCCCGTCCGCGGCACGTGCCGTCCCCTCCTGTTCGCGGCACGCGACGTGGGAGCCGCCCCAGCGTCCCCCGCGCTCAGGACGACTCCACCAGGTAAGAGCGCAAAGGAGCCCGCATCAGTACATCCCCACCCGAGGTTTCTTGACAAATATTTTTGTCGGTGACATCGTGGGCCTCACGAAACGGAGGAACACCATGAGCAGCATGATCAACTCCACGGATGGCACCCCCATCGCGTACGAACGCGCAGGTCAGGGCCCGGCGGTCATCCTCGTGGACGGCGCACTCAGCTTCCGCGGCTCCAGCATCAACGGCGGCCTCGCCGAGGCGCTCGCCCCCGACTTCACGGTCTACACCTACGACCGGCGCGGCCGGGGCGAGAGCGGCGACACCACCCCGACCACCCCGCAGCGGGAATTCGAGGACCTGGCCGCGCTCGCCGAGGCGGCCGGCGGCCCGATCCGCCTGTACGGCACCTCGTCCGGCGCCGCGCTCGCCCTGGCCGCGGTCGCGAACGGCCTTCCCGTCGAGCGCCTGGCCCTGTACGAGCCGCCGTTCATCGTCGACGGCACCCGGCCCTCGCTCGGCGACGACTACGTACGGCGGCTGGAGGCACTGGTGGCCGCCGACCGCCGGGCCGAGGCGGTCAAGCTGTTCATGCGCGAGGGCGTCGGCCTGCCGGGGTTCGTGGTGGCGATGATGCGGTTCATGCCCGCGTGGGCCAAGCTCAAGGCCGTGGCCCACACCCTGCCGTACGACACCGCGCTCGTCGCCCCCTACCAGCGGGGAGAGTCGTTGCCCGAGGAGACGTGGGCGTCGGTGACCGTACCGACGCTCGTCGCCGACGGCGGGAAGAGCCCGCAGTGGATGCGCAACTCCGTCGGCGCGCTGGCGAAGGCGCTGCCCGCGGCCGACTACCGCACGCTCGACGGGCAGACCCACATCGTCAAGCCGGAGGCCCTGGCGCCGGTGCTCAAGGAGTTCTTCGCCTGAGGTCCACCGCCACGGGGGCCCGTCCGGGCTGGTTCGAGGGCTCGGTCAGGCGAAGGCGGCGGCGAGCCAGCGGGTCCAGGCGGCCTCCAGGGCCGCGCCGTCCACCGGCGTGTACGCGTGGTGCTCCACCACCGCCATGCCCCGCCCCTGGACGAACATGTACAGACCGTCGTCCGTACGGACCGCCACGAAGGTGCCGGGGGCGGTCACCCACTCCACGACGCCCTGCTCCGGCGCCCGCCCCTCGATCGCGACCGTCACCTTCTCCCCCGCCGCCGGACGTCCGGCGAGGCCGAGGGCGGTCTCCAGCGCGGCCCAGAACTCCTCCTCGGACGCGCGCGGGGCGACCAGGAACAGGTTGTGGGTGGAGATCCGGCCGGGGAAGTGCCTGAGGTAGACGGCCAGCTTGTACAGGTACTGGAGGTCGCCGCGCTCAAGGTCGTCGTACTCGGACTCCCAGTCGTCGCCGAGGAAGCCGCTGTGGACGAAACGGAGCACCGTGCCGGCCGAACCGCGGCCTTCCAGCAGGTACTCGAAGGCCATGAACGTGCCGTCGGGGTTCTCCACGCCCCGGTAGGCCAGGCGTTCGCCCGGCTCCCAGGCGGTCACCACGGTCTCGGTGGGGACGTCGGCGCCGAAGGTCTGCGTGCCCATGCCGCCCTCACGGGGTTCGAGCTCGGTACGGCCCATGAACCACGAGTCGATGCCGGGTCCCTCCGCGATGGCCCGCCAGACGACGTCCGGGGCTGCGTCCAGGGGGATCTCGTGGCGGATCTCGAACTCGTGCGGCATGACTGTCTCCCTGTCACGGCCTCGGGCAGTGCGGCCGAGGATCGCACCGACAATATCGCTTGTCAAGCCGACTCGTCTTGTCGGTAGTACGTCTCGGGGAAACCTGGTCGTCCGGCGGGGGACGCCCTTGCGAGTGAGGGGCCTCCCTCTTGAGAGCGAGGCGCGGGATCGCCCGTCCCGGTGATCACATTCGGAGCGGAAAACCGCAGGATAAGTGCATCGCCCCACCCGCTGAGGAGAACCCCGATGAACACCCGAATCGCCTTCGTCGCCGCCCCGCTGCTCGTCCTGGCGTACGGCCTCATCCGAATCGCCGACGGCTTCGACGGAACCCGAGGGCCCGGACTGGCCTGGACAACCGGCCATCTCGCGTTTCTTGCCGCTCTCGGCCTGTTCATCGTGATATTTCGGGATATGTGGCGGATGCTGGACCGCAACCGCATCGCCACCACCAGCCTCGTGGTCGGCCTGGTGGGCATCGCGTGCGCGTCCGCGCAGTTCGTGATCGACATCGCCGTCGGGTTCATGTCCGCCGACCACGACGCGATGTCCCCGCTGTTCGACCAGGTCCAGGCGATCCCGGGAGTGTCCCTCGCGGTCTACCAGGTCGGGCCGATGCTGTTCTACATCGCCCAGCTCGCCCTGGTCATCCAGCTCGCCGCGCGCCGTCAGCTCAAGCTCTGGACGCCCGTCCTCGTCATGCTCGACTTCGCCATCCCGATCATCGAGAAGGACCTCATCCCGCTCGGCGCCCTGTGCATGCTGGTGTCGTTCTGGCCGCTGGCCCGGCGCCAGGTCCAGCCCGCCGCCCGGCACACGCTCGTCCATGCGTGAGGAACAATGGGATCCTGTGTCCGATTTGACGCTGGTCAACGTCCTTCGCCGTAGGCTTCGAGCGCTCCCCCACCTCTGGGTGGACGGGGCGCTCGCCCTGTTGATCGCCGTCGTCCAGGCATGGCCACTGATCTCCAGTCATGACCCGTACGGCGGCAGGTGGGACGCGTGGGGGTACGTGGTCGCGATCGGCGCTTCGCTCCCCGTCGTCTGGCGGCGCAGGTGGCCGGTGACCATGCTGATCGTCAGCCTGCTCGTGGGCGCGCTCTACGACTTCTCCGACAACGTCGCCCGCCAGCCCATCTGGTACGGCGCCCTCGTCATCTTCTACACGGTCGCCGCCTACTCCCCCCGCCTGCCCCGGGTCGTCATGCTCGTCGTGACCCTCGTCGGCGGCCTGTCCTCCGTCGGCTCGTGGGAGACCGCGATGCGCGGGGTCGCCCTGTTCTCCGCCGCGTACGCCATCGGCCGGGCGGCGGCCACGTCCCGCGCCCATGCCGCCGAGCTGGCCGAGCGCGCGGCCCGGCTCGAAAGGGAGCGTCAGTTGGAAGCCGAGCGCGCGGCCGAACGCGAGCGGGCCAGGATCGCCCGCGACATGCATGACATCCTGGCCCATGCGGTCAGCCTCATGGTGGTCCAGGCCGAGGCGGGGCCCGTGGTGGTGCGCAGCAACCCGGCCAGGGCCGAGGCCGCCTTCGACGCCATCGCCGCGGCGGGCCGGGACGCGATGGTGCAGCTCCGCCGTATGCTCGGCGTACTGAAGGAGGACGAGCCCGAGGCGCCGAGGGCGCCGCAGCCGACCCTCGCGGACCTGCCCACGCTGGCCGGCCAGGTGGCGGGGACCGGCCTGGAGGTGAACTTCGCCGAGGTCGGCGAGCCGCGCCCGATCGGGCCCGACAGCGCGCTGGCCGCCTACCGGATCACGCAGGAAGCGCTCACCAACATCGTCAAGCACTCCGGCGCCGACCGCGCCGAGATCCGGCTCACCTGGGAGGACGACCACCTCATGATCGACGTCACGGACAACGGGCGCGGCGGCGGTCCCGCGCTGCCCTCGGGTGGCAACGGGCTGATCGGCATGCGCGAGCGGGCGGCGGCCTGCGGCGGCAGCGTGACCGCCAGCCCGCGCGCCGACGGCCCCGGCTTCGCGGTGTCGGCGCGGCTGCCGCTGGAGGCCGGCCGATGAGCGTGCGCGTCGTGGTGGCCGACGACCAGGAGCTGGTCAGGGGCGGGTTCGCGATGATCCTCGACGCCCAGCCCGACATCTCGGTGGTGGCCGAGGCGAGCGACGGGATCGAGGCCGTGGCCGCCGTACGGGCCCACGAGCCCGATGTCCTGCTGCTCGACATCCGCATGCCCAGGATGGACGGCATAGAGGCGGCCAGGATCGTGTGCGCCGAGACCGGCTGCCGGGTGCTGATCCTGACCACGTTCGACCTGGACGACTACGTGTTCGACGCGCTGCGGGCGGGCGCCAGCGGCTTCCTGCTGAAGGACGTGCGGCGCGACGACCTGGTGACCGCGGTCCGCGTCGTGGCGGCGGGCGAGTCGCTGCTCGCGCCCACGGTGACCCGGAGGCTGATCGCCGAGTTCACCTCCCGCCCCGCGGCCGCGGCCACCCCCGCCCGGACGCTGGAGTCGCTGACCGCCCGCGAGCGCGAGACGTTGCAGCTGATCGCGCGCGGGCTGTCCAACGCGGAGATCGCCGAGAGCATGGTGGTCAGCGAGCACACCGTGAAGACGCACGTCAGCAACGTGCTGAGCAAACTGGGCCTGCGGGACCGCGTGCAGGCCGTGATCGCCGCCTACGAGTCGGGGCTGACCGTTCCCGGGGCGTAACGGGAGGATCAGGCGGGTAGGCGGCCCATATGACTGAGGGTTTCGACACGGACACGCTCTGGCAGGAGTTCCATCGGGTGGTCAACATGAACTCCGAGGAGCTGCGCGGCTACCTGCTGGCCGACGCCTCGGACGAGGAGGGCTTCCCTCCCGACCCCGACATGGGCATCGACGAGCTGGGCCGGGGCGTGCTGCACGTCCTGAGCAAGCGGAAGGGCGACCTGACCAAGACCGACCTGGACGTGATGCGACAGGTGGTCGAGCTGGTCGAGACCATGGGCGACCGGACGGACGACGACTCGCGGCGCGAGCTCATGTCCGTCGGGCACGACCCGCTCAGGGCATAACCTCCGAATTCAACAAATGGTGGATGTGGGGCGACGCAAAGTGATGAAATGTGCGAAGCAGACTTCGTCCGAGGAGATCCGTTGAGAGACAACCTCGACCTCGCCGCGAGCGCCCAGCAGCTGGCCGACGCCGCCCCGACGGGATCGATCGATCGCGCCGCGGCGTCGTCCGTGGCCATCACGCTGGCCACGACGCGTGACATCACCGACGCGCGGCAGGCCCTCGACGGGTTGTCCCCGGCGGAGGTGCGCCAGGCCGCGCTCGACCTCTTCGACCAGCTCGCGGCCGGCTGAGCGTCCGTGCCGGCCTGCCCGGTGCCGCCGGTGCGTACGGTGGGGGCATGCGGATCGGGGTTCTGGGGCCGCTCCAGGTGGCTGGGGCCGAGATCGGCGGCGCCCGCGTACGCGCCCTGCTCGTCCGCCTGGCGCTCGACCCCGGCCGGGTGGTGACCGCCGACCGGCTGATCGACGACCTGTGGCCCGGCGAGCCGCCCGCGCATCCGGCGGCGGCGCTGCAGTCCCTGGTGTCGCGGGCCCGCCGGCAGGCGCCGGGGCTGATCTCCTCCCACCCGGCCGGCTACCTGCTGGACGTGCCGCCCGGCGAGGTGGACGCGTCGGCGTTCGAGCGGCTGGTGCGGGCCGGTGACCCGCGCGGCGCGCTGGCGCTGTGGCGCGGGCCCGCGCTGGCGGACGCGGCCGGCCTGCAGTTCGCCGCCGCCCCGGCCGCCCGCCTGGAGGAACTACGCCTCACCGCCCTCGCCACCGTGATGGCCGCCGACCTGTCAGCCGACCCGGCGGCCGGGAGCCCCGGGCCCGGGGTCGTGGCGGAGTTGGAGGGGCTGGTGGCCGAGCTGGAGGGGCTGGTGGCGGCGCATCGGCTGCGGGAGCCGTTCCACGCCCTGCTCATGCGGGCGCTGGTGGCGCGCGGGCGGCGGGGCGAGGCGCTGGAGGTCTTCGAGCGGATCAGGGCCGACCTGGCCGACGAGCTGGGCGTCGATCCCGGCCCCGAGCTGCGCGCGGCCCACATGGCGGCCTTGCGCGACCCGGCCCCCGCGCCGAGGGGCAACCTGCCCGCCCGGCTCACCGGCTTCGTCGGCCGGAAGGGCGACGTCGCCCGGCTGCGCGCGCTGCTGGACGGCCAGGACGAGCGGCTGGTCACGCTCGTCGGCCCCGGCGGCGTGGGCAAGACCCGCCTGGCGCTGGAGACCGCCTCGGGGCTCGACGTGCCGGACGGGGTGTGGCTGGTCGAGCTGGCCTCCGCCACCGGCGTGCGGGCCGCGGTGGAGAGCGTGCTGAGGACGACCGACGTGGTCCGCACGCTGCGCGGCACGTCGCCGCTCATCGTGCTGGACAACTGCGAGCACGTCGTCGAGGAGGCCGCCCTGGTCGCGCGGTGGCTGCTGTCGGAGGTGGCCGGGCTGCGCGTCCTGGCGACCAGCAGGGAGCCGCTCGACGTCCCCGGCGAGAACCTGCACCCCGTCCTCCCACTGCCCGAGGCCGCCGAGCTGTTCCTGGCGCGGGCCGCGGCGGCCAGGCCCGGCCTGGAGGTGGGCGCGGCGGACGCCGAGCGCATCTGCCGCGAGCTCGACGGCATCCCGCTGGCGATCGAGCTGGCCGCCGCCCGGCTGCGCACGATGCCGGTGTCCGTGCTGGTCCGGCAGCTCGGTGACCGGCTGACCTTCCGCGGCGGCCGCACGTCGGAGCCGCGTCACCGTACGCTGCGCGACGTCATCGACTGGAGCTGGAACCTGCTGTCCGCGTCCGAGCGCGAGCTGCTGCGCGGGCTGACGGTCTTCTCCGGCGGCGCGACGTACGAGGCCGTCGCGGAGGTGTGCGGCGGCGACCCGGACGACCTCGCCTCCCTCGTGGACAAGTCGCTCGTGTCGGTCTCCGGCGACCGTTACTCGATGCTGGCCACCATCAGGCAGTACGCCGCCGCCGACCTGCCCGCGCTCCGGCAGGCCCACGCCCACTACTACACCCGGCTGGCCGAGGACGCCGAGCCCCTCCTGCGTACCGGCGAGCAGCTCGCCTGGCTGGAGGTGCTGGACGCCGAGCAGGACAACCTCGACGCCGCGCTGCGCCACTCCGACGACCCGCTCAGGCTGATCCTGCCCCGGTTCTGGCCGTGGATCATGCGTGGGCGACGGCGTGAGATGAGCGAGCGGGCGGCGGCCGTGCTGCGCCGGGTCGGCGACGTACCGCCGCCGGGGCGCGAGCTGGCGCACGGGCTGTGCCGGGTGCTGACGGGCGGCGAGCCGACCCCGGCGGTGCTGGGCTCCGGCCATCCCGCCGCGCTCAACTTCTGGGCCATGAGCGGCGCGCGACGCCCGCCCGCCGAAGTCGTCGAGCTGACCGAGGACACCGTCGAGCGCCTGCGCGACTCCCCCGACCTGTGGACGCGCTCGGCCGCGCTGCTGCTCGGCGGCATCGTCCGGTTCGAGTACGGCACGGTCGCGGGCGCCGAGGACCTGCTCGGCCCGGCCCTCGACGGCTTCCGCCGCACCGGCGACCGCTGGGGCCAGTGGGCCTCGCTCTACTGGCTGTCGCTGGTCGCCGAGAACCGGGGCGACTTCGCCGCCGCGCTGGCCCGCGCCGAGGAGCCCGGCCACCTGGCCGAGGAGCTGTCGGGGCTGGACGCGCCGCTCGGCCCGATGACGTACCTGCTCCGGCTCGGACAGCTCAAGGCGCGGGCGGGCGACCACGAGGGGGCCGCGGTCACGCTGGAGGAGGCGTGGCGGTCGGCGCTGCGGGCCGAGGACGCGGTGACCCAGGCCAGGGTTCTGCACGCCCGCGCCGAGCTGGCCCGGCGCACCGGCGACCGGACCGGGGCGGCCCGGCTGCTCGCCCGCGCGCTGGCGCTCGGCAGCGGGGAGGGGCCCGCGCAGTTCAGGGCGTTCATGCACGTCGAGCTGGCCCGCGTGGCCGCGCCGGAGCCGTCGCTGCGCACCGCCCTGGAGCTGATGGAGACCTGCGGCGACCGGACGGCCCGCGCGGCCGTGCTCGAAGGCGCGGCCGAGCACCTGCCGCCCCGGGCGGCGGCCGAACTGCTGGGCGCCGCCCGCGCGCTGCGCGGCATCGACGGCTCCGCCGATCCCCTCGTCGTCGCCCTCGACGGGCGGTGCCGCTCCATGCTCGGCGCCGACGCCTTCCACGAGGCCCTGACCAGGGGAGCCGCGCTGCCTGACCCCGAACGGCACGCACTCTTCCTGCTGGGCTGAGCCCGTCGCGTGCGCGGCACGGGGTGTCGCACCATATGGTCTGGGGAGAGGCCACGGAACCGACGACGAGCCCCCTGCTCCACCGCTCCCCGGATGACCACGGAACACCTTCCGGATTTGCGGCGGATACGCCAGGGTTGTGGCAACTTTCCACCGCAATGTGAGGAGATCTGTGGCCAGTCCAAGTGTGGTCGACACCCGGGGCAGTGACTTCGCCCGACTAGCCCGCCGAATCTCGGACGCCGGTCTCCTCGACCGGCGTCCCGTATATTACGCGGTGCGGCTCAGCATCGTCGTCGCCGCGTATCTTGGCTGCTGGGCGCTGTTCGCCTGGGTGGGCGACTCGTGGTGGCAGCTCCTCGTCGCGGTCGCACTGGCCGTGGTCTTCGCCCAGTTCGGTTTCGTCTCCCACGACCTGGGCCACCGCCAGGTGTTCAGGACGCGGCGGCCGAGCGACGTGACCGGTCTCCTCCTCGGGAACCTCGGCATCGGCCTGGGCTGGGGGTGGTGGACCACCAAGCACAACCGCCACCACGCCAACCCCAACCACGAGGACCACGACCCGGACGTCTCGCCCGCCGTCCTCGTCTGGTCGGACGACCAGGTGGCGCGGAGCGTCGGCCTGCCCCGTTTCGTCGCCAAGTACCAGGCGTTCTGGTTCTTCCCGCTGCTCACTCTTGAGGCCTGGCACCTGCACGTGGCCAGCTTCAAGGCGCTGCTCGCACCGTCGGCCAAGCGGCCGTGGGCGGAGCTGGCGCTGCTGACCGGCCACTTCGTGCTCTACTTCGGCGCGGTCTTCACCGTGCTGCCGTTCGGCAAGGCCCTGGTGTTCCTGGTCGTGCATCAGGGGCTGTTCGGCCTCTACCTGGGGTCGACGTTCGCGCCCAACCACAAGGGCATGCCCGTCCTGACCAAGGACGACAAGCTGGACTTCCTTCGCAAGCAGGTGCTGACCTCCCGCAACGTCAGGGGCGGCCTGTTCACCGACGTGGCGCTCGGCCAGCTCAACTACCAGATCGAGCACCACCTGTTCCCGAACATGCCCGCGCCCAACCTGCGCAAGGCCCAGCCCATCGTCGAGAGCTACTGCGCCGAGGTCGGCGTCAGCTACCTGCAGACCGGGCTCGTCGCCTCCTACGGCCAGGCCCTGCGCCACCTCCACGAGGTGGGCGCCCCGCTGCGCCGCTGAGCCTCAACCCTCCTCCTCGACCCGTCTCTCCAGGTCGGCACGGCGCCGTTCGAGGTCGGCGATCAGCTCGGACTGCTCGTCGGCCTGGGCGATCATGGCCGAGGTCTCGATCTGGTCGGTCGCGCCGATGTCGCCCACCTGGTCGCGCAGCTCCTGGTTCTCCGCCTTAAGCCGGGCGAGGTCCTCTTCGACCTGCCGGAGCTCATCCTTAGTCGTCATCCCGCTCAACTACCCCATGACCCGCATGACCATACAAAATGGAGCACATGCGCAGATTGCAGGCGAGCACCACGGTGTCCCTCTTGGTGGTCGCCGTCGCGCTCGCCGGCACTGTGGTCGCCGCGTTCCGGAGCGTGCAGCCTCCCAACGTCCTCGACGTGGTGCTGCCGATCGTGTCGTGCGGCGCGCTGATGCTGCGGCGGCGCCTCCCCGTCGCGTCGCTGATCGTGGTCGTCGCGGCGGTGTCCGTCTACTACCCGCTCGCCCGGCTCGACGGGCCGCTGATCGTGCTGGTGTTCGTGGCCCTGTACACCGCCGCCGACCAGGGCCGGCTGGTCGCGGCCATCGCCACCGGGGCCGCCGTCCTGCTGGCCATGGGATTCGGCGAGGCCCACGGGGTCAGGCACGTGGACGACAGCATGTTCGGCGCGATCACCGGCTGGGTGGTGGCCGCGATCGCGTTCGGCGGGGTCACCAGGAACCGCCGGGCGTACCTGCTGGAGGCGCAGCAGCGCGCGCTGGACGCCGAGCGCTCCAAGGAGGAGGAGGCCAGGCGGCGCGAGAGCGAGGAACGGCTGCGCATCGCCAGGGAGCTGCACGACGTGCTCGGGCACAACATCTCCATGATCAACGTACAGGCGTCGGCCGCGCTGCACGGGCTCGCCAGGCGCCCGGAGAAGGCCGAGGCCGCGCTGCGGACCATCAAGGAGACCAGCAAGGAGACGTTGCGCGAGCTGCGCACCACGCTCGGGGTGCTGCGCCAGGTGGACGAGGACGCGCCGACCACCCCCGCGGGCAGTCTCACGCGGCTGCCGGACCTGGTCGCGGCGTCGGGGCTGGAGGTGGCCACCGAGCTGTCCGGCCCGCTGGACGACGTGCCGACCGAGGTCGACCTGGCCGCCGCGCGCATCATCAGGGAGTCGCTGAACAACGTCGCCCGCCATTCCGGCACGACGAAGGCCACCCTCGCGGTCAGCAACTCATCCGGAAATATCCTGATCCGGGTCGATGACGACGGCCCGGGTGTCACGTACACCGAAGGCAGCGGCTTCGGCCTGCAGGGCATGCGCGAGCGCGCCACCGCGCTCGGCGGCGACCTGGAGGCCGGCCCGCGCCCCGAGGGCGGTTTCCGCGTCGTCGCCCGCCTGCCACTGAACGGAGCCCGATGATCCGCGTACTGCTCGCCGACGACCAGACCCTGGTACGCGCCGGGTTCCGGTCCATACTGTCCGACGAGGACGACATCGAGGTCGTCGGCGAGGCCGGCACCGGCGCGGCGGCCGTGGCGGGCGCCCACGAGCACCGGCCCGACGTCGTGCTCATGGACATCCGCATGCCCGAGCTCGACGGCCTGGAGGCCACCCGGCGCATCGCGGGCGACCCGCGGCTCGACGGCGTCAAGGTCATCATCCTGACCACCTTCGACCTCGACGACTACGTCTACGGCGCGCTGCGCGCGGGCGCGGGCGGGTTCCTGGTCAAGGACACCGAGCCGGCCGAGCTGATCCACGCGGTCAGGGTCGTGTCCAGGGGCGACGCGCTGATCTCGCCGTCGGTGACGCGGCGGCTGATCGCGGAGTTCGCGGGCCGGGTCAAGCGGCCGGAGCCGGGCCCCGAGCTCAACGCGCTCACCGAGCGGGAGCGGGAGGTCATGGGCCTGGTGGCGGCCGGGCTGTCCAACGACGAGATCGCCGCCCGCCTCGTGCTCAGCCCCGCCACGGCGAAGACGCACGTCAGCCGCATCATGACCAAGCTCGCCGTGCGCGACAGGGCCCAGCTCGTGGTGCTCGCCTACGAGGCCGGGATGATCACGCCGGGCTGGCTTACAACTTGAGTCGTACGTCCAAAGTGATCTTCCGCCCGGGGTTGTACGCCGGATTGCAGACCCCGGCATGACGCGGCGGAGCACGCCGTAACGCGAAGCTTTCCGGCATGGACACCGTGGACCTCGCCCGCCTGCAGTTCGCGTTCACCGCGGGCGCGCACTTCCTCTTCGTCGCGCTGACGCTCGGCCTGGCGACGCTGGTGGCCGTCGTCCAGACCCGGGCCACCTTCAGCGGCGACCCCGTCCACCTGCGGATGACGAGGTTCTGGGGGCAGCTCTACATCATCAACTACGCCATGGGCATCGTCACCGGCCTGGTCATGGAGTTCCAGCTCGGCCTGTCGTGGAGCGGGCTGACCGACTACGCGGGCAACGTCTTCGGCGCCTCGCTGGCGATCGAGACGCTGGTGGCCTTCTTCGTCGAGGCCACGTTCCTGGGCCTGTGGATCTTCGGCTGGAACCGGCTGAACCGCTGGGCGCACCTGGCGCTGATCTGGGTCGTCACGCTGACCGCGTACGCGTCGGCGTTCTGGATCATGATCTCCAACGGCTTCCTGCAGAACCCGGTCGGCTACGCCCTCGACGGCGGCAGGCTGCGGCTCACGGACTTCGGCGCGATGGTCGCCAACCCGGCCGCGCAGATCGCGTTCGGGCACGTCATGGGCGGCGCGATGATCGTCGGCGGGTTCTTCATGGCCGGGGTGAGCGCCTACCACCTGCGCAGGCGCACGGCCGAGCAGGCCCTGTTCAGGAAGTCGCTGCGCATCGGTGTCGGCGTCGCACTGCCGGCCTCGTTCTTCACGGTGACGTTCGGCGGGCTCGGGTTCCAGACCCTGCAGCCGTCCAAGGCCGCGGCCTGGACCGGCCAGGCCGACCGGCTGGCCGCCGTGCAGGCGGACATGGCGGCCCGGTTCGGCCCGGGCGACTACCTGCCCGCGACCGGCTGGGTGCAGGGGGCCGGCATCGCGATGATGATCCTCTGGGTGGTGATGACGATCGTGGCAGGGCTGAGCCTGCTGCTGATGTTCTTCCCGCCGGTCGTGCGCGGGTTCCGGGCCTGGCACTGGCTGCTGACGCTGATGATCCCCGTGCCGTTCGTCACCATGCTCGCCGGGTGGACGTTCCGGGAGATGGGCCGCCAGCCGTGGGTGGTCTACGGGCTGTTGCGGACGTCCGACGCCATGTCGCCGGTGACGGCGGGCCAGATGCGGTTGTCGCTGACGGCGTTCGTGACGGTGTTCACGGTGCTGATCGCGGTCAACTACTGGCTGCTGGCCAGGGCGGCCCGGCGCGGGCCCGACGCGGTCGCGCTCGGCGCCCTCCCGACCGAGACGCCGGTCCCGGTCCCCGCCTTCTGACCGGTCCCCGCCTTCCAGCCCGTCCCCGCCTTCGCCCCTCCCCTCCTCGCCTTCTAGGAAGCGAACATGGAAATCTTCGTCCTGGCCTTCTTCGCGCTCGGCTATCTCGTGCTGGGCGGGGCCGACATCGGGGTCGGCATGGCGCTGCCGTACCTCGGGCGGTCGGCGGGCGAGCGGCGCGAGGTGATCGCCGCGATCGCGCCGTTCTTCCTCGGCAACGAGGTGTGGCTGGTGGCCTCGGCCGGGGTGCTCGCCGGGCTCTTCCCCGAGTTGGAGGGCCACCTCCTGAGCGGCAACTACGCGGTGGTCGTCGCGCTGCTCGTCTCGTGGGTGGTCCGGGACATGGGCCTGTGGCTGCGGGGGCGGGTGCCCGGCGCGCGGTGGCAGGCGTTCTGGGACGGCGGGATCGTGGCCGGGAGCTGGGGGCTGGCGCTGAGCTGGGGGCTGCTGCTCGCCGAAGTGCTGCTCGGCATGCGCGGGCCGCTCGTGCTGCTGGCCGCGCTGGTGGTGGCGGCGCTGTTCGCGGTGCACGGGCTGGCGTTCGCGGCGCTGCGGCTGCGCGGATCGCTGCGGGAGCGGGCCGGGCTGCTGTCCGGCGAGGCCGGCGAGGGCCGCACGTACGCGCTGACGGCCGGCGCGATGCTGATGGTCGGGGTGCTGGCCGGGCTGCGGCTGCCGCTGACGGCGGGGTCGTCGGGCGCGTTGCTGACGCCGGTGATCCTCGTCCTGATCCCGCTGCTGGTGGCCTCGCAGGGGTGGGTGTGGTGGACGTTCAGGCACCGCGTGACCGGCCCGTCCTACCTGTGACAAGGCGGGTGGCTGGTCCTGCTGTCCGGGACAAGGCGGGTGCCGGTTCTGCCACCTGAGGACCGCTGCCTGGGACAAGGCGGGCGGCCTTCATGGCGCGCCCGCCCTGTGTCAGGTCAGAACAGCGGAGCCCCGTCACGGGTCAGCTTCCAGTTGGCGGAGGCGAAGTCGGCGGGGTTGATCGTGCCCTTGGCGGTGGCGTACTCGATCAGCGCCTGGCGGATCTCCACCTGGGCGTTGTACAGCACCGGGGCCATGGTGACGTGCGGGAACCCGCCGCCGCCCGACTGGCGGTAGTTGTTGATCGCGACCACGAACTCCTTGTCGGCCGGGATCGGCGCGCCCTCGAAGGTGAGGTTGGCGATCCGCTGCCCGGCGGGCTTGGCCACGTCGATGTCGTACGAGACGCCCGAGAGCTGGTCGTAGTTGTAGTCCGGGGTGTTGGCGGCGTTCGTCAGCTTGGTGACGTCCACCGGATCGCCCGGGTTGAGCTGGTTGAAGTAGCGGGCCGAGTACTCCAGATAGTCCTTGATCTGGGCGCCGGTCAGCTTGATCGCCAGCAGCGTGTTGTCGTAGACGTAGAGCCCTGCCACGTCCCTGACCCGTACGTCCCCGGCGGGGAAGACGGCGGTGCGGCTGAACGGCGCGGCGATGGACAACACCGGCAGCGTGTTGCCCGGCAGGGCGGCCTTCACGGTCTCGGTCTGCACCTGCTGGATGTAGTCCAGGATCGGCGTGTCCTTGTACGGCGACTCGGCCGCCGACAGCTCCTCGGCCGACTTGGCGACGACCTTGTTGACGTAGCCGACCGTGGTGTCGTGCTGCGGCTTGAGCAGCGAGACGATCTTCGGGTCCTCGGCGACCGTGTTGGTGTTGAGCGTGGCGGAGGTCTTCCCGGTGACGACCCACTTGCCGCGCTGCTTGGCGAGGGTGAAGTCGAGCCGCGACAGGCGCTGGCCCCACTTGCCCGGCTCGGTGAGCAGCACCTGCTGCCCGGTGGCCTTGTTGGTCACGAAGCGCTGGGCGACCTCGTTGTGCGCGTGCCCGAACAGCACCGCGTCGATGCCCGGCACCTGCTCGGCGACCATCGCCGAGGCGTTCTCGACGGGCAGGTCGGTGCCGTAGGAGGAGATGCCGCTGTCGCCCGCGTGCGCGGTCACGACGACCACGTCCGCGCCGAGGCCGCGGATGACCGGCACCCACTTCCTGGCCGACTCGACCAGGTCGGTGAAGCGCAGCTTGCCCTCGACGTTCGCCTTGTCCCAGATGGCCACGCCCGGGTTGGTCAGGCCGAGCACCCCGACCTTGATCGGCTTCTCGCCCTTGACCTTCATGGTCTTGATCACGAACGGCTCGTACGCCGGCTTCCCGCTCCCGGCGTGCACGGCGTTCGCGCCCAGCACCGGGGCCTTCATCTGCTTGATCCAGGTGGCCAGCAGCGGCAGACCGTAGTTGAACTCGTGGTTCCCGAGGGTGACGGCGTCGTAGCCGATGGCGTTCATGGCCTTGGCCATCGGGTGGGTCTGCCCGGTCTCGGTGATCGGCTCGACCTTGGCGTAGTAGTACGCCAGCGGCGTGCCCTGGATCGTGTCACCCGAGTCGAACAGCAGCGTGTGGTCCGCCCCGCGCTCGGCCCTGACCTTGTTGACCAGCGACGACACCTGGGCCAGGCCGATGGTGTTGCCCTGCTTGTCGGAGTAGGCGGCGTCCTTGAAGTAGTCCCAGTTGAGGACGTTGCTGTGGATGTCCGACGTCCCCATCACGGTGACGGTGACGCTCTTGTCCCCGCTCGCGTGGGCGGGGAGCGCCCCCAGGGCCAGCGCGGTCAGCGCGGCGGCCCCGGTGGCGGCGAGCTTCTTGGTCTGCATGTGCCTGGAGAGTAACTAGGACAAATTACTCGTTGGTTACGAAATCGCGGATGAGGGCTGTCACCTCTTCTGGCCGTTCGTGCAGCACCACGTGACCGCTGTCGAGCTCGGCGTACCGGCTGCCGGGCAGCGCGGCGTGCAGGGCGCGGGCGTGCTCGACCGGGACGAGGTGGTCCTGGGTGCAGCCGATCACCAGCGTGGGGGCGGTGATGTTCGGGAGCAGGTCCCTGATGTCGGTCCGCAGGTCCAGCTCGATCTGGCGTACGGTGCCGGGCGGCGGGTCGCCGGCCATCATGGCCTTCACGCCCTCCTCGCCCAGGCCGCTCACGAAGGCCGGGCTGAAGCCGACCAGCGGGCCGTACGCCGCGAAGCTCTCGGGGTCGGCGGCCGCCAGCCGGGCCCAGGTACGCAGGCCGAGCCGCAGACGCGGGTCGCCGGCGTGCGTCCAGCCGGCGATCAGCACCAGCCGCCTGACCAGCTCGGGATACCGGGCCGCGACCCCGGCCGCGACCACCGCTCCCAGCGAGAACCCGACCAGGTCGGACGGGCCGCTTTCGGGGAAGGTCGCCGCCACCTGCTCGATCAGCAGGTCGAGCGTGAGGTCCCCGCCGGGGTCGGTGGTCTCGCCGCTGCCCGCGTAGTCGGGGGTGATCACCGTGCGGATGTCGGTGAAGTTCTGGACGAGGTGGCCGTAGTTGCCGGCGGCGTCGCCGCCGGTGCCGTGGACCATGACCAGACCGGGGCCGCTGCCCGCCCGGTCGAAGTGCACGTGTCCGCCGTCGTGGATGACCGTGGGCATGAGGTGACTCCTAGAGGTTTCCGCCGCCGGTGGCGTCGAGGGTGGTGCCGGTGATGAAGCTCGCCTCGGGCGAGACGGCGAACGCGACCACGTTCGCGATCTCGCCGGGCTCGCCGATGCGGTTGAGCGCGTGCCTGCTCGCGGCGTACGCGCGGGCGTCGGGGTCCTGCAGCCAGCCCGCGTTGACGTCGGTGTCGATGATGCCGGGCGCGACGTTGTTGACCGTGATGCCACGCGGCCCCAGCTCCTTGGCCAGGGCCAGCGTGAACACCTGGACCGCGCCCTTGGTCATCGAGTACGCGATGCCCTCGGGGAAGGCGATGCGGGCCACGCCGGAGGTGATGTTCACGATGCGGCCGCCGTCCGGGATCAGCGGCAGCAGTTGCCGGGTGAGGAAGAACAGGCCCTTGACGTTGACCGCGAACACCCGGTCGTAGCCCTCCTCCGTCTCCTGCGCGATGGGCCTGGACATGCCGATGCCCGCGTTGTTGACCAGCACGTCGAGCACGTCCGTCTCGTCGGCCACCCGCCGGGCGAGCCGGTCCACGTCCTCCGGTACGCCCAGGTCGGCCTGTACGGCCACGGCGTGCGCCCCGATCGTCCGGACGACCTCCTCGGCGGCGTCCGCGTCCCTCGCGTAGTTCACGATCACCCGGAACCCGTCTTCGGCCAGGCGCAGCGCGATGGCCCGGCCGATGCCTCTGCCGGCTCCCGTGACCAGGGCAGTCCTCATCGCTCGAATCCTTTCTTTAGCGATCGATACAGAAAACCATAACATAGCGATCGCTATAGAATGGCGGCATGGCGAGGCAACGGGCATTCGACAGGGACACGGCACTGGAGAGCGCGCTGCGCGCGTTCTGGACCCACGGCTACGAGGCGACCTCGATCGCCGAGCTGACCGCCGCCATGGGCATCAGGCCCCCCAGCCTGTACGCGGCCTTCGGCGACAAACGGCGGCTGTTCGAGGAGGCGGTGCGCCGCTACCAGCTCACCTACGGCGCCTTCACCACCAGGGCGCTCACCGAGGAGCCCACCGGCCGGCAGGCGGTCGAGCGCGTGCTGCGCGAGTCGGCCGCCGAGTACGCGAGCGCGGACCACCCGCGCGGCTGCCTGATCATCAGCGCCGCGGTCAACTGCGGGCCCGAGTCCGCCGAGGTGGAAGAGCTGCTGCGGGGGTTCAGGGAGGAGGCGAAGGCGGCGATCAGGAGGCGCGTCGACGACGACGTGGCGGCCGGGCGGCTGGCTCCCGGCACCGACACGGGAGCCCTGGCCACCTTCTACGCGTCGGTGATCCAGGGCATGTCCACGCAGTCACGCGACGGCGCCCCCTACGCCGACCTGCTGAAGGTCGCCGAACTCGCGATGACCGCCTACCCGCCCCCCACGCCTTGACCACCGCACGGCGACTCACCCGCCTTGACCACCGCGCGGCAACTCACCCGCCGCACGACAGCTGGGCCGCCGCAGAGGGCGCCGGCCGTGCGGTGGCGCGGATCAGGGTGGTTCGACCCTGCGCGGCCGCACGGGTCATTGCGACATGACGCTCGCGTCCTCCGGGGGCAGCTCGGGGGGCGACGCGCGCAGCCAGCGGCAACCGTGCGGTCCCAGCGCGAGCTTGGCCGTGCCGTCGGCCGACACCTTGATCGTGCCGTCCACCAGCAGGTCCGTGAGGTCGCAGTGCTCCAGGCCGTCCAGCCGCAGCTCGACGTCCTTGGCCGTGTCGCACAGGTTGTGGGCGACCACGACCGTCGCGCCGTCGGCGTCGCAGCGGTGCGAGAAGATCGCGTCGTCGCCGGTGTCCAGCACGGTGTACTGCCCCCACGCCAGCTCCGGGCACTCGCGGTACCGCTCGATGAGGAGCTGGAACCAGCGCAGCAGCGAGTCGGTGTCCCGCTTCTGGTCGGCCACGTTGACCCGGTCGGGCGCGAAGGAGCCCTCCGGGATCTCGCGGACCGTGTCCTCCGTCTGGCTGAAGCCGCCGTCCTCGGACCACTGCATGGGGATGCGGACGGCCATCCGACCCTCTTCGTCCAGGTTCTCCCCCATGCCGATCTCCTCGCCGTAGAAGACCACGGGAGTGCCGGGCAGGGAGAACAGCAGGCTGTAGGCCATCTTGATGCGCCGCAGGTCGCCGCCGAACATCGTGGGCAGCCGCCGTCGCAGCCCGCGGCCGAAGATCTGCATGTCCTTACGGGGGCCGAACGCCTCGAAGACCTCCTGGCGTTCGGCGTCGGTGAGCTTGTCGAGGGTCAGCTCGTCGTGGTTGCGGAGGAACATCGCCCATTGGCAGTCCTTGGGGGCCCGTGGGCGTTCGCGCAGGGCGTCCATCAGGGGGCGGGCGCTGTTGCGGGCGAAGGAGAGCCAGCTGCTCTGCATGCCGATGAAGTCGAAGCACATGGTGATCTGGTCACCGAGCCCTTCACCGAAGTACCGCAGTAACTCCTTGTAGGGCACGTTGACCTCGCCCAGCAGGATCGAGCCACCCTTGCGCCTGGTCATGAAGGCCCGCAGGTCGGCCAGGAACTCGTGCGGGTCGGCCAGCTTGGGGCTGACGTTCTCGATGAGGAACGGCACCGCGTCCACGCGGAAGCCCGACAGCCCGAGCTCCATCCAGAAGCCGAGGATGCGGGTGATCTCGTCCCTGACCTCGGGGTTGCCGACGTTCAGGTCCGGCTGGTGACGGTAGAAGCTGTGCAGGTAGTACTGGCCGCTGCCCTCGTCGTACTGCCAGATCGAGTCCTCCTTGTCGGGGAAGACCACCTGCTTCGGGTCGTCCGGCTCGGGGGTGTCGGACCAGACGTACCAGTCGCGCATCGGCGAGTCCTTGCTCTTGCGCGACTCCTTGAACCATGGGTGCTGGTCCGAGGTGTGGTTGACGACCAGGTCCGCGATCACTCGCAGGCCCCGGTCGTTGGCCGTCCGCATGAACTCCACGAAGTCGCCCAAGGTCCCCAGCCGGGGATCGATGCTGTAGAAGTCGGTGATGTCGTAGCCGTCGTCCCGGTTGGGGGTGGGGAAGAACGGCATCAACCAGAGACATGTCACGCCGAGGCCCGCGAGATAGTCGATCTGCTGGGTCAAGCCGCGGAAGTCGCCCACGCCGTCGCCGTTACCGTCCTTGAACGTCTCGACGTCCAGGCAGTACACGACGGCGTTCTTCCACCAGACGTCGGAGGTGTACGTCAGTCGCATGGCGGCCCTGCTACCCACCCGCCCAGAAGAAATGTCCCTTTGGTGGTCTCCGTCCGGTTCTGATCGCCTGACCTCGGGCGACGACGGCATGGCCAAACCCCGGCCTGCGCGCGGATCCTGTCTTCGAGCGGTTCCCGGCGCGCTTCGTCCGAGCCAATAGTTCGGTAGCCGAACTGATGTTAGACTGATCTTATGGCCAAGCCCGAGGAGCAGCTGGGAGTCGTCTCCGCCCTGGTGCGGTCGACCTTCCTGGTCAACGCCGTCTACGCCGAGTCCGCCCGCGAGTACGGCCTGACCTCGCAGCAGGGCCAGCTCCTGTGCGTGCTGATGGCCCAGCCGTACGGGATGAGCGAGCTGGGCTCGATGTTGCGCCTGGCCAAGTCCAGCCTCACCGAGCTGGTCGACCGCACCGCGCAGCGCGGCATGGTCCGCCGCGAGCCCAATCCCCGCGACCGTCGCGCGGTCCAGGTCACGCTGACCGAGCAGGGCGCCAAGCTCGCCGACGAGTTCTACACCGAGGCCTGCCGGCGCATCGACGAGCTCCCGTCGGGGCTCGACGAGAGCGAGCGCGCCACGCTCGCCGACCTGCTCTCCCGGCTGGTGCGGGACAACAACGCCCCTACGGTCTTCATCGAGCGCGCCGCCGAGGCCTCCTGACCTCCGGCCGGGGTCAGACCCCCGCCGTCGCCGGCTCCCCGGCGATCCCGAACAGCTCCGCGAACCGTCCGGTGAACAGGTCCCTGCCCTTGTAGTCGGCGACGGACTCGGCCGGCAGCACGATCGGCCCCTCGGGCGAGGGCAGCTGGCCGACGCCCCCCTCGGCCCCCAGCGGCAGCAGGACGAACGGCAGCGGCGAGGGCCGGTACACCGAGGAGGGCTGCTCGCCGCGCACCTGGGCGATGATGTTCGCCGCCACGACCTCGGCGTGCTGCATCGCGTTCCCGGCCATCTTGGCCTCGGCGAGGTCGGTGATGTCGCCGATCGCGTAGACGTGCTCGTGCCCCTCGACGTTGAGCCGTTCGGTCACCCGTACGTGGCCGCGGGGCGTGCGCGCGTCGCCGAGGTCCCCGCCGAGGTAGCCGGTCCGGACGCGCACGCCGTACGCGCGGAACCAGATGTCGGCCGACAGCTCCCCCGCCGTGGACCCGACGGTGAACGGCCCGGCGAGTCCGGGCTCGGCGGGCGGCTCGGCGTCCAGGACGGTGCCGAGCAGCAGCTCCACCCCCAGCTCGTCGAGCTGCCTGCGCAGATCGGCGCGTACCGCCGGCTCGAACCCGGGCAGCAGCTCCGTCCCGTGGTCGACGATCGTGACCTGCTTGCCCGGCCACACGGCCTTGATCTCCCCGGCCAGTTCCAGCCCGACCGGCCCGGCCCCGGCGATCAGCACCCGGCTGGCCTCCGCCAGCTCGCCGTGGACGGCGCCGATGCGCTCCCGCGCCTGCCCGGCCAGGTCGTCGTCGAACTTGAACGGGAAGGGATACCCCGAACCGGTGGCCAGCACGAGATAGTCGGCCTCGACCCGCTCCCCGGACGCCAGCAGCACACCCCGTGAGTCCACCGAGACCGCCCGCTCCCGCACGATCCGGCCACGCCGCATCAACCCGTCATAGGGGAAGAACATCTTCTCGGCCCACTCGGGCCGGGCCAGCGCCCGCATGGACGCGGCGTTCTGCACGAAGGCGTCCTTGGGCTCGACGAGGACGACGTCCGCGTGCTCGTCCAGCGCCTTGGCGGCCGCCGCGCCGCCGTAACCCCCGCCGATGATCGCCACAGTACGGCTCATGGTGCACAACTCCCGTCGAGACAACGACTTGTTCGTGATGCGAACCATAATAGTTCGTAACCCGAACTGCAACTCGCGAAAAGATCTCCGGGAGCGCGATGAGTTCCGGGAGCCTCGCCGGTATGTATCCGTGAACCGTCACGAACGATGAGGAGACAGTCATGACCGAGAACCGAGCGCACGACGTGGCCGCCATCAAGGCCGTGCTGGAGGACCTGTACCAGGCCTGGGCCGCCGGCGACGCGGACGCCTTCGTCAAGGACTACACCGAGGACGCCACCGCGATCATGCCCGGCAGCCGGCGCACGTCGAGGGAGGAGGTCCGCCGGAACATGGCCGAGGGCTTCGCGTCCTACCTCAAGGGCAGCACGACCGTCGACAGGCTGGAAAGCCTCCGCTTCCTGGGCGAGAGCGCCGCCATCGCGGTGAGCGAGACCGGCGTCAAGTTCCCGGGCGAGACCGAGGTCCCCGCCGAGCGCATGGTGCACGCGACCTGGGTGCTGGAGAAGCGGGACGGCGCCTGGCTGCTCGCGGCCTATCACAACAGTCCGGCTGTGGCGGCCGGCTGATCTACCCATAAGGTGCAGGGGGCGAGGAAAGGGCGTGGGCGCGGTGACGCCAGGAGAAGAGGGCTTCGACCTCCGGATCGAACCGTTCCGGACGGAGCTGCTGGCGTACTGCTACCGGATGCTCGGCTCGGTCCACGACGCCGAGGACCTGGTCCAGGACACCTACCTGAGGGCGTGGCGGAGCCGGGACCAGTACGACGAGACGCGCAGCTCCCTGCGCACCTGGCTCTACCGGATCGCGACGAACGTCTGCCTGACCGCCCTGGAGGTGCGGGGGCGGCGGCCGCTGCCGTCGGGGCTGGTGGCGGCGTCCGAGCCGCTCGCGCCGTTCGTCCAGGGGGAGAACCTCGCCTGGCTCCAGCCCCTGCCCGACTCGATGCTGGACGGGGGCGACCCGGCCGGCGCCGTGGTCGCGCGCAGCGGCCTGCGCCTGGCCTTCGCCGCCGCCCTGCAACACCTGTCGGCGCGGCAGCGCGGCGCGCTGATCCTGCGTGACGTGCTGAGCTTCTCCGCCTCGGAGGCGGCGGAGATCCTCGGCACCACCGTCGTGTCGGTGAACAGCTCCCTGCAGCGGGCGCGTGCCCGGGTGAAGGAGGCCGGGGTCCGGCGGGAACCTCTCGACGAGCCGCCCGCGGCCGAACAGCGCGGCTGGATCGACCGCTACATGAAGGCGTTCGAGCACGCCGACGTCGAGGGGCTCAAACGGCTGCTCACCGAGGACGTCATCATGGAGATGCCGCCGATGCTCAACTGGTTCGCCGGCCGCGTCAACTACGGCCTGTTCATGGAATGGGTCTTCCAGGCGGCCGGCACCGACTGGCGGCTGGAGGCGATCACGGCCAACGGCCAGCCCGGGTTCTGCGCCTTCCAGCGCGTCGGCGACCGGTACGAGCCCCACACCCTCCAGATCTTCACCGTCACCGCCGAGGGCATCAGCCGCAACTCGGTGTTCCAGGGTGCCGAGCTCTTCGCTCCCTTCGGCATGGCGGCCGGCTTCGACGCCACGCGATGACCACGGCCGGCGCGCAAATTTCTTCAAGACCGGGCGGGGGCGGGCGGCCGATGCTGGACGCGTGATCCTTTCCGCTCCTCCCCGGGCGACGGCCGTACGCCGTGGCCCGATGCTCGCCGTGCTGCTCACCGGCCAGGTCATGGCCTCCATGGACGGCTCGATCGTGTCGGTGTCCGCGCAGAGCATCAGCGAAGACCTCCACGCCGGCGGCACGGCGATCCAGCTCGTCGTGTCGGGCTATCTCCTGACCGTCGGCGTGCTCCTGGTGACCTGCGCGCGCATCGGTGACGTCGTCGGGCAGCGGCGGGCGTTCCTGCTCGGGCTGGGCTGGTTCACCGGCGCCTCGCTGCTGTGCGGGCTGGCCCCCGACGTGGGCGTACTGGTGCTCGCGCGCGTCGCGCAGGCCATGGGGGCGGCGCTGCTCACCCCGCAGATCTTCTCCCTCATCCAGACGCACTGGGAGGGCGTGGCGCGCCGCAGGGCGATCGGCCTCTACAGCATGGTGCTCGCCCTGGGCGTCGCCTTGGGGCAGGTCGTCGGAGGGCTGGTCGTCAGCGCCGACCTCCTCGGCCTGTCCTGGCGGCCCGTCTTCCTGATCAACGTCCCGATCGGCGTGATCGCGCTGGCCGTGGGCCCGCGCCTGCTGCCGGCCTCCCCCGGGGACAGGCGGGCGCGCCTGGATCCGGGCGGCGTGGCGCTCCTGACCGCGGCCATGGCCGCGATCACCGTCCCGCTGATCTTCGGCCGCGACCTGGGCGGGCCCCTCTGGGTGTGGATCTCGCTGGCCTGCGGCGCCGCGCTGTCGGTGGCGTTCGTCCGTCATGAGACCAGGGCGCGCCATCCGCTGCTGGACCTGGCCTCGGTACGGCCGAGCGGGGTCAAGCCGGGGCTGGCCGCCTGCTGGACCGTCATGGGCTGCTACACCGTCTTCCTGCTCACCCTCACTCTCCATCTCCAGACCGCGCTGGGGTACTCGCCGTTGCAGGCGGGGCTGGCCTTCGTCCCGTACGCCCTGGGCTTCGGCGCGCTCAGCCTGAGCTGGACCCGCTATCCGCCGAGGTTGCGGCGCGTCCTGCCGGTCGTAGGTCCGATCGCCTTCGCGGCCGGAGCGGGCCTGCTGGTGCTCCTGTGCCGTGACCAGTGGCGGCCGGTAGTGGCCGTACCGCTGCTGCTCCTGGCCGGGGCCGGGCACGCCGCCGGGTACAGCCCGCTGATCGCCCGCATCACCATGCTGGTCGAGCCCCGGCTGGCCTCGGCGATCTCGGCCCTGAACGCCACCGGGCCCGTGCTCGCCGGGGTGACCGCCGTCGCCGGGCTCGGCAGCGTGTACTTCGCCGCGCCCTCCTCGGCCGACGGTCTCCTGCGGGTCGTCGTCGCGGTCATCGTCCTGCTGGCGGGCGGGGCCCTGTGCGCCCTGCGGGTGGTCCTGACCGGCCGGAGCGCGGACTCCCCCGCGACGCCCTGAGCGTTCAGAGGAGGGTGCCGCCGCTCACGTCGAACCTGGCCAGCGCCTCGTCGATCCTGGCCAGGGTGTCGGCGTGCAGGGTGAGGTCGGCCGCGGCCAGGTTCTCCCGGATGTGGGCCGGGGTGCGGCTGCCCGGGATCGCCACCACGTGCTCGTCCTGGTGCAGCAGCCATGACAGGGCCAGTTGGGCGGGGGTGATGCCGAGGCTGGTGGCCAGGGCGCGGATCGGGGCGTACCGGTCGTTGTTGCCGGCCAGGTTGTCGGCCGAGAACCGGGGTGCGTTGTGGCGGAAGTCGCCTTCGTCCAGCCGCTGGACCGTGCCGGTCAGGAACCCGTTGCCCAGGGGGCTCCAGGCCACCAGGCCGACGCCGAGCTCGCGGGCCGCGGCCAGGAGAGCGGGCTCCACCGGCCGCCACATCGACCACTCGTTCTGCACGGCCGTCACCGGATGGACGGCGTGCGCGGCCCTCAGCTGCTCCGCCGTCACGTTCGACAGGCCGATGTGCCTGATCAGGCCGTCGCGCACCAGGTCCGCCATCGCGCCGGCCGTCTCCTCCACCGGGATGCCGGGGTCCGGGTAGTGCAGGTAGTAGAGGTCGATCACGTCGGTGTCCAGGTTGCGCAGGCTGCGTTCGGCGTAGCGGCGGACCAGGCGCGGGTCGGCGTTCACGCGGAGCTCGTTGAACGCGTACCCGACCGGGTGCGGGCGGCTCGGCTCGCCGTCCGGGATCGTCAGGCCGAACTTGGTGGCCACCACGACCTCGTCCCGGTTCCGTCCCTTGAGGGCGCGGCCGACCAGGCGTTCGTTGTGACCGTCCACCCCGTAGGCGTCGCTGGTGTCGATGTGGGTGGCCCCGGCGTCCAGGGCCGCCCGCAACGCCGTCGCGGCCCGGGTGTCGTCGATGTCGCCGTACACGCCGGGCGAGAGCACCATCGCGCCGAAACCGAGCGGGGGGACCTGCAATGTTCCGAGTTCACGTGTCTTCATGACGGAGATCGTGCCGCCGGAGGGCGCGCGGCGTCCAAGACCCTTTGCTATAACCAACGGTTATGGACGTACATCTGCGGGAGCTGCGCTACTTCGTCGCGGTGGCCGAGGAACTGAACGTGACGCGCGCCGCCGAGCGGCTCTTCGTCTCGCAGCCCGCCCTGTCCAAGCAGCTCAGGGTGCTGGAGCGGCAGCTCGGCTTCGCGCTGCTCGAACGGGTGCACAGCGGCGTCACGCTGACCCGCGAGGGCGAGGCGCTGCTGCCGGTGGCCCGCGACCTGCTCGGACGCTGGGCCGCCGGGGTGGAGACGGCACGCGCCGCCGCCCCCGCCGGGACGCTGGTCATCGGGATGCAGACGGCCGTCGGCCGCGGGTTGCAGCAGGAGGCGCTGCGGCTGTTCCGGCAGGCCCGGCCGGGATGGGAGGTCTCGCTCCGGCTCGTGGGCTGGGACGATCCGAGCGGCGGCCTGGCCGACGGCTCCTCCGACGTGGCGTTCATCTGGCTGCCGGTGCCGCCGGGGCTGGAGACGCACGTGCTGGTCACCGAGGAGCGTGGGGTGGCGATGCCGGCCGGGCACCGGCTGGCGGGGATGACCGAGGTCCCGTTCGCCGAGCTGCGGGACGAGCCGTTCATCGCGCTGCCCGCCGCCGCCGGCCCGTTGCGCGACTTCTGGCTCGCCCGCGACGCGCGGGACGACGACCCGGTCGTCGGCGTCACCGCGAACACGCCCGAGGAGGTGTTCGAGGCGGTGATCAGCGGCCTGGGCGTCGTCCTCGTGGCCGAGGGGAACGCGGCGCTGTACAAGCGTCCTGGCATGGTCTACCGCCCGGTGACCGGCCTCTCGCCGGGCCGGCTCGCCATCGCCTGGCGCCGCCAGGACGTCCGCCCCCACGTCACCGCCTTCGTCGACGCCCTGAAACAGGCCACCACCACGGTCTGACCCGAGAACCGCTCAAGGGGCGAGCGAACGCCGGTAACGCACCTCGGCGAGGACGAACCCCCGGCTGCCGTCGACCTTGGCCACCCCGTCCCCAGCTCTCCGGCGTCAGGTAGATCGTGGCGACCTCGGCGACCGACTCGCCGTCCTCGTCCTCGGCCCGGGTCGCCTTACGGATGCGCATCCGTACGTGCTTCCCCTTCGAGCGGCGCCGAATTCATCGGCCTGTTTCGGGAAGTCGCCACTAAGGTCTGACCCGACGCACCGGTAACACAGGAAAGGCACCCCCTATGAACGACCATGCCATCACCTTCGACCTGATCGACGCCGACAAGGACGGCCGCATCTCCGCCGTCGAGCTCGTCCGCCTGATGGAGGTGCTCGGCCAGCCCGTCACCCTGGAGGCCGCCCAGGCAGGCGTGCGGAAGCTGGACAAGGACGGCGACGGCCTCATCGACGTGGACGAGTTCGGCGCGTTCCTGCAGAAATGACCGAGCCGACCCCTTGCTAGGCGAACTCCTGCCGCCCGCCCCCCGTACGCGGGCGGGCGGGCGGAACCGGGCGGTTTCCGTCAGGCGGTGTGCAGGTACACCTGGCCGAAGACCTCGGACAGGTTCTTGATGTCGGTGGCGACGTCGGTCTCGGGGCTGCTGTAGTCGTAGACGGTGGCCAGCCTCGGGCGGACGGTGCCGAGCTTCTTGAGCTGGTCCCAGGTGGCGTTCGCCGCCCACTTCTCGCCGTACACGCGGTTGATCTGGCCCTGCGCGTCCTGCCAGCGGCTCCACAGGACGACCGTCTCGGCGGCGTCGGCCTGGAGCGGGGCGGCGATGCGGTCGGTGATGGCCTGGGTGGCCTGCTCGGCGGTGAGCTTGGAGGTCCCGGCCGCGGTGAACCCGGCGTCCTCGGCGGCGATCTGGGCGTAGGCGTCCCAGGCGCGGGCGCGGACCTGGATCCACTGGTTGCGCTGGGCCTCGTTGGCGTCGATCTTCCAGGTGGCGTACTCGGTGGCCATGTGGCCGGTGTCCAGGGTCAGCTGGTCGATCTGGCCGCCGGACAGCCAGGCGCCGATGCGGGCCGGGTCGAGCAGCGGGTACTTCTTGGTCATCTCGGCCTTGCAGGCGTCGTTGGCGCCACAGCCGAACAGCGGCACCACCGTGTGCGCCGCGAGCTTCTTGCCGGGCACGAGGTTGCGCAGCGCGGTCGTGGTCTCGGTGACGAACTTGTCCAGCTCCTCCGCCGTGGCGAAGGTCTGGTTGTAGCCGAGCTGCGAGGTGAACCTGATCCCGACGACCCCCGGCTGAGCGGCCAGGGCGGCGACCTTCTTGGTGGCCTCCGCCAGCTTGCCGGCCTTGTAGTCGTCGGCCAGCTCGGTCTCGATCCAGGTTCGCAGGCCGGCGCCGACCGCGCTCTTCACGGCCTGGCCCGCCGGGCTCTCGGCGGCGGCGGTCTTCGCGGCGGCCGAGATCTCGTCGGGGTCGACGTAGCACTTCTGGCCGTCCTGGCAGTCGTCGGGCGTGCCGCCGTCCTCGGCGCCGTCGACGTCCGGGGAGCCGACGTCGTGCATCTCGCCGTCGCCCTCGGAGTCGGTCGCGCACTCGTTGCCCGGCTCGGTGCAGTCGACCACGATCTCGCGCATCGGGCCGGAGTCGATCATGTTCTTGCCGTCGTTGTCCAGCCAGAACCGGGCGATGTCGGCGGCCTCGTCGGGAGTGGCCAGCCAGCGGCAGACGACGTACGCCGGGGTGTCAGCGGACATCAGGTCGTTGCAGCCCCGTGGATCGTCCTCCGACCAGGCGGGAACACCGACGCCGAGCAACGACAGGGCCAGTCCGATGACGAAGATCTTCCGCAGTCGCATGGCGCCTTTACTCCCATGTGGGGGTGATCGTGGGCAGATAGCACAATATCTGGACGATCAACAACGTTCAATGAGATCCACCCCGATTCCCCACAGCCAGCAAGCCCCTCGGTCGAGCCGGCCACCGGCGACTCCCCACGACCGTCACGCCGAATATTCGGACGACAGCACCCACGCAAGGACGGCAGAATAGTTCGGCTTTGACCGTTTTTGAGGGGACCGGCCCAGTGCACAGCTACCTCCGCGACCTCGGGCTGCTCCGCGACCGCAAGTTCGCCCTGTTGTTGTCCGCGCGGACCATCTCCATGCTCGGCAGCGCCTTCGCGCCCGTGGCGCTCGCCTTCGGCATCCTCGAACTGCCCGGCGCGAACGCCACGACGTTGTCGGTGGTGCTCACCGCCGAGTCACTGCCCATGATCGTGTTCATGCTGCTCGGCGGGGTGATCGCGGACCGGCTACCGCGGCAGCGGGTGATGATGGCCGGCGAGCTGCTCATGGCGCTGGGCTATTTCGCGCTGGCGGCGATGCTGCTGACCGGCTGGGCGCCGCTGCCCGTGATGAGCGTCGCGGCGGCCGCCTGCGGCGTGGGCACGGCGATCATGTTCCCGGCGCTGACCGGCATCATCCCCGAGGTCGTGCCCGCCGAGCGGCTGCAGGCCGGCAACGCGCTGCTCGGCCTCGGCGCGAACGCCTCGCGCGTGGCCGGGGTGGTGCTGAGCGGCGGCACGGTGCTGCTGTTCGGCGGCGGCTGGGCCCTGCTGGTCAGTGGCGCGATGTTCGCGCTGGCCGGCGTGCTGATCGCGCTGCTGCGCCCGACCCCCGCCGAGCGCGCGGCGGCGGAGCGGCACTCGGTGCTGGCCGACCTGCGCCACGGGTGGCGGGAGTTCAGCTCGCGGCAGTGGATCTGGGTGGTGGTCGCCCAGTTCTCGGTGCTGGTGATGGCGATCCAGGCCGGGCACGGCGTGCTCGGGCCGCTGCTGGCCAAGGAGACTCTGGGCGGGCCGGCGGCCTGGACGGCGTTCCTCGCGGGCGAGGCCGTCGGGACGATCGCCGGGGTGCTGGTGTCGTTGCGGCTGCGCCCGCGCCGGCCGATCCTGCTCGGCACGCTGTTGTGCCTGCCGACCGCGCTGCCGTACGTGCTGCTCGGGCTCGACGCGCCGCTGTGGGCGATCGTGGCGGGGGCGTTCGTGCTGGGTGTGTGCTTCGACGTCTTCGGCGTGCTGTGGCAGACGACGATGCAGCGCGAGATCCCGGCCGAGTCGTTGTCGCGGGTCAGCTCGTACGACGCGCTCGGGTCACTGATGTTCGGGCCGATCGGGCTGATGCTGGCCGCGCCGGCGGCGGTGGCCTTCGGCACCGAGGGGGCGCTGCTCGGCTGCGCCGCCCTCGTCGTGCTGTCCACGCTCGCCGCGCTGGCCGCGCCGGGGGTGCGCAACCTGCGCGCCCCCGAGCCGGAGCCGGTCTCACCGTGAGCGGAACCAGACGTTGGCCCTCGGCTGGAACATCAGCGTGACGGCCCCGAGCACGGCCGTCAGGTGCAGCACGCGGCTGATCGTGAAGAGCCAGGCGACCGTGTCGGCCCCCGCGGCGGCCTCGGCGATCGAGCCGCCGTGCAACAGCCACTGGACGGGCCCCACGACCAGCGACAACGTGCCGAACACACCGAGCCCGACGGCCAAGGTGAGCCTGGCCCAGTTCTGACCCCGGCGCATCCGCAGCGCCAGGACGACCGCGGCGACGAAGACGACCACCCGGAGCCCGGCGCCGGGCAGCAGGTCCACGACGCCGGACGTGCCCTCGTACAACTCCCTGCCGACGGCGAGCACGGTCTCGAACGCCCCCGCCGCCACGGCCGACAGCCACAGCAGCGTGGCGGCGTGCACGACGGGCGGCGGCTGGGGGGTACCGGGCTGGGCGGTCTGCGAGGCGAGGGCGGTGGTCATGGCGGGCTCCCTGTGTTCGTCGGTTACAGGGGAAGTCTGCGCCGTGCGCCCGCGCGGATCACGCCCGTCGTCCCCCGAATCCCGGTGGGGCGGGCCCTACCCCGAGGTCACCGCTCGTCCGCAGGCCACGGGCCGCCGCGCGCTCGTGCCCGAGCCCGAAACGCGGTTCGGGGACGCGTTCGCCGTCCAGGATCGCGGCCACGTACGCGGCCAGGGCCGGGGCGTGCTTGAACCCGTGCCCGGAGTCGCCGCCGAGCAGCCACACGCCGGGCGAGTCCTCGGCGATGATCCATTCGGCGTCGGGGGTGAGCGCGTACTGGCAGACCTGGCTGAACAGCACCGGCGCGTCCGCCAGCGACGGGAACCTGCGCCGCAGGTAGCCGCGGGCCTGCTCGACCGCGGACGGGTCCACCACCCGGTCGCCCTCCTCCGGCTCGTACGGCTCCCCCTCGGCGTCGGAGGTGGCCTTCATGCCGACCCCGTCCACGTCGCCGTGCCCGTAGGCCGAGGAGCCGTAGTCCACCCAGGCGGGCGTCTCGGGGGTCGACCAGGCGGCGGGCGCGGCGAAGTGCACCGTGTCCTGCCTGGTCACCGTGACCGGGACGGCGAACAGGCCCGGCAGCCAGGCCCCGCACGCCCAGACGACCCGGTCGGCCCGCCGGATCTCGCCGTCCACCTCGACCGCGCTCAGCCCCGGCACGGGCGCCGCCTTGGCCCTGACCAGCCGTACCCCGGCCGCCACGGCCAGCCGGGCGGTCACCTGGGTGGCCCGCCGCGCCCTGAGCACGCCCGCGTGCGGCTCCCACAGCAGGAAGCTCAGGTCGTCGCCGCGGTAGTCGGGGAAGAACCGCCGTCCGTCGGCCGGATCGAGCACCTCAGCAGGTATATCCAGATTCTTCAGCACTTGGGCGCTGGCGTGCTCCCACCCGTCCGGCCGGGCCGCGAACCACACCATGCCCGACTCCAGGAACAGTTCCTCGCCGGCCCGCTCGCCCAGCCGCCGCCAGCCCTCCCGCGCCTCCCAGGCCAGCCGCGCGTACCAGTCGTCGGTGCCGTGGGCGCAGCGCAGGAGCCGCGTCTCACCCGCGCTGGCCTGCCGGACGTGTCCGGGCTTGTGCTGTTCGACCAGAGTCACCTGCCAGCCGGTTTCGGCCAGCCGCAACGCCAGCGACGACCCCCATATACCGGCTCCGACCACAATGACCGATTTCATGGAACCACCGTGACCTCAGGACCGCGCCCGCGCAAGAGCTCAGACGATGATCAACCGGACCACGACGCCCGCGCAGTTGCCCGCCACGCAGACGCGCACCGGGACCTCGGAGATGCCGGCCGCCTGGGGCACGCCGCCCACGTGCCCGTCGGGGCCGATCGTCACGCCGGCGGGCAGCTTGGCGTGGTCGGTCACGCTGAAGGTCGGGATCACGCCCTGGGGGCCGCCGTTGATGCCGATCTCGCCGCCGAGCGCGACGCCTGTCCGGCCGGGGAAGGTCAGCTCGCGCGGCTCCCATGGAACGTTCCCGAGCACGACGAGAGTGATGAGCTGCTCCTCGCACGGCTGCCCGGTGCAGAGCCCGACCGGGGCGATGAACGTGCCCACGCGTGAGGGCGTGCCGTACAGCCGCCCGCTCGCGTCGACCCTGACCCCCACGGCGACGTAGCCGGGGCGGAAGGCCACCCCCTTGGCGACCGGCAGCAGCCACTGGCTCACCGTGATGCCCTGGGTGAGGTAGAAGGTGTCCTCCACCAGCCGCTCGCTCGCCCGGTCGGGCGGGTCGATCAGGGTCTCCCTCGCCATGTGCGCGATCGGCGTCGTGAGCGACGGGACGGCGGGCGGCAGGGCGCAGAGAGCCAGCCCGGCAACCAGGAACAGCCACCTCTGCCGCATCTTCCCCCCCGACGCTTCTCGTCCTACGTACCCCCTCGCCGCGCTCTTTCACTGCTCTTCCACCGTCGCCCGCCACTCCATAATCGAAGTCATGGCCGCCGAATCCGCCCAGACGCTCGAACGCGGGCTGCGCCTGCTGCGACTTCTCGCCGACGGGAAGGGCGGGCGCACCCCCACGGAGCTGAGCACCGAGCTGTCGCTGAGCCGGCCGGTGGTCTACCGGCTGCTGACGACGCTGCTGAACGAGGGGTTCGTCCGCCGCGACGCCGAGGGGCGGGTGCACCTCGGGTTCGGGGTGCTGGTGCTGGCCCAGGCCGTGCAGCCGTTGCTGCGGGCGGCGGCGGTGCCGACGCTGCGCCGGCTGGCCGAGGAGGTGGGGGCGACCGCCCACCTGACCGTGGCCGAGGGCGACGACGGGCTGGCGGTGGCGGTGGTGGAGCCGTCCTGGACCGACATGCACGTGGCCTACCGGGAGGGGTCGCGTCATCCGCTGGCGAAAGGCGCGGCGGGCCGGGCGATCCTGGCCCTGCGCGAGGGCCGGGACGAATACCTCGTGACGGAGGGGCAGTTGCAGGAGGGGGCGCGGGGCATCGCCGCCCCCGTGACCGGACTGCCGTGGCTGGAGGCCTCGGTGGGGGTGGTGACGTTCGGCCCGCTGGAGGAGGGGACGGGGCCGCGCGTGGTGGCGGCGGCCGCCGAGCTGGCCGCCGCGCTGGGTTGACATCTCCACACCGATGGCGGACGGTAGTCACACATAGAGGACACATGCGTCCGATAATCGGACAACATGGAGGGCGGATGCCGTACTACCGCGTCGTTGGGGAAGTGCCACGTAAGCGGCACACGCAGTTCAGGCGGCCGGACGGCGGCCTCTACGCCGAGGAGCTGATGGGCGAGGAGGGCTTCTCGTCCGACTCCTCGCTGCTCTACCACCGCTACCTGCCCACCGCGATCATCAAGGCCGAGGCGGTCACGCCCACGTCGGCGACGCGGCTGGAGCCCAACCTGCCGCTCTCCCCGCGCCATTTCCGCACCCAGGAGCTGGCCGGCGCCGGTGACCTGGTCGACGGCCGCATCCTGCTCGCCGGCAACGCCGACGTCCGGTTGTCGTACGCCACCAGCGACCAGCCGAGCGAGCTGTACCGCAACTCCATGGGCGACGAGTGCGTCTACGTGCAGCGCGGCTCGGTCCGCTTCGAGTCCACGTACGGCGTCATCGAGGCCGGCGAGGGCGACTACGTCATCATCCCGACCGGCACGATCCACCGCTGGGTCCCCGACGGCCAGGTCAACGTGCTGGCCATCGAGGCGTCCGGGCACATCAGGCCGCCCAAGCGCTACCTGTCCCAGTACGGGCAGTTCCTGGAGCACGCGCCGTACTGCGAGCGCGACCTGCGCGCCCCTTCGCAGACCCTGCTCGTCGAGGGCGAGGAGGTGCCCGTCCTGGTCCGCACGCGGGGCGGCCTGACCAGGCTCGTCTACCGCAACCACCCCTTCGACGTGGTCGGCTGGGACGGCTACCTCTATCCGTACGCCTTCAACATCGACGACTTCGAGCCGATCGTGAAGAAGACGCACGCGCCGCCGCCGGTGCACCAGACGTTCGAGGGGCCAGGGTTCGTGGTCTGCTCGTTCTGCCCGCGGCCGCTCGACTACCACCCCGAGGCCATCCCGATCCCGTACAACCACCACAACGTGGACTCCGACGAGTTCATGTTCTACGTGGGCGGCGACTACACCGCGCGCAAGGGCTCGGGCATCGACGTCGGCTCGGTCTCGCTGCACCCGGCCGGGTTCACGCACGGCCCGCAGCCCGGCGCGGTCGAGGCGGTGATCGACGCGGTCGCCCGCGGCGTCACCACGACGAGCGAGATGGCCGTGATGGTCGACACCTTCCGCCCGCTCGACCTCGGGCAGGGCGCACTCTCCTGTGAGGACCCCGGCTACGCATGGACCTGGGCACGATGACTCTCTACACCGAACTGGTCGACGACGCGGGCCTGTTCCCGCCGACCTCCCTGCACATGGACGAGGCGCTGACCCGCAACCAGCGCGACCTGGAGCGCGGCGACGACGTGCTCACCCACCGCTTCCTCTGCCCGGCCAGCCGGCTCGACCGGCTGCGCGGGCACGCCTACCGGCCGCGGCGCATCGGGATGATCGTGGACACGCCGGAGGTCCCCGAGTTCGGCGACCTGCCGGTTGACTTCGTGGAGATCCCGCTCGGGGCCGACGAGTCCGTCGCCGGCCTGGCCCGGCGGCTCGGCCTCCCCGCGCACGTACGGCTGTTCGTCGAGGTCCCGCCGGACAAGAAGGTCACCGGCGTGCCCGACGGGGTGGGCCTGAAGGTGCGCTGCGGCGGGCTGAAGGCCGAGGCGTTCCCGCCGGTCGAGCACCTCGCGGCGTTCATCCGGTCCTGCGTGGACGCCGACGTCCCGTTCAAGGCCACGGCCGGGCTGCACCACGCGGTGCGGCACTTCGACCCGGCGCTCGGCGTCGACCGGCACGGCTTCCTCAACCTGCTGCTGGCCGTCTGCGAGGCTGTGGAAGGGCGCGACCCCGCACCCGTGCTGCGCACCACCGACGTCGGCCACCTCGTCCGGCTGGCCGGGGCCGTGACGGAGGAGACCGCCAAGCGGGCGCGGCGGCTGCTGGTCAGCTACGGCTCCTGCAGCACCGGCACGCCCATCGAGGACCTGCGGACGCTAGGAGTGATCCAGTGAGCTGGGGAGTGGACAACCTGCCCTACGGCGTGTTCTCCCGCCGGGGCGAACCGCCGAGAGTGGGCGTCAGGTACGGCGACAAGGTGCTCGACCTGGCCGCGGCGCTGCACGACGAGGTGTTCGCCGCCCCCTCGCTCAACCCGTTCATGGCCCGGGGCCGCTCGGCCTGGCACGACACCAGGGCCCTCATCCAGAACAAGCTGACCGGCGACTCCTCGGTCACCGAGGGCCATCTGATCCCGCTCGACCAGGTGCGGATGCATCTGCCGTTCGAGGTGGCCGACTACGTCGACTTCTACTGCTCGCTCGACCACGCGAGCAACATCGGCCGCATCTTCCGTCCCGACGCCGAGCCGTTGCTGCCCAACTGGCGGCACCTGCCCGTCGGCTACCACGGCAGGGCGGGCACGGTCGTCGTGTCGGGCACGCCGGTCCGGCGGCCGCAGGGCCAGCTCAGGGCCGGGGTCTACGGGCCGTGCGCCAAGCTCGACATCGAGGCCGAGCTGGGGTTCGTGGTCGGCGTGCCGTCCGAGCTGGGCTCGCCGGCGGGGGCGTTCGAGGACCACGTGTTCGGGGTGACGCTGGTCAACGACTGGAGCGCGCGCGACATCCAGGCGTGGGAGTACGTGCCGCTCGGCCCGTTCCTGGGCAAGTCGTTCGCGACCTCGGTCTCGCCGTGGGTCACGCCGCTGGAGGCGCTGCCCAGGATCCCCGGCCGCGCCCAGGACCCGGAGCCACTCGACTACCTGCGCAGGCAGGGCGACTGGGGGCTGGACATCGCCGTCGAGGTCCTGCTCAACGGCGACGTGATCTCGCGGCCGCCGTACCCGAGCATGTACTGGACGCCCGACCAGATGCTCGCCCACATGACCGTGAACGGCGCCTCCCTGCGCACCGGTGACCTGTTCGCCAGCGGCACGATCTCCGGCCCGGAACGCGACCAGCGCGGCTCGCTCATCGAGCTGACCTGGAACGGCGCCGACCCGATCAAACTGTCCGGCGGCGACACCCGCACCTTCCTCCAGGACGGCGACACGGTGACGATCCGGGCCACCGCCGGCGACCTGACATTGGGCGAGGTGTCCGGAACCATCGGATAAGTAACTCAGGGTGCTTCGACCGTCGCTCACCGCTAACCTGGGAGCTCCCCTTCCCTCGGAAAGCCCTCGGAGAGTGACGTGCGGCGTGCCGCGATCCTGTGTGTCGGCTTCCTCCTGGCCTGCTGCGGCTGCGGTCCCGTCTCGGAGTCCGCGGCCGCGCCCGCGGTCGTGCACGTCTTCCCCGCCCTCGACTCCAAGCGGGCCCGTCCCGACAAGGGCCTGGTCATCACGGCCCGGGGTGGCCGGCTGACCCAGGTCCTGGTCTACGAGGGAGGCGAGCACGTCCCGGGCCGGCTCGACGCCTCGCACACCACGTGGCGCTCCGACTGGACGCTCAAGCCCGCGACCGAGTACACGGTGACCGCCACGGCCGCGGGCGAGAACGGCCCGTCCACCGTCTCCATGGGCCGCTTCCGCACCCGCGCCGCCGAGCACACGTTCGGGGTGGCCGCCACCGCGCCGCTGCCCGGCGAGACCGTCGGCGTCGGCATGCCGGTCGTCATCGACTTCGACACCCCGATCCAGGACAAGGCGGCCGTCGAGCGCTCCCTTGAGGTCACGACGAAGACCCCTGCCGAGGGCGCCTGGCGATGGACCAGCGACACCCAGGTGGTCTACCGCACCCGCCGGTTCTGGGCCTCCGGGCAGCAGGTGATGGTCAGCGCCCACCTGGCCGGCGTGCACCCCGCGCCGGGCGTCTACGGCACCCTCGACTCCACCTTCGCCTTCACCGTGGGCCGCAGGCAGACCAGCACGGTCGACACCCGCACTCACCAGATGGTCGTGCGCCGCGACGGCAAGGTGGTGCAGCAGATGGCCATCAGCGCCGGCATGGCCACCACCCGCGAATACACCACGACCAGCGGCATGCACCTGACCATGGACAAGGGAAACCCGGTCCGCATGATCTCCCCCGGCCGTTCCAAGGGCGACCCCGGCTACTACGACCTGCTGATCGAGCACGCCGTGCGCATCTCCAACAGCGGCGAGTACGTGCACGCGAAGGACAATGTCTGGGCCCAGGGAAAGGAAAACGTCAGCCACGGCTGCATCAACGCGCGTCCCGACCAGGCGTCCTGGTTCTACGCCGGTTCGCTGCGCGGCGACCCCGTCCTGATCACCGGCACGGCCCGCGAGCTGGAATGGGACAACGGGTGGGGTTTCTGGCAACTTCCGTGGGACAAATGGCTCCAGGGAAGCGCGTTGCCTGCGCCGCCGTCCAGCAGGTGACGGGTGCCTGCGGACGAATGGGGGATTACGGTGGTAAGGGGGAACCAGTCACACACACAGGCCCGTTATAGGTTCAGGAGGGCCGGAGCATGGATGAATGGGTCATCTGGATAATCCTCGCAGTCGTCCTCGGTGTGGCCGAACTGTTCACTCTCACGGCGGCGCTGGGTCTCCTGGGCGTGGCCGCTCTCCTGACCGCCCTGACCGCCGCCGTCGGGCTGCCCGTCCCGCTGCAGATCCTCGTGTTCGCCCTGTCGTCGGCGGCCGGGATGGTGGTCATCCGGCCGCTCGCCGTCCGCCACCTCCAGCAGCCGCCGTTGCAGCGGTTCGGTGTGGAGGCCCTCGTCGGCAAGCCCGCGTACGTGGTCGCCGAGGTCACCGGCCGCGACGGGCGGGTCCGCATCGGGGGTGAGGAGTGGTCCGCGCGCGCATATGACGAGACCCTGGTGATCCCCACCGGGGCCACCGTCGACATCATCGAGATCGAGGGCGCCACAGCCCTCGTGTACCCACGGGAGTGAGCACATGGACCCGTTGCTGATAGCCGGACTGCTGATCATCCTTTTCGCCGCGTTCACCGTGCTCAAAGCCGTGCGGATCGTGCCCCAGGCGCGGGCGCGCAACGTGGAGCGGCTCGGCCGCTACCACCGCACGCTCAAGCCGGGCCTCAACTTCGTCATCCCGTACGTCGACCGCGTCTATCCGATGATCGACCTGCGCGAGCAGGTGGTGACATTCCGTCCCCAGCCGGTCATCACCGAGGACAACCTGGTCGTCGAGATCGACAACGTCCTGTACTTCCAGGTCACCGACCCCCGGGCGGCGGCGTACGAGATCGCCAACTACATCACGGCCATAGAGCAGCTCACCGTCACGACCATGCGGAACGTGATCGGCTCGATGGACCTGGAGAAGACGCTCACCTCGCGCGACACCATCAACAGCCAGCTGCGCGGCGTGCTCGACGAGGCCACCGGCAAGTGGGGCATCCGCGTCAACCGTGTCGAGGTCAAGGCCATCGACCCGCCCAAGACCATCAAGGACGCGATGGAGAAGCAGATGCGGGCCGAGCGCGACAAGCGGGCCGCGATCCTCAACGCCGAGGGCGCGCGACAGTCGCAGATCCTCACGGCCGAGGGTGACAAGCAGAGCCGCATCCTGCGGGCCGAGGGCCAGCGTTCGGCCGCCATCCTGGAGGCCGAGGGCCAGTCGCGCGCCATCGACCAGGTCTTCCAGGCCGTCCACCGCAACGACCCCGACCCCAAGCTGCTGGCCTACCAGTACCTTCAGGTGCTGCCGCAGCTCGCCCAGGGCAACGGCAACACGTTCTGGGTCATCCCGAGCGAGGTCACCTCGGCGTTGCAGGGCGTCTCGAAGGCGTTCACCGAGGCGCTGCCGAAGTCGGCCGCCACCCGCGAGGATCAGCCCCGGCCGTCGGAAGAGCTGGACAAGGAGATCGCGGCGGCCACGGAGGCGGCGGCCGAGGCGGTCGCCGACGCGCAGCAGGCCGAGAGCCCCAAGGGGCCGCGCCAGATCGCCCAGGCCGTGAACGAGCCGTCCCCGTTCGCCGACCTGGACCGCGAGCGCGAGAGCGCCCCCAAGGAGAGCGACCGCTGACGTCCGCCGGGGCCCGCGCGGCCCCGGCGTCGCTCAGCGCTGGCCGTTGTCGAAGTAGGCGGCCAGCTCCGGGTCCAGCGGCGGCACGTCGTACGGCATGCCGCCGTCGCGCAGCGACATCGTGGCCATGTAGCCGGCCGCCACGCTCATCCTGGCCGCCACGGGTGAGGTGTCGGTCGCTCCGCCTTCCCTGACGAACCGGCAGAACTCGGCCAGGATCTGCGGGTCGGCTCCGCCGTGTGTGCCCTTCGCGGCCGGCACCTGGTAGGCGATGTCGCAGTCGTCCCGGTAGGAGGTCGGGCCGGTGTTCCACACCTTGACCGTGTCCCCCGGGCCGTCGCCGAAGTTCTCCAGGCGGCCCTCGGTGCCGATGACGGTGTAGTTGCGCACGTAGTCGGGGCTGAAGTGGCACTGCTGGTAGGCGGCGATGACGCCGTTGTCCAGGCGCATGTTCATCACCGACACGTCCTCGACGTCCACCACGTGGTGCAGGTCCCGCCGCTCGGTGGGCGGCCAGTCGAAGTCCCGCAGCCAGCCCTCCGGCCGGGGCGTCCCGGGCTCGCGGCGCGGCAGGTCGCCGTAGACCATCAGGTCGCCCAGGGCGTTCACGCGGGTGGTGTAGCCGCCGGCCAGCCAGTGGATCACGTCGAGGTCGTGCGCCGCCTTCTGCAGCAGCAGGCCCGTGGTACGGGTGCGGTCGGCGTGCCAGTCCTTGAAGTAGTAGTCGCCGCCGTAGGACACGAAGTGGCGTACCCACACGGTCTTGGGCTCGCCGATCACACCCTTGCCGATGATGTCGCGCATCAGCCGCACCACGCCCATGTGGCGCATGTTGTGCCCCACGTACAGGCGGGTGCCGGTCTCGCGGGCGACCCTCAGGATGTTGTCGCAGCCTTCGACGGTGATCGCCATCGGCTTCTCCAGGTAGACGGCCTTGCCGGCCTGGAGGGCGTCGATCGCGATGCGCTCGTGCGTGTCGTCGGGGGTGTTGACGATGATCGCGTCGAGGTCCGGCCGGTCGAGCAGCTCGCGGTACTCCCCGGTCAGGAACTCCGCCTCGAACCGCTCCGACTTCGTCTTGAGCACTGCCGGGTCGGAGTCGCACAGCGCCGCCACGACCGAGCCCTCGCCGGGCCGGTGCGCGGCCAGAGCGAGGCTCGTCCGCAGCCCGAGCCCGATGACTCCGATGCGCAGGTCTTCCACAAGTGTCCTTTCAAACGGTAGAACGGTCAGCCCTTGGCGATGGAGGCCTCGTACTCGGCCCGCATCGCCTCGCCGCCCCTGCCCAGCCACTTCTTGACGAAGGCCGGCCAGTCCGACATCGACTTACGGCCGGTCACGATGTCGTCGACCATGTCCTTGCCCATGGTGCTCAGCTCACCGTTCTTCTGCGTGTAGGTGTCGGAGAAGTGGCCGGTGGTGACGCGCTCCTGAAGCATAGGCGCGATCTTGGTCTCGAAGTCGTGGATGAGCTTGGTGCGCTCGGGCTGGCCGGGCAGGAACAGCGCGGACGGCGATCCGATCACGAACGAGAGCGGCTGCTGCGTGGTGGGCACCTCGGCCGCGCCCTTGTCGGTGAAGGCGAGGTCCCCGTCCTTCTTGGTGAAGTGGGTGCCCTCGACGCCGAAGTTGACGCGCTCGTACTCCTCCGTGCCGAACGGGGCGGCCAGGTAGTTGAGCACGCCGAGCAGGGTCTCGATGCGCTTGGGGTCCACCTTCTTGCTGATCGAGGTGAAGCCCACCGAGCCGAGGCCGGCGTTGTAGACCGGCTTGGACGACGGCGTGGCCGCGAAGGGCACGATCGCGCCCAGGTTGTACTTCTGGGTCTTGGCGTCGTTGAGGAAGCCGGGGAACGACTCGACGTACGCGCCGATCTGGCCGTTGGCGACCTTGTCCTTGATGGTGGCCAGGGCGGGGTCGGGCCAGAACAGGTTGGCCTTGAAGCACTTGACCGCGAGCTCCAGGGCCGCCTGGTACTCGGGCGTCTCGAACTGGTGGGTCAGCTTGCCGCCGGCCAGCTTCCAGGTGTTGGGGGCGCCGTACCAGTGGCTGAACATGTGCACGTGGTTGTAGTAGCTCGGTTCGAGCGGGTACTTGTTCTTCTTCACGTCCAGCAGCTGCTTGGCCTTGGCCAGGAAGTCGTCGGCGCCGCTGAAGGCCGTGCCGCCGACCGGCTCCCAGTAGTCGGTGTTGACCAGGAACACCTGCCCGAACCGGCTGTAGGCCACCGCCACGCCGTACAGCTTCCCGTCCGTGACCGCGGACTTCCAGGTCACGTCGCCCAGGTTGGCCAGGTTCGGATACTTCTTGATCGCGTCGCCGCTCAGGTACGACGTCAGGTCGTGGAACTTGGCCGCCAGCAGCTCGGGCACCCGCTGCAGACCCTGGTTCGGCGGGAACCAGACCAGGTCGGGCAGGTCGTCGCTGGCGATGATGGCGTTGAACTTGTCGGGGTAGCCGTCGCCCACCACGATGTTCATGCTCCACTCGGAGCCCAGGGCCTTGCCCAGCTCCTGGAGGTAGGTGTTCTGGCCGGGCGCGGGCGGCGCGACGTCCCACGTCTGGGTGAGCGAGGTGATCTTCTGGCCGTCGCCGGGCGCGGCCGCGACGGACTTGACCAGCTCGCTCGGGTACTTCAGGTACGCCGGGTCCTGGCCCGCGTCGATCGGCAGGTCGGGCGTGGGGATCTTGGCGGCGGTGTACGTCGGCAGCGTCAGCTTCTTGGACAGATCGGCGCCGCCCTGCTTCACACCCGCGGGGCCGCCCTCGCCTCCGCAGGCCGCGAGCCCGGCTACCGTGGCGCCGGCGAGCGCGAGTCCGAGGAATCCACGACGGGACATGATGGATGACATGGTTGCTCCCGGGTTCTCAGCCCTTGATGGCGCCGGTGAGGACGCCCTTGGTGAAGTACTTCTGGAGGAAGGGGTAGGCGAGCAGGATCGGCACGAGCGCGATGATGAGCACCGCCATCTGCACCGATGAGGCGGGCAGGTCGCGCACGATCGCGACGTCCGAGCCCGTGGCCGCGGTGCCGCGGAAGATGAACTGCCGCAGCACGACCTGGATGGGGTGCTTGGTCTGGTCGTTGATGTAGAGGATGGCGTTGAAGAACGTGTTCCAGTACGAGACCGCGTAGAACAGGCCGACGACGGCGATCACCGCCTTGGACAGCGGGAGCGCGATCCGCCACATCATGCGGAACTCGCCGCACCCGTCCATGCGGGCGGCCTCGAACAGCTCCTCGGGCAGGTTCTGGAAGAACGACCTGACCACGACCACGTTGAACGCGTTGACCAGCACCGGCACGATGAGCGACTGGTAGGTGTCGATCATCCCGAGTTCCTTGACCATCAGGTAGCTCGGGATCATGCCGGGCGTGAACAGGAACGTGGCCAGCACCATGAGCAGGATCGGCTTGCCGCCGAGCATGCCGCGCCGCGACAGCGCGTAGCCGAGGAAGACCGTGCAGATCAGGCTGAGCGCGGTGCCGGTGAGCGTGATGCCGATGCTGATCAGCACCGACCGGGTGACCGCGCCGCCGGACAGGATCAGCGAGTACGCCTCGAACGTGGGGTGCGAGGGCCAGAGCACGTAGCTGCCGCCGTTGGCGATGCTCTCGGCGCGTCCCATCAGGCTCGTGCCGACGGCCAGCCCGAACGGGTACAGCACGACCACGGTGATCGCGGTCAGCACGACGAACTTGAGCGTGCGCCCGGCGACGGTCGGGCGCTCCATCCACGGCGGCCTCATCGATAGATCCCTTGCTCTCCGAAGCGGTGCGCGAGCTTGTTCGCCGCGTAGATGAGCGCCGCGCCGATGAGCCCCTTCATGAGGCCGGCCGCGGTGCTCATGCCCCAGTCGCCGTCCCGGATGCCGTGGTAGTAGACGTAGGTGTCGATGACCTCGGCCGCTCCGGCGCCCACGGCCTCCCGTTGCAGGACCATCTGCTCGAAGCCGACGGACAGGATGTCGCCCAGGCGCAGGATGAGCATCATGAGGATGACCGAGCGGATGCCGGGCAGCGTGACGTGCCACAGGCGGCGTTTCCAGTCGGCGCCGTCGATCGCGGCGGCCTCGTACTGGCTCATGTCGATCGCGGTGATCGCGGCGAGGAAGATGATCGTGCCCCAGCCGCAGTCCTTCCAGATCACCTGGGCGGTCACGAGGAGCTTGAAGGTGTCGGCGTTCGACATCAGGTTGCCGATGGTGACGCCGTGCGAGTTCAGGAACGAGCTCACCGTGCCGGCCCCGCCGATGACCTGCTGGAACATCGCCACCACGACCACCCACGACAGGAAGTGCGGCAGGTAGACGACGGTCTGGATGAACCGCTTGACGCGGTGGCCGATCAGGGAGTTCAGCAGGAGCGCGAGCGCGATCGGGGCCGGGAAGTAGAGGACGAGCTGCAGCGCCGTGATCTGCAGGGTGTTGCCGACCGCGCTCCAGAACTCGGGCTCCTCCAGCAGCATCACGAAGTTGTCCAGGCCCACCCAGGGGCTGCCCGCGATGCCGAGGAACGGCGCGTAGTCCTTGAAGGCGATGACGTTGCCCAGCAGCGGCACGTAGAAGAAGGCCACGAAGTACAGGACGCCGGGCAGGCACAGGGCCAGCAGCGTCCAGTCGCGCTTCAGCCGCTCAAGCAGGGTGACAGCGGCCACACGCTCACCTCCAGTCGGGTCGGGATTGGCTGGAGGCTAGTACCGATTTATGCAAATAACTAGCTTAAATCGAGCAGATCTACGCATGACTCCTGGATCGATGTCACTCAGCGACATGGCCGTGACAGAACAGTGACCTAATTAACCAAGAAAGCTACGTAAAGAGCAGCCGATTCGCCTGGTCGAGGGCAAAACGGACAGCACCCAGCGTGATGCACTCGCTGCCCAGCCCCGACGCGACCACCTCCGGCGGATAGAGGCAGTACTCCTCGAACACCTCGCGCACCGGCTCGACCAGCAGGTCTCCGGCCGAGGACAGGCTGCCGCCGATGACCACCATGTCCGGGTCGAGCGGATTGACCACCGTGATGAGCCCGGCGGCCAGGCCGCGCGCCAACTCCCTGACCGCCCGGCCCGCCCGCTCGTCGCCGGCGCGGGCCCTGGCGATCGCGAACTCGGCGCTCTGCCTGCTGGAGCGCAGCTCGCCCGGCTCGACGGCCATCGCGTACTCCAGGACGTGCCGGAAGGCCGTCCAGTTGTTGTGCGGCTGGGCGCCGATCTCGCCGCCGGCCGCGTGCGCCCCCCGGTACGGCCGGCCGCCGATGAGCAGGCCCATGCCGATGCGGTCGCCGGTGAACAGGTAGACGACGTCGTCGCGGCCCTGGGCGGCGCCCCGCCAGTGCTCGGCGAGGACGGCCAGGCGCATGTCGTTCTCGACGAGCACCGGCGCGGGGATGCGGGCCGACAGCTCGCCCTGGAGGTCGATGCCGGTCCAGTCGGACAGGGCGACGCTCTTCACGACGCGCCCGGAGCCGTCGACCGTGCCGGTGGTGCCCACGCCGACGACGGTGACGTCCGCGAGCGCCAGCCCGGCCTGGGCGGCGGTCGCCGAGGCGAGCTCGACGATCTCGTCCAGCCGCTCGGCGGCGGGCATGTCCCGGTGGTTGGGCGCGCGGCGGGTGACCGTGATCGTGCCGTTCAGGTCGGCCAGCATGGCGCGCAGGCTGGAACCGCCGATGCCGACGCCCAGCACGTGCCCCGCCGAGGCGCGGAACCTGAACCGCTTGGCCGGTCGCCCTCGCTGACGGTCGCCGGCCTCCTCCTCGCACTCCTCCGCCCAGCCCTCGGTGACCAGGTCGTCGACGATGACCTCGGCCGTAGGCCTGGACACCCGGGCCGCCCTGGCCAGCTCCGACAGCGTGGCCACGTCGGCCTCGCGCAGCACGCGCAGGATGGCCGCCGAGTTGAGCTTGCGCAGGAGCGAGGCGTCGCCGCTCTGCTGTCGCACCGATACCTCCGAGTCGACGGGCAGGTCATCTACAAGCTTATTTCGTAATTGTGCCTGGTCCCGCTGCCGCGTGAAGCTGAGCTGTGGGGGCACTTAAGAATCCCTCGATGGACAGGTTCCGAGGGGAGCGGGCACAGTGCGTTAGGTTCGGAACAGGGGGAAGTGAATCGATGAAAGCGCTGGTCAAGCAGAAGGCCGAGCCCGGCCTTTGGCTGGTGGACGTGCCGGAGCCCGAGGTTCGGCCGGGCGAGGTGAAGATCCGGGTGCTGCGTACCGGCATCTGTGGCACCGACCTGCACATCCGCAAATATGACGACTGGGCGCGGCACACGCTGAAGCTCCCGCTCGTCGTCGGACACGAGTTCAGCGGCCACGTGGTCGAGGTCGCGCCCGGTGTGGAGGACATCGCCGTCGGCGACCTGGTGAGCGGCGAGGGCCACATCGTCTGCGGCAAGTGCCGCAACTGCATGGCCGGACGCCGCCACCTGTGCCGCAACACCGTCGGCCTCGGCGTGAACCGGGACGGCGCGTTCGCCGAGTTCGTCACCCTGCCCGCCTCGAACGTGTGGGTGCACCGGGTGCCCGTTCATCCCGACGTGGCGGCCATCTTCGACCCGTTCGGCAACGCCGTGCACACCGCACTGTCCTTCCCCCTGGTCGGCGAGGACGTGCTGATCACCGGCGCCGGCCCGATCGGCCTCATGGCCGCGGCCGTGGCCACGCACGTCGGCGCGCGCAACGTGGTGATCACCGACGTCAGCGACGAGCGCCTCGACCTGGCCGGCAAGCTCGGCGTCTCGCTCGCGCTCAACGTCTCCAGGGCGTCGATCGGCGAGGGCGTGCGCCAGCTCCACATGCGGGAGGGCTTCGACGTCGGACTGGAGATGTCCGGTAACCCAGGGGCCATGCGAGACATGATCGCGAACATGACGCACGGAGGGAAGATCGCGATGCTCGGTCTTCCCGCCGAGGAGTTCGCCGTCGACTGGGCGACCGTGGTGACCTCGATGCTCACGATCAAGGGCGTTTACGGCCGGGAGATGTACGAGACCTGGTACAACATGTCAGTCCTGCTGGAAAAGGGGCTCGACCTCTCCCCCGTGATCACTGATCGGTTTTCGTACCACGACTTCGACGCCGCCTTCGACACGGCCGCGAGCGGCCGTACGGGCAAGGTCATCCTCGATTGGAGCGCTTGATGTTCACGAACGTGCGCGAGCAGCTGCGTACGACGCTCGACGAGATCACCGAGGCCGGGCTGCTCAAGCCCGAGCGGGTGATCACCACCCCGCAGAGCTCCCAGGTCGGCGTGGCCGGGCGCGAGGTGCTGAACTTCTGCGCCAACAACTACCTGGGCCTGGCCGACAACCCCGAGGTGGTCGAGGCGGCCAAGCAGGCGCTCGACCGCTGGGGCTTCGGCATGGCGTCCGTGCGGTTCATCTGCGGCACCCAGGAGGTGCACAAGGAGCTCGAATCCCGCCTGTCGGACTTCCTCGGCATGGAGGACACCGTCCTCTACAGCTCGTGTTTCGACGCCAACGGCGGCGTCTTCGAGACCCTGCTCGACGCCCAGGACGCGGTCATCTCCGACGCCCTCAACCACGCCAGCATCATCGACGGCATCCGCCTGTCCAAGGCCCAGCGCTTCCGCTACGCCAACCGCGACATGGCCGAGCTGGAGGCCAGGCTCAAGGAGGCGTCCGACGCCCGGCGGCGGCTGATCGTCACCGACGGCGTCTTCTCCATGGACGGCTACCTCGCCCCCCTGCGCGAGATCTGCGACCTGGCCGACCGGTACGACGCCATGGTCATGGTGGACGACTCCCACGCCGTCGGCTTCGTCGGCCCCACCGGCCGCGGCACGCCCGAGCTGCACGGCGTGACCGACCGCGTCGACATCATCACCGGCACCCTGGGCAAGGCGCTCGGCGGGGCCAGCGGCGGCTACGTCTCGGCCCGCAAGGAGGTCTGCGAGCTGCTGCGCCAGCGGTCGCGGCCGTACCTGTTCTCCAACTCCCTGGCCCCCGTCATCGCGGCGGCCTCGCTGCGCATCCTCGACCTGCTGGAGACGTCCGGTGAGGCGCGCGAGCGGCTGCGCTCGAACACCGCGCGCTTCCGCGGCGAGATGACCAAGGCCGGGTTCGACATCCTGCCGGGCGAGCACCCGATCGTGCCCGTGATGATCGGCGACGCCGGCGAGGCGGGGGCCATGGCCGAACGCCTCCTCGACCTGGGTGTCTACGTGATCGGCTTCTCCTACCCGGTCGTCCCGCACGGCCAGGCCAGGATCAGGGTGCAGCTCTCGGCCGCCCACTCGGCCGAGGACGTCGACCGGGCCGTGGCGGCGTTCGTCCAGGCTCGCCAGGGTTGAGTATTCTCGCTGCGTGATTGACACGCGGCGGCTTCGCACACTGCGGGCGGTGGCCGACCACGGCACGGTCACCGCCGCCGCGGCGGCGCTCCACCTGACCCCTTCGGCGGTCTCCCAGCAGCTCGTGGCTCTGGAGCACGAGGTGGGCCACCGGCTGTTCACGCGTGACGGCCGGGGCGTGCACCTCACCGCCGTGGGCAAGATCATGGTGGGGCACGCCAACGAGGTGCTGGCCCAGCTCGAACGCGCCGAGGCCGAGGTGGCCGCGTACACCACGGGCAAGGCCGGCGAGGTGACCGTGGCCTGCTTCGCCACCGCGATCAGCGCCGTGCTCTCCCCCGCCATCGCCGCCCTGCGCGCCACCGCGCCCGCTCTCAAGGTCCGGGTGCTCGACGCCGAGGGCGACCACAGCCTGGCCATGCTGCTCGACGGCGGGGCCGACCTGGCGGTGACGGTCGAGTACCGGGGCGGGCCCGACGCCGCCGACCGCCGCCTGTCGCGCATCCCCCTGTACGCCGAGCCGTTCGACCTGGTCCTGCCCGAGGGGCATCCGGAAGCGGGGTCGGCCACGCTGGTGTCGCTCGCCGCCGACACCTGGATCGGCCCCTACCCGGGCAATCCCGTGCACGACGTCATCACCTTCGCCTGCCAGCAGGTGGGCTTCACGCCCAACGTCGTCCACTGCTCCGACGACTTCCGGGCCGTGGTGGCGCTGGTGGGGGCGGGGGCGGGGGTGGCGCTCGTACCGCGGCTGGCGCTCCGGGACATGGCGCTGAGGGGGGTCGTGGTGCGCCACACGCCGGGGCCCGACCGCCGGGTCTTCGCCGCGACCCGTCGGGGCTCCGACGCACACCCCCTGCTCCTCCCCCTGCTCTCCGCCCTGCGCACGGTCGCCGCCTCCCTCACCTCCGACTGACCCCCCCGGAGGGCCGCTCCAGGGCCGTCGCGACCTTGTGGAAGACCGGGGCGGCGCTCTGCCGCCCTCCGGACGGGGAAGATCGGCGATCTTGGGGTTAGCGTGGGCGTATGGGGATGGATATGCCGTATCGGGGCCTGTTCAGGATGCCGGGGGTCGGGGCGCAGGCCGTGTTCGGCTTCCTTTCCCAGCTCACGCAGCAGGTCGCGCCCGTGGGGATGGTCCTGGTCGTGCAGGCGGCGACCGGGTCGCTGGCGCTCGCCGGGACGTGCGCGGCGGCGTTCTCGGTGGGCGCGGGCATGGGCAGGCCCGTCCAGGGGCGGCTGATGGACCGGCGCGGCCCTCGGGCGGTGCTCACGGCGACGGCGTTCCTGCACGTCGCCGGGCTGATCGCACTGGTCGCGGCGGCGGCGGGCGGCTGGCCGGCGTGGACGTTCGTGGCGCTGGGCTGGGTCGCCGGGGCCGGGCTGCCGCCGATCTCGGTGAGCATGCGCGTCGAATGGGGGCGGCAGGTCGGCGACGACGCCCGTACGGCCGTCTACAGCCTGGTCTACCTGGTGCAGGAGCTGGCCATGCTGGTCGGGCCGCTGCTGTTCGGGCTGGTGATCGCGGCGGCCTCGTCCTCGCTGGCGCTGGGGGTGGTGGCGGTGGCCGCGGGGGCGGGCACGCTGGCCTTCTCGCGGGCGCTGCGGGCCGACGGGACGGCTCCCGTACGGGAGGGCGGGCGGGTCTTCGCCGACCGCGGGATGCTGGTGCTGCTGGCCGTGGTGCTGCTGCTCGGCGGGACCATGGGCGCGCTGCAGGTGGGGGTGCCCGCGATGGCCGCCGCCCGGGACGTGCCCGCCGCCACCGGGCTGCTCGTGGCGGCGCTCTCACTGGGCGGCATCGCCGGGGCGGCCGGGTACGGGGCCCGTACGTGGGCGTCCCCGCCGGCGGGGCGGCTGGTGGGGTTGCTGCTGGTGCTCGGGGTCGTGCTGGCGCCGCTGGCGATGGTCGGGGCGTTGCCGGCGTTCTGGGCGATGCTGTTCGCCGGGGGGCTGGTGCTGAATCCGGCGCTGACGACGTCGTCGCTGCTGGTGGACCGGTTCGCGCCCGGGGCCCAGGGGGAGGCGTTCGGGTGGTTGTCCACGGCCATGGGGATGGGCGCCGCGGCGGGATCGGGGGTGGCGGGGGTGGCCGGGCAGTGGTCCGGGGCGTCGGCGCCGTTCCTGGTGAGCGCGGCGTCCGCCCTGCTGGGCGCCCTGCTCGCGGTCCCACTGCTCGGTAGGAGAAAAGCGTGACGGCGGTCAGGAGCGGGCTGTGGTGACGGCGTCCGTGAAGCGGGTGTAGCGGTCGAGTTCGGCCGTCACGGGGTCCAGCACGTAGTTCTCGGCGACCTCGCCGATGGCGGTCCGCAGGGCCCGCGCCGTACGTCCGGCCCTGCGCCGCCCGCCCGCCCACGCGGCCAGTCGGGACAACAGCGCGATCACCACCCCGGCCAGCGCGCCGCCCGCCAGCAGCACGGTCGGCCACGGCACCGCGCCCAGGGTGGGGAGCGGCGGCTGCGGCAGGCGCAGGTAATCCATCCCGAACAGCACGCCCAGCCACAGGGCGCCCGCCGCCATGGCGGCGAAGACGACCCACTGCAACACGTTCACCATCCGCCACCACCGCGGCCTGCGGGTGGTCCCGGCGGTGGTGCGGCCCACGGCCCGGTCGACCGCGTCGGCCAGTTCCGGGGAGCGCGAGCGCGCGGCCTGCCGCACCGCCGCCGCCCACGGGCCGGGCAGGTCCGCCGCGGCCGCCTCGCCGACGTCCCTGATCGCCGTCTCGACCTGCGTGCGCTGTACGGCCGACGCCGCCGGCACCGACGTACGCCCCACGATCTCCTTGTCCGGCCGTCCCACCCCGATCCTGAGCCTGCGCAGCGGGTCGGGCCGGAACCTGCGCAGCCACCGGGTGACCGGCCAGCCGGTGGCGACCACGGCACGGTGCCGGTGCCCCTTGGCCACGGCCTCCAGGACCAGCGGCACCCCGGCGGCCTGGGAGAGCGCGCCCGTGAGCCGCCGGTCCAGCCCCGCCACCCGCTTGGCGCCGGGGCCGGGCGGCGAGCCGTCCACGGCCAGGTGGCCGGCGGCGGTGGTGACGTCGGCGGCCAGGCGGGCGGCCCACGACTCGCGCCGGGCGACCCGGTCGGCCAGGATCGAGCGGAGCTCCGGCAGGCCGGCGCCGGTCCTGGCGGAGACCGGCAGCACCGGAACGCCCGCGAGCCCGTCCTCCTCCAGGAGGCGGCGCAGGTCGGCCACGCAGCGTTCCACAGCCTGTGGAGGCAGGCGGTCCACCTGGTTGAGCACCACCAGCATCACGTCGCGATGTCCGGCCAGCGGACGCAGGTAGCGCTCGTGCAGCGCGGCGTCGGCGTACTTCTGGGGGTCGACGACCCAGACGAGGAGGTCCACCAGCGCCACCAGGCGGTCCACCTCAAGGCGGTGGGAGAGCCGGATCGAGTCGTGGTCGGGCAGGTCGAGGAGGACGAGACCGGACGTCCCCGGCGCCTCGGCGGCGGAGTGGCGGCGCGGGACGTCGAGCCAGTCCAGCAGCGGACCGGCGCCCTCGCCGTCCCACAGGGCGGCCTGGGCGGTGGAGGTCGTGGGCCTGGTGACGCCCACGGCGGCCAGTTCCTCGCCGGCCAGGGCGTTGTAGAGGGAGGACTTGCCGCTGCCCGTCGCGCCGGCGAGCGCGGCCACGGTGTGGTCGACCGAGAGGCTGCGGCGTGCGCCGGCCCGTTCGGCGACGGCCCGCGCGGCGGACACGTCCTGCTCGGGGAGGCGTCCCTCGGCCAGTTCGGCGGCCTCCAGCAGGGCGGCCAGCCGGGCGTCGAGCGAGGGGCCCTCCTTGCGGCGCAGCAGCTTCACGGCCCCTCCGCACGGTCGGGAGCGGGCGACTCGGCCGTGGGACCGTCGGGAGCGGGCAGCTCGGCTGTCGGGGCCTCAGGAGCGGGGAGTTCAGCTGTCGGGGCCTCAGGGGCGGGGAGTTCGGCCGTGCGGGCGGTGGGGGTGGGGAGTTCGGCGCGGCGGTCGTGGATCGCGCGGGCCGCCGCGCGCAACGCGTCGGCCGTGCCCCTGGGCGGTTCGACGGTCTCCAGCCGGGCGGTGAAGCGGGCGGCCTCCTCCGCCAGCAGCACGCGCACCCGTTCCCGCAGGTCCTCACGGGCCCGCGTGGTCAGCGAGCGCACGGCCTGGTCGCCGAAGACGGCCTCCAGCAGCTTCTGCGACAACACGCTCGTCCCGCCCGCGATGCCGACCTCGATCCCGGTGAGCCCGCCGGTCGAGGCGAACACGGCCAGCATGAGCAGCAGCCCCGCCCCGTTGACCCCGAACGACGCGAGCCGCGCCGTGGTCCGCTTCTCCGCCCCCTCCTCCCGTACGAGGTCGAGGACGAACTCCTGCCAGCCGCGCACCGCCGCCTCGGCCCGCCTGCCCAGGTCGGGAGAGGCCCGGCCGAGCCGCGCGGCCTCCATGGCGCCGAGCCGGTCGAGCAGCCCGCCCCCGCCGGGCGCGGCCGACCACCCTTCGAGCGCGCGTTCGGCCGCGCCGTCGGCCGCGCCCCTGATCAGCGACTCGACGCCGCTCTCCAGGGCGTCCTTGAGCTCGACGGCGGGGGCGCGGCCGGTGAAGAAGCCGACGATCCGGTCACGCAGCCATCCGACCCGGCTCTCCAGGGACCGCATGAGGTCGCCGGTGCCGATGAAGTCCTGCCAGCGGGCCAGCACCTCGCCGCGCAGCAGGGAGCCGTCGCGCATGCCCTCGTCGAAGTCGGCCATGCCGCCCGCGTACGCGCCGGTCACGATCGTCCGCAGCCCGTCGAAGGCGGCCTGCTGGCGCTCGACGGCCGTGGCCAGCGCGGGGACGCGGGTGTCCAGGCTGTCCAGGGCGCCCGACAACGTCTGGCGTACGACCCGGGACCGCTCGGCGGCGTCGGCGGCCAGCCCCGTGAGCCAGGAGACGATGGGCCGCACCGACTCCTCCGGCAGCCGCGCCTTCTCGTCGGGCAGCGCGGCCTCCGGCACGGTGAAGAGCCGGGCGCCCGACAGGCCGTTCTCCGCCAGGAGGCGGTCGAGGTCGCGGGAGACGGGCTCGACGGCCTCGGGCGCGATCCGGTCGAGGACGACGGCCAGGGCCGTGCTGCGTTCGCGGGCCGAGCGCAGGAAGCTCCAGGGCACCTCGTCGGCGTACCGGGCGGCGGTGGTGACGAACAGCCACAGGTCGGCGGCGGCGAGGAGCTGCGCGGCGAGCTCCCGGTTGGAGGTCACCACGGAGTCGATGTCGGGGGCGTCGAGCAGCGCCAGCCCGGCGCCGAGCGCGTCGGACACGACCACGCGCAGCGAGCCGGCACCGCCGGCAGCACTGGCACCACTGGCACCACCGGGCCTCCCGGGGCCGCCGGTGGCGCGGGACAGGCCGGGCAGCACGTTCTGGCCCGTGAACCAGTCGCGGTCGGCCGGGCTGACGACGAGCGTGGGCACCAGCGTGGTGGGCCGCAGCACGCCCGGCTCGGCCACGTCGGCTCCGACCAGCGAGTTGACCAGCGTGGACTTGCCCGCCCCGGTGGACCCGCCGACGACGGCCAGCAGCGGCGCGTCGATCGCCCGCAGCCGCGGCAGCAGGTAGTCGTCGAGCTGGCCGGTCAGCTCGCGCAGGGCACGCCGGTCCGCCGCGGCCTCGCCGATCGCCAGCGGGAACAGCTCGCGATCGAGCGGGCGGCGCAACGACTCCAACGCCCCCAGCAGCTCCATAGGTGCCAACCCCGCTTCCCGCGGTACGCCGCTCGACACCTCGCGCCCGCAGGTCCACGCTACGGTGAGCGCGCCGGGACGGTCCACAGCGCGTGGCCGCGGGCCGGGGATCAACCGGCGGGCGGCGGCTCCCTGAGCACGTACCCGACACTGCGCAGGGTGTGGATCAGGCGGGGCTCGACGTCGTCCACCTTGCGCCGCAGGTAGGAGACGTACGACTCGACGACGCCGGCGTCGCCGCCGAAGTCGTAGTTCCACACGTGGTCGAGGATCTGCGCCTTCGACAACACCCGTCCGGCGTTGACCATGAAGTAGTGCAGCAGCTTGAACTCGGTCGGGGACAGCCGGACCTGGCGGCCGGCCCGCCAGACCTCGCGGGCGTCCTCGTCCAGCTCCAGGTCGGCCACCTTGAGCCGGCTGACCGGCGCCCCCTCGGTCCTGGTACGGCGCAGCACCGCCCGGATCCTGGCCTGCACCTCCTCCAGGCTGAACGGCTTGGTGACGTAGTCGTCGCCCACCCGGAGACCGGCGATCTTGTCCTCGGTGGCGTCCCGGGCGGTGAGGAACAGCACGGGCGCGTCGATCCGTCTGGCCACCTCGAACCCGTCCAGGTCGGGCAGCATGACGTCGAGCACCACCAGGTCGGGCGCGGCGCGTTCGGCGACCTCCACGGCCTCCTGCCCGTCGGCGGCGGTCAGCACCTCGAACCCGGAGAAGCGCAGGCTGGCGGAGAGCAGGTCCCTGATGCTGGGCTCGTCGTCCACCACCATGATCAACGCCTCGCGGACCTCGGGTTTTGTCACGATTCCAGGGTGGCTCAGGCACCTGAGGGTTAGCTGAAGGCTCACTCCAAGGCGAGTGGGAGTTCGACCCTGAAGGTCGATCCCTCCTCGGGCGAGCTGGTCAGCGTCACGGTCCCGCTGTGGGCCCGGACGAGCGCCTGCACGATGGCCAGGCCCAGCCCGCTGCCGCGGTCCTCGGAGGAGCGGCGGCGGCTGCGCGCGGAGTCGGCGCGGTAGAAGCGTTCGAAGACCCGCTCGACCTGCTCGGGGGGCAGGCCGGGGCCGCTGTCGGCGACCTCGGTGAAGACCGTGTCGTCGGTCGCCCCGGCGCGTACCACGATGGGCGTGCCGGGCTCGGTGTGCACGATGGCGTTGGTCATGAGGTTGCTGATGACCTGCCGCAGGCGCACTTCGTCACCGGAGACGATGAGAGCCGCGCCGCCGACCACGTCCAGCTTCACCGTACGGTCGGGCGCGAGGATCCGGGCATCGTGCACGGCGTCGGCGACCAGGGCCAGCATGTCCACCGGGCGCATCTGCAGCGGGCGCTGCTGGTCCACCCTGGCCAGCAGCAGCAGGTCGTCGACCAGCAGGCTCATGCGCCCGGCGGCCTTCTCCACGCGCTGCATCAGCTCGGCGGGGTCGGCGCCGGGGTTCTGGCGGGCGTACTCGGCGAAGCCGCGGATCGAGGTCAGCGGGGTGCGCAGCTCGTGGGAGGCGTCGCCGACGAACTGGCGCATGCGGTCCTCGGAGCGGCGGGCCGCCGCCTCGGACGCCGAGCGCGCGGCGAAGGCGGTCTCGATCTGCGCCAGCATGCCGTTGAGCGACTTGGCCAGGCGGCCCACCTCGGTACGGGGGTCGGCGTCCGGCACCCGGCGGCCGAGCTCCCCACCCGCGATGGCCTCGGCCGTGCGCTCGATCTGCCCGAGCGGCCGCATGCTGCGGCGGACGATGGTGACGCCCGCGACCGCCAGGATGAGCAGGATGCCGCCGCCGCCGAGCAGCTCGATCAGCACGAGCCGCCGGGTGATGGCGTCCACCTCCTCCAGGTCCACGGCGACGACCAGCGTGCGCCGCTGGAGCACGCTCTGCAGCACCCGCCACTCTCCGTCGCCGCCGACGGCGGGCGCGGTGTAGGCGTCGCCACCGGGCGATCCGCGCAGGACGGGCTTGGGCTTGGCGTCCACGTCGCGGTCGCGCAACATCGGGACGAACTCCTCGCCCGGCTCCTTGACCAGCGCGATCGCGTCGGACTCGATGAGGATCGGGCGGTCGGGGGTCTCCCTGTCCCGACGCCAGTCACTCATGACCTTCTTGTGCATGCGCACGCTGAGCAGGTTGAGCTGGCTGTCCACCCGGTCCATGAGGTAGCCGTGCAGCACCGAGACGCTGACCAGGCCGACGAAGGTCATGCCGCAGCCGAGCAGCGCCAGCATCACCGCGATCAGCTTGACCCTCAGCGGCAGGGCTCTCATCAGGGGCTCGGTGGCAGGCGCAGCACGTATCCGACACCCCGCAGGGTGTGGATGAGCCGGGGGCTACGGTTGTCGATCTTCCTGCGCAGGACGGACACGTACGACTCCACGATGCCCACCTCGCCCCTGAAGTCGTAGTCCCATACGTGGTCGAGGATCTGGGGCTTGGACAGCACGCGGCCGGCGTTCGTCATGAAGTAGCGCAGCAGCTTGAACTCGGTCGGCGAGAGCGAGACGGCGTGGCCGCCGCGCCAGACCTCGTGGCTCTCCTCGTCCAGCTCGATGTCGGCGAAGGTCAGCCTGGGCGGCGCGGCCTGCGCGTCCCCGCTCGTGCGCCGGAGCACCGCGTGGATCCTGGCCACGACCTCCTCCAGGCTGAACGGCTTGGTGACGTAGTCGTCGCCGCCGATCGTGAGCCCGCGGATCTTGTCCTCGGTCTCGTCGCGGGCGGTCAGGAACACCACGGGCGTGTGCAGCCCGCCGCTCCGCATCCGCCGGACGATCTCGAAGCCGTCCAGGTCGGGCAGCATGACGTCGAGCACGACGAGGTCGGGCCGGTGCCGTTGCACGGCGCTGACGGCGTCGAGGCCGCTCTTGGCCGTGGTCACGTCGAAGCCCGCGAACCTCAGGCTCGCGGCGAGGAGTTCGAGGATGTTGGGGTCGTCCTCGACTATCAGCAGGCGTGATTCCATCACATCCAAGGATGCCCTCATCGGGACAGTGCTGGAACAATTCCGGCAATATGCCGGGCAATTGCCAGACTCGACGTCGCCGCGGGCGAAGGGGCGTTGCGGACCAGGACCACGCCGCCCTGGACGTCGACCACGAAGTCGTCCACCAGCCGCCCGTCCCTGGCGACGGCCTGGGCCCGGACGCCGCCACCGGTCCTGACGAGGTCGGCGGCGGTGAGCTCGGGCACGTACCGGCGGGCGGCCTTGACGAAGGCGCTCTTGACGACGGAGCCGTAGACCTCTTTGATCCCGGTACGCCAATGGGCGCGAGCCAGGCGAAGCGTTCCCGGCCAACGCATAATTTGACCGAAATTTCGTACATCTCGCCATCTGTAGCCTTCGTAGGCCAGGGCCAGCACCGCGTTCGGCCCCACCAGCACCTCGTCGTCGATGTGCCTGGTCAGGTGCACGCCCAGGAACGGGTAACGCGGGTCGGGCACCGGGTAGATCAGCCCGCGCACCAGCTTCTTGGCCGCCCCGGCCAGCGCGTAGTACTCGCCCCGGAACGGCACGATCCGCACGTCCCCCGGCGCCCCGGCCATCCTGGCGACCGCGTCCGTGCCGAGCCCGCCGCAGACCACCAGCCGGTCGAAGGTGAACCGCCGGCCGTCGGCCAGCACCTGGACGCCCTTCGACGTCTCGCGGATCGCCCGTACGGGGTGCGACAGGCGTACCGAGCCGCCCATCCGCGCCACGTCGAGCGCCAGCGCGCGGGCGACGGCGGGGAAGTCGGCGATGGCGGTGTGCGGCGAGTGGATCGCGGCGACGCCGACCGCGTGCGGCTCGATCTCGCGCAGGCCGAGGGCGTCCAGCTCGGCGAGGCCGGGCACGCCGTTGGCCCGCGCCCGCTCGGCCAGCGCCCGCAGCGGCGCCCGCTCGGCCCGCGTACTGGCCACGACCAGCTTGCCGACCTCGCGGTAGGGCAGCCCGTGCTCGGCGCAGTACGCCTTGAGCAGCGCCACGCCCTCCCGGCACAACCTGGCCTTGAGCGAGCCCGGCGGGTAGTAGATCCCGGCGTGCACGACGCCGCTGTTGTGCCCGGTCTGATGGGCGCCGACGCGCGGCTCCTTGTCCAGCACGGTCACCTCGGCGCCCCGGGCGGCGGCCAGCTCGCGCGCCACGGCCAGCCCGACGATCCCCGCCCCGACGACACCGATCTTTTCCGTCACACACCCGATTTTCCTGCTAAAGGCCGCCCTGCCGCCATACCTGGGAGAATCGAACATGAGTACGATGACCTCATGTACGTCCCGCCAGAGTGGCCCGCCGAGGTCCGCCCGCCCAGCGTCCCCGACTGGGAGACCTCGGCGGTGGCCTGGCTGCTCGACGCGGTGCCGCCCGACTACCGGGCCTACGAAGTGCTGAGGCGGCACCCGGTGGCCCTGGCCTTCATGGCCAGGCACCACGTCCGGGCGGCGGTCGAGGCCGCCCGCGCGGGCTATCGCGGCGCGGCCGTCGATCTCAAGGGCCACCTGCCGCCGCACGCCGTCGAGGCCGTGCTCGACACCTACCGCCAGGAGGGGCCGCGGCTGGTGCGCCTGTCGCGCTCGATCGAGGTGGTCGAGCGCGCGCTGCGCGGCGACATGTTCACCGCCACCATGCGCAACCCCTGACGGCTCAGCGGGTGCGGCGCGCGATGAAGGTGATCACGCCGGTCGCCCCCGCGGCCGCGGCCAGCCAGATCAGCACGTCCTTGGCCGTCAGGCCGCTCGGCTCCGCGGCGTCGGACGGGCGCGCGCTCTCCTGCGCGGCGACGGGCTTCGGCGTGGGCGTGCGCGTGGCCTGGGCGCGCTCGGGGAGCGGCACCCGGTAGACCGGGCTGTTCGGGCCCTCGGAGCCGACCAGCAGGGCCTTGCCGTCGGCGGTGTAGGCGACCGACTCGGCCTGCCGCAGCTCCGGCATGGTGACCCTGGCGAGGGTCTCCCCCGAGGGCCGGTAGAGGGTCGCCGAGAAGTACGTGCGGATGACGTAGGAGGAGCCGTCGGGGGCGTAGGCGGCGTCCGTGGCCATGATCGGGGCCGCGGCGACCCGCCGCAGCACGTTGACCTTGTCGGTGCGGAGCTTCTTCGGCGCGGCGTAGACGGACCCGGAGAACTCCTTGGACACGACGTAGAGGCGGCCGGTGCGCGGGTTGATCATGATGCCCTCGGCGTTGCGGCCGCCGCCGGCGTAGCGGAAGCGGTAGCGGGTGGCCGGCAGCGTGGCGTCCCGGAGCGTGCGCGGCTCGGCGACCTTGTAGATCGACACGTCGGGCCAGGCGCCGTCGAGGTTGTCGCCGATGTCGGCGAACCAGAGCGTGCCCTGCCCGGTGGCGGGGTCCTTGGTCGCGGCCATGGCCTCCCAGTCCCGGGCCTCGGCGCCGCGCAGGTGGAAGGTGGCCTTCGTGCGCCCGTCGGGGCCGACCGCGTAGAAGACGGGGGCGGCGGAGCTGTCGTTGTGGGTGTAGAAGACGTTCTGGTGCGTGGGCGACACGGCCAGGCCGCTCGACTCGGTGATGTTCCGGTCCTTGAACGTGAACAGCTTCTCCGGCCCGTCGTCGTCCGCCCACGCCGGAGCCGCCGACAGCGCGAACGTCGCCGCCACGGCGGCCAGCACCCGGAACACGACAACCCCCACCTCGCCATCATGCCCCACGACTCGGCCCGGGACGCTCAGGCCACCGCCTCGGCCGTGCCCACGCGGGCGCTGTGGCGGCGGAACCCGGCCCCTTGGAGCACCAGCAGCAGGCCGTTGGCCGCCGCCATGGCCACCCAGAGCCCGATGATCCCCCACGTCCGCGCCACCGGCACGGCGGCCGCCAGGAGCGCGCCGTAGCCGAGGACGAAGTAGGCCAGGCTCGCCCCGGACCTCTTCAGCGCGGTCAGCCCGACACCCTGCACGGCCTGCGCGGCGTCGGCCAGCGACGACAGCAGCATCAGCGGCAGCAGCCCGAGCGCCCGCTCGCGTACGGCCACGTCGCCGGTGAACAGCCCGAGCACCTCCTCGCCGAACAGCAGCAGCGCCAGGGCGGCGGTCAGCGTGCCGGCGACGGCGAGCAGCGCGGCGGTGCGGTTGGCCCGGCGAGCCCCGGCCGGGTCGCCGGCACGGGCCACCTCGGGCACCGACGCCTGCGCCACCGACAGCGAGGCCATCATGATGAGGCCGGTGAGCGTGGTCAGCACCGCGTGCGCGGCGGTGTCGCGGGCGCCGGTGGTGCTCGCGGCGAACGTGACCACGCCGAGCACCCCGAACTTGATCAGCACGGTCGCCGCCAGCGGCACGCTGACCCTGGCCAGCCGGACGATCTCGGCCCTCCGGGGCCGCGCCTGCCCGATCGGCCGCCCGAGCGCGCGGCGCAGGTTGAGGCTCGCCACGACCGCGGCCGCCACCCCGGCCGCCACCCAGGCCAGGCCCACGCCGTCGAGCCCGAGCCGCGGCGCCAGCAGCGCGGTCAGCGCGCTCAGCACCAGACCGAAGGCCAGGTTCGCCCACAACACGTCGCGGCTGCGGCCGAGCGCCACCAGGATCGTGCTCGCGCCGCCGGTGGAGGCGAAGACCAGCAGGTAGGCGGCGAGGAGCCAGGGCAGCAGGCCCAGCTCGCCGACCACCTCGCCGGGCACCCCGCTCACCCGCGCGAGCGCCGGCACGCAGAGCACCGCCAGCGCCCCCAGCGTGCCGGTGGCCAGGCTGAGCCAGCGCGCGTCCCGGACGACGGGCACCGCCGCGCCCGGATCGTCCCGGTACGGCGCCACGAACGGCCCGAGCCCCCGCAACGCGCCCTGCACGGCGGCGGTGGCGGGATTGAGCACCGCCGTCATCACCGCGAAGGCGGCCAGCGCTACCGTCTCGTGGTTGCCGAGCACGGACGTGACCACCAGCGTGCCCACCATGCCCGTGACCATCGCCAGGAAGATCGGCAACGCGGCGCGGAGTAGAACGATCACGACGACTCCGCGCAGATCATGAACTCAGCCTATGGCCTGGAGCGCACTCCAGGTATTTAGTGTGGACCCCATGGACTATGTCAACCTCGGACGCAGCGGCCTCCAGGTGAGCCCGCTCTGCCTCGGCACGATGAACTTCGGCCCGCTGACCTCGGAGGAAGACTCCTTCGCGATCATGGACAAGGCCCACGACCTGGGCATCAACTTCTTCGACACCGCGAACGTCTACGGCTGGAAGAGGGGCGAGGGCATCACGGAGAACATCCTGGGCCGCTGGTTCGCCCAGGGTGGTGGCCGCCGCGAGCGCACGGTCATCGCGACCAAGCTCTACGGCGACATGGGCGACTGGCCCAACGAGCGCCGCCTGTCGGCGCTGAACATCCGCCGGGCCTGCGACGCCTCGCTCAAGCGCATGCAGACCGACTACATCGACGTCTACCAGGCCCACCACGTCGACCGGAACACGCCTTTCGACGAGTTCTGGGAGGCCATGGAGATCCTGCGCCAGCAGGGCAAGATCATCTACGTGGGCTCGTCCAACTTCGCGGGCTGGCACATCGCCAAGGCCCAGGAGACGGCGGCGCGGCGCGGCACGTTCGGGCTGACCAGCGAGCAGAGCCACTACAACCTGCTCACCCGGACGGTGGAGCTGGAGGTGCTGCCCGCCTGCGAGGACTACGGCATCGGCGTGATCCCGTGGAGCCCGCTGGCCGGCGGCCTGCTCGGCGGCGTCCTGCGCAAGATCGACAAGGGCCGGTCGGCCTCCGACACCATGGTCAGGGAGCTGGACAAGCACCGGGACAAGATCGAGGCGTACGAGAAGCTCTGCGACGAGCTAGGCGAGGACCCGGCGTACGTGGCGCTGGCATGGCTGCTCAGGCAGCGCGCGGTCACCGCCCCGATCATCGGCCCGCGCACGCTGGAGCAGCTCGAAGGCAGCATGCGCACGCTGGAGATCGAGCTGGACGACGCCACCCTGGCCCGCCTGGACGAGATCTTCCCCGGCCACCGCACCGCGCCGGAGGACTACGCCTGGTGAGAGCGCGACCGGCCGGGCCCGGCACGACCACGCCCGGCCGCTCGGGGCGGCTCAGGTCAGCAGGGCGCCGAGGATGACGATGAGGAACAGCAGGCCCAGCACGAGGGGCAGCAGCCAGGGGCGAGGACGGTCCACGCCCTGGAGCCTAGCCCTGCTTCACCGGTGCGAGCGCCCAATCGCCGAGTGACTCGTGCCTCACCTGGGGGCCGCCGTGGCTGCGGAACAGGTGCAGCCGCTCGGCCCGCCAGGGCGTCCCGGCGAACGCCGCCAGCGACTCCACCAGCTCCCTGAGGTCCGTGTCGGTCCGGGCCCTGGCCAGGGTGAGGTGGGGGTGGAACCGTTTCTCGTCGGTCTGCACGGCCCCCGCGCGACGGCCGGCCGCGCGGGCCGAGTCGGCCAGCCGGGTCAGGGGGTCGCCCGCGACCCCGGCCCACAACACCCTGGCCCGCCGCGCCGAGGAGAACGCCCCGGCCCCGGCGAGGGCCAGGTCGAGCACCGTGTGCCGGTGGGCGGCCCGCGCCAGGCGCGTCTCCAGGTCGGGCAGCGCCCGCTCGGGCACCTCGCCGTAGAAGGCCAGCGTGATGTGCCAGGTGGGGCGGCCGGCCCAGCGCAGCCCCGGCACCTGCCCGACGTACGGCGCCACGGCGCGCTCGACCTCGTCGAGCGCCTCCTCAGGCGGGACCACGGCCGCGAAGAGCCTCATGTCATGCGATTGTCCCCGGCCCGGGACGGCTCACGCCATCGCCAGCGCCGGTCTGGCCATCCGGTTGCCGATCAGCTTGGTCACCAGCACCGCGAGCCCGGTGCCCACCAGGACGAGCACGCCCGACAGCAGCACCCCCGCACGCGGCCCGCCCAGCTCCGACAGCCACCCGATCAGCGGCGCCCCGACGGGCGCGCCACCGGTGAAGACGAGCATGTAGATGCCCATGACGCGGCCCCGCATCTCGGGGGACGTGGCGATCTGCACGCTGGCGTTCGCGGCCGTGTTGATGGTGATCAACGCGATGCCGGTCGGGATGAGTAGCAGCAGATAGACCGGGTAGAAGGGGGCCAGCCCGGTCAGCACCTGGAACAGCCCGAACCCGATCGCCCCGGAGAAGAGCACCTTGCGCGAGAGCCTGGCCCGCCGCGCCGCCAGCAGCGCGCCGCCCAGCGCGCCCACCGCGAACATGCTGGAGGCCAGCCCGAACGACGACGCCCCCGCGCCGAACACCTCGCGGGCCATCAGCGCTATCGACATCGAGAACGACTGCGAGAACATCGACACGAAGGCGATCAGCAGGATCGGCATGAGCAGTTCCTGGCGTCCCAGGACGTACCGCAGCCCCTCCCGGAGCTGGCCCTTGGCCCTCGGCACCGGCTCGGACAGGTTGAGCTCGGAGCTGCGCATGAAGATCAGACTGGAGATCACCGCGCCGAAGGTGAGCGCGTTGATCAGGAAGATCGGTCCCGTGCCGCCCAGCAAGGAGATCAGGATGCCGGCCAGCGCCGGGCCGACCACGCGGGCGAGGTTGAAGATGGAGCTGTTCAGGGCGATGGCGTTGGGCAGGTCCTGCCGTCCGACCATCTCGACCACGAACGCCTGCCTGGTCGGCACCTCGACACAGGAGATCATGCCGAGCAGGAAAGCCATCACGAACACGTGCCAGACCTGCGCGGTGCCGGTCATGGTCAGCACGCCGATGGTGAGCGCGAGCACCGCCATCATCGACTGGGCGGCGATGAGGATGGGCCGCTTGGGGTAGCGGTCGGCGAGCACGCCGCCGAAGAGCCCGAACAGCAACATCGGCAGGAACTGCAGCGCGGTCGCCAGGCCGAGGGCCGCCGCGCTGCCTCCCGCGCCGTGCGGGCCCTTGGTCAGGTCGAGCACCAGCCAGTCCTGGGCGGTGCGCTGCAGCCAGGTGCCGACGTTGGAGACGGCGCCACCTGCCGCGAACATGCGATAGTTGCGAACCTTGAGCGACCGGAACATCCCGGTCTTGGGTTGCTCGGGTTCTATATCTTGCTGAGCTTCTCCAGGATCGGCGCTGCCTGCCGCAGGATCGACCGCTCCTCCGGTGAGAGCTCCTTCAGCCGCTGTGTCAGCCACGCCTCCTTGCGGCGGCGTTCCTCCTTCAGCAACGTCTGGGCGGCCTCGGTCACGGTCACGGTCACCTGACGCCGGTCGGTCGGGTGCGGGGTGCGTGCGACCAGGCCGCGTTCCTCTAGCGCGGCGATCACGCGCGTCATCGAGGGCGGTTGCACCTTCTCTAGCTCGGCCAATTCGCCGGGGGTTATCCCGGAATGCCGTTCCACGGCGGCGAGCGTCGCGAACTGGGTGGGCGTCAGCGAGTGCGCCGCCGCCTGACGCCGGAGTCGCCTGGTCAGCCTTGCCATCGACACGCGCAGGGCTGAGGCCAGGCCCGCGTCGCTGCGCAGGTCCATCTTGGGCTGGTTGTTCATTAGCACGTCTCATTACCTTTGCTAACTATATGCGAAGGCAAGATATTTCCCTAGGTCAGATTCGTCTCACCCCTTGATACCCCGAAGCCGCCCCACATGCGCGGGGCGGCTCCGAGAATGTCGAGGTCAGATCCCGATCGCGGCCCGGATCGGGCCGATGGCGAAGTAGAGCACGAACAGCGCGGTGACGCCCCACAGCAGCGGGTGCACCTCGCGTGCCTTGCCCCGTACGACCTTGACCAGCACGTAGCTGATGAAGCCGGCGCCGATGCCGTTCGAGATGGAGTAGGTGAACGGCATGACCACGATGGTGAGGAAGGCCGGGATGGCGATCTCGTAGTCGTCCCAGTCGATGTCGCGGATGGCGGTCATCATGAGGAAGCCGACGACGACCAGCGCGGGCGTGGCGGCCTCGTAGGGCACGACGGCGACCAGCGGCGCGAAGAAGATGGCCACCAGGAACAGCACGCCGGTGACCACGCTGGCCAGACCGGTCCGCGCGCCCTCCCCGACGCCGGCGGCCGACTCGATGTAGGTGGTGTTCGACGAGACCGAGCCCGCGCCGCCCGCCGCCGCGGCGATCGAGTCGACGAGCAGGATCTCCTTGGTGCGCGGCAGCGTCCCGTCGGCCTGGACCAGGCCCGCCTGGCGGCCGACGCCGACGATCGTGCCCATCGTGTCGAAGAAGTCCGTGATGAGCAGGGTGAACACGAACAGCACGGCCAGCAGCACGGAGATCCGGCTGAAGGCGCCGATCGGGTCGAACTCCGTGAACAGCGTCAGCGGGTTGTGGAAGCCGAAGATCTCGCCGGCCTCGGGGATGGCGGGAACGTTGAGCTGCCAGCCGCCGGGGCTCTCCGGCGTGGCCCGCTCCAGCTTGGCCAGCACCTGGACGACGACCGCCAGCACGGTCGAGACGACGATGCCGATCAGGATCGCGCCCTTGACCTTCCGCGCCACCATGGCCGCCGTGGCCAGCAGGCCGACGATGAACACCAGGACCGGCCAGGACGTGAGCTGGCCGCCGATGCCCAGCTCCAGCGGCGTGCCCGCGGCCTTGCGCACGAAACCGGCGTCCACGAAGCCGATCAGCGCGATGAACAGGCCGATGCCGACGCTGATGGCGGTCTTGAGCTGGGCCGGGATGGCGCGGAACACCGCCGTCCGCAGGCCGGTCAGCACCAGGATCGCGATGATGACGCCTTCGAGGAAGACCAAGCCCATGGCCTCCTCCCAGGTCATCATCGTGGCGATGTTGAAGGTCACGAACGCGTTCAGCCCGAGCCCGGCGGCCATCGCGAACGGCACCCGGCCGACCACGCCCATGATGATCGTCAGCACGCCGGCCACGAACGCCGTACCCGCGGCGACCAGCGGCACCTGCGGGGTCGTGCCGTCGCCGATGACCTGGCCTTCGATGTCCTTGCCGTAGGCGAGGATGATCGGGTTCAGCACCACGATGTAGGCCATCGTGAAGAACGTGGCCAGGCCGCCGCGCACCTCACGGGAGATCGTCGAGCCTCGTTCAGAGATTGCGAAGAAACGGTCTATTGCATTACGCATGTCACTCACGCGCCGAAGAGTGACAGTAGTGGTGAACTGGGAAAAGTGTCCGCAATCGGATCGAGACCCGATTGGAAGCTAGGCTGGACACGTGAAGCAGCAGTGGCACCCCGATCCCGAGCCGATCAAGACCAACGACACGGCCGCCGTCGGGGTCGGCACCGCCCTGTGGGCCGTCGCGCTGATCGTCCTGCTGATCTTCCGCCCGGCGCCCGAGAACACGTGGTGGATCTGGACCTGCGTCACCGGGGTCGGGTTCGGCCTCTTCGGCATGTGGTTCGTCCGCCGTCCGCGCCGGGGGTGACGTTCGTCGTCCTCCGCACATCCTCGAAGTCGTCAGGAACCCATGTCTCTCCCCACCACCTGGACCGATGCCGTGTCCGCAGGCCGGCCGGCATGAAGAAGGCGATGTCGGCGCTGCTCGTGGGAGCCGCCGTTCTCGCGGGCTGCGGCACCACGGGTGGGCCCGCGAAGCAGCCCGGTCCCGCCGGGAGCGCCGTCGCCTGGAGCCCGTGCGCCGGGCTGACCGGGCCCGACGGCAAGCCGCTGCCCGCCGACGCGTCCGTCCAGTGCGGGGCCGTGCGGGTGCCCCTCGACTACGGCGATCCCGACGGCCAGAAGATCGACCTGGCGTTGATCCGGGTGAAGGCCACCGGCGAGCCCCTCGGCTCGCTGGTCTTCAACTTCGGCGGGCCCGGGGCGTCCGGCGTCGACACGCTGGCCCAGGTCGCGAAGGCGTTCGGCAGCCTGGGCGGCCGCTACGACCTCGTCAGCTTCGACCCCCGCGGCGTCGATCGCAGCGCCGGCGTCAAGTGCGGCGGCGAACTCGACGCCCTCCTCGCCGCGCCCACCGGCGCCGACGGCGACGCGACGTCGAAGAAGTTCGCCGCGGCCTGCGAGAAGGACTCCGGCCAGATCCTGCCCCACGTGGGCACCGTGGACGCCGCCGAAGACCTCGACCGCATCAGGGCCGCCCTCGGCGACCGGCGGCTCAACTACTTCGGCTTCTCCTACGGCACCCACCTCGGCGCCGTCTACGCCACCCGCTTCCCCGCGAACGTCGGCCGCTTCGTCCTCGACGGCGCCTTCGACCCCACGGTCACGTTCGAGGAGCGCGCCGTCACCCAGGCCACCGGCTTCGCCCGCGCCTTCGAGGCGTTCGCGAAGGACTGCGTGGCGCAGACCTGCGACCTCGGCCAGGACCCGGCCGCCGTCAAGAGCGCCGTCGAGAGGCTGCTCGACGGCCTCAGGACCAGGCCGCTCAAGGTCGGCGACCGGCAGCTCACCTACGGCCTGGCCCAGCTCGCCGTCATCACCCCGCTGTACGCCAAGGCCGCCTGGCCGGTGCTGGAGCAGGCCGCCGCGGCCGGGATCAGGGGCGACGGCGCCACCCTGCTCGCCCTGGCCGACGCCTACACCGGACGGCGCCCCGACGGCACCTACTCCACCATGATGACCAGCCTGCAGGCCATCACCTGCGCCGACACCACCGAACGCCCGAGCGCCGCCGACATGGCCCGGGTCGACGACCGGATCAAGAAGATCTTCCCCATCCTGGCGGCGGACGGCGCCGCCACCGCCTGCGGCCACTGGCCCACGCCCGGCGACGACGCGGCCAAGCGCATCGACGCCACCGGCTCGGCGCCCATCGTGGTCATCGGCGGCAAGGGCGACCCGGCCACGCCGTACGAGTGGGCCACCGCGCTCAACGCCAAGCTCAGGACCGGCGTGCTCGTGACGTACGAGGGCGAGGGGCACGGCGCCTACCTCAGCGGCGACAGGTGCGTGACGCGCACGGTGGACACATACCTGCTGACCGGGAAGGTGCCCGCGGCGGGCACCACCTGCGCAGCCTGACCGGGAAGATGCCCGCGGCCGGGACCGCCCGCACGGTCTGACAGCGGCGGGCCGCCTCCGCGACGGGGAGGCGGCCCGCCGGTCTCAGGACAGGTCGGCCTCGGCCAGCAGCAGCGGCACCGCCTCCGGGTCGCGCAACATCGCGGCCACGGCCAGCCGGTCGTTCCACTGGCCCGTGGCCCAGGCCAGCCCGCGGGCCAGCCCGTCGACGCCGGTGCAGTGGACCGCGCCCTCGAAGAACCGCCACGTGCAGGCGACCCCGTCGACCAGCAGCTTCTCGTGCTCCACGTACGTCTCGGGCGCCGTCGGCAGCAGGGAGCGCACCTGCGGCGGCACGTCGCGCACCTCGCCCTGCGAGGTCACCTCACCGGTGGCCAGCTCGCCGGCCAGCGGCAGGTCGAGCAGCTCCGACAGCGCCTCGGCCAGGTCGTAGGAGGCCAGCACGAGCGGCCGGTCGGTGACGAGCTGCAGCAGGTCGGGGGCCTCGACCACCACCGCGTCCTCGGCGGCGGCCACCACGATGTCGCCGCCGAGCACCGCGCGCACCCGCGCGGGCGGCTCGACCCGGGCCGGGTCGACGGCGGCCAGCGCGATCCACAACGCCCGCAGCTGGGCCCGGTCGACCTCGATCGCCGGGTCGGCCATCAGCTCCAGCAGTTCTTCCGGCCCGCCGTGGGCGGCCAGCAGGTCGGTGAGCGTGGTGCGCACGCCGAGCATCGACAGCGCCGCCTCGTCGAGCCCGGCCGGGGCGTCGGCGTAGAGGCCCTGCAGGAGCGGGTCGGCGCCGGGCAGCCGCAGCTCAAGCGGCTTCCGGCCGCCGAGCACGGGACGGTGGGCCAGCCACCACGCGGTGTAGGAGGGCACCTCCACGCCCTCGACCCGCAGCGGGTGCAGCGCGGCCCGCAGCGGCGGCCGGGTCAGCAGCGGGAGCGCGGCCTCCCAGTCGGCCACCAGCTCAAGGTCGCGCACCGCCGCGAACTCGGCCACCACCGGCGGCACCGCGAGGTCGGGCAGCAGGTCGAGCACGTGGTCGAGCCAGTCGGCCTCGCCGTCGAGGTCGTGGTCGCAGTCGTCGTGGTCGAGCAGCACGTCGGAATCGTGCGCGACGGCGAACCCGTCGAGCACGCCCGCCGCCGCCAGCACCCGCGGCCCGTAGGTCTCCTCCAGCTCGGGCGCGGCCACGCCGAGATGGGTGTCGGCGGCGAGCAGCCCGGCCAGCGCCCCGTCGGCGAGCATCAGCTCACCGGCCGGGTAGAGCTCGCCGTCGGCCCCGCGCAGCGCCAGCTCGGCCAGCCACGGCGCCTCGCCGGGAACCAGCCCGGACGCCGCCACCAGCGACAACACGGCCCGCGCGACCGGCTCGGGGTCGGAGCTGTCGAGCGACTGCGCGACGGCTGCCTTGGTCAGCGGGTCTTCCAGCACGGTACGCGGGGTCGCCTCGGCCGCGCCCAGCCTGAGCAGCGCCGGATGGGCCGCCTCCGGATGCACGATGCGCAGCCCGAGCGGGGTGAGGTCCAGGTCGGCCCCGCCGTCGGTCAGGATGAGCGTGCCGCGCGGGCCGCGCACCACGCGGCCGTCGGTCAGCGGCACCGGCAGCGCGCCCAGCGACTCGGGGTCGTCGGCGGGCAGCACCGCGTACAGGGAACGCCACCAGGACGGCTCACGCGCCTCCACGGCCTCGCCGGACAGCAGGTCGACCACGTCGGCCAGCTCCACCCGGCGCACGCCCAGGGCCACCATGGCGGGATGCCTGGCGGGCCACCCGGCGGGCAGCAGCCCCGGCACGAAGTCGGCCACGGTGTCGAGCAGCTCGGCGGTGGCGCCGGCCACGACGGCCGCCTCCCGGCCCGCGACCACCCAGCCGTCGCCCTCGGGCTCGCGCGCCGGATGCTCGACCCGCCACTCGGCGTCGGGCTCGTAGACCTCGGCCTCGGCGAAGGACGGCGTCTGGACCGCGGGCGCGGGCGCCGACAACGCGGGCAGCAGCGGCGCGGACGGCAGGCGTTCGAGCACGGCCCGCCGGACGCGGGCGTCGAGCTCGCCCTTGCCCATGAGGGACGGCACCAGGTCGAGCAGCCTGGACGTGCGGGGCAACTCGCCCAGCAGCCGGACGTAGGCGCCGGCCACCCGCTCGACCAGGAAGTCGGTGAGCGGCCCCTTGGCGACGTGCCGCCGGTCGGTGGCCATGGGGAAGGACGCGATCAGCAGCGCGGGCAGGTCGATCGGCTCGTCGCTGGGCGTCGGGGCGTGCACGACGGGCGGCACGGCGGCGGGCAGCGGGCCGGGCTCGCCGGTGCCGGTGACGGGCACCGCCCAGCGCAGCGACCAGAAGGGCCGCGCCCGCTCCTCGGTCGGCCGGTCGGCGAACAGCCTGGCGACCTCGTCGGGGGTGAACTCGCCGGACTCCGACACGACGTGCCAGCCGTCGGCCACGACCGTGCGGGTGGCGCCGTCGAGGTCGATCTCGATGGCCTCCAGCGCGGGCAGGCCGAGCAGCAGCGCCGGGCTGGTCTCGGCCAGCATCACGCGGACGGCGTCGACCGCCGCGGCGTCGCGCAGCGGCAGCCGGACGATCGTGTCGAACCCGTCGGGCACCTCCATCGGCGGCGCGTCGAACGGCAGCCTGAGCAGCGGCACGTGGCCCGCCCGGTCGGCCAGCTCCCCCGCCAGCACGGGAACGCCGGCGACCAGCTCGGACGTGCCGGCCCGCGACCAGCGCACCGAGCCGCCGCCGCGCGAGCCGATGGCCGGCTCGTCGCAGACGGAGACGACGGCCGCGAAGCCCACGCCGAACCGGCCGGCCGCGCCGATCTCGTCGCGTTTGCCCGACACGCGCAGCGTGGACAGGCCCTCCACGCCGGTCGCGTCGAGGGGGGCGCCGGTGTTGGCGGCCGTCAGCACGTCGCCGCGCAACGTCAGCCGCAACACCCCTGGCACCCCCGCGCGCAGCGCCGCGTCGGCGGCGTTCTGGGCGAGTTCGACGATCAGCCGGTCGCGGTAGCCGCCGAGCGCGAAGTCCTCCTCGGCGTTGGCGTCCTCGCGGAAGCGGGCGGGCGAGGCCGTCCAGGCGGAGAGGACGGCGGCTCGCATCCGGTCAGTGCCAAAGGTGTCGGTCATCGATCACGATCCTGGTCGAGTGAAGAGGGGCCAGGGTAGGTTAGCCCCCCTGACCGACGAAACCGCCGTTCCGCGCTCGCGCCCCGGTCAGGAGTGGCCGAGCTCCTCGGTGGCGGATTCGTCCACCGAGCCCTCTTCCTCCTCGATCAGGTCGTAACCCAGGTCGTCGAGGATCGGGCTGGCCTGCTCGACCGGCGGGGGCAGCACGGCCGCCTCCGAGTGGGCGCCGCAGCCGTGGTCGGCGGCGACGACCTTGCCGTCGTCGGGGGCGTACTCGTTGGTGCAGACGCCGAACGACAGCCGCAGCTCACCGGAGAGCAGCCAGTAGAACCCGCAGGTGGAACACTGCGCGGGCGCGGCGTGTGCGATCGGAGTGTGCGGCCCGTGCTCGCCCGCGTGCCAGCGTCTGGCAGCCCGGTCCCTGCCGATGGCCGAGAGCACACGGGCTCGGCCCAGGCCGTACTCGAAAACCATCTGGCGGTCGGCATCTTCGTCGAGCTCGGTGAAACCGGGCGCCAGCCTGTCGTCGTCTTCCGGGGACGGCAGCAGGTCGCCGACGCCCAGGTCGCCCGGCCGCAGCCGCTCGCTCCACGGCAGCCACTCGGGCGCGAGCAGCGCGCCCGAGCCGGGCAGCAGCACGGCCTCGCTGACCGTGACCTTTTTCGCGCGCGAGGCGCGGGTGACCGTGACGGCCCACCGCCAGCCGCGATAGGCCCGGTCGAGGCAGGCGAAGTAGTGGGTGACGATCCGGTCGCCCTCGCTCTCGAAGCCGAGGTGCTCGCCGGCCTCGCCCGGGTGCGCCAGCTCCTGCGCCGCGGCGCGCGCCAGATCGACTGCGGCGACACAGGCCTGGTCGGGAGCGGGGACGCGGGCCCGGGTGCGGCTCATCGGGCCGCCTCCGCCTGAAGGTGCTGTTCGCTCACACTTCATTCTCACCCATGGCCGGACCGGGCAGGCCCACAACCGCCGATCCGAGGCTGAGAACAGGGGTGAATCGGGTAAGACTGGTAGACGTGGGGGGCGGCTGGGAGCAGGCTCGGGAGATCTCGCGGCGGGTGGGTCATGCCATCGGCGGCGCGGGTCGTGTCGGCGTGCGCGCGGGCCGGGCCACCGCGAGCGGCACCGTCCGGGCCGGCCGCGCCACGGCCAGGGGCGCCCACCAGGTCGGCAGGGCGACCAGGAAGCTCACCTACGCGGGCGGCGCGGGCCGTACCGGGCTCGGGCGGCTGATCGAGCTGTCGGCCGGCAACAGCGCCGCCGACGCGCTGGTCACCGTCGCCCTGGCCAGCACGGTGTTCTTCGGCGTGCCGGTCGGCGAGGCGCGCGGGTCGGTGGCGCTCTACCTGGTCATCACGATGTTGCCGTTCGGGCTGCTGGCGCCGTTCGTGGGGCCGATCCTCGACCGGTTCAGGTCGGGGCGCCGCTACGTGATGGCGGGCACGCTGTTCGGCCGGGGGCTGCTCTGCTTCGCCATGGCCGCCGCGGTGGGGGCGGGCGACCTGCCGACGCTGTTCATCGGCGCGCTGGGCGTGCTGGTGTTGTCGAAGGCGTACAACGTGTCCAGGGCGGCGATCATGCCGAGCGTGCTGCCCGCCGACATCACGCTGGTCTCGGCCAACGCGCGGGTGGCGCTGTTCACGCTGGTGGCGGCCGGGGTGGCGGTGCCGGTCGGCGCGGGCCTGACCGCGTGGCTGGGCAGTGCCGTGGTGCTGCGCGTGGCCATGCCGGCGTTCCTGCTGCTCGGCGTCGCCGCCGTACGCCTGCCGCGGCACGTCGACTCGCCCGACCAGGAGGAGGAGGGCGTGGCGCCGCGCTGGCGCACCCTGCTCAAGGTGGGCCCGGCGGTGGCCGAGGCGGTCTGGGCCAACGTGGCGCTGCGGGTCTTCTCCGGTTTCCTGGTGTTCTTCCTGCTCTTCCTGGTCCAGGACCAGGCGGTGCCGTGGCTGGCCCGGCCGGCGGCGCCCACCTCGTTCTTCGACGTGCCGAAGACGATCGCGCTGCTCGCCCTCGCCGCCGGGCTGGGCGGCCTGGTCGGCGCCGCGGTCGCCAACTGGACGCGCAACCACGCCCCCCAGGTGATCGTGCTCGTCACGCTGGCGGTGACGGCCGCGACCACGATCGCCACGGCCGTCTTTTTCGACCTGTGGACGGCGCTGGCGGTCTCGCTGGTCACCGCGTTCGCGCAGGAGCTGGGCAAGCTCGCGCTCGACGCGATCGTGCAGCGGGAGATCGGCGAGGAGGTGCGCTCGTCCACGTTCGGGGTGGTCGAGGCGGTGCTGCAGTTCGCCTGGGTGTTCGGCGGCCTGCTCGGGCTCGTGCTGTCGCTGGCCCGCAGCGCCCTGGCCGGGTTCGTCGCGCCGGCGGTCGTGCTGACCGGCGTGCTGGGCTGGCTGCTGGTCACCAGGCGCGGGCGGGTGCGGGCGGCCGACGCCAAGCTGGCCAGGCAGCGGGCCGAGGCCCCCGATCAGCAACGGACCGAGACCCTCGACCGCACCAAACCCCTGACGAACCCCAACGGTTAGGCGTCGAGGTCGTCCGCGACGGCCCTGAGCACCTGGGCGATCTTCTTGGCGTGCGCCGCCTCGGGGTGCTTGCCGCGCTGGTAGGAGGTGGAGACGTCGTCGAGCAGTTTGATCAGGTCTTCGACGATGACGACCATCTCGTCGGGCGTCTTCCGCTTGGTCTTGGGCTTCGTCTTGGCCAGGGTCGGCGGCTGCTCCAGGATCCTGACCGACAGCGCCTGCTGGCCCCGGCGTCCCTCGGCCACGCCGAACTCCACCTTCTGGCCTGGCTTGAGCGGGCCGGCGTTTGTGGGAAGCGCGGAGGAATGCACGAAGACCTCACCGCCGTCGTCACGGGTGAGGAAGCCGAAACCCTTGTCGGCGTCGTACCACTTGACCTTGCCACTCGGCACAGGAGGACCTCGTTCAAACAGTCGAAAAGGATGAATGGATGTAGGTTATGCCCCGAAGCGCGCGGAGGCGACCGGGAAAATGCGGGGCAATTACCGTAGTTCGTCGCGGGCACGCCAACCGGCGAACCAGTCGGCGAATTCGGTCAGGTCGCCGAGCGCCACATCGGCTCCGTGCTCACGCAGCTCTCCCACTGTGTAAGGGCCCGTCGCGACGGTGACGCTCATGGCGCCGCCCGCGCGTGCCGCCTCGATGTCGGCGACATGGTCACCAACATAAGCCGCCGCGCCGAAGCGCGCGAGTGCCGATCCCTTGGCTGCGCCGAACACCGATCCGACCACTTCGTCCACGGCCAGCCCGAGCAGTTCGACGGTGCCGGCGGCGTCGCGCGGGTTCTTGCCCGTCACCACGATCACCCGGCCGCCGCGGGCCCGTACGGCGGCGATGGCCTCGTACGCGCCCGCCATCGCGGTGTGCACCGGAACGCCCACCGCGGGATAGATCTCGCGGAACAGCTCGGCGGCCGCGGGAATGGCCTCCGCGGGCATCCAGTTGGCCAGCTCGTACTCAAGCGGCGGCCCCAGCCGGGTGACGATCTCCCCGCTGTCGATGCGCACACCCAAACGGCTTGACAGCTCGTCGTAAACAGCCGCGATGCCTGATCGCGTGTCGGCCAATGTCATGTCCAGGTCGAAACCCACTGAGGTAGTCACCCGTGCAGGATGCCAAACGCCGCATCGACGTCGGTAACGGCCCTTGTTGTAGGACTCGTTGTGAGACTCGTTGTGGGACTCTGGGAATGGGCAGAAAGGAATTACTTATCGGAGAGGAGTGACCGTGTCCGAGACCCCCCGCACGACCGGCACGGAGGACCGGCTCGCCGCCGCCGCTCCCCGCCCCCATCGGCCCGCCCGGCCGCGCGGCACGCCGGCGACGGTCTGGCAGCGGGTCGTGGCGATGGCGGCGCACGTGGTGCGGCTGGCGTCCAGGGCGGCGGCGCTCTCCTTGGTGTTCCACGCGCTCTTCACGGTGTTCCGGGCCAACCCGGCCAACCCCTGGTACCAGCTCGTCGAGTCGCTGGCCTCGGGGGTGTCGCTGGGGCTGGCCGACCTGTTCCAGCTCGCCGACCCGCGCTGGACCACGTTCGTCAACGACGGCCTGGCCGCGGTGGTGTGGCTCATGGCCGGTTCGGCGGTCGCGGGCCTCGTCAGGCGCGCGGCGGCCTAACGACTACTCTCATTACGGAGGTATCTGCACAGACATGACCAGATCGACCCGTGAGCGGATCATCGACGAGGCCCTGCGGCTGTTCGCCGAGCGTGGCTACTCCGCCACCTCCGTGGCCGAGATCGAGGCCGCCTCAGGGCTCTCCCCCGGCGCCGGAGGGCTCTACAGGCACTTCAAGTCCAAGTACGAGGTGCTCGCGGCCGCGATCAACGAGCATGCCACCCGCACCAGGAGCCAGGTCGCCGAGAGCCTGGCCGAGCTGAGCACCATGGAGGCCGCCGCCGGCCTGGAGGAGCGCCTGTCGCTGCTGTGCCGGGCGGGCCTGGCCAAGGTGCGGGAGGAGTCCGAGCTGACCCGGGTGTTCTTCCGCGACCTGAGCCAGTTCCCCGAGCTGGTCGCGGTGGTCCGCGAGGGCCTGCTCCAGCCCATGTTCGACGCGATCACCACCTGGTTCCGCGCCCAGCCCGAGTACGCCGACACCGACGTCGACTGGACGGGCATCGCGGCCGTGCTCGGCGGCTCGGTGGTCCACTACCGGCTGTTCCAGGAGACCGTGGGCGAGATGCCGGGCCACGCGGAGAAGGACCAGTTCGTCACCGCCTGGGTACGCCTGGCCGTCGGCCTGCTCCCCAGCCCCGCGCCGGTCAGCTGACGTCGAGCAGCCGGTAGCCCAGCCAGGCGGCGCCCAGGGCCGTACCGATCATGAACATGACCCCGCTGACCTCGAAGAACCGGGCGACGAACGCCTCCAGGCCCGGCTCGGCCACCTGCAATCCGGCGACGAGCACGCCGCCGACCGTGTAGCCGAACAGCGGCGCCCCGGCACCGGCCAGCTTGTCGCCCACCGTCCACGTGTCGCTGAACAGCACGGCCGCCGCCCCCGCCGCCCAGACCAGCACCGGAACCTGGAAGATCGCCACGGCCGGCAGCCCGAACGGCACCAGCGACGCGGCCAGCACCAGCATCACGATGGCGGCGACGTCCCGCGGACGTTCCCTGAGGGCCCTTCCACGGGCGGCCACCGGGCCGGTCGCGGCCGTGACGGCCGGGAGACGCAGGGTGGACCGCGCGCCCGCAGGCGTTCTCGGTGAGCCGGTGGCGGGGGCCGCTGGTGGTTGGGCCAGGCGGTGGGCCTCGCGTTCCGCCAGGGCTTCCGGGTCGCCGAAGCGTGCCAGCACCTTCGCGACGTCCCGGGCGTTCGGGCTCCCCCGGCGCTCCGCCTCGATGTCGGCCCGCAGCCGCCGGGCGAAGTCGAGCCGCTGGTCGGGCCTGAGCACGCCGTGGGCGGCGTCGGCCGCCTTGCTGACGTAGTTCAGCACCATTTGGTCCGCACGCTCTGTCACGTCCGGCAATGCTGCCCCCGATCAGGGGGGACATACCATGGCAACGATGGAGTTCACGGAGTGGATCAGGGGGCGCACCGACGAACAGCTTCGGGCGCTCGTCTCCGCGCGTCCCGAGTTGATCACTCCGGTGCCCGCGCATCTGGAGGGGCTGGCCGCGCGGGCCGCCAGCCCTTCGGCGATCGGCAGGGTGCTCGACCGGCTCGACCGGTTCACGCTGGCCGTCGTCGAGACGCTGGCCGTACAGGACGGGCCGGTGACGAAGGCGGCGCTGCGCGGCCTGGTCGGACGGGCGCTGGCGGCGGGCCGGCCCGAGCCCGCGCTCACCGCGGCCCTCGACCGGCTGCGTGACCTGGCGCTGGTCTTCGGCCCCGACAACGCGCTCGACCTCGGGCCGGGCGTGCGCAAGGTGCTGGAGGAGCCCGCCGGGCTCGGCCCCAGGGCCGCCGACGTGTTCCGGCACCACCCGCCCGAGCAGCTCGACGAGATGGCCGACGACATCGCCCCCGGCACCGACGGCCCCGGCAAGGAGCGGCTGGCCGCCGTGCTGGCCAGCCCCGAGGCCCTGGTGGAGGCGGTCTCGCCCGAGGCCAGGGGCGCGCTCGACCAGCTCGTGTGGGGGCCGCCGACCGGGCGGGTGCCCAACGCCAGGCGCGAGGTGCGCGTGGCCTCGGCGCGTTCGCCCATCGAGGAGCTGCTGGCGCGCGGGCTGCTCGCGGCCACCGGCGAGGAGAGCGTGACGCTGCCCCGCGAGGTGGGCCTCCACCTGCGCGGCGGGCGCGTCCACCGTGACCTGCTCGCCGTGCCGCCCGCGCTCGACGGGGCCGCGCGCGACCGGGAGCTGGCCGACCGCACGGCGGCGGGCCAGGCGTTCTCGTTCGTCAGGTCCGTGGAGGAGCTGTGCGAGCGGTGGAGCGTCGATCCGCCGGGGGTGCTGCGCACCGGCGGGCTCGGCGTACGCGACATGAAGCGCACCTCGACCGACCTCGACCTGCCCGAATGGGCGGTGGCGCTGGTCGTCGAGGTGGCGCACGCGGCGGGGCTGGTCGCCGCGGGCGGCGGCGTCGACGGCGAGTGGCTGCCGACCTCCGGCTACGACCTGTGGCGGGTCAGGGCCACCGCCGACCGCTGGGTGACGCTCGCCGCGACCTGGCTGCACATGGACCGCGTGCCCGGCCTGGTCGGCGAGCGCGACGAGCGTGACCGGCCGCTCAACGCCCTGCACACCGACCTGCGCCGCGCCTCCGCGCCGGGGGTGCGCAAGGCCGCCCTCGGCGTGCTGGCCGCCGCGCCGGGCCTCGCGCCCGACCGCGACTCGGTGCTCGAACGCCTCGCCTGGGAGCAGCCGCGCCGCCGCGGGCCGCTGCGCGAGCAGCTCACCGAGTTCGCGCTGCGCGAGGCCGAGCAGATCGGCGTGACCGGGCTCGGCGCGCTGTCCGGCCACGGGCGGGCGCTGCTCGAAGGCGGCGACGCGGCCCGGTTGCTCGCCCCGCTGCTGCCCGAGCCCGTCGATCACGTGTTGCTGCAGGCCGACCTCACCGCCGTCGCCCCCGGGCCGCTGACCAGCGAGCTCAACCGCTGGATGACGCTCACCGCCGACGTCGAGTCCAAGGGCGGGGCGACCGTCTACCGCTTCGGCGAGAGCTCGATCCGGCGGGCGCTCGACGCGGGGCACGGCGGCGAGGAGCTGCTGGCCATGCTGTCCCGCCATTCGGCCACGCCGGTGCCGCAGGCCCTGTCGTACCTGGTGACGGACGTGGCCCGGCGGCACGGGCGCATCCGGGTGGGCACGGCGAGCGCCTACGTCCGGTGCGACGATCCGGCGCTGCTCGACCAGATCACCGCCGACCGCCGCGCCGCCGCGCTCCGCCTGCGCCGGCTGGCCCCCACCGTGATCGCCTCGCGCTCGTCCAGGGCGGCGCTGGTGGACTCGCTGCGGGCCATGGGGTACGCGCCGGTCGCCGAGTCGCTCGACGGCGACGTGATCATCTCTCAGCTCGACAGCAGGCGTACCGAGGGGGTGGCGCCCGTACGCGCCGTGGCCTCGGTCAACGGGCTCGATCCCGAGGTGGCCTCGGCGGCCGTACGCGCGCTGCGCGCGGGCGACGCGGCCCACCTGGCGCGGCGCGAGCCGGTCGACGCCCCGGGCGGCGCGGTGCCCCGGGGCCCCGCCACGGCCACGATCTCGGCCCTCCAGGACGCCATCAAGCAGGGCGTACGGGTGTGGATCGGGTACCTCGACTCGCAGGGCAACGCCACCTCACGCATCCTGGAGCCGGCCCGGATGGAGGGCGGCTACCTGACGGCGTACGACGAGACCAGGGCGGCCGTCCACCGCTTCGCCCTCCACCGCATCACCGGCGTCGCCGGCCTCTGACGGCGTACGCGCCGGGCCGGGGTCAAGCCTGCCCGAGGGTGAGCGCGTGGGCGGCGAGCCGCCCTGTGGGACCCTCGGCGGTGGACAGGCGTCGCAGGTGGGTCGCCGCGTCGGCCGGGTAGCGCAGGGACAGCCCGCCGCACAGCCCCACGACCGCCGCGACCGCCCGTGGATCGGCCGGGTCGCCGGCCCAGGTGAGCGCGAGCCGCAGGGCCTCGGGGGCGAGGGCGTCGTCGGCGCACATGTACGACAGCGCCTCGCCCGCCGCCAGCCGTTCGGCCGCCCGCCCCTGGGCCCACACCTCCAGGAACTCCAGCTGCGCCTCCTTGAGCGAGCAGGCGGCCAGCAGCGCCACCCCCTCGGCCGCCCGCGCCCGTACGTCGTCCCCCTCGCCGGCCAGCGAGCGCGCCCATTCGCGCAGCGGCTGCCACAACCAGAAGCCGTACCGGGCGACCAGCTCCCCGAGCACCTGCGCGCGGTGGTCCGGGACGCGGAAGACGACGCGGCCGTCGTGCACGGCGATCAGCGGATGCGGCGCCCCGGCCGGCCGCGGCCCCGCCTCGTGGGCCTCCCTGGTCCGCTCGAACCCGGCCGACCGGCGGGCGAACTCCGGCTCGGGCAGCCCGTGCGCGAACGCGAGCGCCGCCACCGCGCGTACCTCGTGCATCGGCGGCTTGGTGTCGAACCAGGCGGCCACCTCCTCACCCGCGGGTTCGTCGTCCCGCACCAGGCGCGTGGCCAGGCGGACGACCTCGGCGGGCGTGGGCAGCGCCAGCGCGCGGACCCGGGCGGTGGCGGCCCCGGCGGGCGCGTTCCGGCCGCCGAACGCGCTCAGGTACAGGTCGAACAGGTCACCGGAGTCGGGGGCGCCCCACGGCTGCTCCACCTCGACCGCCTGCGACGGGTCGCCGTTCCTGGTGATCACCAGGTACGACCCCAGCTCGGCGAGCTTGCGGGCCAGGTTGAGCAGCTCGATCCGGTCGGTGCTGCCGGCGATCCAGTCGTGCAGCAGGTACGCCCGCCCCGGCCCGTACTCGGTCCTGGAGAGCAGGTCGGCGGCGCTGCCCGCGGGTGAGAGCACGGTGATCCTGCCCTCGGCCAGCGACATGCGCGACAGCAGGGCGATGGCGCCGAGCCGCTTGCCCATGTCCGCCTCCCCCACCAGCACGAGCAGGTGGCGCATGGACAGCCGGCGCACCGCGTCGGCGAAGCCGGCGGGCTCCAGGTACGAACGCAGCAGGGTGTCGGCCGCGCGCCGGTCGAGGTCGCGGGCCACCGGGACGACCAGGGGCCCGAGCTGCTCGATGATGGCGATCACGCTCTGGGTGAGCGTTTTGTCGTCGAGGTCGGTCCCGCCTGGTTCAGGCGTGTCGATCACGAAGTCCCCTCGGGCCTGACGGGAAAGTTGTCTACGGAAAAAGTTTTTCCCGAAACTTTTTGTCCGGCAAGTTGTTTCCCCGGCTTATGGATTGAGCGTGCGCCGCCTGGCTGCCGCCGTTCCGACCAGGCGTTCCTCGCGAAGCTCGCGGCCACGGCCGCCGGCGCGCGCATGTCGATCATGTCCTCCATTGCTCTGGGCGACGGGCCGGTGACAAAACCGAAGTAGGTGCCATCTGGTAGCACGGATCCCTACTTATCTCACCAATACACGATCTAGCGCCACCCGAAAACTCGAATGACCCTCTAGGCCGATATTGGACATTTACTCGGCATGAGAGCATCATCCACAATCGTCAGTCAAGGGCGAACACGAGGACGATCAGGGTTGACTGCGCACGGGCCGTCCCATCAGGTTGTGCATGTGACCGAGCAAACGCTGGGCCAGCTGGCCGAGGAGTCATGGAACCGGTTCGACGACCACGACTCGGTGTTCTACGACGGGGTCTGGCACCGCAGCCACGCGCTCGCCGAACGTGCGCGGCGGATGTGCGGCGGGTTCGTCGAGGCCGGGATCCGGCCGGGTGACCGGGTGGTCGTGATGATGGCGACCTCCCCCGAGGTCCCGATCGTCTACCAGGCGTTGTGGGCGGCGGGCGCGGTGGTGACGCCCGTGGTCTTCCTGGTTGGGGCCGAGGAACTGCGGCACATCCTGCTCGACAGCGGCGCGTCCGCGGTCGTCACCTCGCCCGAGCTGGCCGAGACCGTACGGGCCACCGCGGTGAACGTCCCCATATATGTGGACACGGCCGAGCTGGAGACCGCCGCCGAGCACGAACGGGTGCGCAGGGACCCCGGCGACCTGGCCGCGCTCATGTACACCGGCGGCACCACGGGCGTCGCCAAGGGCGTCATGCTGAGCCATCGCGGGTTGTGGAAGGTCGCCAAGGACGCATACGAAATTTCCCACCAAGAGGGGAAAAATCGTGCGATTGTGCCTGTGCCGCTCTCGCACGCGTACGGGTTGATCATCACCGTGGCCGGGCTGCACGCGACCGAACCCCAGCAGGCCGTGCTCATGCGCTGGTTCGAGCCGAAGGCGTTCCTGAGCCTGGCCGCCGAGCAGCACGTCCAGTACGGCACCGTCGTCCCCGCGATGATCCACATGCTGCTCGCCGAGCCGCTGGAGGCCCACCCGCTCCCCGACCTGGCCTACCTCACCTGCGGCGCGGCGCCGCTGGGCCGGGAGGCGCTGCAGGAGTTCGAGCGCCGGATGCCGGGCACGCAGATCCTGGAGGGCTACGGCCTGACCGAGACCAGCGCCGTCACCACCTTCAACCCGCCGGGCAGGCGGCGGCCCGGCAGCGTCGGCCTGCCGCTGGCGGGCTACACGATCACCGTCCGCGACTCCGCCGGAGAGGCGGTGGAGTGCGGCGACGTCGGCGAGATCTGCGTCAGCGGCGACTCGCTGATGCTCGGCTACTGGGGCGAGCACGAGCCCGACCCCGAGGGCACCGCACTGGACGGCGACGAGCTGCGCACCGGCGACCTCGGCTGCGTGGACGACGACGGCTACCTCTACATCGTCGACCGCAAGAAGGACCTGATCATCCGCGGCGGCTTCAACGTCTTCCCCCGCGACGTCGAGGACGCGCTCAACCAGCATCCCGATGTGGTCATGTCGGGCGTCGTCGGCCGCCCCGACCCGCGGCTGGGCGAGGAGGTCGTGGCGTTCGTGCAGCTCAGGCCGGGGGCCGAGGAGAGTGCCGAGGAGCTGATCGAGTGGGCGCGCGACCGGGTCGGACGGGTGAAGTACCCGCGCGAGGTGCGGTTCGTCGAGTCGATCCCGGTCACCAGCGTGCTCAAGCTCGACAGGAAGGCCCTGCGCGGCCGGTTCTGACCTTCCGCGCACACCGGGCCAGACGCGTCCGTATTCCGTGATAAACGTTGACGTGTCTGGAGGTGAACGTGAGTCAAGAAGATCCGTCCGGCTACCCGTACCTGCCCTACGGGGCGCCCTACGGCGAGCAGCCACCTCCGCAGTACGGCTACGGCTACGGCTACGGCGTCCCGCCGCGGCGCGACGAGGGCCCGCAGGCCGGCGCCATCGTCGCCGTCGTGCTCAACTTCCTGTCCCTGGCCTCCTGCCTCAACGTGCTCGGGCTGCCCGGCGGCATCCTCGCCGCCGTGGCGCTGACGCGGGCCCGCGAGCAGCCAGGGAGCGCCCGTTCGCTGCTGCTCTGGAGCTGGGTGCTGTTCGGCACCGGTCTCGTGCTGAACGTCGCGCTCTTCCTCTTCCTGGGCCTCACCGGCCGCCTGGACGACTGATCGATTACCCGTTCCGGGACTGTTCCTGCCGTCGTGTGTGTTGGATAAGGGTCAACCGTAGGAAGGGATGTCCGTGAACGACGGCCCGCTCATCGTCCAGTCGGACAAAACGCTGCTGCTCGAAGTCGACCACGAGAAGGCCGACGCGTGCCGCAAGGCGATCGCGCCGTTCGCCGAGCTCGAACGCGCGCCCGAACACGTCCACACCTACCGCGTCACGCCGCTGGCCCTGTGGAACGCGCGTGCCGCCGGCCACGACGCCGAGCAGGTCGTCGACGCGCTGATCGGCTTCAGCCGCTACCCGGTGCCGCACGCGCTCCTCGTCGACATCGCCGAGACCATGGCCCGTTACGGCCGCCTGCGCCTGGAGAAGGACCCGGTCAACGGCCTGGTCCTGACCTCGACCGACCGCGCGGTGCTCGAAGAGGTGCTGCGCTCGAAGAAGATCCAGCCGATGCTGGGCGATCGTCTCGGCGCCGACTCGGTCATCGTGCACCCGAGCGACCGCGGCAACGTCAAGCAGGCGCTGCTCAAGCTGGGCTGGCCCGCCGAAGACCTGGCCGGCTACGTCGACGGCGAGCACCACCCCATCAAGCTGCTCCAGGACGGCTGGGAGCTGCGCCCCTACCAGCGCGAGGCGGCCGACGCCTTCTGGCACGGCGGCTCCGGCGTGGTCGTGCTGCCCTGCGGCGCGGGCAAGACCATCGTGGGCGCGGCGGCCATGGCCCACGCGCAGGCCACCACGCTGATCATGGTGACCAACACGGTCAGCGCCCACCAGTGGAAGACCGAGCTGCTCAAGCGCACCACGCTGACCGAGGACGAGATCGGCGAGTACTCCGGCAACAAGAAGGAGATCCGCCCGGTCACCATCGCCACGTACCAGGTGATGACCACCAGGCGGAAGGGCGTCTACAGCCACCTGGAGCTGTTCGACGCGCGCGACTGGGGCCTGATCGTCTACGACGAGGTGCACCTGCTGCCCGCGCCGATCTTCAGGATGACCGCCGACCTCCAGGCCCGCCGCCGGGTGGGCCTGACCGCGACGCTCGTGCGCGAGGACGGCCGCGAGGGCGACGTGTTCTCCCTCATCGGCCCCAAGCGCTACGACGCGCCGTGGAAGGAGATGGAGAACCAGGGCTGGATCGCGCCCGCCGACTGCGTCGAGGTGCGGGTCACGCTGACCGACGAGGAGCGGCTGGCGTACGCGATGGCCGAGGCCGAGGAGCGCTACCGCTTCTGCGCCACCACGCCGTCCAAGACGTACGTGACCGAGGCGCTGGTCCGGCGGCATCTGGGCGAGCAGGTGCTGGTCATCGGCCAGTACATCGACCAGCTCGACGAGCTCGGCGAGCACCTCAACGCGCCGGTCATCAAGGGCGAGACCAGGGTCAAGGAGCGTGAGCGCCTCTACCAGGCGTTCCGCGACAAGGAGATCCAGGTGCTGGTGGTGTCGAAGGTGGCGAACTTCTCCATCGACCTGCCCGAGGCGGCCGTCGCGATCCAGGTGTCGGGCACGTTCGGGTCGCGGCAGGAGGAGGCGCAGCGGCTCGGACGGGTGCTGCGGCCCAAGGCCGACGGCGGTGGCGCCCGGTTCTACACGGTGGTCAGCAGGGACACGGTCGACCAGGAGTTCGCCGCCCACCGGCAGCGCTTCCTGGCCGAGCAGGGATACGCGTACCAGATCATCGACGCCGACGACGTGCACGACGAGGTGTGACGGGGTTGAAGGCCCGGCCGCTCGTTGCCTGAGCGGCCAGGCACGGCGTTTATGTCACGTCCACGAGACTCCACGGGTCGTCGACATCGAACCACCCCCCTCACCTGCGTACTATCACGCCGCCTGCGACATACCCTCATGATCCGACAAACGCACCTGAAATGCCCGACTTTTTCGGTATTCCCACGTTCACTCAGAGATACGTTCTTTGCCGGGTTCGCTACCTGGCCCCGGAACTCCTACGGCTCCAGCCAGTCGCCAATGGGCTGATCGAGAGTTCGGCTCTGACGCCGGGTCGGTTCACGCGAGCAGGAGTGTGGCCAGTGCCGGGCCGAAGGCGCCGCCCAGCTGGTAGCAGAGGGTGAACAGGCTCACGGCGGTGGCCCGGTGCTCGTGCGGCACGACCTCGCCGACGCGGGCCGCGTACCAGGCCATCGCCGCTGTGGCGGCGAACACCGCGAACGCGGTGGACGCCACGACGAGCACCGGCCAAGGGGCGAGCAGCGGCAGGGCGACAGCCACGGCGCCCGTGGTCAGCAAGACAGGTCGGGTGACGGCCGCACCGAGCCGGGAGGTCCACCGGCTGAACGACAGTGAGGCGATCGAGCCGGCGGTCAACATCATGAGCGTCATCAGCCCGATCCGCTCGGTCGTCCAATGGTGTTCCAGCAGCCGGGGCACGGTGTAGAGCAGGGCGAAGTAGGAGGTGGACAGCGTGCCGGCCGCCGCTGCCGCGGTGACGAACGCCCGGGAGCGGATGACCGGCCGAGGGACGAACCCCGCGGGCTTCCTGCGGACGCGCAGGGTCAGCAGCAGGCCGGTCACGGCGGCGGCGGCAGCCGCCGTCAGTTCCAGACGCGGGATCAGGACCAAGGCGCTGACCAGCATCACCACCAGCAGGACCCCGATGACGTCGGTGCGGGCGGCGGTGGCTCCCCGGCTGCCGTGATGCGCGGCGTGGCGGAGGACGGCGGGGACGGCCAGCAGCGCGGGCAGGAACAGCAGCAGCGGCACCCGCCAGGAGATCACCGACAAGGTCGCGCCGGCCAGCGGACCGAACGCGCCGACCAATCCGACCCCGGCGGTGATGGCGCCTGCTCGCGAGGCGGTCCTGGCCAAGGTGATGGCGATGGTGACCAGGCCTCCTCCGCCGGCGGCCTGGGCGGCGCGGCCGGCCAGCAACACCGGCAGCGCGGGTGCGCCGGCCACCAGAAGTGTGCCGAGAAGTATGAGGGTGGCATTGACGAGTGTGGCGGCGCGCATGCCGCGGGTGCGCAGCAGCGCGGCAGTGAGCGGAGCGCCGAGGACGCCGCCCCAGCCGAAGGCGGTGGCGGCCCAGGTGGCTTCGGCGGCTGAGACGCCCAGGGCACGGGCCAGCTCGGGGATGACGGTGATGGTGCTGTTGGCGCTGAGTGAGGTCGGCGTGGCCAGGAGAACGAGGTAAAGGACGGCGATGTGTCTCTTCTGCGCGATTGCGGGGGTCACCCGCCTCAAAGTACACCAATCGGTTTCCTATTGACACTGCCTAGTGTACTTTGGTCGCGTTGCCTGAACTCCCGAGGAGAGACATGCCCGAGCTCACCGTCCTGGCCTTGTCCGGCAGCCTGCGCGCGGACTCCCACAACACGGCCCTGCTGCACGCGGCCCGCGCGCTCGAACCCGGCGGGTTCGTCATCGACATCGATCACGACCTGGGCCGGCTGCCCCTCTACAACCAGGACCTGGACACCGGCACGCCACCGGCGTCGGTCACGACGCTGCGCGCCCGCATCGCCGCGGCCGACGCCTTGCTGATCGCGACGCCGGAGCACAACGCCTCCGTTCCGGCCGCGCTGAAGAACGCCATCGACTGGGCCAGCACGGCCCCCGAAGGGCTGCTGCGGGGCAAGCCCGTGGCCATCGCCGGCGCCTCGCCTGGACCGTTCGGCTCGGTACGCGCCCAGCTCGCCCTTCGCCAGATCCTGGCCTCGGTGGGAGCGGAAGTCGTCGTCAAGCCGGAGGTGACAGTCTTCCACTGCGACACCCGCTTCACGCACGACCGCCGACTGACCGACCCCGACACCACCGACCTGCTGCGCGAACTGCTCGACGCCCTGGCCCGCAAGGCCCGCCAGAGCCCCGGACGCCCCTACACTGCACCGAGGAGTTTCCAGCGGGAAGGACGTTGATGACCCTGCGCCAGGCCGAGCCGTACGGCCGACCGGAAAAGCGCCAGGCGATCACCCGTGCCGCCCGTCGCGTGTTCGGCCGCGACGGCTACACCCGGGCCAGCGTGGACGCGATCGCCGCGGCGGCGGGGGTGTCCAAACGGACCATCTACCGGCACTTCACCGACAAGGAGCAACTGTTCCTGACCGTCGCGCTGGAAGGCGCGGACGAGGTCACCGCAGCGATCGCACAGATCATGGACCGACACCTGCACAAGATCGTGGATCTGGAGCAGGACCTGATCGACTTCTCCCTCGACCGGGTCGCCGCGGTCACCGCCTTCCCCGACCACTTCGCCCTGGTGCGGGCCATCGAGGCGGAGGCGGCCCACATCCCACCGCCGATCCTCAAGGCATGGGTCGCGGCCGGCCCGCAGACCGGGCACCTGCGCCTGGCGCCGTACCTGCGCCGGATCGCCGAGCGCGGCCTGCTACGGATCGACGACGCCGACGTTGCCGCCGCCCACCTCACCCTGCTGACCGTCACCGACGTGAACCAGCAGACCTTCTACGGCGCCATACCGCTTTCCACGGAGGAGATCACCCGGCTCGTCACCGCGGGCGTGCAGGCCTTCCTCCGCAGCTATGCCGCCACCGCCGGGTAGCACACCGACACCGCTCAGCCCGGTGCAGGTCATGTGGGCAACGGCGTCACAGCGGAGGCGATGAGGGCAGGCGCACGGTCACCGTCAGCCCGCCTTCCTCGCGTGGTTCGGCCACCACCGTGCCTCCATGGGCTCGGGCGGTAGCACGCACGATGGACAGGCCCAGCCCGGTGCCACGGTCGGAGCGCACCCGGTCGGCTCGCAGGCGGCGGAACGGCTCAAAGATCGTTTCCAGGTCGTAGGCGGGCACGATCGGACCACTGTTGGCCACGGACAGCTCCGCTTCGCCGTCGCCCAGCCTGGTCGTCACCCAGACCTCGCCGCCCTGGACGTTGTGCCTGATGGCGTTCTCCACGAGATTCTGCGCCAGCCGTTCGAGCAGGACGGGGTCGCCCTTGGTCGGCGCGGGCGTCAGCGCCTGGTGCAGGACGATGCTCTTGGCGTCGGCCTCCTCACCGGCGTGGTCGACGACGTGGGAGGCGACCTCGGACAGGTCCACGGGCTGATGGCGTTCCAGGACGGGCCTGTCGCTCTCGGCCAGCGCGAGCAGGCCGTCGATGAGACGCTCGTGCCGAGTGTTGACGACCAGCAGTGATTCGCCGAGCCGCTGGGTGTCAGGGGTGGCGTCGGGCCTGCGCAGAGCCACGTCCACCAGCGTCCGGTTGATCGCCAGGGGTGTGCGCAGCTCGTGCGAGGCGTTGGCGATGAAACGTTTCTGCACGTCGAAGGCGTGCGCCAGGCGGGCGAGCATCAAATCGAAGGTGTCGGCCAGGTCCTTGACGTCATGGTTGGAGCCGGTGTAGGCGATGCGCTCGGCGAGATTGTGGCCGTGGGCGACCCGCCGCGCGGTATCGGTGACCTGGTAGAGGGGCTTGAGGACGCGCCCGCTCACCATCCAGCCCGCAATCGTGGCGAGCGCCCCCAGCAGGACGACGACCAGCCCGGCCTGGAGGAGGAAGCGGGTCATCGTCGCCTGCTCGTAGTTCTGCTGGCCGTTGAGCACGTCCCGCTTGGAGACCTTGACCAGCACCACCTTCCCGCTCGGCTCCAGGACGGCGTGGCTGGGCAAGAACTCGGGGGCGGCCTGCAGCCTGAGGCGGGTGTCGTCCAGGATTCCCCGGACGATCAGGAAGCTGATGCCCAGCACCAGCACGCCGGAAATGAAGAAGATTCCGCTGTACAGCAGCGTGAGCCGCAGGCGGACGGACAGCTTCACAGGATCCGGTACCCCACTCCCTGGACGGTCTCGATGACCTGAGGCTCGCCCAGCTTGCGGCGCAGGCGCATCATCGTCACCCGCACGGTGTTGGTGAAGGGGTCGGCGTTCTCGTCCCAGGCCTTCTCCAGCAGTTGCTCGGCGGACACGACGGTGCCACCTGCCTTCAGCAGCTCGGCACACGGCGAACTCCTTGCGGGCCATCGCGACGTAGCGCCCGTCGCGGTAGACCTCGCGGCGGGCCTGGTCGAGCCGGATCCCGGAGCGTTCCAGCTGCGGCGGGTCGGCACGCGAAGCGCGTCGGCCCAGTGCGTGGATGCGGGCCAGCAGCTCTTCGAAGGCGAACGGCTTGGTGAGGTAGTCGTCGGCGCCCAGCGACAGCCCCGAGACCCTGGACGGCACGTCCGAGGCGGCAGTGAGCATGAGAACGCGCACAGCGCATTCAGATCCGACCACTGTCCTGGCGACATCGTCACCGTGCACGCCAGGCAGGTCACGGTCCAGGACGAGCACGTCATAGTCGTGGACGCCGAGTCGTTCGAGCGCGCTCTCCCCGTCATAGGCGACATCCACGGCCATCGCCTCGGCGCGCAGCCCTTCGGCGATCGAATCCGCGAGCATCTCCTCGTCCTCGACGATCAACACGCGCAAGGGAGTCCCTCCTTCACCTGAAGATGCCAAACCTGCCGAACGCGGCATAACCCCGACATAACACGATCGCGTAACTGCGATGTTAGGGCGATCCGGATCTACTCGACTCGCATCCACCACCAGCCGGATCGAGGGGATCCATGAAGAAGCTCACCGCCCTGCTCCTGCTCGCCTTGGCCACCGCGTGCTCTGGAGGCGGCACGCAGGCCTCGCCCCAGGCCCAGCAGTCGCTCTACGCCTCCGATGCCGAGGTGAAGTTCGCCCAGTGCGTGCGCGACAACGGCATCGACGACTTTCCGGACACCGTCGGCGATGAGGGCTACGCCATCAAGGACCTCGCCGCCTTCGACAAGGCCCAGCAGACCTGCGCCAAGTGGAGGGAGGCCGGGGGGCTGGCCAAGAAGGTCGACGCCGCCTACATCGACGCCGTGACCGCATTCGCCAAGTGCATGCGAGAGCGCGGCATGAAGGTTCACGACCCCGACCCCAAGACCGGCAACTACCAGGTCGACGTCGACGACAAGGACCGCGCGGCCTTCGAGAAGGCGCAGAACGAGTGCCGTCACCTGCTGCCTCGATGAAAGGAACAGAGATGAAACGCATGCTCGTCGGCCTGGCCGCCGCTGCGGCTGTGGTGACGGGAACCGCCGCCGCCCTGTCCATGGGCGGCGAGAGCGACACGGCCGCCGCTTCGCCGCCACCACAGGCCACGGCGGACGTCGTCCGCGGTGACCTGACCGACACGACCTCGCTCTCCGGCAAGATCATCTTCACGGGAGAGCAAGCCGTGCGCGGTCACATCGCCGGGACGATCACAGCGGTGGCCGCCCCTGGCCGGATCCTGCGTCAGGGCCAGGTGCTCTATCGCGTGGACCGCAAGCCCGTCGTGCTGATGTACGGCAAGCTGCCGCTCTACCGGCCGCTCCGCCAGGGAGTCAAGGGCGGGCCCGACGTTCGCCAGCTGGAGAAGGCACTGAAGGCGCTCGGCTACGGCAAGGACGTCACCATCGACGACCGGTTCTCGCGGGCCACCGCTCGCGCCGTACGGGCGTGGCAGAAGCGCGCCGGCCTCCCGCAGACCGGAGTCGTGGACGCCGAGCAGGTCGTGTTCCTGCCATCGAAGATCAGAATCGCGAAGGCGGACGTGGCAGTCGGCGACAGCATCTCCCCTGGCCGCCAGGTGTTCGCAGCGACCGGCACCGACCGCCTCGTCCACCTCGACCTTGACGTCGCCGACCTTGCGCTGGCCAGGAAGGGCGCCATGGTGAAGGTGGAGCTGCCCGGCGGCGGCACGGTCGCCGGGACGTTGGTCACGGTCGGCGCGGTGGCCAAGTCGCGCGAGGGCGACGCCACCATCGACGTCGGCGTCCGGCTCGCCAAGCTCAAGAGTGGGCTCGCTGACCAGACGCCCGTCACCGTGCTGCTGGAGAGCATCAGCAGGCGCGACGTCCTGAGCGTCCCTGTCGAGGCGCTGCTGGCCACCGCCGACGGTGGTTACGGGGTGGAGATCGGTGGGCGCGTGGTCTCCGTCAAGACCGGTGCGTATGGCGGAGGGCGTGTCGAGATCTTCGGCCCTGGGCTGGAAGCGGGCATGAAGGTCGGGGTGCCGGCTGCATGATCATTGAGGTCGAGAACGTCAGGAAACGCCACAACGACACTGTCGAGGCGCTGCGCGGCGTGAACCTGAAGGTCGCCGAAGGAGAGCTGCTGGCCATCATCGGCCCATCCGGATCGGGCAAGTCGACGCTGCTCAACCTCCTGGGTACCCTGGATCGCCCCACGTCTGGCACCGTCCGCATCGCTGGGCACGACGTCAGCACGCTGACCGATCGCCAGCTGTCCGTCCTGCGCGCGCTCCACCTGGGCTTCGTCTTTCAGCAGTTTCACCTGGCCGCCGGGGTCCCGATCCTCGACAACGTGGCTGACGGCCTCCTCTACGCGGGACGTCCGCTGACCGAACGCCGCGAACGCGCCCAGGCGGCGCTGGAACGCGTCGGCCTCGCTCACCGGCTGGACCACCGTCCGCACCAGCTGTCCGGAGGCGAACAGCAGCGCGTGGCCATCGCCCGAGCCGTCGTCGGCGACCCGCCGCTGCTGCTCGCCGACGAACCCACCGGCAACCTCGACTCCGCCTCGGGCCGGCAGGTGCTCGCCGTTCTGCGCGAGCTTCACGCCGTGGGCACCACCATCGTCATGATCACTCACGACATGGACATCGCTCAGTGGTGCCCGAGACGGGTCCGCATCCAGGACGGCAGCATCGGGGAGGACGCATGACCTCACTCGCACCCGTCCGCCTACGGCCACGCGACGTGGCCAGGGTCGGCGCCGCGGGCCTGCGGGCCAGAACATCGCGCGTGGTGATGTCCGCGCTCGGTATCGCCATCGGCATCGCGACGATGATCTCGGTGATCGGCATCTCGGCGTCCGGCCAGGAGCAGCTGCTGCGTCAGCTCGATCAGCTTGGCACCAACCTGCTGCGGGTGGAACCCGGCAAGGCGCTCATGGGCGATCCGGTCAAGCTGCATCCGGACGCCGCCCTCATGGTACGCAGGATCTCCGGCGTCACCGACGCCAGTGTCACCGGCACCGTGGACGCGAGCGTCCGCAGGACCGACCGCATCCCCAAGGAGGACACAGGCGGGCTGACCGTTCAGGCCACCTCCCTGGACCTGCTGAGCACACTCGATGGACGCGTGGGCACCGGACGCTGGTTCGACGAGGCGATCGCCCGCCAGCCGGCCGTCGTCCTCGGCTCGGTCGCCGCCCAGCGGCTCGGCGTCAGCCGTACCGGAGTCCAGGTGTGGGTGGGCGACCGGTGGTTCACCGTGACCGGGATCCTCGCCCCGGTGCCGCTCGCGCCGGAGATCGACCGTGCCGCGCTGATCGGTTTCCCGGTCGCGCAGGAGCGGCTCGGATTCGACGGTCACCCCACCACCGTGTACGAGCGGTCGAGTGAGGAATCGGTGGAGCAGGTCAGAGGCATGCTTGCGCGGACGGTCAGCCCGGAGCGACCGCACGAGATCGCGGTCTCCCGCCCGTCGGACGCGCTGGTCGCCCGCGCGGCCGCTGCGGGCACCTTCACCAACCTGCTGCTCGGACTTGGCGCAGTCGCACTGCTCGTCGGCGGCGTGGGCGTGGCCAACACGATGGTGATCTCGGTGCTGGAGCGCCGCAAAGAGATCGGGCTACGTCGCGCGCTGGGCGCCACACGTGGGCAGATCAGAATCCAGTTCCTGACAGAGTCGCTGCTGCTGTCGGTGCTCGGCGGAGTGGCAGGGCTCGCACTCGGCGGACTGGTGACCGCCGGGTACGCCCTGTGGCAGGGCTGGCCCCCCACGGTGCCCGCGTGGGTGCTGGCCGGCGCCTTCGCCGCCACGCTGGCCGTCGGCGCGATCGCCGGGATCTACCCGGCGATCAGGGCCTCCCACCTGCCTCCCACAGTGGCCCTGGCGTCCAGCTGACGCCAGGACCTACCTGGCGAGCAGGCCGCCGAGGAACAGCACCCCTCCGGCGACGATCCACGTGGCGACGCCCGTCCCCATGAGGCGGCCGAACGTGCGCGGGTCGTGTCGTGACGCGGGGACCAGCCAGGCGGCCAGCGTGGAGCAGGCGGCCACCGCGGCGAACACCCCCGACACCGTGGAGACCGTGCCGAGGCGCTGGGAGCACGCCGACGAGGGCCCGCCGCCCGCGCAGAACGCCTCCAGCCCCCAGCCGGCGAAGACCGACAGGCCCCAGAGCGCCGCCAGCAGGAAGCTCGCGACCGTGGGGATCATCGGCGAGAAGCCGAGGCGAAGCCGCGCCACCTTCCCTCCTTACCCCGCCGGGGACAGGTAAATGCTTTGGAGCCACCGGAAGGCCGCCGCTAAACTGGTCGATTCGCTGCCTTGACCACCTCCGTTTCCGACCTTGGGAGGCGCTTCCGCGTGCCCGCACATCAACTGGCCCCCGACATACCCTCCGACGTGCTCTCCGCCGAGCAGGCCCACCTGGCCGAGTCCAGGGCCGCGCTCACGGCGATGCGGGCCCACGCCCAGTCGTTGTCGGCCGACGCGGCCGGCGACTGGGTCTCGCAGCAGATCCTCCAGTCGCTGCTGGACCAGCGCGTGGCCGCCCTGGCCGACCATCCGGACACGCCGCTGTTCTTCGGCCGGCTCGACCGCGAGGGCGGCGACGACCTGCCGGTCACCATCTACGTCGGCCGCCGCCACGTGCACGACGGCACCAGCCGGCCGCTGGTCATCGACTGGCGCGCGCCGGTGTCCCGCGCGTTCTACCAGGCCAGCCCCGCCGAACCCATGGGCGTCGTACGCCGCCGCCGCTTCGGGTACCACGGCGGCGCGCTGACCGCGTTCGAGGACGAGCCGCTCGGCGAGGGCGGCGAGGTCGGCCCCTCGAAGATCCTTACCGAGGAGATCGAACGCCCGCGCACCGGCCCGATGCGCGACATCGTGGCCACCATCCAGCCCGACCAGGACGAGATCGTCCGCGCGACGCTGGCCCAGACCGTGTGCGTCCAGGGCGCCCCCGGCACCGGGAAGACCGCCGTGGGCCTCCACCGGGCCGCGTACCTGCTGTTCACCCATCGCGAGCGGCTGGCCAGGTCGGGCGTGATGATCGTCGGACCGAACCGGGCGTTCCTGTCCTACATCTCCTCCGTCCTGCCCGCGCTGGGCGAGGTCAAGGTCGACCAGACCACGGTGGCCGGGCTGCTCGGCGAGCACGCCGCCCAGGAGGACCCGGCGGTCTCCGCGGTCAAGGGCGACGCCAGGATGGCCGCGGTGCTCGAACGGGCGCTCTGGATGCACATCGTGAAGCCCGAGGACGGCCTGGTCTTCACGAAGGGCGCCTACCGCTACCGGGTCGCCGATCACGAGGTGCGCGAGATGGTGGCGTCCCTGCGCGGCACCACCCGCTACCTGCCGGGGCGGGCCGCGCTGGCCCAGCGCCTGGCCCACCAGGTGCTCGTACGCATGGAGCAGCGCGGCGAGTCGCCCGACGACCGGGTCCAGGACGCGGTGGCCAGGTCCAAGCCGGTCAAGCAGCTCGTCGAGGCCGTGTGGCCGAAACTGACGCCCGAACAGGTCCTTCACCGCCTGCTGTCAGACCCAGAATTCCTCACTAAAGCCGCCAAAACCGATTTGTCGCCCGACGAGCAGGAAATGCTGCTTTGGCGGAAGCCTTATCGGAGCTGGAAGTCGGCCAAATGGTCGGCCGCCGACGGCGCGCTCCTCGACGAGCTGAACGACCTCATGGAACGCACGCCGTCCCTGGGCCACCTCGTCGTGGACGAGGCCCAGGACCTGTCGGAGATGCAGCTGCGGGCGCTCGGCCGGCGCTGCCGCAACGGCTCGGCCACCGTGCTCGGCGACCTGGCCCAGGGCACCACGCCGTGGTCCACCAGCTCGTGGGAGACCGTGCTGAAGCACCTCGGCCAGGACGAGGGCGAGGTGACCGAGCTGACGCTCGGCTTCCGCGTGCCGCGCGAGGTGCTCGACTACGCGGCCCGCCTGCTGCCCTCGATCGCCCCGGCACTGGCCGCCCCGCGGTCGCTGCGTCCGGGCGCGGGCTCGCTCACGGTCCGGCAGGGCGGCACGGTCGCCGAGGCCGCCCGGGAGGTGCTGGCCAGGGAGGGCTCGATCGGCGTCATCGTCCCCGACGCGATGGTCGCCGCGGTGTCCGAGGCGCTGTCCGGCCTGCCGCACGCGGTGCTCGACCCCGACTCGGCGCAGGAGCACCGCCTGCTGATCGTGCCCGCCACGCTCGCCAAGGGCCTGGAGTACGACCACGTGATCGTCGTCGAGCCCGCCGACATCGTCGAGGCCGAGCCCCGCGGCCTGGCCCGCCTGTACGTGGTCCTGACCCGAGCGGTCACCTCGCTCACGGTCCTGCACGACAAGCCGCTCCCGGCGCAGCTCGGCGCCTGACGGAGGGCGGGCGCGGCCGCTTCTAGGATGGCCTGAAGGAGCTGTCAACCTAGGAGGATGCCGTGCCCGCACCGCTTCCGCATGAACACCTGCCCTCCGTCCCCGCGCTCGTGGTGGAGAGCGACGACATCCAGGACGGCGAGCGGCTGAACGACCTCCACGTCTTCAACGACTGGGGGATGACCGGCGGGAACGTCTCGCCGCAGCTGCGCTGGTCCGGCGCCCCGGAGGGCACCCGCGGCTACGCCGTCACCTGCCACGACCCCGACGCCCCCACCGGCAGCGGCTTCTGGCACTGGGTGCTGTTCGACCTTCCCGGCGACACCGCCGAGCTCCCCAGGGGCGCGGGCACCGGCCCCGACTTCAAGGGCCTGCCCGCCGGCGCGGTCCACGCCCGCAACGACTACGGCACCAAAGACTACGGCGGCGCCGCTCCCCCGCCCGGCGACCCCCACCGCTACGTCTTCACGGTGCACGCGCTCGGGGTCGACAAGCTGGGCGTCGGCAGCGACGCGAGCCCGGCCGTGGTCGGCTTCAACATCACCGCCAACACGCTGGCCCGCGGTCACGTCATCGCGCACTTCGGCATCTGAGTTCAGCATCTGAGTTCAGCGTCTGAGTTCAGCGTCCGGGTTCAGCGTCTGAGTTCAGCGTCCGAGTTCTGGGCCCGGGTTCGGGGGCCGAGTTCGGCACAACACCGCGGCGAAGGCGCCCCGTTCGCATACGGAGCGCCTTCGCCGTGGTGCCGCGTCGGGTCTCGTACGCCCCCGCGTCACCCAGACGGGTTCAGTCGTCCTGCACGGTGCCGTCCGCGAACGTGATGTCCCCGGGAGCGTCGGTCGAGGTGTCCTCACGCTCGTCCGCCGACATGTCCTCGCCCTCGTCGGAACCCTCGTCGGCGCCCTCGTTCGCCGAGGCGTCCTCGCTCTCGTCCGACACGTCCGCGCCCTCGTTCGCCGACGTGTCCTCGCTCTCGTCCGACACGTCCGCGCGATCGTCGGACGACTCGTCCTCGAAGGCGTCCGACAGGTCCTCACGCTGGTCCGACGACGTCCACCTCGACGGCGAGGCGCAGTAGTCGCGGTCGTACAGCTCCAGGTAGCCCGCGCAGTAGGGTACGTCCACGTACTCCAGCGACTCGTCCAGGTAACCGTGGTCGTCGGCCTCGGCCGGCATGGTCATGGCGGCAGCGGCGGCCAGCATGACGGCGCCGAGCCCGAGAACGCGCGCGGTGCGGGAATTCATGTAACTACTCCTTTTGTGCGGTGAATGTCACTTCGTGTCGTTACTTTCCGTAGTCAATAACTACTAAACGTGACCGCACTGGACACAACAAAAGGCGGCCGGATCCTTGGAGATCCGAACCGCCTTCTGATGCGTCAGCGACCAGGCGAAGCCTAGAAGTCCATGTCGCCGCCGCCGGGCATGCCGGCCGGAGCAGCAGGGGTCTTCTCGGGCTTCTCCGCGATGACGGCCTCGGTGGTCAGGAAGAGCGCCGCGATGGAGGCGGCGTTCTGCAGCGCGGAGCGCGTCACCTTGGCCGGGTCGATGATCCCGGACTCGAACATGTTGACGTACTCGCCGGAAGCGGCGTTGAGGCCCTCGCCCGGGGTCAGGTTGCGCACCTTCTCCACGACGACGCCACCCTCGAGACCGGCGTTGACCGCGATCTGCTTGAGCGGCTCCTCCAGAGCCTTCTTCACGATCGCCGCGCCGGTGGCCTCGTCGCCGTTGAGCTCGAGCTTGTCGAACGCCTTGGCGCCGGCCTGCAGCAGCGCCACGCCACCGCCGGGGACGATGCCCTCCTCGACGGCCGCCTTGGCGTTGCGCACGGCGTCCTCGATGCGGTGCTTGCGCTCCTTGAGCTCGACCTCGGTCGCCGCGCCGGCCTTGATGACCGCCACGCCACCGGCCAGCTTGGCCAGGCGCTCCTGCAGCTTCTCACGGTCGTAGTCGGAGTCGGTGCGCTCGATCTCGGCGCGGATCTCGTTGACCCGGCCGGAGATCGCCTCGGCGTCACCGGCGCCGTCGACGATGGTGGTCTCGTCCTTGGTCACCACGACCTTGCGGGCGCGGCCGAGCAGGTCGAGGGTGGCGGTCTCCAGCTTGAGGCCGACCTCCTCGGCGATGACCTGACCACCGGTCAGGATCGCGATGTCGCCCAGCATGGCCTTGCGGCGGTCGCCGAAGCCCGGGGCCTTGACGGCCACGGAGCGGAACAGGCCGCGGATCTTGTTGACCACCAGGGTCGCCAGAGCCTCGCCGTCGACGTCCTCGGCGATGATCAGCAGCGGCTTGCCGGACTGCACGACCTTGTCGAGCAGCGGCAGCAGGTCCTTGTTGGCCGAGACCTTGCTGTTGACGATCAGGATGTACGGGTCTTCGAGCACGGCCTCCATACGGTCGGAGTCGGTCACGAAGTACATCGACGTCATGCCCTTGTCGAAGCGCATGCCCTCGGTGAGCTCGAGCTCGAGACCGAAGGTGTTGCTCTCCTCGACGGTGATGACGCCTTCCTTGCCGACCTTGTCCATCGCCTCGGCGATGAGCGAGCCGATCTCGGGGTCGGCGGCGGAGATGGAGGCGGTGGAGGCGATCTGCTCCTTGGTCTCCACGTCCTTGGCCAGCTTGGAGAGCTCCTCGCTGACGCGCTCGACGGCGGCCTCGATGCCCTTCTTCAGTGCCATCGGGTTGGCGCCGGCGGCGACGTTGCGCAGACCTTCGCGCACCAGCGCCTGGGCGAGCACGGTGGCCGTGGTGGTGCCGTCGCCGGCGACGTCGTCAGTCTTCTTGGCGACTTCCTTGACCAGCTCGGCGCCGATCTTCTCCCACGGGTCCTCGAGCTCGATCTCCTTGGCGATGGAGACGCCGTCGTTGGTGATCGTGGGAGCGCCCCACTTCTTCTCCAGCACGACGTTGCGCCCCTTGGGACCAAGGGTCACCTTGACGGCGTCGGCGAGCTGGTTCATACCGCGCTCGAGACCGCGCCGGGCGTCCTCGTCAAACGCGATCATCTTGGCTGCCATAAGGCTAGACCTCCCAGATGCAGGGTGGCGTGTGCTGGACCGAGCCGACGCCCGCGACGGCATGGGTCTGCATCTCCGTTCGGCAGACCCCATCGTCTCGATCCGGGTTGTTGGCACTCTGCCATACAGAGTGCCAACGAACTGTTTAGCACTCTACCCTGCCGAGTGCAAGCCACGGGCCCCCTGCCCCAGGTCATCGGGCAGGTCATCGGGCACACCGGTTCGTACGGCGAGCCGCCCCAGGAGGTGCGGCCCGCCGTGCGAAGCCGACGGAGGAAACAGTGGCGGGCTCACGCGGACTGCGCTGCCGCGCGTGCCGCCCGGTTCACACCGGCGACGGTGGGTCAGACCGCGCGGACGGACTCCGCCTGCGGCCCCTTCTGGCCCTGCGTGATCTCGAACTCGACGCGCTGACCCTGTTCGAGAGATCGGTACCCGTCCATCATGATCGCTGAGTAATGGACGAATACATCCTTACCACCGTCTACCGCGATGAAGCCGTAGCCCTTGTCCGCGTTGAACCACTTGACGGTGCCCTGCGCCACTTCCGACTCCTCTTACTGGGCTCGCAGATCTCGCCCATTCCTCCGCGAGACCTGTAATCGCCTGACTTTTGGGAAAATCAGCCATACGATCGCCCTCGACCATACCTGTGGCACGGGGTTTGGCAACAGAGTCAATCGACAAACCGCTAATTTCATCGAAGGCTGAGTCGTTCGAGTTGAATTGGGTTCTAAAACAAGAAGGCGCCCACAAGGGGCGCCTTCAAGAGTCGGGGGGTCCGGCGGTCAGCCGCCCGCGACGGCGGGGATGATGGAGATCTGTGTGCCTTCGGGGGCGGGAGTGTCCAAGCCTTCGACGAAACGGACATCCTCTTCGCCAACGTAAACGTTGACAAAACGACGAATCTTGCCCGATTCATCCAGAATTCTCGCGCCGATCCCCGGGTAGTCGGAGTCGAGCTTGGCGAGAACGTCACGAAGAGTCGCCCCTTCGCCACTCACTTCGGCGTTACCCCCGGTGTAAGTGCGCAGAATGGTGGGAATCCGCACAGAAACGCTCATGGTTTTTGTTGCCTTTCCTGGATTGTCAGACAGTCGCGCGGAACGCGTCGAGAGAGGGCCGGATCACGGCGGTGGGCCGCGCGTCGTCGCTGATCGCGTCGAGCGTCTTGAGGCCGTCGCCGGTGTTCAGGACCACGGTCTCGGCCTCGGGGTCGAGCCTGCCCGTCTCGACGAGCTTCTTCAGCACGCCCACCGTGACGCCGCCCGCGGTCTCGGCGAAGATGCCCTCGGTGGAGGCCAGGAGCTTGATCGCGGCGACGATCTCCGGGTCGGTGACGTCCTCGACACCCCCGCCGGTACGCCGGGCGATGTCCAGCACGTACGGCCCGTCGGCGGGGTTGCCGATGGCCAGCGACTTGGCGATCGTGTCCGGCTTGACCGGCTGGACCACGTCGTGCCCCGCCTTGTACGCCGTCGAGACCGGCGAGCACCCGGCCGCCTGCGCCCCGAACACCTTGTACGGCGTGTCCTCGACCAGCCCGAGCGCGATCAGCTCCTTGAACCCCTTGTCGATCTTCGTGAGCTGGGAGCCCGAGGCGATGGGGATGACGATCTGCTCCGGCAGCCGCCAGCCGAGCTGCTCGGCGATCTCGTACGCGAGCGTCTTGGACCCCTCGGCGTAGTACGGCCGCAGGTTGACGTTGACGAACCCCCACCTCTCGCCCAGCGGGTCACCGATCAGCTCGGAACAGAACCGGTTGACCTCGTCGTAGGTGCCCTCGATCCCGACCAGCCGGCCGCCGAACACCCGGGCCATGGCGATCTTGGCCGCTTCGAGGTCGGCCGGGATGAACACGCACGCGTCGAGGCCGGCCCGCGCGGCGGCGGCGGTGACCGCGCCGGCGAGGTTGCCCGTGGAGGAGCAGGAGAGCGTGTGGAACCCGAAGTTCCTGGCCGCCTCGACGGCGATGGCGACCACGCGATCCTTGAAGGAGTGGGTGGGGTTGCCCGAGTCGTCCTTCACGAACAGGGACCGGAGGCCGAGCGCCTTGCCGAGGTTGCCGGCCTTGACCAGCTTCGTCCAGCCCGGGTTCATGTTGGGCTTGCTCGCCACGTCGGCGGGGACCGGAAGCAGGGAACGGTAGCGCCAGATGTTGGCGGGGCCGGACTCGATGTCCGCGCGGGTCACCTGGCCGAAGGAGTAGGCCGCTTCGAGCGGCCCGAAACACTCCAGGCAGGCGAAGCTGGGGCCCAGGGGGTAGCGCGTGCCGCACTCGCGGCAGGACAGAGCGACGGCAGGACCAAAGTCGAGCGACATGAAGCGAGGCCTTCCCTCATCTTCGCCCGCGGCCACCTTGACCGCGAACCGGAATTGGCACCTTGTCCCGGTCGGCCTCGCCAGGTCGCGAGTACAAGCCGGGAGGGTTGCCGGGGCTTCGCAGGGCCGGTCCCTCCACCCCTCTGGATGAGCAATATTCAGTTGTCGAAAGGGACTCTACCTTCTCAAGTGGCCGAAACGGCCACCCATCTCAGAAGGTGAGAAAGCTTGTCTCACCGATAGTCCTCCCCGAGGACTCCCTGCACGTACTTGCGGGCCTGGTGGATGCGGGACTTGGCGGTACCGAGCGGGATGTTGAGCTGCTCGGCCACCTCGTTGTAGTCGAGCTGGACGATGTCGCGCAGCACCAGCGCCTGGGCCAGGTCGGGCTTGTCGGCCTCCAGCGCCTCCATCGCGTCGAGCAGGTCGAGCCGCGAGCCGGCGATCACGCTGACCCGCCGCGCGTCCGGCTTCTGCATCGGCAGCTCCTCCGACGTCTGCTCGGCGGCCCTGCGCTTCAGCGACCGGTACGTGGTGCGCGCGCAGTTGGCGGTCACGATGTGCAGCCAGGTGCTGAACCTGGCCCGCCCCTCGAACCGCCCGATGTTGCGCGCCACGGCCAGCAGTGTGTCCTGCGAGGCTTCTTCCGCGTCCTGGTGATAGGGCAGGATCCGGGCGCAGTGGCGCATCACGTCAGGCTCGATCCTGGCCAGGAGCTCGCCGAGCGCGCGATGGTCTCCGGCCGCGGCCGAGCGGGCGAGTTCCTCGGTTAGCTCATCTAGCGCCATAGCTGGGATCCTATGGGCGAAGGGAGCCCAAATGAACAGCGTTCTCGTGGCGTCCAACCGCGGGCCGGTCTCCTTCACCGTCGACGACGACGGTGAGCTGACCATGAAACGCGGTGGTGGGGGCCTGGTCTCGGGCCTGTCGGGGGTGGCCAAGGAGCACGGCGTGCTGTGGGTGTGCGCCGCGCTGTCCGACGGCGACCGCAGCGCCGTACGCCTCGCTCCGGGGGGCCGGCTCGACCGGACGGGCTACGACACGGGCGCGTTGCGGATGCTCGACATCCCCGCGGCCACCTTCCACCGCGCCTACAACGCCGTGGCCAACTCGACCCTGTGGTTCGTCAACCACCTGCTGTACGACATCCCCAACTCCCCCAGCTTCGGCACCAAGTTCCGGCGCGAGTGGGAGTCCTACCGCGACTACAACGGCGCGTTCGCGCTGGCGCTGGCCGAGGAGGCCGGGCACGGCGCACGCGTGATGGTCCAGGACTACCACCTGACGCTCACCCCGGCGATGCTCCGCGCCGAGCGCCCCGACCTGCGCATCGCCCATTTCAGCCACACGCCGTGGGCGCCCCCGGAGTACTTCTCCCTGCTGCCCGACGCGGTGACCAGGGAGGTCCTGGACGGCATCCTGGGGGCCGACCACGCGGGCTTCCTCACCGCGCGGTGGGCGGCGGCGTTCATGGACTGCTGCGAGGCGCTGCTGGGCGCGCGGGTGGACCGCGCGGCCCGCACGGTCACCCACGAGGGCAGGAAGACGCGCGTCGGCGTGCACAGCCTGGGCGTGGACGGCGCTGCGCTGTGGGCGCGGGCCTGCGAGCCCGACGTCGAGTCGCACATGGCCGCGCTCGCCGAGCAGGTGGCCGGGCGGCGGCTGATCGTCCGCATCGACCGCACCGAGCTGTCCAAGAACATCGTGCGCGGGCTGCTGGCCTACCGGGAGTTCCTGGCCGCCCATCCGGAGTGGCACGGCAAGGTGGTCCACCTGGCCTTCGCCTACCCGAGCCGGCACGACCTGCCCGAATACCGCGAGTACACCGCGTCGGTGCAGCGCTGCGCGCGCGAGATCGAGGACGAGTACGCCACCGAGGACTGGGACCCGGTCATCCTCAACGTCAACGACGACTACCCGCGCTCGCTGGCCGCCTACCGCCTGGCGGACGTGCTGCTGGTCAACCCCATCCGCGACGGCATGAACCTGGTGGCCAAGGAGGGGCCCGTCCTGTCGCCGCGCTGCGCCCTGGTGCTCTCGCGCGAGGCGGGGGCGGCGGCCGAGCTGGGGCCGTACGCGCTGGTGGTCAACCCCTACGACGTGAGCGGCACGGCGGCCGCGCTGCACGAGGCCCTGGTGATGCCCGAGGACGAGCGCAGGCGCCGCCGCGACCGGCTGTACGAGGCGGCCACCGCGCTGCCGCCGCACAAGTGGCTGGAATCCCAGCTCGATGCTCTGCTTTAACATGAGAAGTCGGATTCACTGCCAATGACGGAGGCTGCCGGGTGTCGACGGTCTCAGTGCCCATCCGACTCCTCCGGGACCGTCCGACCTGGCTGATCTATCTCCTGCTCGGCGCGTTCGCCACCTTCATGTACGGCCTCAGCGCCGCCCTGCCGCTCCTGCGCGCCGACCAGCGCACCACGGCCACCGTCGCCGGGCTGCACGGCACCGCCATGGCGCTCGGCACGGTCGGCGCCGGCCTCACCCTGCCCCTGCTCACCAGGCTCCTCGGCCGGCGTGTGACGTGCTGGGTCGGCCTGGCCGGGATGAACGCCGGCGTGCTGCTGGTCATGGCCACCTCCGCGCTGCCCCTGACGCTGCTGGGCTACGGCGTGGCCGGCGGCTTCGGCTCGGTCATGCTCTACGCGGCGATGGCCGAGCTCAGCGACCACCACGGGCCCGCGGGGCCGGCCGCGCTCAGCGAGGCCAACGCCGTGGGCGTGCTGGTGGGGATCGTGGCGACGTTCGTGCTCAGCCAGGTGGCGCAGAGCGCGCTCGGCTGGCGGGCCGCCCTGCTGATCACCCCGGCGGTCAGCGTCCTGCTCGCACTGGCGCTGGGCCGCTCCTGGCCCGCGCCCCGGCAGGGCGTGGAAGGGGAGGACGACGTGGTCGCCCTGGGCGGCGTCCAGGCGCGGGAGGGCGGCCGGTGGCGCTTCCATCTGGCCGGGGCCGTGCTGTTCTGCTGCGTGGCCCTGGAGTTCTCGTTCAACCTGTGGGCCGCCGACCTGTTCGCCCTCAGGACCGGCGTGACGGCGGCCGTCGCGGCGACCGGGCTGACGGCGTTCGTCAGCGGCATGGCGGCGGGCAGGTTCGCGGGCGCGCAGCTCGCGCTGCGGCTGCCGGCCACGCCGCTGTTCGTCGGCGCCCTGGGGCTGATGGCGCTCGGCTGGCTGCTGTTCTGGACGAGCGGCGCGCCGGTGCTGTCGTACGCGGGGCTGGCGCTGAGCGGGCTGGGCGCGTCGCTGCAATTTCCGCTCGCGCTGAGCTCGCTGATCGCCGCCTCCGGCGACCGGGCGGACCGGGCGGCGGCCGCCTCGCCCGTGTGGGCGGGCGCCGCCATGGCGGTCGGCCCGCTGCTGCTCGGCTCGCTGGCCGACGGCTACGGCACCGGGACCGCGTTCGTGCTGGTGCCGGTGATCATCGCTGTCGCGGTGACCGGGGTGCTCATGTCCAGTCGGCGTACTTGAGCGTGTCGGCCAGGCCGGGCGTGTCCCACTGGTCCACGACGAGGATCCGGCTCTTCGGCAGGTACCACTCGCGCTGCGTGAAGCGGGCCTTCACGCCGTTGCCCGAGTAGCTGACGCACTTGGCCTGCCAGGCGTTGTAGGCGGCCTTGTGCCCGGCCCCCATCTGCCGGTAGCCCCTGGTGACCTTGGGGCCGATGACCTCGCCCCACTTCCGGTTGAACGGGCAGGGCTGCACGTCACTGGCCGGATAGTACGGGTTCTTGCCCGTGTAGGGTCCGAAGCCCTCCGCGCCCCGCTTGATCGCGTCGGGGCCGAGGATGTAGAACGCGTCGCACTCGGGCGAGCCCCAGCCCCGCGGCTTGGCGCAACGGCCGGTGACCACCTGCACATAGTCGGCCCCCTGACGGTGGACCACCCACTCGATCGGGATGTAGAGCGTCAGGCCGCCGCGCAACTTGAGCTGCTGGGCGGGGGCGGCGGAGGCGGCCCCGGGCACGGCGAGCACGGCCGCCAGGGACGCAACCGAAGCGGCGACAGCGAGAGATCGTCTTGACATGGGCACCAACGTAGAACCCGCCACTTGCAGCCCAATCACGAACGACTGAAAGCCGCGAGCCGGCTCGAAGACGGCGAAGGCCGCGAGCCGGCTCACGAACGGCTGAACTCAGGGACGGCTGAAGGCCGTCGTCAGCTCCCGCAGCAACGCCACCACGCCGTCGGGCCCGTCGACCACGATGTCGGCCCGTTCGGCCAGCGCGGTCACCTCCGCCGAGCCGCTGCACACGGTCACGCCGGGCAGCCCCGAGGCGCGTACGGCCTCGAACGCGGCCAGGTCGCCGAGGTCGTCGCCGACGAACATGACGGACCTGGCGTCCCGCTCGGCCAGGAACAGCCCGAGCGCGTGGCCCTTGTCCATGCCGGGCGGCCGCAGCTCCAGGACCATGCGTCCGGGCTCGATCACCAGACCGTGCTTGTCGGCCAGCCCGGCCAGCGGCTCGCGCAACGCGGCCAGCGCGCCCTCGGGGTCGGGGGCGCGCCTGGTGTGCACGGCCACCGCCCGGCCCTTGTCCTCGATCACCACGCCGTGCAGCCCGAGCGAGTCGAGCAGCAGCGGCAGCTCGGCCCGGGCGCGGGGCACGCCGGGCGGAGGCGGCGGCGCCGAGACGCGTCCGTGCTCCCACCGCTCGAAGCCGTAGTGGCCGAGCACCACGAGACCGGGCACGTCGGCCAGGCCGGGCCCGAGTTCGAGCGCGGTGGCCGCCGGCCTGCCGGTCACGATGGCCACGGCGCCGACGTGGGCGCCCAGCTCGGCGAGTACGGCGGGGGCCTCGGGGTGGATCCGGGCGGAGGCGGGATCGGGCACGATCGGCGACAGGGTTCCGTCGAAGTCGAGCCCGATCACGGCGCCGGACGGATCTTTAAGGATCGCTTCCATTCCAGGGATGTTCCTCACGCGGCTGCCGTACCCAGCCGGTCAGGGGCGCATGCCGAGCCGTCTCGCCGCACGGTCACGCTGACGGGTGGAGCGCAACCTTCGCAACCGTTTGACCAGCATCGGGTCCTGCTCCAGCGCCTCCGGTCTGTCGATCAGCTCGCCGAGCAACTGGTAGTAGCGGGTGGCCGAGAACCCGAAGGTCTCCTTGATGGCTTGCTCCTTGGCGCCCGCGTGACGCCACCATTGGCGTTCGAAGGCGAGGAGTTCGAGATCGCGGTCGGTGAGGGGTGGTCTGGACGGTTCCTGGGCAGCACTGTCACCGCTGAGCGGTGCTCCCATGATGTCCTCCTCGGGAAGGGGCGTGCGACGATCACATCGCACGCGTCGCGGCCCGTGGCCAATCGTAATGTGCGATGTGCGGCTGTTCACGGCGGATTGCCGGACGTACAGTCACGAACTGTGACCCCAGTCATCACGCTCCTCACGGACTACGGGCTCGAAGACGGCTTCGTGGCCGCCTGCCACGGAGTGATCGCCGGGATCGCGCCCCAGGCGCGGGTGATCGACGTGAGCCACCTGGTCCCGTCCGGCGACGTACGGCGTGGCGCGGCCATCCTCGCCCAGACCATCCCCTACCTCCCGGCGGGCGTGCACATCGGCGCGGTCGACCCCGGCGTGGGCGGCGCGCGGCGGTCGGTGGCGGTCGAGGCGGGCGGCCGGGTGTTCGTCGGCCCCGACAACGGCCTGCTGTCCTGGGCGGTGCACGCCAGCGGCGGCGCGCGGGCCGCGTACGCGCTCAGCAACGAGGAGCTCTTCCTGCGGCCGGTGTCGCCGACCTTCCACGGCCGGGACGTCTTCTCGCCGGTCGCCGGGCGGCTGGCGGGCGGCCTGGACCCGGCCGAGCTGGGCCCCCCGGTGCCGGTCGAGCGGCTGGTCTCGCTGCCCGCGCCGACCTCGCTGCTGCGGGAGGGCTCGGTCGAGGGCGAGGTCGTCTCGGTGGACCGCCACGGCAACACGCAGTTGTCGATCGCGGCGGGCGACCTGGACGCGCTGGGCGTCCAGGTGGGCGACACGCTGGGGGTGTGGCTCGGGCGGCGGCGGCTCGCGATGCCCTTCCGCACGTCGTTCGCGGCGGTGCCGCCGGGCGAGCTGGTGGCGTTCACGGACTCGGCGGGGCTGATCGCCATCGCGGTCAACTTCGGGGACGCGGCGCAGCGGCTGGGGCTCCCGCCTGGGGCACATGTCCGACTTTCGCCCACACCGCAGGGCGAATGACCGCATAACTACAATTACTCCGCGTATCGGGCTGTTTACCGAAGCGTCGGAACGACTCGCCGGCCACGTGCCAGAATGCACGGCAGATCGGGCGTCCCTCCTCTCCCGTTCGAGGTTGACGTGTACCAACTGTCCGTTGTGCTGCTCTCCATCCTGTCCGTGTTCTGGCCGCAGGCAGACGCGCCCGTGCCGGAGCGCTGGCACGCCTGGCCGGTGGCGCGGATCTTCCCTCTGGCCGTTCCCGGCGTCAGCCCGTCGGGGGCCAGGGTGACGTACGTGCTGGCGGGGGTGGCCCCCGAGGCGCCGTGCCGGGTGGCGTTCCAGCCCGCCGCGGTGCGGCCCGGCTGCCTGACCGCGCTGCGGGCCACGTACGCCGACAGCACCCAGACGTACGTGGCCACCGTCGGGATCGCCGTGCTCGACGCGCCCTGCCCACGCCCGAACGGCGGGGTGCGCCCGGCCACCGTGCGGCCCGTCGCCTTCCCCGGCGGCCCGGCCGAGCGGTTCGGCGAGCGGCAGTACTTCGCCGGGGCGCTGGCCGGGTCCGGCGACCCCTACCTGGTGGCAACGGCCGTGGGGTACGCCGACGGGCGGGCGTACCGGCCGGGCGGACGCGCCGCGCCGCGGCTGCGGGGCGCCGCGCGGCAGCTCGCCGTGGCGTTGCACCGGGCGCTGACCCGATGAGGATGCTCGCGTCCCTGCTGCCGGCTCTGATCCTGGCGGCCGGGGTCGCGGGCGTGGCGTCCAGCGCCACCGACGACGTGCGGACGGCGGCCTCGCCGAGCCTCCCCGGCGGCGTGGGCGCCGCCGCGCGGGCCCGGCAGTGGCAGCTCCGGGCGCTGCGCCTGCCCGGGGCGTGGCGGGAGAGCAGGGGCGCGGGCGTGCTGGTGGCCGTGCTGGACACCGGGGTGAACGGCCGCCACCCCGACCTGCGGGGCGTCGTGGCCCAGGGCCCCGACCTGACCGGCGCGCCCAAGCGCCTGTGGGGGCACCACGGCACCGCCATGGCCGGCCTGATCGCCGGCCGCGGGCACGGCGAGGGACGCACCGAGGGCGTGGTCGGCGTCGCCCCCGCGGCGCGGGTGCTGTCGATCAGGGTCACGCTGGAGAACACCGACCCGCTGCGCGCCGAACGGCGTACCGGCCGCCGCGACGCCCTGGCCGCGGGCATCAGGTACGCGGTCGACCACGGCGCGGACGTGATCAGCATGTCCCTCGGCGGCGGCAGCGGCGCGTGGGAGGGCTCGGCGGCCGAGGAGGAGGCCGTGCAGTACGCGATCGCCCGCGGCGTGGTCCTGGTGGCCTCGGCCGGGAACGACGGCGACACGACCAACAGGAAGAACTTCCCGGCCGCCTACCCGGGCGTCATCGCCGTGGGCGCGGTGGACCGGCGGCTGAGGGTGGCCCCCTTCTCCAACCGCCAGGACTACCTGTCGGTGGTCGCGCCGGGCACCGACATCGTCACGGCCGACGGCGCCGAGGGGTACGTGGCGGGCGACGGCACGAGCTCGGCGGCGGCCATGGTCGCGGGCGTGGCGGCCCTGGTGCGGTCGGCCCATCCGGGGCTGTCGCCGTACCACGTGCGCATGGCCATCGAGCGCGGCGCCAGGAGGCGGCCCACGAGCGGCCACAGCCGCGCCTACGGGCACGGGGTGGCCGACGCGCCGCTCGCCCTGCGGGAGGCCCGGCGGCTGGCGCACGGGACGCTCTCACCGGCCGCCCGGCCCGGCCCGTACTTCGGGCGGGGGCCGGCCGCGCCGCCCGCCTCCAGGGCGCCGGTGGTGGCCGGGATGGTGGTGCTGGCGGCGGCCATGTCGGCACGGGTGGTCACGACCCGGCGGAGGCGCCGGAGGGATTCACCCTAGCAAGCGCTTGTGTGATACTCCTGGCTATGACCTTAGCGATCGACGGCTGGTTCGCCATCGACGGGGACGGCGCCACCCACCTCATCGGCACCACCTGCCTGACCTGCGGGACCGTCGCCTTCCCGCCGCAGCGGGGCCTGTGCCGCAACCCGCGCTGCGAGGGCGAGGAGACGGCCGAGACCCGGCTGCCGCGGCGCGGGCGGGTCTGGTCCTACACCGACGCCTGCTACCCGCCGCCGGAGCCGTACGTGGCGGCGCGGCCGTACCGGCCGGTCACGCTGGCCGCCGTCGAGCTCGACGGTGCGGGGCTGGTGGTGCTCGGCCAGGTCAGGGACCTCACGGTGAACGACCTGGAGGTGGGCATGGAGCTGGAGCTCGTCCACGGGCCGCTGGCCGACGGCCCGCTGGTGTGGATGTGGGGGCGGGCCTCGTGAGCGCGGTGGTGGTGCTCGGCGCGGGCATGCACCCGTGGGGCAAGTGGGGACGTCCCTTCGTCGAGTACGGCGTCGCCGCGGCCCGCGCCGCCCTCCGCGACGCCGGGGTGGCCTGGACCGACGTCCAGTACGTGGTGGGGGCCGACACGATCAGGAACGGCTACCCGGGCTTCGTCTCCGGCGCGACCTACGCCCAGGCGCTCGGCTGGACGGGCGCCAGGATCGCCTCCTGCTACGCGGCCTGCGCGTCGGGGGCCCAGGCGGTGGACATCGCGCGTACCAGGATCCTGGCCGGGCTGTGCGACGTGGCGCTCGTGGTGGGCGCCGACTCCACCCCCAAGGGCTTCTTCAAACCCGTCGGCGGCGACCGGCACGACGACCCCGACTGGTTGCGCTTCCGCCTCCTCGGCGCCGCCAACCCCGCCTACTTCGGCCTCTACGCCCGCCGGCGCATGGCCCTGTACGGCTCCACCAGCGACGACTTCGCCGCCGTCAAGGTCAAGAACGCGCTCGCCGGCTCGCTCAACCCCATGGCCCGCTACCGCGCCCGGGTCACGGCGGAGGAGGTGCTCGCCTCACCCATGGTGGCCGACCCGCTGCGCCTGATGGACATCTGCGCCACCTCCGACGGCGGCGCCGCGGTCGTCCTGGCCTCGGAGGCGTACGCCAGGCGTCTCGGCGCGACGGCCCCGGTGCGCCTGGCGGCCGTCTCCACGGTGACGCCGACCTTCCCCAACGCGGTCCTGGAGCTGCCGAACTTCGCCACCGACTCCTGCGCCGCCGTCCCCGCGCCGGAGAGGCCGTTCAGGGCCGCGATCGCGCACGCCGCCTACGAGGAGGCCGGTCTGGGCCCCGAGGACGTCTCCTTCGCCGAGGTGTACGACCTGTCCACCGCCCTGGAGCTGGACTGGGTCGAGGACGTCGGCCTGTGCCCGCCGGGCGAGGCGGACAAGCTCCTGCGGGCGGGCGAGACCGCGCTCGGCGGCCGGGTGCCGGTCAATCCGTCGGGCGGCCTGGCCTCCTTCGGCGAGGCGATCCCGGCCCAGGCGATCGCGCAACTCTGCGAGCTGACGAACCAGCTGCGCGGGGCGGCGGGCGCGCGCCAGGTGCCCGGCGCGCGCGTCGGCCTCGCGGTCAACCAGGGGTTGTTCGGCCACGGCTCGGCCATCGTCGCCACGACGTGAGAAGACCCTCCGGGAGCTTTCCCGGAGGGTCTTCAGGTCATCCCGCGTGGACCACGTCGTGCGTCTCGGCGAAGTGACAGGCGCTCTCGTGCCCGGTCCCCGTCCGGATCTGCAGCAACGGCTCCTCCTCCGCGCAGATCTCCTGCGCCTTCCAGCAGCGGGTGCGGAAGCGGCACCCCGACGGCGGGTTGGCGGGCGAGGGCGGGTCGCCCTGCAGGATGATCCGCTCACGCTGCTCCCGGCCCTCGGGGTCGGGAACCGGCACCGCCGACAGCAGCGCCTGCGTGTACGGATGAGCGGGCTTGTCGTAGATCTCGACGTCCTTGCCGAGCTCCACGAACTTGCCCAGGTACATCACGCCCACCCGGTCGGAGATGTGGCGGACCACCGACAGGTCGTGGGCGATGAAGATGTAGGCCAGGTTGAACTCGTTCTGCAGCCGCTCCAGCAGGTTGATCACCTGGGCCTGGATCGACACGTCCAGCGCCGAGACGGGCTCGTCGCAGACGATGATCTCCGGCTGCAGCGCCAGGCCGCGGGCGATGCCGATGCGCTGCCGCTGGCCGCCCGAGAACTGGTGCGGGTAGCGGTTGATGTGGTCGGGGTTGAGGCCGACGACCTCCAGCAGCTCCTGCACCTTGCGGCGGCGGTCGCCCTTGGGCGCCACCTCCGTGTGGATCTCGTACGGCTCGCCGATGATGTCACCGACGGTCATCCGGGGGTTCAGCGAGGTGTACGGGTCCTGCATCACCATCTGGATGTTGCGGCGCATGCGCTTCAGGTCGCCGCCCCTGGCCTTGGCGATGTCCTTGCCGTTGATCTTCACCGACCCGGAGGTCGGCCGCTCCAACGCCATCAGCACCTTGGCCAGCGTGGACTTGCCGCAGCCCGACTCGCCCACGATGCCCAGGGTCTCGCCCCTGTTCAGATCGAACGACACGCCGTCGACGGCCTTGATCGCGCCGATCTGCTTCTTGAGGACGATGCCCTGGGTCAGGGGGAAGTGCTTGACCAGGTCGCGAACCTCGAGGATGCGCTCACTGCTGCTCGCCATCGAGGACCTCCCTCCAGTAGTGGCAGGCGCTGCCACGCGTGCCGCTGATCTCGTAGAGCTGGGGGGCGCTGGTCACGCAGTTGTCCTGCCGGTACGGGCACCGCGGGTTGAACGCGCATCCGCTCGGCAGGTCGAGCAGGTTGGGCGGTAGACCCTTGATCGCGTACAGCTCCTGGCCCTTGAGGTCAACCCGGGGGATGGACTCCAGCAGACCCTTCGTGTACGGGTGCCCCGGCGCCCGGTAGATGTCGTGCACAGGGGCGTTCTCCACGATCCGGCCGGCGTACATGACCGAGATCTTGTCGGCCACGTCCGCCACGACGCCCAGGTCGTGGGTGATCAGGATCATGCCCATCTGGCTCTCGCGCTGCAGCTCGGCCAGCAGTTCCATGATCTGCGCCTGGACCGTCACGTCCAGCGCGGTGGTCGGCTCGTCCGCGATCAGGACCTCGGGGTCGAGCGCGATCGACATCGCGATCATGATGCGCTGCCGCATGCCGCCCGAGAACTGGTGCGGATAGTCGTTGACGCGCTGCCGGGCGGCCGGGATGCGGACCTTGTCCATCAGCTCGACGGCCTTGTTCAGGCCGTCACGCTTGGACATGCCGCGGTGGACCCGGAACATCTCGCTGATCTGCCAGCCCACGGTGAACACCGGGTTGAGCGCCGAGAGGGCGTCCTGGAAGACCATCGCGATGCGCTGGCCGCGCACCTGGGTGCGGGCGTCGTCCGAGAGCTTGAGCAGGTCGGTGCCCTTGAAGCGGATCTCGCCCTTGGGGATGACGGCCGGCGGCATGTCCAGGATGCCCATGATCGCCTGAGCGGTCACGGACTTGCCCGAACCGGACTCGCCGAGCACCGCCAGCGTCTCACCGGGGTTGACCGTGTAGCTCACGCCGTTCACCGCGCGCACGACGCCCTGACGCGTACGGAACTCCACGTGCAGGTTGTCCACCGCGAGCAGCGGCTCGTTGCCCAGCCCTCCCTCGGCGGGCAACACGTCTGTCGACGTCTTCTTCACTTGATCCCCCCTTCTACCTGAGCTTCGGATCGAGAGCGTCGCGCACGGCGTCGCCCAGCATGATGAACGCCAGCACCGTGACGCTCAGGAACAGGGCCGGGAAGAACAGCGGCAGCGACGCGTCGAGGAACCGCGGCCGGGCGTCGGCGATCATGAGGCCCCACGAGATGTCCGGCGACTGCACGCCGACCCCGAGGAACGACAGCGCCGCCTCCGCCGCGATGTAGCCGCCGAGGTTGATCGTGCTGACCACGATCACCGGCGCCAGCGAGTTCGGCAGCAGGTGCTTGAACATGATCCGCCACTGGCCCGCGCCCACCGCCCGCGCGGCGACCACGAAGTCCTGGCTCTTGGCCGTGATCACCGAGGCCCGCATGATGCGGAACACCATCGGCCATCCGAGCACCGCCAGGGCCGCGATGACCAGCAGGATGCTGTTGATGCCACTGTCACGGAAGGTGGCGGCGATCAGCAGGGCGCCCAGGATCGGCGGGATGGCGAAGAAGATCTCGGTGACCCGGGAGGAGACCGAGTCGATCACGCCGGCGCGGAAGCCGGCGAAGAGACCGAGCAGGCCGCCCACGATCATGGTGAGGATCGTGGTCGTCACGCCGATCACGATGGAGTTGCGGGCGCCGTAGATCGTCCTGGCGAACACGTCACAGCCCTGGCTGTCCTTGCCGAACGGGTGTCCCACGCTGGGGAGCTGCCGGGCGGTGGACAGGTCGCAGGTCTGGGCGTTGGTCGGGTCGATCGAGGTGAACAACGACGGCCAGAACGCCATGACCAGCAGGATCGCGATCAGCACCGCGGAGATGATGAACATCGGCCGGCGACGCAGGTCGTACCAGGCGTCGGTCCACAGGCTGGCGGGCTTCTCCTGCTTCTGCTTCCCGCGCCTGCCCTGCTTCTCGGGGGACGGCGGCGCCGGGACCTCCGTGACCAGCGACTTCGCTTCCGGCAGCATGGGCCCGACGTTTGCTTCGTTACTCATAGCGGATCCTCGGGTCGAGCACTGCGTACAACATGTCGACGACCAGGTTGGCCAGGATGTAGATCAGCACCAGCACGGTCACGATGCCCACGACGACCGGTTGTTCTCGCAGCAGGATCGATTGGAACAGCTGGTTGCCGATGCCCGGCAGGTTGAAGATCGTCTCCGTGATGACCGCGCCGCCCATCAGGTTCCCGAGGTCGGCGCCGAGGTAGGTGACCAGCGGGATCAGCGCGTTGCGGAGTCCGTGCCTGCCGATGACGCGGCGTTTGGACAGGCCCTTGGCGGTCGCCGTGCGGATGTAGTCGGCGCGCAGTGTCTCCACCAGGCTCGTCCGCGTCAACCTGGTGAGATAGGCGATCGACGTGCCGGCGAGCACGAAACCGGGCAGCAGATAGCTGCGGAACCCGGCCGAGATGCCCGCCACGGGGAAGATGTCGCTCCCCGTCCACAGCTTGAGCTTGACTCCGAGCACGAGCTGGAGCACGAAGCCCGTCACCAGAGTGGGGACGGAGATCAGCAGCAGCGTCGAGGCGAGGATGGCGGTGTCGGAGGCCTTGCCGCGGCGCAGAGCCGCCCACAGGCCGAGGCCGACGCCGATGATGGCCTCCATGACGAGAGCCGTCAGCGCGAGGTTCAGCGTGACCTGGAACTTGCCGGCCATGAGCTGCGAGACCGGGATCCTGGAGAAGGTGGTTCCGAAGTCTCCGTGCAGGAGCACGCCGCTGAGGTAGTACCAGTACTGCAGCAGCAGCGGGTCATTCAGGTGGTATTGGTCGCGCAGGACCTCGGCCACCGCCGGGTCCAGGCGCTTCTCGCCCGCCAGTGCCTGGATGGGGTCGCCGGGCAGGGCGAAGACGATCGCGAAGATGAGTAGCGTGGCGCCGAGCAGGACGGGTATCGCCTGCAGCAGTCGCCTGATGACATAACGGCCCATTCAAGCCCTCCGGTACATGCGTGGAGGCAGTCACCTTCGTAGCCGCGGTTTGCCCGGCCCCAAGTGACTGCCTCCAAGCTCAGTCCTCCGAGGGGCGGACGGCAAGAGCCGTCCGCCCGGCGAATGACGTCAGGCCTTCTCGATGTCGGCCCACTGAACCTGGTTGAGCAGGTTCAGCTTGACGCCCTTGACCTTGGGGGAGTGTCCGAAGTTGCTCCGGTAGAAGTACACCGGGATGTACGGCATGTCCTTGATCAGGATGTCGTCGGCCTGCTGGTAGAGCTTGAGGCCCTCGGCAGCGTCGGCGGCCTGGTCACCCTTGGCGACGATGTCGTCGAACTCCTTGTTCTCGTAGCCGCCGTAGTTGGAGCCGGTCGAGATGGCCTGGGTGCCGAAGATCGGCGTCAGGTAGTTCTCGGCCGACGGGTAGTCGATCGACCAGCCCATACGGAACAGGCCCTTGTACTTCTTGGCGTCCAGGTCGTCCAGGATGGCCTTGAAGTTCTCGAACGGCTTCGGCGTGACCTCGATGCCCAGGTTGGCGCGGAGGTTGTTGGCGACGGCCTCGATCCACTCCTTGTGGCCGCCGTCGCCGTTGTAGCCGAGTTCGAGCTTGGCCGGGCCCTTGGCGTCGGCGTAGAGCTTCTTCGCCTCGGCCGGGTTGTACGTGCAGGCCGTGCAGGCGCCCTGACGGTAACCGGGGATGGCCGGGTTGATGAAGTCGTCGGCCGGGGCGCGGGTGCCCGCGAAGACCGTCTCGGTGATGGTCTTGCGGTCGATGGCCATGGAGATGGCCTTGCGCACGTCCGGGTTCTTGAACTCGGGGTTGTACTTCAGCGGGACGCCGATGTAACCCACAGAGGCGTCGGGCTCGTCGAAGTAACGGTCGCCGAGGACGGACTTGGCGGTCGCGATCGCCGAGGCGGGCAGCGAGTCGTCCACGTCCAGGTTCTCGGCCTGGAGGTCCTGGAAGGCGGTCTCGGCCGAGCTGTAGATCTTGAACTGCAGCTTGGTCCAGTTCTTCGGCTTGGTGCCGGGGAACTTGTCGTAGACCGTCATGTCGATGGTCTGCGCGCCGCCCTTCTTGTAGGGCTTGTCGACCTTGAAGAGGCCCTGGCCGATCGGCTGCTCGCCGTAGGCCTGGGTCACCTTGCCGTCGGCGCCGAGCGCGGAGGCCGGCAGCGGGTAGAAGGCGGTGTACCCGAGCATCGTCTTGAACTGCGAGAACGGTGCGGACAGCGTCACCTCAAGGGTGCTGTCGTCGACAGCCTTGAGGCCCTTCATCTCCTTGGCCGTCGGCGTCTTGCCCTCGCCCGGGTGGACGTCGGCGAAGCCGTCGATGCGGGAGAAGAAGGCGGAGGAGCTCATGGCGTTGTCCTGGTTGGCGCCATAGTTCCAGGACCGCGCGTAGTCAGCCGCGGTGACCGGCTTGCCGTCGTGCCAGGTGTAGCCCGACTTGAGCTTGATCGTCCAGACCTTGCTGTCCTGGGTGGTGATCGACTCAGCGGCCTCTTCAACCGGCTGCTTGTTCTCGTCGTACTTGACGAGCGGCGAGAACACCGCGGCGAGGACTTCGGAGCCCTCGGTCTCGGTGGTGTTCAGCGGGTTGAGGAGCTCCTGAGGCTCACCGATCTCCATGCGGACCGGCGTTTCGCCGCCGCCCGCGGCAGTGCCGCCGTCCGAGGCACCGCCGCCACACGCGGCAACCGCGAGGGCGAGCAGCGCGGTACCGGCGACGATCTGTGCGCCCTTAGTAACACGCATGGTGAAAAAAATCCTCCCTCTACAGGTGGGCGACAGCGCTGAGCTGCGGTGATGGTAAGCAGCCTGACGGGGGGTTCCTGGTATCCCCCGGATTTGGCTGACATGGTCAAACCAGCCGACGCCCTGCCAGTCGATCGCGACTATCTCTTACTACTTGCCACCAGCGAGTCTCTGGCGCGTTGCAGTTCGGTCACACGTGCGCCAATCCAGCGTCACAGACATTCCACCCGTAAGGATACAAACCGCCCAGGGATGCTCAAACAGGTCAAGCTTCGACGTGAACAGCGGATGAAAATTACCCCCTACAGGACCGTGGTCGCGCCCTTCCCGCCATGGCGTGCCTCGCTGGGCTACGGTTGAGCGAGTCTTGACGGCACCTTGGAACCTGGCGCCCCAAGACTCCGTCCAAGCATCTGCCGCGTCCCTCGCGGCAGGCACCCCACCGACCGGGATCCAATAGAGTCCTTGCCATGAGCCAGCCGGAATCCGCTGTCGCGGACGCCCAGGCGGGCGGCCGAAGCGGGCAGGAGCCGCTGGCCAAGCTCGCCGAGAGATACGGACTTCGTCGTGCCATCGCGCGGCCGAGGTTCCCTGTCTATCTGCGCCAGCTCTGGGAGCGGCGACACTTCATCCTGACGTACGCGACGTCCCGCAACGTCTCGAAGTACTCCAGCTCGGCCCTGGGCCAGCTGTGGCAGGTGCTGACCCCCCTCCTCAACGCCGGCATCTACTACGTGATGTTCGGCGTCATCCTGGGCGGCCGGGGCGGCATCGAGAACTACCCGGCCTTCCTGCTGACCGGGATGTTCGTCTTCACCTACACCCAGCGTGTGGTGACCGCGGGCGCCAAGTCGATCTCCGGCAACCTGTCGATGATCCGCGCCCTGCACTTCCCGCGCGCCTCGCTGCCGCTGGCGTACACGATCCAGGAGCTGCAGCAGCTCGCCATCTCCATGGGCGTGCTCCTCGTCATCGTGACGGCCACCGGCGAGTGGCCCACCTGGTTCTGGCTCATGATCCCGGTGGTGCTGGCGCTCCAGACGATGTTCAACATCGGGGCCAGCCTGGTGATCGCGCGACTGGGCGCCCAGATGCGCGACCTCAACCAGTTGCTGCCGTTCATCACCCGCACCTGGCTCTACGCCTCGGGCGTCTTCTTCTCGATCCAGGACAAGGTGGTCGGCTCCGCCAAGCTTCCGCAGTGGGTCGCCGACGTGATGTACCTGAATCCGACGGCCTCCTACATCGAGTGGATGCGCGACATCCTCATCAAGACCCACCACACTCAAAACGGACACAACCCCCCGACTATGGTGTTGGTGTCTTGCGTATTCTGGGCAGTGTTCTCACTCGGCTTCGGCTTCTGGTACTTCTGGCGGTCCGAGGAGAGGTACGGGCGTGGCTGAACTGACCGAGGAGCTGTCACAGGTGAAGGGCGAGGAGCCCGCCGTCCCCGGCAAGGACGTGAGGGTGCACCCCAACCCGGAGCCCCAGGGCAAGCGTCCGCTCGACGTTCCCACGGGCACCCCGACCGTCATCGTCGACGACCTGCACATCGTCTACCGCGTCTACGGCACGGCCACCGACAACGAGAAGGGCAACGCGGTCAACGCCCTCACGCGCCTGCTGAAGCGCCAGGGCCGTCCGCAGATGAAGGAGGTCCACGCCGTCAAGGGCGTGACCTTCGTGGCCTACCACGGCGACGCCATCGGCATCGTGGGCCGCAACGGGTCGGGCAAGTCCACGTTGCTGCGCGCCATCGCCGGCCTCCTGCCGCCGCACGAGGGCGCGGTCTACACCGACGGCCAGCCCTCGCTGCTCGGCGTCAACGCCGCGCTCATGCGCGAGCTGACCGGTGAGCGCAACATCGTCCTCGGCTGCTACGCCATGGGCATGACGCCGGCCGAGGTCAAGGAGAAGTACCAGGAGATCGTCGACTTCTCCGGCATCGACGAGTTCGTCCAGCTGCCCATGTCCACGTACTCGTCGGGCATGGGCGCGCGGTTGCGCTTCGCCATCTCCTCGGCCAAGACCCACGACGTCCTGCTCATCGACGAGGCCCTGGCCACGGGTGACCGCGAGTTCCGCAAGAAGAGCGAGGCCCGCATCCGGCAGATCCGCGAGTCGGCCGGCACGGTCTTCCTGGTCGCCCACGACCTCAAGGTCATCGAGGAGACCTGCAACCGGGTCATCTGGCTGCACAAGGGCAAGATCCGGATGGACGGCGACCCCAAGGAAGTCATCTCCGCCTACAACAAGGGCTGAGCCCGTTTCGATCACCCGTGCGAAACGCGGGTGACTCGCGCGCCGAAACGCTGACAGCGTGACGGGCGTTCCGATAGAATTCGAACGCGGATTCGAACCAAGGAACGCTGATGGAGTGGGGGCGCGCGATGGGAGAGCTTTCGGCCGCGATCGACCACCTGGCCATCGAGGACGTGGCCGAGATGCCCAGAATGCAGCTCGCCGAGCAGCTGCTCGACCTTCACTGGCAGATGGCCCGGCTGCAGGCCCAGATAGCCCGCCGCACCGGCGTCCGGCTGCCCTAGCCGGCCCGGTCGGGCGCGGAGCCGTACGAGGGTGGGGAAAAGAGAAGGCCGCCGACCCCGGATCGGGGCCGGCGGCGGGCTCGGCGCGGCGCCGCTGCCCTGCAGTCAGCGGCGGGACGCGTGTGCGAACCCCGGGCTGAGGCACGTCCGCCCAGACCCGTGGCGGGCCCGTCCGCCCGTGGCGGCGGACCCGCGACCGACGCGCGGCAGTGCCGTCGGGGCGCTCGGCACCTTGTGAGCGCACACCATCGGCCTGTCGCATCGGGGCGACGGCGCCCCCTCGTCCCGCGGGCGTCCACTGACGCCGGGGAGAGCGGGAACGCGCCGTCGTGAACAACCTGGCGCATGAACGCGGGCTGCCGCACGGCCGTCACGGCCGGTTCGCGAGCATCGGCACCTTATGACGCCGGCGAACCGTCGCACCGGCCCTCGGCGGGCCGCGTCCGCGCATCGTCACGGCATGTCCGGGACGCACCCGCGCGGGTCACATCCTGAACACGTCCGGTACGCGCCGCGCTCGCGTCAGTTGCGCACCCCGGAGCCGTGCACCGAGCTCGTCAGCGCCTCGGTGCTCCAACCCAGGGCGGACATCATGTCGCTGTAGGAGCCGGCGGCCTTGGAGCCGTTGGACGAGACGAAGCCCGCGGTGTCCTGCATGAGCGGGGTGATCTCGTCGACGGAGGCGGTCTGGGTGGTGCCCGGCAGCGCCTCGACGACCGGCGCGGCCTCGACGGGGGCGACGTGCCCGACCATCGGGGCCAGCTCGGCGCTCGAAGCGTGCGGCAGGGCCATCCTGGCGGCACGGGTCAGCCCGCCCATGCCGGACTCGCTGGACAGGTCGCGCAGCCCCTTGGTGGTGCCCGCCATCGTCGTGGCGGTGGTACCGGCGGTGCCGGCGCCCGTGCCGGGCAGCAGCGCGCCGCCGCCCACCTTGCCCATCGCGCCGCCGACCGAGGCTCCGGCCAGGGCGGTCATCGTGTCCATGGCGCCCCCCAGCGGGGCGCTCGCGCCGGTGAGCTGTCCGTTGCTCTGCGGCGCGCCCTTGACCAGCGGCTGCGCCATGCGGGCGCCGCCGAGCAGCGGCAGCGACTTGGCCAGGCCCTTGCCGCCGCCGCCGACCGACGCGCCGCCGAGGATGGGCGACAGCTCGGGCAGCGGGCCGCTGAAGCGGGTGACGTCCTCGGCCGCGTTCGGCGTCATCGCCAGGCTGGCGCGCCGGTTCTCGTCGGCGATGTCGCGTGCGTGCGCTTCGGCGGCGGCGTCCGACTTGGGCTTGTTGCCGCCGGTCAGACCGCCGAGGCCGCCGCCCAGGCTGCTGAGCAGCCCGCCGCCGAGCAGGCCGCCGATCAGGTCGAGCGGGCCTCCGCTGGTGCCCCCGCCCAGGCCGTCCAGCGGGACGATCTTGGCGGTGTGAGTGAATTGAACTTCTGCTTGAGCTGGCACGGCCAAAGCCGCCGCCAAGCCGAATGCTGTGACGGCAACGGCCGCCTTGACTACTCGATTCATGATTGCCTTCCCGGCTCGTGATCGATCGCTCTCGAATGCGGTGGAAATGCGAATCGATAACCCCCGAATGCCGTGGCGTACACGCTATGGGCACCACACGAAGCGTGCCGTCACGGCTGAGCTACGGAAGCAGTTGTATCACTCACCGTGATGGCCCGCAGGCGACCGGAAAGCCCATGTAGCAGGGTTTGCAGCCCGGTTACCGAGTAAAGGGGGAGCGTTGAGCGGAGAGACAAAACGGGAAATACCCCGGTTTTGATTTGGATTCTGCGCGGACCCGATCATGATCAGATCCGCGACGACGGCGTGCGCCCGCACGGCCCGCGAACAAGTGGTCGCATTAACAAATGTCACGGGCCGGGGGCGCACAATTCAGCGGTGGTGGTACGACAACGCGACCACTCAGATGGGCAGCAGCGCTTCGGCCGGCTCGAACGGAAAACGCTCGGCGAACGCCGGCCGCAGATCCGACAGCCAGACCGCCGACGGGTCGTACCGGGCGAAGAACGGCCGCCCGACCAGCTCTGGGTCGCGGGCCTGGATGAGGTGGAGCACGAAGACGCGCTCACCGGCGATCTCGGTGACGCCGTCCACGCACACCTTGCCCGGCGTGGCCGACATGGACGGCCCCCGGACCGTACGGCAGAGCCCGGAGACGGTCGAGTACGCGTCCCTGAAGATCTCGTACGCGCGGGCCAGCGGGACCGCGAAGTAGTCCTGCGGCCCGGTGTCGCGCTCGACGAACATGTAGTAGGGAATCAGCCCCATCCGCAGCTGCCGCCGCCACATCGACGACCACACGGCGGGATCGTCGTTGATGGACCTGATCAGCGGCGCCTGGGTCCTGATCGTGGCCCCGCTGCCGAGGATGCGTTCGACCGCCGACTCCACCAGCGGCGACTCCAGCTCCCGCGGATGCGAGAAGTGGGCCATGAACGCCAGGTTCTTGCCGGCCTTCACCACCTCCTGGAACAGGCCGAGCGTGGCGTCGGCGTCGGGATCGGTGGTGAAGCGCTGCGGCCAGTAGGCCAGCGCCTTGGTGCCGATCCTGATCGATTCGAGCTGGTCGAGGCCGAGCAGCGGCTCGATGTAGCGCCGGATGACCGGCTCGCCCATGATCATGGCGTCGCCGCCGGTGATCAGGACGCTGGTGACCTCGGGATGCCGGCGGATGTAGGACACCATCCGGTCGATGTCGTCGGAGGCGAACTTCAGGTCCGCGTCCCCGATGAACTGCGCCCACCGGAAGCAGTAGGTGCAGTAGGCGTGACAGGTCTGCCCCTGTTTAGGGAAGAAGAGCACTGTCTCTGGATATTTGTGCTGCATGCCCGGCACTGGCTCGTCGCCGATCCTCGGGACGTTGAGCTCCTTCTGACCGGCGGGATGCGGGTTGAGCTGGGCGCGTACGCGGTTGGCCTCGGCCTGGACCTCGCTGTTGGGCGCCTCGGCCTTGAGCAGATCGGCCAGCCTGGCCACGTCCGCGGCGGGCAGCATGTCCTCCTGAGGGAAGACGAGGCGGTAGATGGGATCGTCGGGCGCCGCCGACCAATCTATGAGTTCATCCACGACGTAGGCGTTCGTCCGGAAGGGCAGCACCGTGGCCACGGCCCGGACCTTCAGCCGCGCCTCGTCGTCCAGCCCCGCACGTCGCAGGAGCTCGTCGAGGTGCTTGGACGTGTACGCCTTGAAGCGTCGGGTGCCTGCCTGGTTCAAGATCACTAGGCCTTTCCCATCTTTTTTGTTCGATCGCCGGTAAACCTCACGACCCTGTCGCGCGTCTACGGTCCTTAATATCCGGACGCGACGCGCCGCGTCCCCGGTTCCGCTGGGCTCCAAGTTTCCTTGCAGGTTCGCGACACTCGCGACATATCGCGATCCCGCATACACTGATTTATCGTGACCGAGGATCTCGACCTGCGCGCCTCCGACGCCGACCGCGACCGCGTGGCGGCCCTGCTGGGCGACGCGCTCGCCACCGGAAGACTGACCAGCGTCGAGCATGCCGACCGTCTGGAGATCGCCTACACGGCGAAGACGATCGGCGAGCTCGTCCCCCTCACCCGGGACCTGCCCCAGGTGTCCACCCCGTCCGCCCTGCCCGAGGCCATCGAGCACCAGGTGATCAGCTCGAAGTTCAGCAAGATCGTGCGCAAGGGGCGCTGGGTCGCGTCCCGGCGCACCAAGCTGTCGGCCCGCTTCGGCGCCCTCGTCATCGACCTGTCCGACGCCGTGCTCCCCGGGCGGGAGATCACGATCGAGACCGACGCCAAGTTCAGCAAGATGATCGTCCGGGTGCCGGAGAACGCCCACGTGATCGACGAGGGCAGCTCCGTCTTCGGCAAACGGAACGTGAGCGGCGGCTCGGCCGGCGACGGCCCGCTGATCCGGGTCACCGGCTCGTCGAAGTTCTCCAAGGTCATCGTGACCCGCGGCCTGGACGACTGGAACCTCCACTGACGGGCGTCCCCGTGAATGGAAGCGCCACGCCGGGGAAGCAGGGAGGTCCACCCGCCGGTTGACGTGACCTCCGGCCTGCCTACGATGCGGACATACACGAGCCCGCGCACCGGCCCGGCCGGCGACGGCGGGCTCGCCTGTCCCACGAGGTGACCATTGTCCGACAGCAGGCCCATCGCGCTCGACGCCATGGGAGGCGACCACGCCCCCCACGAGATCGTGGCCGGCGCGGTCCACGCCGTACGGGAGCGCGGGCTCCCCGTCGTGCTCGTCGGCTCACCCCGCATCCTGTACGAGGCCCTGGCCGACCACGACGCCACCAAAGAGGTCCCCATCGTCCGGGCGGAGGAGGCCCTGGCCATGGACGAAGGCGCCCTGGCCAGCCTGCGCCGCCCGAGGTCCAGCATCGCCATCGCCTGCCATCTCGTCCGCCGCGGCGACGCCTCGGCCGTGGTGTCGGCCGGCTCGACCGCGGGCATCGTCGCCACCGGCCGGCTGCGGCTCAAGGCCCAGCAGGGCGTCCTGCGCCCGGCCATCGCCGTGGCGCTCCCGACGCTCCCCACCCCCACCCTGCTCGTGGACGCCGGTGCCAACGCCGAGGTCAAACCGGAGATGCTGGTGCAGTTCGCCCACCTCGGCACGGCCTACGCCGAGCTGGCCTACGACATCCCCGAGCCCAGGATCGGCCTGCTCACCATCGGCAGCGAGCCGGAGAAGGGCAACAAGCTCGTCAAACGCGCCCACGAGCTGCTCCAGGCCTCCCCCGGCATCCGCTTCACCGGCAACGTCGAAGGCACCGACCTCCTCACCGGCAAGGTGGACGTCATCACCACGGACGGCTTCACCGGCAACGTGGCACTCAAGACCATGGAAGGCGCGGTCCGGTACGCGTTCGGCGAGCTGGCCGAGACCATCGGCGAGAGCCGGATCGCCAAGTTCGGCGCGCTCATGCAACGCGGCCGCCTCCGCGAGCTGCGCAGACGCCTCGACGCCGAGGCCCACGGCGGCGCCGTCCTGCTCGGGCTGAACGGGACGGTGGTGATCGCCCACGGCTCCTCCAGGGCGCCCGCGATCAGCGCCGCCTGCCAGGTCGCCGCCGACCTCTCCGCGGGCGGCATCGTCTCCAGGATCGGCGACAGGATCGCCGCCACACATCGCTCACACAGGCTCTGGTGACGCCGTAGTGTGTGAGACCGATCCACAGGAACGGGGGAAATGTGGACGGCCTCACCTCAGCACAGGTCGCGGGGGCGAAGACCAACGAGGTGCCGCGGCGGTCGAGCAGATCGCTCAGCGCGATCATCAGGGCGAACGTGTTCACCCTGTTCAACCTGGTCATCGGCGTGCTCTGGGCGCTGATCCTGATCTTCGGCGAGTGGCAGGACGGCCTGTTCGGGCTGGTGATCGTGGCCAACGCGCTGATCGGCATCGTCCAGGAGCTGCGCGCCAAACGCACCCTCGACAAGCTGGCCGTGATCAACGAGGCGCCGGTCCGCGTCCGCCGCGACGGCCGGGAGCAGCAGGTCGAGCCGCGCCGGATCGTCCTCGGCGACCTGATCCTGCTCGGCTCGGGCGACCGAATCCTGGTCGACGGGGAGGTCGTCGCCTCCGACGGCCTGGAGATCGACGAGTCACTGCTGACCGGCGAGGCCGACCCGGTGCACAAGAAGCCCGGCGACGAGGTGCTGTCGGGCAGCTTCGCGGTGGCCGGCTCCGGCGCGTACGTCGCCACCCGCGTCGGCACCGACGCCTACGCCGTGCGGCTGGCGGAGGAGGCCAGCAAGTTCCACCTGGCCCACTCCGAGCTGCGCGAGGGCGTGGCCAACTTCATCAAGTACATCACCTGGCTGGTCATCCCGATCGGCGCCCTGCTGATCTACAGCCAACTGCACAACTCCGCCGACTTCCGCACCGCCATCACCGGCGCGGTCGCCGGCATCGTCACCATGATCCCCGAGGGCCTGGTGCTGATGACCTCGATCGCGTTCGCCGTCGGCGTCATCCGTCTCGGCCGGCGCAAGTGCCTGGTCCAGGAGCTGCCCGCGATCGAGGGGCTGGCCAGGGTCGACGTGCTCTGCCTGGACAAGACCGGTACCCTCACCGCCGGCGGCATGGACCTCGACCAGGTGCTCCCGCTGCGCGACGGCCACCCCGTCGAGCCCGCGCTGGCCGCCCTGGCCCACCTCGACGCCCACCCCAACGCCACCGCCCAGGCCATCCGGGCCCGCTACCCCGCACCCTCCGACGGCTGGACGGCGGCCTCGGCCGTGCCCTTCTCCTCGGCCCGCAAGTGGAGCGGCGCCGACTTCGGCCGGCACGGCGCCTGGCTGCTGGGCGCGCCCGACGTCCTGCTGCACGACGGCGACGGCTACGACAAGGCCGCCGAGCTGGCCGCCACCGGCACCCGCGTCCTCGTCCTGTGCCGTACGCACGACCTGCGGGCCGCCGAGAACGGCGAGGCCGTCGAGCCCGTCGCGCTGGTCACCCTCGCGCAGAAGATCAGGCCCGACGCCCTCAAGACCCTCGGCTACTTCGCCAAGCAGGGCGTCACCGTCAAGGTGATCTCCGGCGACAACCCCGAGGCGGTCTCCGCCATCGCCATGAGCCTGAAGATCCCGGACGGCGACCGTTCCGTCGACGCCAGGACGCTCCCCCAGGACGACCCCGCCAAGCTCGGCGAGCTGCTCGACTCCCACACCGTGTTCGGCCGGGTCAGCCCGCAGCAGAAACGGCAGTTCGTCGGCGCGCTGCAGGCCCGCGGGCACACCGTGGCCATGACCGGCGACGGCGTCAACGACGTCCTCGCGCTCAAGGACGCCGACCTCGGCATCGCCATGGGCGCGGGCAGCCCGGCCACCAAGGCGGTGGCCCAGGTGGTGCTGCTGGACAACAGGTTCGCCACGCTCCCGCACGTCGTCGGCGAGGGCCGCCGGGTGCTGGCCAACATCGAACGCGTCTCCAACCTCTTCCTCACCAAGACCTTCTACGCGATCGTGCTGTCGCTGGCCGTCGGCGTGGCCGGGGTGATGTTCCCGTTCGCGCCCCGCCACTCGACCCTCACCAACGCGCTGACCATCGGCATCCCGGCGTTCTTCCTGGCGCTCGCGCCCACGCTCGAACGGGCGCGGCCGGGGTTCGTCCGGCGGGTGCTGCGCTTCGCCGTACCGGCGGGGGTGTTGTGCGCGGTCGCGGTGCTGCTGTCGTTCTGGGCCGCGCACAGCGGCACCTCCACCCTGACCGAGGACCAGACGTCCGCGGTGATCACGCTCTTCCTCACCACGTGGTGGGTGCTCGTGCTGATCACCAGGCCGCTCAACTGGTGGCGGATCGCGCTGCTGGCGTCCATGGCGGGGCTCTTCGCACTCGCCCTCGCGCTGCCTCCCGTCAGGGAGTTCTTCGCCCTCGCGCCCGGCGACATAAGCAACGACCTGACGGCCGTCGGCATCGCCCTGGTGGCTGCCGCGGCGATCAGCATCGCGGTCAAGGTCGCCGGTACCCTTAGAACATGACCGACCCGCAGATAGTGCTCACCGAGCGCGTCCAGCAGGCGCTGGCCAACGCGTTCGGTGCCGAGCACGCCGACGCAGACCCGCTGATCCGGCCCTCACAGTTCGCCGACTTTCAGGCGAACGTCGCGTTGAGCCTGGCCAAGCGCCTGCGACGGGCCCCGCGGGAGGTCGCCGAGGCGATCAGAGCAGAGTTGTCCGACTTCCCCGGCACGGTCGAGGTCAGCGGCCCCGGCTTCCTCAACATCACGCTCGCCGACTCCTGGATCGAGTCCCAGACCGCGGGCATGCGCGACGACAGTCGCCTCGGCGTCGGCACGATCACGCCCGCGCAGACCGTGGTGATCGACTACTCCGCGCCCAACGCGGCCAAGGAGATGCACGTCGGCCACCTGCGCACCACCATCGTCGGCGACTCGCTGGCCCGCCTGCACGAACACCTCGGCAACAAGGTGATCAGGCAGAACCACCTCGGCGACTGGGGCACCCCGTTCGGCATGCTCATCGAGCACCTGCTCGACATCGGCGAGCCGGCCGCGGTCGCCCAGCTCGAAGCGGGCATGGGCACCGAGTTCTACCAGGCGGCGCGGGCCAAGTTCGACGCCGACGAGGGCTTCAAGCAGCGTGCCCGGGTCCGGGTCACCACCCTCCAGTCGGGCGACCCCGCCACCATGCGCCTGTGGCACGTCTTCATGGACGCCACCGTCCGCTACTTCAACAAGGTCTACTCCCTGCTCGGCGTCACGCTGACCGACGCCGACCTGGCGGGCGAGAGCATGTACAACCCCATGCTGGAGAGGACCTGCGACGATCTTGAGTCGTCGGGCGTGGCCGTCCACAGCGAGGGTGCGCTCTGCCTGTTCCCGCCCGGCTTCACCGGCTCCGACGACAAGCCCCTGCCGCTCATCATCAGGAAGAGCGACGGCGGCTACGGCTACGCCTCCACCGACATGGCGGCGATCCGCTACCGCGTCCACGACCTGAAGGCCGACCGCATCCTCTACGTCGTGGGCGCCGACCAGGCCCTGCACTTCCGCATGGTCTTCGCCTCCGCGCAGATGGCCGGCTGGCTGCCCGACACGGTCTCGGCCGAACACGTCCAGATCGGCATGATGCTGGGCAAGGACGGCCGCCGCTTCAAGACCAGGTCGGGCGAGTCCATCAAGCTGATGGACCTCCTCCAGGAGGGCGTCGAGCGGGCCACGGCGGCCATCGCCGAACGCGGCTACGACGAGGCCACCCGGAACGAGATCGCCCTCTCCGTCGGCATGGGCGCGGTGAAGTACGCCGACCTGTCGGTCAGCCACGACAGCGAATACGTCTTCGACTACGACCGCATGCTGGGCTTCACCGGCAACACCGGCCCCTACATGCAGTACGCCACGGCCCGTATCCGCTCCATCTTCCGCAAGGCGGACATGGCCCCGGCGGACGCCACGTCCCCGATCCTCCTGGGCGACCCCGCCGAGCGCGCCCTGGCCCTCCACCTGCTGGGCTTCGGCACGCTCATCGAAGAGGTCACCGTCCGGTCCGAGCCCCACCGGCTGTGCAACTTCCTCTTCGAGGCGGCGAGCCTGTACAGCACGTTCTACGAGCAGTGCCCGGTGCTGCGGTCCGACGTCGAGCCCGAGGTCCGCGCCTCGCGGCTGGCCCTGTGCGCGCTGACCCTGCGCGTGCTCGAAACCGGCCTCGACCTTCTGGGCGTCCCCGTCCCCGAGCGCATGTAACAGGCAGTTGACTCAAAGTCTCCCGTTCCGTCGTGGGCGCGCCTCCACCTGGTTGGCGCGCCCTAACGGCTAGGCTTTACGCGGTCATGAACTGAGGCCGAAATGGGGGAGTTCTCTGCCTTGAGCACGGACCTGACTGCGAGCCCCCAAGCAGCGACGGAGTTGCAACGCTACGCCGAGGCGCTGCTGGCGCACCTCGCCGCCAACGGCACCGCCCCTCCCGCCGCTCCGGGCTTTCGCGACATACCTGGCCACTGGCTGCCTCCGGCCGTCGAAGCACTGGTCGCCATCCTCGCCGGCGACGACCCGCTCGAACCGCTGAGCAGGGCCGCCGGCCGTGACCAGCAGCAGACCGCGCTCTTCCTGTGCCTGGCGCTGGCGGTCTCCGGGCAGGGCAGCCGCATCCACGCCTCCTGGCTCGGCACGGCCTTCGGCGAGCTGTCGCTCGACCGTCCCGTCACCCACGGGCAGCGCTCGCTCTGGCTGGCCGCCGCCCGCGGCGCCTACGGCCCGGCCGGCAAGATCTTCGTGCTGCGCAAGCTCGACGCGCTGGCCGTGCAGGAGCACGCCGACGTCGAGGAATGGGTGCAGGCGCTGGTGCCCGGCGAGCCCGCCGTCGTCGTGCCGCCGTCGCTGGCCGACTTCCCGGAGATGGCCGAAATCCCCGACCTGGCCCGTCCGGCGGTGGCGGCCGCCCGCCTGTCCAGGCTGCGCGGCCGGTGCGCCGAGATCACCTCGGCGCGGCAGGCCGACCACGACTCCGCCGTCCCGCTCAGCAACAGCTCGGCCAGCCCGGCCGCGTCGTGGGCCGAGGACGAACCGCTGGCGGTCCTACGCACCCAGATCGGGCAGGGCGGCCCGGCGGGCCCGATGGCCTCGCTGATCTCCCACCTGCTCGACGACCTGCGTCCCGGCGCCGACCCGCACCTGGCCGCCATCGCCCTGCACGTCGCGGCGCCCATCCTGCGCGGCCTGGCCGAAGAGCTCGAAGCCGACAGCCGGTTGACGCCGCCCGCCACGCTGACCGTCCCGCTGCTCGGCCACCGCATCCACCTGCGCCCCGAAGGCCCCGACGAGACCTCGATCGCCACGGCTGAGAACGCCATCCTCACCGAAGGCGTCGTGCCGCGCGGCCGGCCGTGGGCCGCCTTCGTGCTGATCGTGGCGGGTGTCGCATGCCTGGCCGGAGCGGCGTTCAGCGCCTCGCTCCTGCTGGCCGCCGCCGGGGTGGCCATGCTCGGGCTGGGCGGCTGGCAGCTCTGGCAGCGCCACAAGACCGTCGTCGCCGACGCCCGTTACGTGGCCGCCCAGGTCAACGAGCTGAAGGAGCTGGCCGAGGGCGCCGTCTGGGCCCTGCACGCCTACGCCAGAGAAGCGGACGCACGCGCGAAACAGGCCGCTGACGATGCAGCCGAGCTCACCCGGCTGATTCGTCGCGGCCCGCGCGCTGCGTAGACCTGATCAGGTCGTCTCGATCTCCACGTGCGCCGGCGCGAGCAGGAACACGCGGTCGGCGATGCGCTCGATCCGCCCCTCGCAACCGAACGCGAGCCCGGCGGCGAAGTCGACCATCCTCGTCGCCTCGGGCATCGCCATGCCCGTGACGTCCATGATCACCGTCTGCCCGTCACGGAAGTGCTGACCGATCAACGGTGCGTCGTTGTACTTGAGCGGCTGGACCATAACGATGCGCGACGCGTCGACGTTCGCGCGCCACCGCCGGGCGGCACGCTCCGTCGCCGGAACGTACTCGTCCTCGTAGTGCTCGTCGTCGTCATAGCCGTCGTCGTAGTGATCGACCCCGCTCAGGCCAAGGTAGTTCACCACCTTGCGCACTGCCCCCATCGGCTTGTCCTTTCCTCAGGAACTCACCGTAATCGGCACGTCCCTACACATTGGACGGTAACCGACGATTCCGCATTCGCCACGCGACACGCCCAGCCCTAATTCCATTTTGTACGGCTTGCAACCTGCTTGCATCTGGATATCCGTCCCCCCCGTATAGCATCGGCCACATGCGCCTGTTCACTGTAGACGCCTTCACCGACACAGCTTTCAAGGGTAATCCCGCAGGTGTCTGCCTGCTGGACTCTCCGGTTACTGATGGCTGGATGCAGAGCGTAGCCGCCGAGATGAACCTCTCCGAGACCGCCTTCCTGCTCGGCGATTCGCTACGGTGGTTCACCCCTGTGGTCGAGGTCACTCTCTGCGGTCATGCCACGCTGGCGACCGCTCACGTTCTGTATTCGACCGGGGCCGCCACCGGACCGGTCGAATTCCGCACGGCCGGCGGAACGCTAACCGTGAATCGCGCCACAGGGGACCTCATCACGATGGATTTCCCGGCCAAGCAGGTGACGCCCGTCACGGTTCCCGACGGCCTGGAGAATGCGCTCGGAGCCGCAGCGGTGGAGGTCCGGAAAAGCGACCTGGACCTGCTGGTCGAGGTCGATTCAGAGGAGACGGTACGCTCCCTGCGCCCCGACATCCCGACCCTGTCGGCAGTGGACGCCCGCGGTGTCATCGTCACCGCCCGCGGCACCGGCACGGATTTCGTCTCACGATTCTTCGCTCCCAAAGTCGGCATTCCGGAGGATCCGGTGACGGGCTCGGCCCACTGCGCCCTGTCGCCGTATTGGTCCGCGCGCCTCGGCCGCACCGCGCTGACCGGCGCGCAACTCTCCGCCAGAGGGGGCCTGGTGCACACCCGCCTTGACGGCGACCGCGTCCACCTCGCCGGCCATGCCGTGACGATCCTCACCGGCACACTCCTCACGCCCAGGTAAAAACTTCCTTACCTTCCTTGCTTCCCTCCCCTCAGCTCTCTAACCTGCAAACCGTGTTGGAGGTTAGCTCCCACGGCAGAGGCAGGAGGCTCGGAACCATGCCGCCGACGGACGGCCCACGCTTCGACGTCCCTGCCGTCCGAAGCGTCAGCACCCACCGCGAGGATGCGCACGTTGGCCAGACGTGTCCCCATCGAAACACCTCGACTCCAGCCGTCCTCGAACGCGTCGGGCCCGCAAGGTGACGAATCGGCGCGACGACACAAAGGCCATCCGGGCCTGACCCGGCACCGGGGCCCCAGTGATCCCGGCCCCGCCCCGAACCCGAGGAGGCCACGATGCCCGAGCTGCCCTTCGACGACGAACACGCCCCGCTCTACTCCCTGGGCCAGGTCGCCGAGATGCTCCAGGTCCGCCAGGCCTACCTCCGCCGCCTGGACGAACACGACGTCATCAGCCCCAGCCGCTCATCCGGCGGCCAACGCCGCTACTCCCGCGCCGACATCATGACCGTCCGGCACGTGACCGACCTCGCCGACCAGGGCATGACGCTGATCGCCATCCGCCGCATCCTGGAACTCGAACGCGAACTCGCCGACGCCCGCCGGCAACTGCAAGAAGCCCAGGGCCACCTCACCAACACACCCCCACCGCCTCAGGAGGACACCGAACGCCGAGATCCCCCCGAACGCCCTGCCAGCCACCACACACTGCCCCAGGCCTCGCCGACACCAAGCCCTGACCCGCTGAGTCGGCGGTAAGAGCTAGGGGACGAGCATGCATATCGCACGATGTGCCGCTGAAGGAAGCCTCACTGAGCCCGCGCTCTGACGGCCCGGAGCAGCCCCAGCCACATCGTTCGTAGAGCGACTAACCCCTCGCCCACCCCACGCTCCCGAGGGACCTCGTCATCTCCCAGGGAGCCGCCGACGCGCCGCCCGAAACGCCCACCAGCGGCGAGCCATCCGCGACGACCGAATCCCAGAGCTGACACCAAGACCGAGCCGCCATCGACAGCTGCCTGCCATTCCAGTTACACCGACCGAAGCCGGTCCCGACCCCAGGACCCCAGACCTCAGCTTGCCACCCACAGAAGCCAGATAGCGTCCCACACACGCCACACAGTCCACCGACGCCCAGCATGCGCCGGCCTCTCAGGCCGCCCAGCTGGCTGCGCCGCCTCCAAGCACCTACACCCCACCCGCGGCCGCCCCACGCTGACGAGCCCACCCGCCCGCTGAACAGAACCAGACGACGCCCGCCAACACCCCCACAACGCAAAGAAGGCCCCACACAACCGTGTGGGGCCTTCTTTGAAAGATTGTCCGGCGGTGACCTACTCTCCCACACCCTCCCGAGTGCAGTACCATCGGCGCAGAGAAGCTTAACTTCCGGGTTCGGAATGTAACCG